>CAIKAC010000012.1 GCA_903825305.1 uncultured Actinomycetes bacterium
AAAGTCGGCATGACACAGGTCTGGGACGAGGACAACCGCGTGGTACCCGTTACCGTGATCAATGTTGCGCCGGTTCGCGTAGTCCAGGTCAAGACAGGCGAGCGCGACGGTTACGCCGCGCTTCAAGTCACCTGGGGCTCGAAGAAGGCATCCAAGCTCACCCGTCCCGAGGCAGGGCATTTCTCTGCTGCCGGCGTTGAGCCTGGCGACAAGGTTGTGGAACTGCGCATCGACGAGGTAGGCGACTACACCGTCGGTCAAGAAATCACCGCAGAGCTCTTTGAGAAGGGTGAGCGCGTTGACGCCATCGCCGTCTCGAAGGGTAAGGGCTTTGCCGGTGGCATGAAGCGCCACAACTTCAAGGGCCAAGGAGCATCTCACGGTAACCACAAGCACCACCGTGCTCCTGGTTCCATCGGTGGCTGCTCGACTCCTGGTCGCGTATTCAAGGGAACGCGTATGGCTGGCCGCATGGGTGGCGAGCGTACGACCATCACCAACCTCGTCATTGTGGCGGCGGACCCTGAGCGTCAGTTGCTCTTGGTCAAGGGTGCGGTTCCTGGTTCGAATGGCTCAACCGTCGTCATCCGCAACTCGGTCAAGGTAGCGACGCCCAAGGCGAAGGGTGGTGTCCGATGACTGAGATGATGCTTCGCGGACCGATTCAAAAAGATCGTCCCGCTCCGGTTGCTCGCCAGGTCGAGCGCAAGGACATTGCGGGCAAGGTGCTCGGTACCGTCAACTTGGCACCTGAGATTTTCGGCATTGAGCCCAACGTCCCCGTCATGCACCAGGTGGTTACCGCTCAGCTCGCCGCAAAGCGTGCCGGCACCCAATCCACCAAGACTCGCGCCGAAGTGCGCGGTGGTGGCGCTAAGCCGTTCAACCAAAAGGGCACCGGTCGTGCTCGTCAAGGTTCGAGCCGTGTTCCGTCCATGCCCGGTGGTGGTGTGGCCATGGGACCCAAGCCTCGCAAATACGACCAGGCGACCCCGAAGAAGATGGTTCGTCTCGCCCTGCGTTCAGCCTTGTCTGACCGTGCCGCTGAAGGCAACGTCATCTTGGTTGACAAGTTTGACTTCGATGCCCCCAAGACCAAGGACGCCCTGAGCGCATTGGCAGCCATCGGTGCCAATGGGCACGTGCTCGTGGTGCTGACGGACGAAGAGATCAACGCCACGTTGAGCCTTCGAAACTTGGAGCACGTCACGACCTTGACGGCTGATCAGCTCAACACCTACGACATCGTTCGCAACGACGTGGTGGTCTTCACCGACGCCACGCTTCCCACCAGCCAAGGAGACGAGGCCTGATGCGCGACCCTATGTCCGTCCTCATTCGTCCCGTAGTTTCTGAAAAGACCTATGGGCTCATGGACGAAGGCACCTACGTCTTCGTCATTGACAAGAACGCCACCAAGATCGACGTGCGTCACGCCGTTGAGCAGGCGTTCGGCGTCAAGGTTGCCAACGTCAACACCTTGAACCGCAAGGGCAAGACGACGCGCAACCGTCGCACCAACACTCCCGGCTCTCGCCCCGACACCAAGCGCGCGTTCGTGACCTTGGTTGAGGGCGACAAGATCGACCTCTTCGAGAACTAGAGAGAAGCAGATGGCACTTCGCACGCGTAAGCCCACCAGCCCCGGACGTCGGTTCCAGACGGTCTCGGATTTCTCCGAGATCACGAAGACCACACCGGAAAAGTCGCTGCTGGCGTCTAAGTCAAAGACCGGTGGTCGTAACAACTACGGTCGCAAGACATCTCGTCACCGCGGTGGCGGTCACAAGCAGCAGTACCGCATCATCGACTTCCGTCGTAACAAGAACGGCATCCCCGCAACGGTTGCTGCCATTGAATACGACCCAAACCGTAACTGCCGTATCGCCTTGCTTCACTACCACGATGGTGAGAAGCGCTACATCCTCGCCCCAGCTGGCTTGAAGGTGGGCGACAAGGTTCAAAGCGGCCAAGGCGCTGACATTCGCGTCGGCAATGCGCTGCCCATGCGCTACATCCCCACCGGTTCGGTCGTCCACAACGTGGAGCTGCGCCCTGGTGGCGGTGGCAAGATCGCCCGTGGTGCTGGCATGAGCGTGCAGCTCGTAGCTAAAGATGGCGGCTACGCCACCTTGCGTTTGCCCTCAACCGAAATGCGTCGCGTCGAAATTGACTGCGTCGCCACCTTGGGTGTCGTTGGCAACGCTGAGCACGAACTCATCAAGATTGGTAAGGCCGGTCGTAACCGCTGGAAGGGCAAGCGCCCGCAAACCCGTGGTGTTGCTATGAACCCGGTTGACCACCCCCTTGGTGGTGGTGAAGGGAAGACCTCTGGTGGTCGTCACCCAGTATCACCGTGGGGTAAGCCCGAAGGCCGCACCCGTGCGCGTCAAAAAGATTCCGACAAGCTCATCATCCGTCGTCGCCGTACTCGCGGCGCACGGCGATAGGGAGAAACCGATATGCCCCGTAGCCTTAAAAAGGGCCCGTTCGTTGACGATCACTTGCTCAAGAAGATCGACGCTGCGAACGCCGCCAACGAGAAGAAGGTCATCAAGACCTGGTCGCGTCGCAGCACCATCATTCCTGACATGATCGGCCACACCATTGCCGTTCACGACGGTCGTCGTCACGTGCCGGTCTTTGTGACTGAGTCCATGGTGGGCCACAAGCTTGGCGAATTTGCCCCGACGCGGACCTTCAGGTTCCACGCCGGCCAGGAAAAGGCAGGCCGTCGATGACCGCAACGAAGACTAATGAGCGTCCCGGGACCAAGGCAGTCCTGCGCCACTTCCACATGTCAGCCTCCAAGGCTCGCGTTGTCCTGAACCTCATCCGAGGCAAGGATGTCCAATTGGCATCTGAAATCTTGAACAACACCGAGCGCGAAGCCGCTGACGTCATTGCCAAGGTATTGGCTTCTGCGGTCGCTAACGCGGTGCACAACGATGGCCAGGCTGCTAACGAGCTCTACGTGGCCGCTGCCTATGCCGACGAAGGCACCACGATGAAGCGCTGGCGCCCTCGGGCCCGTGGTCGTGCCACGCGTATTCGTAAGCGCACCTGTCACATCACGGTGATCGTCGCTCGCATGGATGACGACAAGCTCGCCATCCGCGCCAAGGCAACCCAGAACTCGCAAGTTGCTCGCTCCAAGCGAGTTGCTGAATCGCGTCGTCGTGCCGACCAGCAGTCGCGTGGTCGTCGTCGCGACGCCGAGCGCGAGGCGGAGATTGAGGCCGAGGCAACTGCTGCGTCGACCGAAGAGACCACCGAGATGGTAGAGACCGACCAGGTTGAGGCCAGCAATGAGGCTGTCGACATTGAGGTCACCGAAATCGATGACATCGCTCAGGACTCCAACGCTGGAGATGACGATGCAGAAACGACTGACGCCGCCTCAGACGAGGTCGCCGAGACTGAGGAAGAGAGCAACTAATGGGTCAGAAGGTAAACCCATACGGCTTCCGCCTGGGTATCACGACGGACTGGAAGTCCCGTTGGTACGAGGACAAGCAGTACAAGGAATTTGTCATTGAAGACTGGAAGATTCGTGACTTCTTGAACCGCGAACTCGAAACAGCTGCAGTGAGTCGCATCGAAGTTGAGCGTACGCGTGACCGCATCCGCGTTGACATCCACACGGCGCGTCCTGGCATCGTGATTGGTCGTCGTGGTGCTGAGGCTGACCGCCTCAAGAAGGAGTTGGAGAAGATCACTGGTCTTCCCAACCGCATTCAGCTCAACATCCAAGAGATCAAGCAGCCGGAACTCGATGCTGCGTTGATCGCCCAAGGCATCGCTGACCAGCTGGTGCGTCGTGTTGCGTTCCGTCGCGCCATGAAGCGTGCCATCCAAACCGTGCAAAAGGCTGGCGCTCTTGGCATCAAGGTGCAGTGCTCGGGTCGACTCGGTGGCGCTGAAATGTCGCGTAAAGAGCAGTACCGCGAAGGCCGCGTGCCCTTGCACACGCTGCGTGCTGACATTGACTATGGCTTCCGTGAGGCCAAGACCGCAACGGGCCGCGTCGGTATCAAGGTCTGGATCTACAAGGGCGACATTCTCCCTTACAAGATCAGTGCTGAAGAGAAGATCAAGTCTGAAGCGGCCATGGCCACTGGTTCAGCGGCAGGTTCGGTTGATGCCGGTACTGCCGAAGCTGCACCGAAGCGTCTGGTGACCGCTGGTGGTGGTCGCCGCAAGGCAGCCATGCCAGAACCTGGCGTGGAAGAAGTCGTTATTGCCGAAACCGAGGTCATTGAGGCTCCTCGCGAGATCATCGCGACCCCAGCCGAGGCTGACGAACTCGAGAAGCGCCTGGCTGCTGAAGAAGAGATCGAGCGTCGGGTCCACGAGAGCCACGAGACCCCTCACTTCCGCAAGGAGGTTGACTAACCATGTTGATGCCCCGTCGAGTACGGCACCGTAAGCAACAGCGCGGTCGTATGTCCGGTCAAGCCAAGGGCGGCACTGAAGTTACCTTTGGTGACTTCGGCATCCAGGCCCTTGAGCCCGGTTGGATTACCGCTCGCCAGATTGAGGCTGCCCGTATTGCCATGACCCGTCACGTCAAGCGTGGCGGAAAGGTGTGGATTCGGGTGTTCCCCGACAAGCCGGTGACCAAGAAGCCTGCCGAAACCCGCATGGGTTCGGGTAAGGGTAACCCTGAGTTGTGGGTTGCCGTGGTCAAGCCAGGCCGCATCATGTTCGAGCTCGCTGGTGTGGACCAGGCTTTGGCCAAGGCTGCCATGGAGCGAGCAATTCAGAAGCTTCCGATTCGCGCCAAGTTCGTGGTGCGCCCGGGAAGCCACGGCACGCCGGAGGTGCAGCTGTGAGTGCTCGTATGGACGAGTTCGTATCCCTGTCCGACGCCGAGTTGGTGGACCGACTCGCTGAGTCGCGTCGCGAAGTGTTCAACCTTCGCTTCCAACTCGCTACCGGCCAGCTCGACAACACTGCACGCTTGGGCGCTGTCAAGAAAGACATTGCCCGCGTGATGACCGTGCTGCGTGACCGTGAAATTGCGGCCGCCGAAGCGCTGGCAGCTAACGGAGAGGACGCTTAATGAGCGAGAACACCGTAGAAGAAACAACTGAGCGCGCCGCTCGCAAGGTCCGTGAGGGCATTGTGGTGTCGGACAAGATGGACAACACCATTGTCGTTGCCATCGTGGAGCGCGTCCGTCACCCCAAGTACGGCAAGACGGTTCAGCGCACCAAGAAGCTCTACGCCCACGACGCCACCAATGACGCCAAGATTGGCGACCGAGTCCGCGTGAGCGAGACCCGTCCGCTGTCGAAGCTCAAGCGCTGGCGTCTCGTTGAAATCCTGGAGCGTGCCCGATGATTCAGCAAGAATCCCGTCTTCGCGTTGCCGACAACTCAGGTGCCAAGGAAGTTCTGTGCATCCGAGTGCTCGGTGGTTCGCGTCGCCGCTACGCCTCAATTGGCGATGTCTTCATCGCGACCGTCAAAGACGCCATTCCCGGCGCTGCGGTCAAGAAGGGTGACGTTGTCCGTTGCGTGGTCGTGCGCACCAAGAAAGAGAAGCGCCGCGCAGACGGTAGCTACATCCGTTTCGACGAGAATGCCGCTGTGTTGATCAACGACCAGTTGCAGCCTCGTGGTACCCGCATCTTCGGCCCCGTTGGCCGTGAGTTGCGCGACAAGAAGTTCATGCGAATTGTTTCGCTGGCACCGGAGGTGCTCTAATGCGCGTGAAAAAAGGTGACGAGGTAGTGGTGCTTTCTGGCAAGTACGCCGGACACCGTGCCGAAGTAATCAAGGCCATGCCTGCTTCAGATCAAGTAGTGCTCGACAGTGTGAACATCGCTAAGCGACACACCAAGCAGCGCTCAGAGACGACTCAGGGCGGCATCATCGACAAGTTCATGCCAATTCACGTGTCCGCAGTATCACTGTGGTGCAAGGGCCACGACGGCCCCGCGCGTGCTGGCTACAAGGTTGACGGGGACACCAAGACCCGCGTCTGCCGCAAGTGTGGAGCGGAGTTGTAAATGAGTACGACTACTCACCCTCGCCTCAAAGAGCGTTACGACAACGAGATCCGGGCACAGCTCAAGCAAGAGTTGGGCCTGGAGAACATCATGGAAGTTCCTCGTCTCGTCAAGATCGTGGTGAACGCCGGTGTTGGTAAGGCAACGCAACAGCAGAGCCTGCTCGAAGGCGCTCAGCGTGACCTCGAAGCCATCACGGGTCAAAAGCCTGCGGTTACTCGGGCTCGTAAGTCCATTGCAAACTTCAAGCTGCGCGAAGGCCAGCCCATCGGCGCCAAGGTGACCCTCCGTGGTGACCGTGCTTGGGAGTTCTTCGACCGTCTTGTTTCGTTGGCCATTCCGCGTATCCGCGACTTCCGCGGCCTCTCGGCAAAGTCCTTCGACGGCAACGGCAACTACACCTTCGGCGTCAACGACCAGTTGATTTTCCCGGAGCTCGAATACGACAAGATCGACACCCCGCGTGGCTTTGACATCACGATCGTGACCACAGCACGCACCGATGAGGAAGGTCGTGCGTTCTTGCGAGCGTACGGATTCCCGTTCAAGCAGGAGACCAAGTAGTCCCATGGCAAAGAAGGCACTTATTAACAAGCAGCAGCGCACCCCTAAGTTCAAGGTGCGCGCGTACACCCGTTGCCAGCGTTGCGGCCGACCCAAGGCGGTCTATCGCAAGTTTGGTCTCTGCCGTATCTGCCTGCGCCAGATGGTGCACGCCGGCGAGATTCCTGGCGTCACGAAGGCAAGCTGGTAGGGGAGGTTCGATATGTCCATGACTGACCCAATCGCAGACATGCTGACCCGTATTCGCAACGCGAATAAGGCACAGCATGACACGGTGTCGATGCCCGGCTCCAAGCTCAAAGAGGCGCTTGCGCGCATTCTTGAGCGCGAGGGCTACATCGGGACCTTCGAGGTGACCCCCAACACGGGCAAGCCTGGTTCCACGCTGAACATCAACCTCAAGTACGACGGCAACCGTCGGTCGTCGATCGCTGGCCTCAAGCGCGTCTCTACGCCTGGTCTTCGTATCTACGCCCGTAGCGACAACATTCCGCGCGTGCTCGGTGGTTTCGGTGTCGCTGTGCTTTCGACGTCGGCTGGTCTTATGACCGACAAGGAAGCTCGCAAGCGCCACCTCGGCGGAGAGGTGCTCTGCCATGTTTGGTAACAACGATTCAATGAAGAGGGAGGAGGCCTAGATGTCGCGCATCGGCAAGGCTCCCATCACGGTGCCGTCTTCGGTCACCGTAGAGGTAAGCGACCGCACGATTTCGGTCAAGGGCCCCCAGGGCACCTTGTCCCGAGTCATCCCGGGTCAGATTGATGTTCGCCAAGAAGGGGAGACCCTGCTCGTCGAGCGTCCCAACGATGAGCGTGAGAGCCGTGCGCTGCACGGCCTTACCCGCACCTTGGTTGCCAACATGGTGATCGGCGTGACGGAGGGCTTCACGAAAGAGCTCGACATTGTTGGCGTTGGTTACCGTGCCCAAGCCAAGGGCCCGAGCTCCATTGAGCTTGCCCTTGGTTTCAGTCACCCGGTCAACTTTGACGCACCCGATGGCATTACCTTCGAAGTTCCCGCCCCCACGAAGATCATCGTGAAGGGCAACGACAAGGAAGTCGTCGGCCAGGTTGCCGCCAACATCCGCAAGATCCGTAAGCCCGAGCCCTACAAGGGCAAGGGTGTGCGCTACGCCGATGAGCGCGTTCTGCGCAAGGCTGGAAAGGCAGCGAAGTAGTCATGGCACAGCGTTCAAGTCGCACGCTTCGGATTCGACGTCACCGTCGGGTTCGTTTCAATGTTTCGGGTACGGCCGCCGTTCCGCGCGCAGCCGTGTTTCGTTCTAACAAGCACATCACCGTCCAGCTCATCGACGACGCTTCGGGCACCACGCTCGTTGCCGCGTCGTCAGTTGAGAAGGGTTCCGATGTTGCTGGTTCCAACCGTGAGGGCGCCGTCAAGGTCGGCACCCTTATCGCCGAGCGCGCCAAGGCCGCCGGCATTACCAAGATCGTCTTCGACCGTGGTGGTTTCAACTACCACGGCCGGGTCGCTGCGCTCGCTGACGCGATGCGTGAGGGAGGACTGGAGTTCTAATGGCTGAATTGCAGCAATACGAAGAGCGCACCATCAACGTCAACCGCGTTGCCAAGGTCGTCAAGGGTGGTCGTCGCTTCAGCTTCGCCGCCCTCATGGTGATCGGTGACGGCAACGGCAACGTTGGACTGGGATACGGCAAGGCCAAAGAAGCTGGTCTGGCAGTTCAAAAGGGTATCGAAGAAGCTCGCAAGAACATGTTTGAGGTTCCCCTCGCTGGCACCACCATTACCCACCCGGTCATTGGTGAGGCAGGCGCGGGTCGCGTCATGCTCAAGCCGGCTGCCCCTGGTACCGGTGTGATTGCCGGTGGTGCAGCTCGTGCCATTTTGGAAATGGCCGGCGTGAAGGACATTTTGGCCAAGTCGTTGGGTTCCTCGAACTCCATCAACGTCGCCCACGCCACCATCGAGGGTCTTCGTGCGCTCCGTCGCCCCGAAGACATCGCCGCATTGCGTGGCAAGGCTGCTGACGAGGTCGTCCCTGGCGGCGTGCTTCGCGCTTACAACGAGCGCAAGCGCAACAACACCCTGTTCAAGGAAGTGATGTGAGATGACTGAATTGAAGGTCACCCAAGTTCGTTCCAGCATTGGCACCAAGCCCAAGCACCGCGGCACGCTGCGCGCTTTGGGCCTGCGTGGCATTGGCAAGACGAACACCTTGCCGGATCGCCCTGAGATCCGTGGCATGATCGCTCGCGTACCCCACCTCGTTACGGTGGAGGAGGTTTAACCAATGAAACTCCACGATCTCGTTCCCGCAGAGGGTTCTAACAAGCGGCGCCAACGCGTTGGCCGCGGTATTGCCGGTAAGGGCGGTAAGACCGCTGGCCGTGGTACCAAGGGTCAGAAGGCTCGTGACACCATCCCGGCAGGCTTCGAAGGTGGCCAGTTGCCGATGATGCAACGCTTGCCGAAGCTCAAGGGCTTCAACAATCCCTTCCGCGTTGAGTACACCCCCGTCAACCTTGATGCCATCGCCGCACTCGGCGAGAGCGACGTGACTCTTGAGGTCATCGTGGCTCGTGGCCTCGCCAAGAAGGGCGAGTTGGTCAAGGTGCTAGGCCGTGGTTCACTCAGTTCAGCTATTACGGTCAAGGCTCACGCCTTCTCGGCATCCGCTGAGGCCGCTATCACCGCTGCCGGTGGTTCCATTGAGAAGCTCGACAAGCCCTTCAAGGTGCGTCCGGCTGCTCAAGGTAACCAGCACGCCAACCGATAAGGGAAGCTTCACCGCTCGTGCTGCACCGTCTCGCGAACATTTTCCGAGTTCCTGACCTTCGCAACAAGGTCGTCTTCACGCTCGCCATCATTGCGCTGTATCAGTTCGGGGCAAACGTCCCTGTGCCTGGCGTGTCCTACGCCAAGGTGCAACTGCTTCAATCGGCAGCTTCAGGCAAGGGTGTGCTCGGATTCTTGAACTTGTTCTCCGGTGGCGCCTTGACGCGCTTGGCCATCTTTGGCCTCGGTGTCATGCCGTACATCACGAGCTCGATCATTATTCAGCTGCTCACGACGGTCATCCCTAAACTTGAAGAGTGGCGTGACCAAGGAGCGGTGGGTCAAAAGAAGATCACCCAGACCACGCGGTACTTGACCATTGCCTTGGCTCTGCTGCAGGCCACTGGTTTGGTCTATGCCTTCCACGGCCATGACCAAGCCCTGATTGGCTTGACTATTGACCTCATCCCGAAGTTCAACTTCTGGTTGGCTGCCTTCATGGTGCTGCTCCTGACCGCAGGAACGGCTTTCGTGATGTGGCTCGCCGAGCTCGTGACCCAGCGAGGTATTGGTCAGGGTATGTCGATTCTGATTTTCGCCAACGTGGTGGCTGCGATTCCTTCGGGCGCACGCGGCATCTGGCAAGAAGGTGGACCGACCAAAGCCATCGCCATCTTGGTCGTGTCGCTAGCCCTGCTCGTTTTCATTGTCTTCATGGATCAAGGCCAGCGCCGTATCCCGGTCACCTTTGCCAAGAAGGTGGTGGGACGCCGTATGTATGGTGGCAACTCCACCTACATCCCCCTCAAGGTCAACCAAGCCGGTGTTATCCCGATCATCTTCGCGAGTTCGGTGCTCTACATTCCCGTCTTGCTCTCGAACATCATCCCGTGGGCATGGTTCCAGAACTTTGTTCGTAACTCACTGACGCCGACAAGCTTCTTCTACATCGGTTCTTATTTCTTGCTCATCGTGGGCTTCACCTTCTTCTACGTGTACATCGCCTTCGAGCCACACCAACAAGCTGACATGATCCGTAAACAAGGTGGCTTTATCCCTGGCATTCGCCCAGGACCTCCAACGGAGCAGTACTTCAGTCACATCTTGAGCCGCATCACTGTCGTCGGCGCGTTCTTCCTCGGCTTTGTGGCCGTCGTGCCGTCGCTGCTCATGGCGCTGTGGCACTTGAACAAGTTCCCCTTCTATGGCACCACGCTCTTGATCAGCGTTGGTGTGGCACTCGAAACCATGCGCCAGATTGACTCTCAGTTGATGATGCGCAACTACGAGGGCTTCCTCAAGTAGACCCATGGGTACCGGGGTCAGGCTGATCGTCCTCGGCAAGCAGGGCGCGGGGAAAGGAACGCAGTGCGTTCGCCTGTCGCACCGCTATGCCATTCCGCACATTTCCACGGGTGACATGTTGCGTGCTGCCGTGCGCAACCAAACCGAGTTGGGCCAAATTGCTGGACCACTCATGGACGCTGGTTCGCTCTTGGGCGACGACCTCATCATGAGCATCGTCAGCGAGCGACTCAGCGAACCTGACGCTGCCACCCGAGGCTTCATTTTGGATGGGGTGCCTCGCACCGTCGTGCAGGCTGAATTGCTGGAAGAAAAGATTGGCGTCGACGGCATCGACTGCGTGATCAACCTCGACGTGCCCACCGAAGATGTCCTACAGCGCCTCGTGTCACGTCGTGTGTGTGATGACTGCGGTGCGATTTATTCGACCAATCAGCCTCCGGCTGTGAATTGGACTTGTGACAACTGCGGGGGCCAAGTCGTGCAGCGCAAAGACGACACTGCAGAAGCCATCATGAAGCGCTTGGCAGCCTATGAGGCCGAGACCTTGCCGCTCGTTGATTTCTACTCACAACGCGGCAAGCTCGTCACCATCGATGGTTCACAAAACGCTGACGCCGTCTTTGACGCCACGGTGGCAGCCATCAAAGCGGCGACACGTCGATCATGAGACGTAACGCCGTAGAGCTCGACAAGATGCGTCGCGCCGGCAAAGTGGTGGCCGAAATGCACGAAGCCACTCGGGCGGCCATTCGTCCTGGAGTCTCGACCATGGATCTGAACAAGATTGCCGCCGAGGTCATCGAAAAGCGTGGAGCCAAATCGAATTTCCTCGGCTACCACGGCTTCCCGGCGGTCATTTGTTCGAGCCCCAATGACATGATCGTTCACGGCATCCCCTCCGAGACGGTGATCTTGGAAGAGGGCGACATCATCTCCATTGACTGTGGCGCCATCATCGAGGGTTATCACGGAGATGCGGCCTACACCGCAGGAGTGGGGGAGATTTCAAAAGCGGCCCAACGCCTTATTGATGTCACCGAGCGTTCTATGTATGCAGGTATCGAGCAACTCACCAAGGGCAACCGACTCCACGAGGTGGGACGTGCCGTAGAGACTGTGGCCCTGGCTGCCGGTTACGGAGTGGTGCGCGAATACGTTGGCCACGCCATTGGTACGGCCATGCACGAGCAGCCTCAGGTTCCCAACTACTGGCCGGGCTCTCCCGGACCAACGCTCAAGACCGGCATGGTCTTTGCCATTGAACCCATGATCAACATTGGTGGCGAAGAAACCATGCTGTTAGAAGACGGCTGGAGCGTCGTGACTGCCGATGGCAGCTTGTCCGCGCATTTTGAGCACACCATTGCCGTAACCGACAACGGGCCTGAAATCTTCACCCTGCCATAAGCTCAGTTGGTATTTATTCGCGTCGCGGCCTTCCTCACCATGCGTGCATCTCGAAAGTAACCTGTCGGCACAGGCGCCGTGGGTGCGCACAGGAAGTGAGCCTCGTGAAATTTCTTTCGTCTCGCCTCTCAGTGGCTGTGGTAGCCGCCATAATCGGAGCCTCCGTCGTCGCGTTGAGTTCTGGAGCGCTGACAAAAAATTCTCCGGTACGCGCCACGACCTTCTACGCGTGTGAGGCAAATAGTGGGGGAGCGGTGAGTACGATCAGTGCGTTGAGCTCTCTGCAATGCAAGAAGGGCTTTACAAAAGTTTCTTGGAATGCGACTGGTCCCACCGGAGCGAGGGGCCCTGCCGGAGCTCAAGGCACGCCAGGATCCGCTGGCGCGCAGGGTGCCATCGGTCCAACCGGGCCAAACGCACAAAGTTGTACGACGTACTATCCCGGCGCTGATCTCGCGGGCTGCACGATCAAGGGGAGTGCGATCAACGGCATCAACCTTGACGGAGCCAATTTTGCCGGAGCGATCATGGATGCATCGCCGGGTGGGGCGGTGGCAATTAACGCGAAAGGAGGAAATTTTTCTTCCCTTTCGATTAGTTCCGCAGTAGCAGCATTCGGGGGGCAATTCGCTGGGGCCAATTTTCAATTTGCCGACATCAGCCATGTTCGGGTCCAAGGAAATTTCACGGGAGTGAATTTTTCTTCAGCGAACCTGCAAAATGATGATTTCGAAGTTTCAGTGGTGGACGACGTCAATTTCGCAAACGCCAACTTGCTTGGCGACACGAATTTGGCGCTCAATGGGACCGATATGTTTGCGAACACGGTGTGCCCTGACGGTTCGAAGTCCCAGGAGGACCAGGGAACGTGCTTCGGGCACACGTAAGCGCTGAAGACCTTGATGGGCGTTACCGCATGGGACGACCTAGGGTGGGCAAGTAATTACTTCCGAGCTCTGTGGGGGCCGTAATGAATTTCTTTTCAACCCGAATTGGGGCCGCGGTGGGTGCAGCCGTGTTGACCGCGAGTGTTTTCGCAGTGGTGAGCTCGGGGGCCTTGGGTGGCAATGCGCCTACCCATCAAATGACGTATTACGCGTGCGAAGCCAAACACGGTTCGGGTCTCAGCAAGTTGAGTGCATCAGCTTCCCTGGTCTGCCCTCGAGGGTCCAAGAAAGTGTCATGGAATGCAACGGGCCCCACGGGCCTACAGGGTCCCCGTGGTGCAACTGGGCCTGCAGGCACCGCGGGTGCAGCGGGCGTGCAAGGTGCGATAGGTCCCCAAGGCGCCCAAGGAGTTCAAGGTGTGCCAGGAATACAAGGTGCGCAGGGGCCCGCTGGAAACACCGGTGCTCGGGGAGCCACTGGCCCAACTGGCCCACAGGGCCAAAATTGTTCACTCAAGTACCCAGGCGTTGATCTTGCAGGATGTCCCATCGTGTGGGGATCCAACTGGGACAGTGCGGATGTTCGCGGCGCAAACTTCACCTACGCGTCAATTTCTGGGACGGGGACGTCGGTATTAGCGACAGGCGCAAATTTCACTGATGCCACACTGAACACCGTGCTTGACGGCTCTGTCTTCATCAACGCAAATTTCACGGGAGCATCGCTTAATGGTGTGACCACTACCGGGTCGCACTCCACCTTCATCGGCGATGTCTTTTACATGGCATATCTTCAGAATCAGAATTGGGGCTCAACGGTGTTTGGTGCTGATGACTTCACGGACGCCAATCTTCTCGGCTCCACCTTTTTAACGCAGTCAGGCCACCACGACATTTTCAATAACACGGTGTGCCCAGATGGAACCAACTCCGATAGCGATGCGGGAACCTGCGTGGGTCACGGCATGTAGCCATTGGGTCAGGCGTTGGCCTTTTGTCGCGCGCCCCCTGAGCGCCACCTTGCCATCAACTGAAGGTTCGCAAGCCCTTCAGTAACGGTTGGCCGCTATGACTGACGCTTTGGTTACCACCAATTCGCTTGGCTGAGCCCGTGGCCACGCTCGCGATATTCGCTTAATCGTCCTTGAAATGGCCTGCTATCGCGAATCTAGAGAAATCGGGGGGAGGGGCCCCGGGCCGAAGACCGGTAAGTTTTGCCGTCAGAATCTGTGGAAAACTTGGCATATCAGCCTCTGAAATGTCGGCCAGAAATGCCAATTGGCGAAGCATGGCTTTTTCTGAGTAGGATGGCAATCCGCCCTGAACGGCCATTGGTCGCTCGGGCAACCCAGTAGTGCCTTCGTGGTGCAAAACGCTTTCATGCGTGCGCGCCAACGGAGGGTCAGTTTGAGTCGCTAGGAGAGCAACCTGTCAAAGCCGAAGGAAGACGCCATTGTCCTCGAGGGAACGGTCATTGAGCCGTTGCCTAACGCGATGTTTCGCGTTGAACTCGAGAACGGGCACAAGGTTCTCGCCCACAGCTCAGGGAAAATGCGTATGCACCGCATCCGTATTCTCCCTGGGGACAAAGTCCAAGTGGAGATCACTCCCTACGACTTGACCCGTGGGCGCATTACCTATCGGTACAAATAAGACAAGTTGTTCCAACAACAGTTCGTTCGTTAGAAGAAATCGGAGTTTCAATCATGAAGGTGCGACCCAGCGTCAAGCCAATGTGCGAGAAGTGCAAGGTGATTCGCCGGCACGGCAACGTGCAGGTGATTTGCGATAACCCGCGACACAAGCAGCGTCAGGGCTAGGGAAGAGGAAGAGATAGATGGCTCGTATTGCCGGCGTTGACATCCCCCGCGAAAAGCGCGTGGAGATTTCATTGACCTACATCTTTGGTATTGGTTTGACCACGTCACGTCAGATCTTGGCCGAGACGGGGATCAACCCTGACACGCGCGTGCGTGACCTCACCGACACTGAGGTCAACCAGTTGCGTAGTTGGATCGACCAAAACTTGACCGTTGAAGGTGACCTTCGTCGCGATGTCGCACAAGACATCCGACGCAAGATGGAAATCAACTGTTACCAGGGTGTGCGTCACCGCAAGGGCCTGCCGGTTCACGGTCAGCGCACGCACACGAACGCTCGTACTCGCAAGGGCCCGAAGAAGACCGTGGCCGGTAAGAAGAAGGTGAAGAAGTAATGGCGAAGCCCGCTGCAACGCGTACTCGTCGTCGCGAACGCAAGAACGTTCCCTACGGCGTGGCTCACATCAAGAGCTCATTCAACAACACCATCATTTCGATCTGCGACCCCGACGGCAACGTGTTGTCCTGGGCTTCAGCTGGCAATGTCGGCTTCAAGGGTTCACGCAAATCCACTCCTTTCGCAGCCCAGTTGGCTGCTGAGCAAGCAGCCAAGCGCGCCATGGAACACGGCGTTCGCAAGGTTGACGTGCTCGTCCGCGGTCCTGGTTCAGGCCGTGAAACTGCAATTCGTTCCTTGGCTGCCGCTGGCATTGAAGTGCTCGGCATCAAAGACGTCACCCCCATCCCTCACAACGGTTGTCGCCCCAAGAAGCGACGCCGGGTCTAAGGAGTATTTGTTATGGCCCGCTACACCGGACCCGTTTGCCGACTTTGCCGTCGCGAGCGCACCAAGCTCTTCCTCAAGGGAGAGCGCTGCAACTCAATGAAGTGTCCCGTCTCCGAGCAGGTCACTGACCGTCACTCACGTGCTTACCCACCAGGCGAGCACGGCCGTGACCGCATGCGTCAAGGCTCTGAGTACTTGGCTCAGTTGCGTGAGAAGCAGAAGGCTCGTCGTATCTACGGCATCCTGGAGACGCAGTTCCGCAACCTCTACGAAGAGGCAAACCGTCGTCCTGGCATCACGGGTGAAAACCTGTTGCAGTTCCTCGAGCTGCGCCTCGACAACGTTGCCTACCGTGCTGGTTGGGGCGCAAGCCGTAGCCAGGCTCGCCAGTTGGTTCGTCACGGCCACGTGCTTGTCAACGGCAAGCGCGTGACCATCCCGAGTTACCGCGTCCGTAAGGGTGAAGTCGTCTCATTGAAGACCGCGACTCGTACCAATTTCAACGTGGTTCGCAACCGCGACACCCTTGACCGTCCTGTGCCCGCATGGCTCGAGAAGGGCGATGAAGGTTTCGCTGTCACTGTGTTGAACATTCCGCTTCGAGAGAACATTGACGAGCCGGTCCAAGAGGCCCTCATCGTCGAGTTGTACTCCAAGTAACCACCAAGCTTTCGTAGATACCCGAGGAGTTACCCGCCATGCTCATCATCCAGCGCCCCACCGTCGAAGCCATCGGCGAAGAGCAGTACAACCGCCAGCAGTTTGCGGTTGGACCACTCGACCCTGGCTTCGGTCACACGCTCGGCAACTCGCTTCGTCGCACCTTGCTTTCTTCGATCCCCGGTGCTGCTGTCACCCAGGTTCGCTTTGACGAAGCCCTGCACGAGTTCACCACCATCAACGGTGTCAAGGAAGATGTCACCGACATCATCTTGAACCTGAAGGACTTGCTCCTTCGTTCAGACTCTGATGAGCCTGTGGTGATTCGCATTGACAAGTCGGGTCCTGCAGACATCACCGCTGCTGACTTCACGCTGCCCGCTGGTGTTGAGGTGCTCAACCCAGGCCTGCACATCGCGACGGTGAACGCCAGTGGTCGCTTGGCTGTCGATGTCACAGTTGACCGTGGTGTTGGCTACGTCTCGGCAGAGCGCAACAAGCGAAGCAACATCATCGGCGTTGTTCCCGTTGACGCAATCTTCTCGCCGGTGCGTCGCTGCACCTACACGGTGGAGCCAGTTCGAGTTGAGCAGTCGACTGATTACGACCGCATTGTGCTTGACATCGAAACCGATGGCACGATTTCACCTCGCGAAGCCTTGGCTTCAGCTGGTGCAACCTTGAGCTCCCTCGTGGGCATTGTCGCCAGCCTTGACGACGAGCCCCAGGCACTCGAACTTGGTGACTCTTCGGCCAACATTGGCCAGGGTTCTGAGTTCGACACCCGCATCGAGGACCTCGGCCTTACCGAGCGTGCTCGTAACTGCCTCAAGCGTGCTGGCATCAACTCCATCGGTGAGCTCATGGCATGCACCGAGAAGGACCTGCTTCAGATCACCAACTTCGGTCAGACCTCTCTCAAGGACGTCACTGAGCGTCTTGAAGAGCGCGGTCTTGGCCTGCGAGCGGAGGCGTAAATCATGCGCGGAACACCTAAGCGTGGACGTCGGTTCGGCGGTACGTCCGCCCACCAAAAGGCAATGCAGGGAAACCTCGTTGCATCCTTGATCGCTGCTGAGTTTCTGGTCACCACTGAGGCCAAAGCTAAGGCACTGCGTCCGATTGCCGAGAAGTGCATCACTGCTGCGACCAAGGGTGGCGTTGCCAACCAGCGTCGCGTCGTGTCACTGATTCGCGACAAGGACATGGCCAACAAGCTCTTCAATGAGATTGGTCCTCGTTACACCGAGCGTCCTGGTGGATACACCCGTATCCTCAAGCTCGGACCGCGCCCGGGCGACAATGCCCCGATGGCGCGTATCGAGCTCGTCTAATTTGCAGATGGGCGACACCGCCCGTTGGAAGATCACGCTCGCCTATCGCGGGACGGCCTTTCACGGTTTTGCTCATCAGCCCAACACCAAGACGGTTGCCGGTGACGTAGCCGAAGCACTTGCTCGACTCGCCCGTCTTGACGCTCCACCGACCATTACGTGCGCTGGGCGCACGGACGCTGGCGTGCACGCGTCGGGGCAGGTAATCCACGTCGATTTGCCTGACCCCTTGCCGAGCAGCCGTGAAGAAGTGGTTGGAGCCGAGACTTTGGTGAGGCGACTCAACCGTGCGTTGAGCGCTGATATTTCCATCCTCGACGCCGAAACGGTGGAACCGTCCTTCGATGCTCGCCACAGCGCTACCTCGAGGCGCTATCGCTACCTGATCCATGAGGCCACCTCAGCTGATCCGCTTCTCGAGGGATTGGCTTGGCACGTGCCCCATCACCTTGACCTTCGGGCCATGAACCAGGCGATCGCCTCGTTCATTGGTGAACACGATTTCAGGGCATTTTGCCGCAGAGCCCCCGGAACCACGGCTGAAGACCCCATTGTTCGTAATGTGACTATGGCCGGGGTACGCGATGGCAGCGGCTCACAGGGCATTCAGCCAGCCACTGGAAGGCTGTTGGTGGTTGATATCGCCGCAAAAGCCTTTTGTCACCAGATGGTTCGCTCCATCGTGGGGCAAATTGTTGAGGTTGGCCGGCATCGAGCTACGGCTGCGGACATTGTGGCGCTGCTACGTGGCGGGAGCCGAGAAGGGGCTGCTCAGCCGGCCCCATCAGAAGGCCTCTGCTTGGTCGAAGTGGACTATGGAGCACCCGGTTTGCCCAAGGGGCCCGATCCGTCCTAACATGGCACTCCCGACTCGGAGCCATGGCGCCGAGGGAGCATCCCCATCGATGCAGACGTGGGATGCCAACACAAAGGTTTTGAAAGAGAGATTCAGTGCGTACCTACTCCCCAAAGGCAAGTGAGATCAACCGCGCGTGGTTCGTGATTGACGCTGACGGCATGGTCTTGGGCCGCCTCGCCACCGAGGTTGCCCGTCTGCTTCGCGGCAAGCACCGTCCCTACTACGCACCACACCTTGACACGGGTGACCACGTGGTGATCATCAACGCGGACAAGATCGTCATGACGTCGAACAAGGCTGAGCAAAAGTTCGCCTACCGTCACTCCGGTTACCCAGGCGGTTTGCGTTCAACGTCATATGCGAAGTTGCTCGAGAACGACCCGGTTGAACTCGTGACTCGTGCTATTCGTGGCATGGTGCCGAAGAACCGTTTGGGCCGTGCCCAAATGGAGAAGCTCAAGGTCTATGCAGGTGCCAGCCACCCGCACGAAGCACAGAACCCCCAGTCCTACGACGTCCCCGGCGCTCGCCGCGTGAACGCGTAATTCGAGAAAAGGCATAGCGAATCATGGCAGCTCCTCTTACCCAGACCACCGGTCGTCGCAAGCAAGCAGTCGCACGCGTGCGTCTGCGTCCGGGCACCGGCGTGATCACGATTAACAAGCGTCCGTTTGCTGAGTACTTCACCTCATCGGTTCACCGTATGCAGATTGAAGAGCCCCTTCGCATCTCTGGCGTCGAAGAGACCTTTGACATTGACGCGACCCTCGATGGTGGTGGCATGTCAGGTCAAGCTGGTGCACTTCGCCTCGGCATCGCTCGTTCACTCATCGAGCTTGACCCAGAGCGTCGCCCTGACTTGAAGAAGGCTGGACTTCTCACCCGCGATGCGCGTGAGAAGGAGTCGAAGAAGTACGGCCTCAAGAAGGCACGTAAGGCTCCGCAGTACTCGAAGCGTTAATCGACGTGCCGATCCAATTCGGCACCGATGGCCTCCGGGGCAAAGCAGACGAAGAGCTCACCGAAGCAATCGCCGCAGCCCTTGGTGCTGCCGCGGCTTCGGTGCTTGGAACGCAACGCTTTTATCTTGGTCGCGACACTCGCGAATCATCACCACGCCTCAGCGCTGCCTTTGCAGCTGGCTTGATCAGCGTTGGCGGAACCTGTACTGATATTGGCGTTGCGCCAACTCCAGGTGTTGCTGCAGTGTGTGCCGAGTTCCATGCACCCGGTGCCGTTATTTCGGCCTCGCACAATCCCTGGTTCGACAATGGCATCAAAGTCTTGGGAGTGGGCGGCGTCAAGCTCTCCGATGAGGTGGAAGCTGCCATTGAATCCAAACTGCCGGAGTTCCTCAACGCGGCGCTACCCGAGTTGGTTGCCGCCGACCAAGATGCGTCGCTGCTTGAGAGTTGGGTACGTCACGTTGACGCGGCACTCGAAGGTGATCTCAGTGAATTGGTGATTGCGCTCGACACCGCACACGGTGCGGCGAGTGCGATAGCTCCTCGCATCTTTCGCGACCTTGGGGCACGCGTCATCGTGATGGGTAACGAACCCAATGGCCGCAACATCAATGATGGGGTGGGCTCAACGCATCCTGAATCGCTCGCACAACTCGTCGTCGAGTCCGGAGCCAATGTTGGGCTGGCCTTTGATGGTGATGCCGATCGCCTCGTAGCGATTGATGAAACAGGATCGGTCGTCGACGGCGACGTCCTCATGACGCTCTTTGCCGAAGACTTAGAGATGCGCGGCATGTTGGCCCAGCACCACATTGTGGTGACCGTAATGAGCAATCTTGGAATGCTCCGTCACCTCGAACACCACGGCATTAGTGCTTCGGTGACCGCAGTGGGGGACCGCAACGTTCTGGCTGAACTCAATGAAGGTGGCTACAGCCTTGGAGGTGAGCAATCGGGTCACATTATTTTCTCGGATCTCGCCACCACTGGCGATGGGGTGTTGACCGGCGTTTTGCTGGCGGGGCTCCTTCAGAGCTCGGGCAAGACCCTCTCTGAACTCGTTGCTCAGAGCTTTGAGCCCTACCCACAAGTACTGCTCAGCGTGAAGGCTGACAAGTCTCGCCTCGACGACCGTGAAGTGCGTTTCGCGCTTGAGGCCGCCGAGACCGAGTTGGGCGCTACCGGCCGCTTAGTGGTTCGGGCATCGGGAACAGAGCCCGTTATCCGGATTTTGGTGGAATCCCAAGACGCGGACCAAGCCCATGGCATGGCGACTCACCTGGCCGAAATTATCGCCTCGGCTTAGCGTGGGCTGAAGAAGCCGAGGCTGCCCGGTAGGATAAGAAGCCATGTGCGGCATCATTGGCGTTACCGGTGCTGCCGACGCCCTCGATATCTTGCTCGATGGCCTCGAGCGGCTGGAATATCGAGGATATGACTCGGCCGGCGTAGCCGTGATGAATGACCAAGAGGTCGTGCGTTGGCGTATTGCCGATGGCACCCAGTCGGTTGCCACCTTGCGTCACGTCACCCAAGGCGCGCCCGAGGTTCACGCCGGGATTGGCCATACGCGGTGGGCGACCCATGGCCAGCCCAATGAAACGAACGCTCATCCTCATCTCGACTGCAGTGGTGAGTTGGCCTTGGTGCACAACGGCATCATTGAAAACCATGCGGAATTGGCGGCCGGCCTCGTCGCTCGAGGTCACACCTTGGTCTCGGTTACTGACACGGAAGTACTCGCTCACCTCATTGAAGAGCTGCTCGTCGAAACAGGATCGCTCGTTGAAGCGGTGCGTCAGGCGCTCGGCCTTGTTCGAGGCGCCTTTGCCATTGGGGTGATGTCAACACGGGAACCCGATGTCATCGTGGCGGCACGTCGCATCTCGCCTCTCATCGTGGGTCGCCATGATGGGGCTTCGTTTCTCGCCTCGGACATTCCTGCGATCTTGGAGCGAACTCGAGATGTGGTGATTTTGGAAGATGACCAAATCGTCGAACTTCGGCCGGGAGCCATCGTGGTCCGAAACCTTGATGGCAAGGAAGTCACACCACGGGCGATGCATGTGGATTGGGATATCGAAGCCGCACAAAAAGATGGCTACGACGACTACATGACGAAAGAAATAGCAGAGCAACCTCGGGCTATCGCTGACACGCTGCGCGGGCGAGTGGCACCGAATGGCTCCATTGTGCTCGATCGCTTTGAACTCAATGAAGATCAGGTGAAGGCCGTCAACAAGATCATCATGGTGGCCTGTGGATCGAGTTTCCATGCCGCCCTGGTTGCTAAATACGCCTTCGAGCGCTGGACGCGAATACCGGTTGAGGTCGATATTGCTTCTGAGTTTCGCTACCGAGACCCCGTACTCGATTCCCAGACGCTGGTCATTGGCGTAAGCCAATCGGGCGAAAGCGTTGATACCCTCCAAGCAGTTCGCCACGGTGCTGAAGGGGGAGCGGCCACCATGGTGGTCACCAATGTGGTTGATTCGACCATGGCTCGCGAAGCTGATGCAGTGCTCTACACCCGGGCTGGCCCCGAGATTTCTGTAGCTTCCACCAAAACCGTGGTCGCATCCATTGTGGCGCTACAACTGCTTGGCCTGCACATCGCTCGCGTGAGAGGCAGCCTGGATGACGCTTCATTCCAACAAGAAGTGGCAGCGCTGCAGAGCCTCGAGGGTTTAGTTGCAGAAACGGTAACGAGAGACGCGCAGGTAAAGGCCGTGGCCGAGGCCATTGGAGACGCACGCGACTTCTTCTTCTTGGGCAGACACGCGGGTTACCCCACCGCCCTTGAAGGGGCATTGAAGCTCAAAGAGATTTCCTACCTCCATGCGGAGGGCTACCCCGGTGGAGAGCTCAAACACGGGCCCTTGGCGGTCATTGAGCCAGGCTGCGTGGTGGTGGCCATGGCGACGGGTGGGCCACTCAAAGAAAAGATGCTCTCCAATGTGGCTGAAGTGAAGTCACGAGGGGCAACGGTGATTTTGCTCGTAGATGATGGTGACGACGAAGCTGCGGCCCAGGGTGACTATCGGATCTTTGTGCCGAGTGCGCCAGAACTCCACGCTCCAGTTAAAGACTTGGTTCCCTTGCAACAATTTGCCTACTTCCTTGCTCGGGGTAGAGGCTTCAACGTGGACCGGCCTCGAAATCTGGCAAAGACGGTGACGGTGGAGTGAGCGAGTTCGTCTTGCCCGATCACCGAGGCGGTCACGTCCTCGCCACGGGTATCGACATCGTCTCGGTAGAGCGAGTTGCCGCTTCGCTAGCGCGTCGACCTTCGCTTGAGGCCCGATTGCTTACCGACACTGAACGCGCCGTTCTCGACGACGTCTCATCAGCGAGCTCTCGGATGAAATCCATTGCTGCGAGGATCGCGGGGAAAGAAGCGGTGATGAAGTGTCTGGGGCGAGGCTTTGATCACGTCTCGTTTTTAGAAATTGAAATTCACGGTGGCCGGGGGAGCCAACCCGACGTGCGTTTGCTTCGTCGGGGTGAGCGTCGAGCTCAGGCACTCGGCATCGACGACATTATGTTGTCGCTCACCCACGACGACACCCATGCCGCCGCAGTGGCAATCGCAACCAAGGCCTGTCCATGCAAGCAGTAGTCAGCATTGGCGAGATGCGCAGGGCCGACGAGGCGGCGGTTGCGCTCGTTGGTCACGACACCTTGGTGGAGCGCGCTGGCGAGGCGGTCGCTTCCTTCGCTCTTGAGCTTCTAGGCGACCCTGAGGGCCGCCGTGTGGTGGTGCTGTGCGGTCCTGGCTTCAACGGAGCGGATGGTCGCGTAGCGGCTCAATGGTTGCGCCAAGCGGGGGCCGTGGTCGAAGAATATGACATTTCTTCCGGTGACATTGACGTTGCGTCAGCGGACTTGGTGATTGATGCGATGTTTGGCACGGGCCTCTCACGCGATGTCGTAGCGCCCAAGATTGCCGATGAGGTTCCGGTCCTCAGTGTTGACATCGCCTCTGGCGTTGATGGAGACACAGGAATGATCCATGGCCAGGCGATCCATGCTGATTGGACACTTGCCATTCAGACGCTAAAAGTCGGTCACTTGCTTGGTGAAGGTCCCCAATGGTGCGGCTCGGTACGTGTGGCTGATATCGGTATTGCCCTTGAGTCAACGATGGCGCTGTTGGAGCCTGACGATCGATTTTTGCTAGCGCCAAAACCACGCGATGAACACAAATGGTCGGTCGCCCTTGGGGTAATTGCTGGGTCTCCAGGAATGGAGGGTGCGGCAATCTTGTGCGCCCAAGCCGCGCAACGTGCTGGCGCTGGCATGGTGCGATTGGTGACGACCGCACTCCCAGGATCAGCACCCTGGCCCATTGAGGCTGTGCGTGCTCACTTCGGTGTTGACGAGTTGGTGATTGCAGTGCAAGATCTTGATCGCTGCCATGCGCTCGTTGTAGGCCCCGGCTTAGGCCGAACTGAGGAAGTGGCCTCATCGGTCCGTCGGATCGTGGCCGAACGCCAGGTGCCTATTGTGCTCGATGCTGACGGCATGTTCGCTTTTGAAAACATTGATCAGTTGGCTACAGCGGTGAGCCAATCCGATGCGAGCGTGATTGTGACCCCTCATGAGGGTGAACTCGCTCGCCTCATGGGCGCGTCACTCGACGAGGACCGCGTCGGCCAATTGAGGGCGTTAGCCGAGGCCACCGGAGCCGTGGTCTTGCTGAAGGGCCCCACGACCATGGTGGTGGGGCCCGAAGCCATTGATGGCCGTGATGTCTTGTTTGTAACCCAGGGCACGACGTCCTTGGCTACCGCGGGCACCGGAGATGTCTTGGCTGGCGTCATTGGGGCACTGCTCGCTCGGGGGCTACCCGCTCTTCATGCCGCAGGAATTGGGGCTCTCGTCCATGGCCTTGGAGCCCAAGCCTCGCAAAGTGTTCTCATTGCTTCTGACCTGCCATACCTTGTTGGTGAGGTTTTAGACGAGGTGTTGCATGGCAGTTGAGGGAACCCTGAGGCCCATGTGGGCAGAGATCGACTTGGATGCACTACGTGCCAACGCGGCCGCTATTGCGCAACGCGTGGCCCCCGCAGCCCTGTGTGCCGTCGTCAAGGCCGATGGGTATGGGCATGGAGCTGTGCGCTCAGCGCTGGCCTTTCTCGAAGGCGGGGCGCAAGGCCTGGCCGTGGCCATCGTGGACGAAGGCGTGGAACTACGTCAGGCGGAAATCACGGCACCGATCTTGCTGCTTTCAGAGCCTGCCGCCGATGCCTTTGCCGTTTGTTTTGCGGCTGGCCTGACGCCAACTATTGCCACAATTGCTGGCGTCCGTTACGCCGCTGAAGCGGCGAAAGTCGTGGGTGGATCGCAACCCATTCACGTCAAGGTAGATACCGGTATGCACCGCGTGGGTGTGTCACTCGAAGAACTCGGGTCGTTGCTTGATGAAATTGCGAAACACCCACAGCTCGTTATTGAGGGCATGTACACGCACTTCACGGTGGCCGATGGTGGCAGTGACGAAGATCGGGCCTACACCGACCTCCAGTTAAAGCGTTTCGATGAAGCGATCGCCATCGCGAGTTCACACGGGGTCCACCCGCCGGTCCTTCATGCCGCGAATTCGGCTGGAGCAGTTGGTCGGGCCGATGCGCGTTTTTCCATGGTGCGAGCCGGTCTCGTGCTCTATGGCGAGGTACCCTCGGACGCCACGGCTGAAGCCGCAACGTCCCTCGCTGGCCCCCTTGCCTTGGCGCCGGCTCTGACAATCAAGGCACGCGTATCGGCCGTGCACGATATCGATGCTGGGGAGCGACCTTCATATGGACGTCGCAGAGCATTACCGAAGCGCAGTCGTGTTGCGACCGTTCCTATGGGATACGCGGATGGTTTCCCCCGGCGACTCTTTGATGCCGGTGCCCACGTCCTCATCGGTGGTGTGCGCCACCCCTTGGCTGGTTCCGTGACGATGGATCAAATCATCGCGGATTGCGGTGACCACGAGGTGGCAGTTGGAGACGAAGTGGTGTTGCTGGGCACCCAGGGCGACGAGATGATTTCAACGTCCGAATGGGCGATGCGTCTCGATACCATCACCTGGGAAGTGCTGTGCGGAATTGGCCCTCGCGTCCATCGACGCTACGTCGGTGAACCACTCAAGCCCCCTGGTAAACGCCGTAAAAAGTGGTGGCTGCCTCAATCATGAAACGGCGCGGCGTGGCACTCGTGGGCGCGGCCCTAGGCGCGGCCGGGGCTTTGGCGTGGTCTGGCTGGACGCTAGAGCGAGTTGTCGCGAAGCGACTCCAAGCTGACGAAGAGGAACTCCGAGCCGCTGGGTTGACGGTTCCGTCAGAGGCGAGAAGCCAGGTCATCGAAGCGAGTGACGGTGGGAGAATCCATGCCATTGAACTCGGTTCGGGGCCCTGCATTGTGTTGCTCCACGGCATCACCTTGAACGCTTCGATCTTCGCACCAGTTCTCCGAGCTATGAGTGCTACCCACCGAGTCATCGCGATTGATTTGCGCGGCCATGGCAATTCAGTGGCTGGTAGTGACCCTTTGACGATGGAGCGCGTTGTCCAAGATGTCGCCGAAGCGATGGTGGCACTCAACGTCAAAGAGAGCGTGCTCGTGGGCCACTCCATGGGTGGCATGGTGGCCCAACAACTCCTCGTCGAACACGCTGACGCCATGGCTGAGCGCGTGGCTCATTTAGTTTTGCTGAGTTCGTCAGCGGGGCCGGGAAGTCAAAGTAGTCCCGAGCGTTTCATGTTGCGAGGAGTAGAAGGGGTGGCGCAACGAGGCTTGCGCCATCGCGCAGCAGAAGGTGAAGGCGTCTTCCCCTCAAACGATGCCGCGATTTGGCTGGCCCGTGTTGGCTTTGGGCGAAGGCCAGATCCCGCCGCGGTGGAACTCGCCAAAGCGGTGACGCAGTCAACCCCACCCGGCGTGGTGGCTACCTTGCTCGAGGAGCTGTTTGATTTCGACGGCCGCGATTATCTCGTTTCCATCACCCAAGCCGCCACGGTCATGGTGGGGACCCTCGATGTCTTGACTCCGCCACGCCATGCCAGGGCCATGGCGAGTTTGATGCGAAACGCTGAGTACCAAGAAATCCGTGGTGCCGGTCACATGATCATGCTGGAGGCGACGGGTGAGCTCATTGCGCGCCTCGAAGCAGCAAGCTGGCGCTCTCGGCATCCAAGCGCGTGAACAACTTAATCCTCCAAGCCCAAGAGGCACAGGCCTGCCGAGCCTGTGACCTCGCTAAGTCGCGACGTCAGGCGGTCTTTGGAAGCGGGCCGAGCGACGCTCGACTCATGGTGATTGGTGAAGCGCCTGGTCGCCATGAAGACGAAGGGGGCGCTCCATTCATTGGACGCTCGGGACAAGTGCTCGTGCGTTTACTGGAAGAAGAGCTCGGGCTGGGTCGCGATGATGTGTATATCGCCAACGCGGTGAAATGCAGACCTCCAGAAAATCGGACGCCAACGAAGCAAGAGATAGTCGCATGTGGGCCACGCTTGGCTGCCCAAATCGCTGCATTGGGGCCCCGTGTCCTGTTGTGTGTTGGCGCAACCGCCCAACGCGCCGTCATAGGCGATGCATCACCCATGCGAGAAGCCCATGGGCAGATCTTTGAAACTCGCTGTGGGGCCAAGGCGGTCGTGACATACCACCCAGCGGCTGCCCTTCGTGGTGGAAGCCGTATCGTGGATCTGATGCGCCAAGACCTCCACGTTGTCCGCGCCCTACTCAGCACCGCCTCATGACTTTGACCCTGACCACCCATTCCGTTGAGGAAACGCGAGACCTTGGTTCCCAATTGGCATCAGTGCTTGTCCCAGGTGTGGTTATCGTCGCGGCTGGTGGTCTCGGCGTTGGCAAAACGGCAATGGCTCAGGGGTTAGCGCGTGGCCTCGGCGTCACGGGGAGAGTGACGTCTCCGACGTTTACCCTGTTGGCATCACATCGGGCGAACAATTCGCGGGGCATCACAACGATGCTCCACGCTGACCTCTATCGCACTGTCTCGGGCGAAGAGGTGGACGACTTGGCCATCGGTGAGTTAGTCGAATCAGGAGCTGTGTGTTTTGTCGAGTGGGGAGATCTCGCCCCCGATGTCTTGGGCGCGCAACGAATCTTCGTCAGCCTGTCTCAGGGCGAACTCGATGATGATCGAATCATTGCCATTGAGACCCAGACAACGGCAGTTGCTGAAGGTGCCATCGCCGAAGCACTGGGCGGGTGGTCATCATGAATATTTTGGCTATCGAAACGGCCACGTCGGTGGCAGCGATCGCGATCTCGAGTGACGAGGGAACTGAGGAAGTTGAAGCTTCTCGCGACATGCACCATGTCGAAACCTTGGTGCCCTGCATTCAAGATCACCTGCGCCAGCGCTCGTGGACGATGCGAGATCTTGACCTCATCGTGGTGGACATAGGTCCGGGCCTCTTTACGGGTTTGCGTGTCGGTGTTTCGGCCGCACGCAGCTTCGCCGCTGCATTGGACTGCGCCATCGTTGGGGTAAGTAGTCTCGAAGTCCTGGCCCGTCAGCGTCGCCAAGACGAAGATTGTTGGAGCGTCATTGATGCTCGCCGTGGTGAAGTTTTTGCCCAACACTTCCTCGGCGACCAAGCAGTGAGTGACCCCTTGGTGCTGACCCCCGAAGCACTGGGTCAGCTGGCCGGGGATCAAACAGTTCTGATTGGCGATGGAGCACAGCGTTACCGCGACGTTTTTGCGTCCATGGGCCTCGTCGTGAATGAGGACGTCGTGACACCGAGTCCGGCATGTGCCATCGAGCTCATCAAGGCACGGCAGTTGACTACGGGTCAAGATCTTCGCTCGATTGTGCCGATGTATCTGCGCGATCCCGACGCAGTGGCGAACTTTCACGTGCTTGATCGTTTCAAATCATGACTGCCGTGGTGCTTCAGGAAATGACCAAGGCTGATCTCAAGGTCGTTGCCGCCATTGAACAATTGTGCTTCCCTGAACCTTGGTCGGAACGTCTCCTCGCCGATGAACTGCGTTTGGCTAATAGGCGATACCTCGTGGCACGACACGATGAGCTCATCGTTGGTTATGTGGGATGGATGTTCGTTGATGATGAGGTCCACGTCAATACCATTGCGAGTATTCCCGAAGCTCGAGGCCAAGGCATAGCCACGAGGCTGTTGCTCGAAGGTATTGAAGTGGCCGTTGCCCGAGGTGCCATGGGCATGACCTTGGAGGTCGCGGCGAGTAACGAGGTTGCCCAACGGCTCTATCAACGATTTGGCCTTGCACCCGTTGGGGTGCGCAAGGGTTACTACGCCGGCGGCGAAGATGCGCTGGTCATGTGGAATCGCGAGATTGCTTCCGAGCAAGAAATAGCACGTCGCAGCGAACTGGCACGGGGCCTATCGTGAGCAGCATGACAACGGGCAAGATTTTGGCCATTGAGTCAAGTTGTGATGAAACCGCCGCAGCCGTAGTTACCCGAGACCTTAGGGTCCTGAGTTCCGTTGTGTCGAGCCAAATCGCACTCCACGAATCCTTCGGTGGGGTGGTGCCAGAAATTGCCGGCCGCGCCCACTTAGAAGTGATGGAGCCCGTCGTTGAAGCGGCCCTGGTCCAAGCTGGTGCTTCCATGACGCAGCCGGACATTGATGCGGTGGCGGTAACCGCAGGGCCTGGACTCATCGGCTCCTTGCTCGTGGGCTTGTCCGCAGCGAAAGCACTCTGTCTTGCCTGGGGTGTTCCGCTCATCGCGGTCAATCACATGGAAGGCCACCTCTTCGCCGCTCAATTGGAAAACCCCAACGTGGCGTTCCCCGCGGTGACGTTGCTGGTCTCGGGTGGCCACACGGAATTCATTGAAGTTCGCGGTCCTGGACACTATCGACTTCTTGGTGCGACCATCGATGACGCGGCCGGTGAGGCCTACGACAAGGTGGCGCGTTACGTGGGCCTTGGTTATCCAGGTGGCCCGGCCATCGACCGACTGGCGCAAGGAGGGAACCCCAAAGCCCTCAAACTACCGAGAGCCATGATGGGCGATGGTCTCGATGTGTCATTCTCGGGACTTAAATCTGCGGTGATTCGGGCCGTTGATCGAGATGATCAGCTTGAACTTGCCGACATTGCCGCTTCATTCCAAGCGGCAGCCGTGGATGTCTTAGTCGCCAAAGCCATGAGGGCGGTTGATCTAGTGGACGCAAAGACCCTGGTGCTCGGTGGCGGGGTAGCGGCAAATTCTGAACTGCGTCGACGAGCTCAAGAGGCCTGCGACGAAGCAGGAATTGCCTGCGCGCTGCCTTCACTCGCGATGTGCACGGACAATGCCGCCATGATTGGCGCCGCGGGGTGGCATCGTTTGGCCGAGAATGGTCCCAATGACCTTAAGGTGGGTGCCGATCCCTCATGGCAACTCGAGATGGAGGTACTCACATGAAGCGAGGCGAACAGCCTGCATGGTTTCCCCTCGATGACGCTGAGGTGATGGGCGATCCCTTTGAGATGTTTTCTGCTTGGTACGACCAAGCAACCGAGATCGTGAGAGAGCCTGAAGCTATTTGTGTGGCAACGGCAGATGCCTCAGGTCAACCAGCCGCGCGGATGGTCTTGCTTCGGAACTTTGACGAGCGAGGTTTCGTCTTTCATACCAACTATGAATCCCGCAAAGGCCATGACATCGAAGAAAACCCCAAGGGAGCAATCTTGTGGTTTATCGAGGAGATGGGCCGACAAGTTCGCATCGAGGGAAGCATCGAGAAGATCAGTGCCCAAGAATCAGATGCGTACTTTGCGCGACGAAACCGTGGCCATCAAATCGGCGCACATGCTTCCGCACAGAGCCAACCCATCGAAAGTCGTAAAGCACTCGAAGCGCGCTTCCTCGATACCGAAGCAGCGTTCGAAGGACGTGGCGTCCCGCGACCCCAGTACTGGGGTGGGTATCAACTCGTTCCAAGTCATTTTGAGTTTTGGCAGCAGCGTCCCGATCGCTACCACGATCGCTACTTCTATGAGCGAGACGGCACTTCGTGGCGCGTTCAACGCCACCAACCATAAAAACAGTCGCCAGAGGTCACACCAGCGACCTATCGTGAGCGAGTGAGGAGGTAGTGCCATGACGACACCTGAGGAACCTACGCACCGAGAAACTATGAAACTTGCTCCCTATGGGAGGCGCGTTGGTGGGTACCTCCTAGACGGTGTGATCATTGGCGGTGGCTACCTCGTGGCGATAGCGATTTTTGCCACGTCTCGAGTTCCGTTGCTTGGCCTTTTGTTGGGTGTGGCGCTGGCCATTGTGTATCCGTGGCTCATGATTGCGTTCTCACAAGGCCAAACGCTGGGTATGAAAGCCGTCAAAGTCAAGTGTGTCGACGCCAAAACGGGAAAGGTCCCGAGTGCTGGTAAGGCGTTGGGCCGAACCTTTGGCGCAATTTTGTGCAACATCATTTTCTTCGTGGGATGGTTGGATTTGCTGTGGCCTGCGTGGGACCAAAAGCGCCAAACCTTGCACGACAAGATGGCGGGGACCTTGGTAGTCGATGTCGGTATTGCACCCAACACCACGGTTACCTTCGGCTAACGCCTTCGAGCTTGGGTGGCCATCTAGGATCATGACTTCTTCAATCTCAGGATGACCATGAGCGACGAACCTTCCGACGAGAAGCCAATTATTGATCCATGGCCACTAGGTCAGCCCGAGCCGGACTCGCTCGCGTCCATTACCCCGATATCACCCGATATTGGAGCGCCCGCTTCGCTGCCACTTGCCGGGTTTTGGTGGCGATTCTTGGGCTTCTTCATCGATGGGATCATTGTCGGGCTCGTGGCAGACACTCTGACGATTCGCATCAGTCATCTGAATGTGTGGGCGGGGGCTGTTGCTGCACTGCTGGTGAATTTCCTCTACGCCAGTTTGCTCATTGGACTCTGGAATGGTCAGACCTTGGGGATGCGCGCTTGTCGTTTGCGCTGCGTTGATGCCTCAACGCGCCAGGTTCCCACTCCACGGCAAGCAGCCGTGCGCGCATTGGTGGCCGGACTCTTCACCATTCCTTCGGAGTTTTCTGGCGTGGGCATCGTGGTTGAGTTCGTTGACCTCGTGATGCCAGCCTTCGACAAGATGAACCGCACCGTGCACGACCGGGCAGCTCACACGGTGGTCGTCAGAGAAGCCAAGCCAAAGCCGGACGCCACCGTAACCTTTGAGCGCTAAATCAGCTGGGCCTCGTCGAGGTCACGCCGCCGTCAACGGTGAGAGAAGAACCCGTGACATATGCGGCTTCGTCTGACAACAAGAAACGAATGACGGTGGCAACATCATCGGGCTCCGCTACGCGCAGGAGTGGAATAGTCGAGGCGATGTGGTCGATGACGGCATCGGTGGCAAACATTAAGTCGGTCATCTCGGTGCGGACGTAACCAGGGCATACGGCGTTGACGCGAATGCCAGATGGTCCGAGGGCGTGCGCCGCAGAACGCGTGAGTCCAAGGAGCCCTGCCTTGGACGCGTCATAGGCCGAAACCAATTTGTTGGAAACAAATGCGTCCATGGACGACACGTAGACAATGGCTGAACCGGGTGTTGCCTCTATGAGTGCAGGGGTCAAGGCCTTGGTGAGCATCGCAGCTGCACGCAAGTTCACGTCCATCGTCTCGTCCCAAATTTCATCAGTGAGTTGATCGATGGCTTTCGCCCTAATGACGCCGGCTGCGTGAACGAGACCGCCAATGACGCCGAGGCTATTTCTCGTGACCGCGACTGCGTTGTCAAGGTCATCGGTTTTGGTGACATCGATGGTCACACCGATCGCGAGCGTGCCGAATCGCTCGCGACAGGCTAGAGCCACATCATCGGCTCGTTCGCCGATCTTGTCCCAAATAGCAACGGGACGACCGGCTTCAGCCAATCGAAGCGCCGTTGCTTGGCCAATACCTTCTCCACCGCCCGTCACCACCACAGCGGTTGAGGGGCTCCCCAGGTGCTCGGTGGGGATGCGTCTGGTTTGTGGCCGGCGGTCTCTTTTGGTGGCGGTATTCGATCGGGCGGGGATCACGCCAGCGGGGCGGCTGCGTTTCGCGGTTTTGGTAGTTGCCGGCTTCGTGGTGGCCATGGGAATCCTCGGCTTTTTTGGGGTAATTGGGAGCCTACCGAGGTGGAGCCAAAAAAAGGGGGAGTGCGGTTGGCACTCTCGCCCCGATACTGCTAATCTGGCACTCGCAACATTCGAGTGCTAACTGGCCCAAGGAGGCTCCACCGATGAACATGCAACCCCTCGACGACCGGATTGTGGTCCGTCCTAGCGAATCAGAAGAAACCACTGCTTCAGGCTTGGTTATCCCTGACTCGGCCAAGGAGAAGCCCCAACAGGGTGAAGTCTTGGCTGTCGGCCCCGGCCGTCGTGCAGACAACACAGGCGAGATCATCCCGCTCGACGTCAAAGTCGGCGACACCGTCGTCTACTCCAAGTACGGCGGCACCGAAATTGCCGTTGATGGCCAGGACCTTCTCATCCTGACCAGCCGCGACGTGCTCGCCAAGATCGTTAAGTAACGATCGCAGTATCCCCCTTGTGCATCCTCAGCGCTGGCGAATGCGTCAGCGCTGAGGATGTGCGAATCGTTCTGTCTCAAGAAAGAGAGTTCCTATGCCCAAGATTCTGAAGTTTGACGACGCAGCTCGTCGTGGCCTCGAAGCCGGCGTTGACAAGCTCGCCGACACCGTCAAGGTGACGCTTGGACCCAAGGGTCGCAACGTTGTCATCGAGAAGAAGTTCGGTGCTCCGACGATCACCAACGACGGCGTGTCCATCGCTCGTGAAATTGAGCTCGATGACCCCTTCGAAAACATGGGTGCGCAGCTGGTCAAAGAAGTTGCCACCAAGACCAACGATGTTGCTGGTGACGGCACCACCACCGCCACCGTGTTGGCCCAGGCCCTCATCAAAGAAGGTCTGCGAAACGTCGCGGCTGGTGCCACCCCAACGGGTCTGAAGCGTGGCATTGACAAGGCAGTGGCCGCAGCCGTTGCTGACATTGCTAGCCAGGCGAAGGAAGTTGGCGGCAAGGAAGAGATTGCTCAGGTTGCATCGATCTCGGCTGCCGACAACGCAATTGGTGAGTTGCTCGCTGACGCCATTGACAAAGTCGGCAAGGACGGCACCGTCACGGTGGAAGAGTCCAACACCTTTGGTCTTGAGCTTGAGCTCACCGAAGGTATGCAGTTCGACAAGGGCTTCTTGTCTCCTTACTTCGTCACCGACCCCGACCGTCAAGAAGCAGTGCTCGAAGACCCCTTCATCGTCTTCTTGAACTCGAAGGTTTCTTCGGTCTCGGACCTGGTGCCTTTGCTCGAGAAGGTCATGCAATCGGGTCGTCCGCTGCTGATCATCGCCGAAGATGTCGAAGGCGAAGCCTTGGCGACCTTGGTCGTCAACAAGATCCGCGGCACCTTCAACTCGGTAGCAGTCAAGGCCCCTGGCTTTGGTGAGCGCCGTAAGGAGATGCTCCAGGACATGGCGATCTTGACCGGTGGTCAGGTCATCGCTGAAGAGGTTGGCCTCAAGCTTGAGACCGCCACCCTTGACCTGCTCGGTACGGCACGTCGCGTCGTGGTCACCAAAGACGCCACCACCATCATCGATGGTGCAGGCGAGGCCAGCGAAGTGGCTGGTCGCGTGAACCAGATCAAGCGCCAAATCGAAGAGACCGACTCGGACTGGGACCGCGAGAAGCTCCAAGAACGTCTTGCCAAGCTCGCCGGTGGCGTCGCCGTTCTCAAGGTTGGTGCCGCAACTGAAGTTGAGCTCAAAGAGAAGAAGCACCGCATCGAAGACGCATTGAGCGCTACGCGTGCTGCGATTGATGAGGGCATCGTCGCCGGAGGTGGTACCGCGCTGGTTCGTGCTCGCAAGGCCGTTCTTGCACTCATCGCCACCTTGGAAGGTGACGAAGCTACGGGCGCCAAGATTGTCAGCCACGCATTGACCGCTCCGCTTCGCCAGATTGCCCTTAACGCGGGCATGGAAGGCGCTGTACAGGTCCAGGCCGTTGAAAACGCAGAAGGCTCCATCGGCCTCAATGCAGCGACCGGTGACTTGGTGGACCTCGTCAAGGCTGGTGTCATTGACCCCGCCAAGGTGACTCGTTCAGCCCTGCAAAATGCCGCGTCGATCGCTTCGTTGCTGTTGACCACCGAAGCTTTGGTGGCCGACAAGCCAGACGATGGTGCAGATGCCGCAGCCGCTGCTGCCGCCATGGGTGGTATGGGCGGTATGGGCGGCATGATGTAATTCAGCGCGCTCAACAGAGCTCGAACAATGGCCGGACTCTTCGTGAGTCCGGCCATTGTGCTGTTCGAGTGAAGCGTGGATCTAGCCCCTAGCCTCAGAGAGATGCCCTACCCCCAAGTCATCCCTCGACCCAATAGGCACTGGCCGGGACGAACTGCCCCCTGGCCGGTAGAGGGCATTGGGCCGGTCACGATTGAGCGCGTACGAAGCGTCATGGAGGCCGAGGGGTATCGTGGCGATCCGCCCTTAGGGCCCCACATCATGGGACCCGATGATCTCGAAGTCGGCTTACCTGCTGGCTATCGACCACCGACGAGTCACTCAGCAGTACTCATCGCGCTCTTCGAAGAAGACAACGATGTGAGAATTATCCTGACCCGTCGCTCTTCGAAATTGCGCAACCACGCCCATCAGGTGGCCTTCCCTGGCGGTCGCCTTGATGAGGGCGAAAGTTTCTTGGATGCAGCGTTGCGCGAAGCTCATGAAGAGGTGGGCCTCGATCCATCGTTGGCGACCTTTCTCGGCCACTTGGATCCCTTGCGCACTGCCTCAACGAAGTTCCGGGTACAGCCCATGGTGGTGGCTCTCCAAGGACGACCTCAATTACAGGCCAACGAGGCGGAAGTGGAACGAATCTTTGACCATTCCTTCACCGAACTCCTCCAACCAGGGGTGTACCACGAGGAATTTTGGGATCGGGGAGATCTGGGATTTCCCCGGGAATCCGAGCATGAACTTCACCTACTCCCCGTCTCATTTTTTGAGGTGGCCGGCGACATGATCTGGGGGATGACAGGTCGATTGCTCGTCCAATTCATCAACCTGCTGGCCGGTACCACCATGCACGCCTTGCCCGCCGAGATCGAGGGGCTTCGCGTGAAAAACGTGCTTGAGATTGACGACAGCGTCTGAATCGAGTCCAAGCGCCAACTAAGATGAGGTATCGCCGGAGGGTCGGCTCCGCGATATCGAACTAGTCGCGCGCGAGCAAAGGAACCCCCATGGCAGAGATTGAGATTGGTATCGGCAAATCAGGTCGCCGGGCATACGGCTTCGATGACATCGCCATCGTTCCGTCACGTCGGACGCGTGACCCAGAAGACGTCGACATTTCATGGGACATCGACGCGTATCACTTTGATCTCCCTGTTTTGGCATCAGCCATGGATGGTGTCGTGAGTCCTCGCACCGCGATCGAGATGGGCCGCCTTGGTGGCGCAGGAGTGTTGAACCTCGAAGGTTTGTGGACGCGTTACGAAGACCCAATGCCGTTGTTTGCAGAGATCATGGAGCTCGACAACGACAAAGCAACGGCTCGTATGCAACAGATGTACGAAGAGCCAATCAAACTCGAACTCGTGAGCGCTCGCATCAAGGAACTCAACGATGCAGGCATCATCTCGGCCGCGTCGGTAACTCCACAACGAACCGACTGGATGGCCAAGGCCATTGCTGAAGCTGGCTTGAACATTCTGGTGGTGCAAGGCACCGTTGTTTCTGCCGAGCACGTCTCGAAGACCGTCGAGCCTTTGAACTTGAAGCAGTTCATCCGCGAATACGACATCCCGACCATCGTCGGTGGATGTGCGTCGTACCAAGCTGGCCTGCACCTCATGCGCACCGGCGCCATTGGTGTACTCGTTGGTGTTGGTCCGGGCAATGCCTGCACCACGCGTGGCGTTCTAGGACTCGGTGTTCCTCAAGCCACAGCCATCGCCGACGTGGCAGGTGCTCGTATGCGCCACTTGGATGAAACCGGTGTCTATGTTCACGTGATCGCCGACGGTGGCATGTCCAAGGGTGGCGATGTTTCCAAAGCCATCGCCTGTGGAGCAGATGCCGTCATGCTTGGCTCACCGCTCTCGTCGGCGGTAGAAGCGCCGGCTCCTGGGAACCACTGGGGTATGGCAACCTTCCACCCCACGCTTCCTCGTGGCACCCGAGTCAAGACCCAGGTGCGGGGAACTCTGGAAGAGATCTTGCTTGGACCGGCGCACCAAAACGATGGTCGTATGAACCTCTTCGGGGCGCTGCGCACCTCCATGGCCACCTGTGGTTATGAGACGGTCAAGGAGTTCCAGAAGGCTGAAGTGATGGTTGCTCCGTCACTTCAAACCGAAGGCAAGGACTTGCAACGCTCCCAAGGCGTGGGAATGGGCCATTGAGCCAATCGCGCTCAAGCAGCGTCTTAGTCGTTGACTTTGGCGCACAGTACGCACAACTTATTGCCCGTCGGGTTCGCGAAGCTCACGTCTTTTCAGAGATCGTGCAGCATTCGATAAGTGCCGCAGACGTTGCCGCCAAGCAGCCCGGAGCGATCATCTTTTCAGGCGGACCAAAGTCGGTCTACGAGCCCGGTGCGCACGACATCGACCCAGCGATCTATGACCTCGGGATTCCCATTCTTGGTATTTGCTACGGTGCGCAGCTGCTCGCTCGCGACCTTGGTGGCGAGGTCGTGGCAACAGGAAAAGGTGAATACGGACGCACCATGCTGACGACGGCTTCGGCGACAAGTTTGCTCGCGAAGTGGCCTGCCGAGTCAACGGTTTGGATGAGCCATGGTGATGCCATCGCCTCAGCGCCAGTAGGTGCCGTGGCCTTGGCGTCGTGTCCTGAGGCTCCCGTGGCGGCATTTGCTGACGATGAGCGACGGATCTATGGGGTGCAGTTCCACCCCGAAGTCGTGCACTCAGAACGTGGTCAAGAACTCATCGCTCACTTCCTGCATGACTTGGCAGGTCTCGCTCCCACGTGGACGAACGTTTCGATTATCGAAAGCGAAGTCGAAAAGATCCGTGCACAAATCGGAGACCAAAAGGCACTGTGTGCGTTGAGTGGAGGCGTGGACTCAGCCGTGGCGGCTGCCATGGTCACCAAGGCCATTGGCACGCAGCTCACCTGCGTCTTCGTCGACACGGGCCTCATGCGCAGCAATGAAGGTGAACAAATCGAAGCCACCTTCCGGGAGCAGTTCGGCGTTGACCTCGTCCATGTTCGCGCCGCCGATCGCTACTTTGAAGCACTCAAAGGCGTCACTGACCCCGAAGCGAAGCGCAAGATCATTGGTGAACTCTTTATCCGTATTTTTGAAGAAGTTGCTCGTGACCTTGGTGCTGGGGGAGAGGGTCCTAAGTTTTTGGTGCAAGGCACGCTGTATCCCGATGTCATCGAATCGGGCTCTGGACACGCTGCCAACATCAAGAGTCACCACAACGTCGGCGGTTTGCCGGAAGACCTGGATTTTGAATTGTGTGAGCCACTTCGCTCGCTGTTTAAAGATGAGGTACGTGCCATTGGCGAGGAACTGGGTCTGCCCGAATCGCTGGTCTGGCGTCAGCCCTTCCCTGGCCCCGGTCTTGGCGTTCGCATCATTGGTGAGGTAACGCCAGAGCGAGCTGAAATCTTGCGTAACGCCGATGCCGTGGTGATCGATGAGATCAAAAAGGCCGGTCTTTATCGCGAGTTGTGGCAATCCTTTGCCGTCATGCCAGCAGTTCGAACCGTTGGGGTCATGGGGGACGGAAGAACCTATGCCTACCCCATTGTCATTCGAGCGGTGACCTCGGATGACGCCATGACTGCTGACTGGGCACGGCTTCCCTATGACTTGATAGAAACGATTGCCAATCGACTCATCAATGAAGTCGACGGCGTCAACCGGGTTGCTCTTGACGTTACGTCAAAGCCACCAGGCACGATCGAGTGGGAGTAAGTGGCAGCTGGTAACTCGGGGTCTGTCGGTGCAGGGCGATACCCTGAGCCAAGAACCTCGAAGTCAGTGAGCCCACGTTACCCATGACACTGTTTGAACCCGAATACGAAGACACGCCAACGATGCGTCGGCCGAGTCCTGATCAGTTGGTCGAAGGTCTCACCCAACCACAGCGCGAGGCCGTGGAGCACCGCGGCAGTCCGCTGCTCGTGATCGCGGGAGCTGGTTCCGGCAAAACCCGTGTTCTTACGCGTCGCATCGCTCACCTGTTGGCAACAGGGGACGCCCAGCCGTTTGAAATTTTGGCCATTACCTTCACCAACAAAGCTGCCGATGAAATGCGCAGCCGAGTGGTGGACCTCATCGGACCAACGGCAAAGTCCATGTGGGTGGCCACCTTCCACTCAGCGTGTCTGCGCATCCTGCGCGCGAGTGCTGGCTTGATCGGTTACTCGTCTTCTTTCACCGTCTATGACGCCCAAGATGCCAAGCGCCTCGTTGAGCTCATCATGGGCGAAATGAATCTGGATCTGAAGAAACTGCCGTCTCGTGGGGTGGTCTCTCTCATCAGTGGCGCAAAGTCAGAGTTAAAGAATCCGGGCGAATTCCGACAAGCAGCGGAGCGTTCGCGCCATCCCGATTCACTCACGATTGCTGACATTTATAGCGAGTATCAACGTCGCTTGAAAGCGTCGAACGCCATGGACTTCGATGATTTGTTAATGAAGACCTATGAACTGCTTCGTGACCACGAAGACGTACTCGAGTCCTATCGCAAGCGATTCCAACAGATTTTGGTAGACGAATACCAAGACACGAACCGGGCACAGAATGCCATCGTCATGTTGTTGGCGGCCAAACACCGCAACATCTGTGTCGTTGGTGACTCCGATCAATCGATCTATCGATTCCGAGCGGCAGATATTCGCAACATTTTGGATTTCGAAAAATCGTTTGTGGATGCCACCGTGATCGTGCTCGAACAGAACTTCCGCTCTACGCAACGCATCTTGGATGCAGCAAATGCAGTGATTGCCAACAACCCGGGCCGCCGAGCGAAGCATCTGTTCACGGATGGGGATCGTGGCGCTGATATCAAGCTCTATCACGCTGAAGATGAACACGATGAGGCGCAGTGGATCGCTTCGGAGATTCGTCGACTCGAAGCCGCCCATGACGTGAGCCCTTCCAACATCGCCGTGTTTTATCGAACCAACGCACAAAGTCGAGCCATCGAAGAAGAACTGGTGCGCTCTCGCATTCCCTACCGAGTAATTGGTGCGATGCGCTTTTATGACCGGCGCGAAATCAAGGACGCGTTGGCGTATCTCAAAGTGGTCGCCAACCCGGCCGATGAAGTTTCTGCACGACGCATCGTGAATGTGCCCAAACGAGGTATCGGCGCCACCAGCGTGTCCAAAATCGGGGCGTTTGCCGCGAGCAACGCCATGGCATTTTCTGAAGCCTTTGCCCATGGGGCTGCAGCCGGCGTCTCAGGCAAGGCCTTAAAAGGCTTGGCGTCTCTGAGCGAAGTCCTCGCATCATTAAGGCGTGAAGCCACCACTGCCAAACCGGCGGACTTGATCGAGGCCATCTTGGAAGAGACGGGCTATAAAGCAGAACTCGAAGCCGAAAAGACGCATGAGTCGGAAGGGCGCCTAGAGAACTTGGCAGAACTCGTGGGAGTGGCGCTGAGTTACGAGAGTGTCGAGGAGTTTCTCTCCACCATCAGTCTTGTTGCCGATTCTGACGAATTGGGTCAAGAAGTTGAACGGGTGTCGCTGATGACACTGCACATCGCCAAGGGTCTCGAATACCCTGCCGTGTTTTTGATCGGCATGGAAGAGGGTGTGTTCCCACACTTCCGGTCCATGAATGACGGCGATGAGCTCGAAGAAGAGCGACGCTTGGCCTATGTCGGCATTACTCGAGCCATGAAGTATTTGAACATCAGCCACGCTTGGGTTCGCAGTCTGTGGGGCCAGACCAGTCATCGACTTCCGAGCAGATTTCTCTCGGAGATCCCTCAAGATCTCATCGAAGACGTGGGCCGGGTGTCGGGACGCCAAAGTCTGACGCGGGACATGCGAGGAGACGCGCCCTGGGAATTCGTGGAATCAGGCGAACCGGGCGGAAAAATCTGGGGTCAAGGTGCCAAGCCGGCGGAAGCACCGAGCTCGACGGGCGCCCATCTCTTGGGCATCCAGGCTGGGGACCGCGTGCGGCACAACCGGTGGGGTGAAGGCAAGGTCTTGAGCGTGTCAGGTACCGGAGACAGGGCCACAGCCAAGGTTCGATTCCCCAGTGTGGGGGAGAAATCGCTGATGTTGTCCATGGCACCGCTGGAACGTTTATAAAAATTCGTCTTATGAACCTCGGCGACTCATACCTGGGTGAAAGAATGGAAAGCCATGTCCGAGCAATATCCCCCCCGCCGGCCACCCACTCGTGGAGAAGTGATGGCCAATCGCAGACCCCCGGGGCGATCACCGCGTAAACGCAACGCTGCGGACTCCATGCGGCCAAGTTCTCGCAATCGCATCCTCTTTCGCCGCTTTGTCGCTGGCATTTTGTTAGTCCTTGTCATTGTGGTGATTTGGCTGGGTGTTTCTCTCGGACAGGCCCTCACCAACCCTTCGTATGGGTCATCATCCATGGCGCGCTTTGCTGAGTGGGGCCGCAGTCACGGACTCGGCGCCGAGGTGACCTGGCTCGAAAAGGAATGGTACGCACTTAATCCGCCCAAGAAGGGTGGCAAGCCCACGAGCGGGTCCTTCACTGCCCAAGGTCGTACCGATTTGCCGGGTGTTTCGAAGACCTGTCCCGAAGCCCTGCCCAAGCCCGCTCGCGTGGTCTCTCCCGTGTCGCCACCTCAACCTGCAGAAGGCGTGTGGCAGCCGGCCGGTCGGCCGGTGGCGAACTGCTCGGCGATGTACGTGACCTTTGTTCGGCCTGACGATGTCCACACCTCCTACACCATTGGTATCGCGTGGATGGACCCGAAGTTGCTGCGCGCCACCTTGTATTCAGGCTCCCAGATTCCCGGTGGCGGGCCCTATAAGTACTCCGCACCTGTCACGGCGCGACAGGCGTTGACCTTGGTGTCGGCATTCAACGCAGGATTCCGCATGGGCGACTCCCAAGGCGGGTACTACACCGACCACCGAGTGGTTAGCCCGCTGATTCCCGGTAAAGCATCGGCCGTCGTTTACAAAGACGGGACGATGAATGTTGGGGCATGGGGGAGCCAAGTAACGATGACTCCCGATGTCGTATCGGTGCGTCAGAACTTGAGTCTCTTGGTCAACAACGGCCAGGTAGTGCCAGGTCTCAACACCAACGACCAGTCACAGTGGGGCACCACCTTGGGTGGCACGGCCTTCGTGTGGCGATCAGGCTTTGGGGTAACGGCCAATGGTGCCGAAATTTACGTGGGCGGTCCGTCACTTTCAATTACTGCTTTGGCCGAAATCTTGCAGAAGGCAGGTTGCGTGCGGGCCATGGAGTTCGACATGAACGTCGACTGGGTTAACTACAGCTACTACAACCCGCCCTTGGGCCAACCAGCTTCAGCCGCCAATGGTGACATGTTGGTCAACACCGCCACCGAGCAAATGACTGGTGGCCCCGAGCGTTACTTCCAGACCTGGTGGGCTCGTGACTTTTATACGATGAACGCTCGCTACGCGGCTAATGCCACGAGCATGAATAACCCCTTGCCGGGATAACTCAGCCGGGCATTTTGCGCCACAGTGCCTGAGGCAAGTGACGCAGAAGCAAAAAGACCCACTGCAACACTGGTGGGGACCAAATGATCAATTTGTTGGAAGAGAGTCCCGCCACAATGTTGGCAGCAGCTTGATCGGCGTCCGTGGTGAAGGGCGGAGCACTTTTCCCCTTGGTCATTTTGGAGTGCACAAAGCCAGGGCGAATAATTTGCACCTTGATGCCGGCACTACGAACCGATTCAGCCCATCCGGTGGTGAAGGCGTCGAGTCCGGATTTAGATGACGAGTAGGTGTAGAGGCTTCGACGAGGACGAACGGCTGCCACGGAGGAGAATACGGCCACATGCCCAGAACCCTGAGCGAGAAGCCGTGGCCGAAGCGCGGCCATGGCAGCGGCTGGCCAGGTGGTGTTCACGGTGAACAGCTCTGCGGTAGCTGCGGGGTCGTCGTCGAAGTCGTCTTGCTCGCCCAATATGGCAGCGGCGATGATGACGAGATCAACGTGCCCGCCCGCAGCGTCGAATCCTGCTTCCACCGTTCCTGCGGCGGTCTCGGGCCGAGTGCCTTCCATGGAGATCACCGACACGGTGGCACCGAGTGCACGCAATGTGTCCGCTGCTTCTTCGCCCGCAGTGGTGTTGCGAACGGCCAGCACGATGTTCTTGCAGCGTGCCATCGCGAGCTTGGTCATTACGTTCAGGGCGATTTCTGAGGTGCCGCCAAGCACCAGAGCGCTCTGGGGTTGTCCGAATGCGTCTCGCATGGGTTCTCCTTCTCGGTAGGGCTCTAGCCTCGCAGGTTTAGCCGTCGCGAGAGATCCGAAGCGAACCGGTGGTTCGGATCGACTCGATCACAGATGGCTTGAAACTGCGTGAGCTCGGGGTACATGTCGGGGATGAGATGGGGCGAGAGCCGTGAATCTTTGGCCAAATAGATACGACCCCCGGCGTTTGCCACCATTCCATCGAGTTCATCGAGAACGCTCGAGGCATGGGAGGCACCAACGGGGATATCGAGAGCCAGCGTCCATCCGGCGGTTGGAAAACTCATCAAGCCAGCATTGCCTGCCCCAAAGCGCTTCAGCACGGCCAAGAAACTTGGCACTGAGCGACTCGAGAGCAGCTCCATAGCCTGGGGCACGAGTTCGGATGCTGAATCGGGGACGACGAATTGGTATTGCAAAAAGCCTCGAGGCCCATGCAGGCGATTCCACATCGATACGCCATCTAAGGGGTGGAAGAAGGTGGAGAGGCTTTGGACTTCGGCGTCTTTGCGCTTAGGAGCCTTGCGGAACCACGCCTCATTGAACGCGGCGATGGAAAATTTATTGAGCAAGCCCTTTGGGGCGGTGAAGGGAATGGACAGCTTGGGGGCGCCGGGGGCTTCCAAGCGAGGTTTCGTTAGGTCAATCTGATCAGCAGTGGCGTGATCGCCGCGTGTCAAAACACCGCGGCCCAAGCGCGCGCCCTTGGTCATGCAGTCAACCCATGCCACTGAATAGCGGTAGCGGTGGTCTCCGGTGACCATTTCTTCCATCAGGGCATCAAGGTTGTCGAAGCGCTCCGTATCGACGAGGACATAGCTCGTCTCAATGGGCATGAGGCGGAGTTTGGCTTCGATAACCACACCGGTGAGCCCCATACCGCCAGCAGTTGCCCAGAACAGTTCCGCATCTTGAGTTGGCGAGGTGGTGAAGGTTCCCGTTGGTGTCACCACGCTCATGGACTCGATGTGGTTCATGAAGCTGCCGTCGACGTGGTGGTTCTTGCCGTGGATATCGGCCGCAATCGCCCCACCGACGGTTACCTGGCGAGTGCCGGGCGTTACGGGAACGAAGTAGCCAGCAGGGATGGATTCGCGAAGCAATTCATCGAGGCTCACCCCTGCGCCAAGGCTGATGACGCCGGTTTCTGGATCGATGGTGGATCGTTGTACCAAACCTCGGTTATCAATCACGGTGCCGCCTGCACTCTGGGCAGGGTCACCATAACTTCGACCCAAGCCTCGAGCGATGAGGTGATTGCTTGAGCCGGAGATGATTTCGGCGACTTCAGAGGCGCTTCGTGGACGCTTCAGGGTGGCGCGAGACGGAGCGGTATTGCCCCATCCCGCGAGCGTGGCGTCGCTACTTGGAATCATGTGTACACCCCAATGAAGATCAAGACCACCCAGCTCAGCGCACAAATCTGGAGAAAGCGGTCATGGTAGGCAAGATTCTCTGGGGTGCCACCTTCGCCGCCGTCGAGGAGGCGAAGTGCCCAGAGCGAACCCAAAATGATGGGAACGATAGAGAGTTGAATGTAGACCTCGCGGCCAAGTGCTCTACCAGCAAGTCCCGTGTCGGTGAAGGCCCAGAGACAATACGCCACGATCATCGCGGTCAAACTCAACGTGATAACCGACTCCAAGAAACTCTTGGTGTAGCGACGAAGTACCGCGCGCTGTTCACCGGCCACTCCTTCTCGAGGGAGTTCAGCCAATCGCTTGCCGGTCACAATAAAGAGGGCCCCAAAGGACACGACCACGATGAACCAGACGCTGAGTTTGGCATTTGCCGCAACGCCACCAGCTACGGCTCGAAGGACAAATCCCGATGCCACACACGCGAGTTCGATGACGGGCTCTTGTTTGAGCTTCATGGCGTAGGCAACATTGATGGCTAAGTAGACCAACAAGACGATAAAGAGTCGGCCCCCAGGGATGGTAAGGCTGACCACCAGACCGCCGACGCCGAAGATAATGAGCTCGATGACGGCAAGTGTGGGCGACAAGGTGCCTGCCGCAAGCGGCCGGTTTCGCTTTTTGGGATGAGCTCTGTCACTGTCGAGGTCGCGCAGATCGTTAAAGAGATACACCGCGGATGAGACAAAGCAGAAGGCCACAAAGGCGAGCAAGGTGTCGGTGCGGACGTTTTTGTGAGAGAGCGTTCCGGCAGCGGCGGGAGCCACAAACACCAGCAAGTTCTTGATCCACTGCTTGGGGCGAAGCGCCACGATGGGGGCGAGGGCCCTTGATTGGTGCGATCGAGTGTGTTGGTGCTGGGAATTCGCGTCGACAGGTCCGTCGGGCGGGAGTCCCGGGGTCTCCATAGTCACGAAGGGTCTCCTTTTGGCCCTATGAAACCTACCAGCCAGTAATCAGCGGCTTGGGATCAAGGCCTCATTTCAGGGCCTATCATGGGCATTCGTGAAGCGGCCTTATCGAGTGGTGGTAGCCAAGCCCGGGTTAGACGGGCACGATCGAGGAGCCAAGGTCATTGCCCGTGCGCTCCGAGATGAGGGATTCGAAGTGGTCTACACCGGCCTTCACCAGACTCCCGAACAAGTGGTCCAAGCCGTGATTCAAGAAGACGCTGATGCGCTCGGGCTCTCATTGCTCTCAGGTGCGCACCTCACCTTGGTGCCCCGCGTGATTGAACTCCTCCGTGATGCTGACCGCGCTGACGTGCTCGTCGTAGTGGGCGGCATCGTTCCCGATGCAGATATTGAGCCCCTCAAAGCCGCGGGTGCTGCTGCTGTCTTTACTCCTGGGTCTCCTCTTCCCGAAATTGGCCAGTGGCTAGGTTCAGCATTGGATGCCCGCGAAGAATCGCTCAACGCCTAGCGGCGCTGAGCACCCGTGTTGTCAGAAGCAGTAACCCCCCTACAGGAAGGACCCCCAAGTGGACCTGTTCGAGTACCAGGGCAAGCAGTACTTTGCCCGCTATGACATTCCGGTCTCGCCCGGCGGAGAGGCGGACACCGTTGATGCCGCTGTCGCCGTTGCCGAAAAGATTGGCTACCCCGTGGTGGTCAAGGCTCAGGTGAAAGTTGGTGGCCGAGGCAAGGCTGGCGGTATCAAGTTGGCCAATGATGCCGATGAGGTCCGCTTGCACGCTGGCAACATTCTGGGCATGGACATTAAGGGTCACACGGTGCACCGTCTCTGGATCGAACTCTCGAGTGACATCGCCGCTGAGTACTACGTGTCGTTCACCTTGGATCGGCCCAACAAGGTGTACCTCGGCATGCTCTCCAAAGAGGGTGGCGTCGACATTGAAGAAGTAGCCGAAACCAATCCTGATGCCATCAAGCGCATTGCTATTAACCCCGTTGACGGCTTCACGCTTGAGCAAGCTCGTGCCTGGGTGGCCGAGGCTGATCTTGATGAGGCTGCGAGAGAGCAAGCGGCTGAACTCATCGTAAAGCTCTTCACCTGCTATGTAGAAGGTGACTGCGACCTCGCTGAGATCAACCCGCTCATCTTGACGACTGATGGCATTGTTCGTGCTCTCGACGCCAAGGTGACCTTGGATGATAACGCTGAGTACCGCCACCCCGAATGGGAAGTGTGGGCTGGAACTGAAACCGAGGACCCTCGCGAAGCCATGGCCAAGGCCAAGGGCCTCAACTACATCGGCCTCGAAGGCTCCGTAGGCATCATCGCCAACGGCGCTGGACTCGCGATGTCCACCTTGGACGTGGTGAACCAAGTTGGTGGTTCAGCGGCCAACTTCCTTGACATTGGTGGTGGCGCCAATGCTGACGTCATGACGGCAGCGCTCGAGGTGATTAACGCCGACCCGTCGGTAAAGTCCATCTTCGTCAACATCTTCGGTGGTATCACCCGTGTTGATGAAGTGGCTAAGGGTGTGATCGAGGCGCTGCGTCGTGTTGACATCAAGAGCCCGATCGTGCTGCGCCTAGATGGCACCAATGCCGTAGAGGGCCGCGCCCTGTTGGCTGAACACTTGAACGAGAAGCTGGTGGCCGAGCCCACCATGCTCGAAGCCGCTCGCCGGGCTGTCGCCCTGGCCGGCAACTAAGGAGAACCCGTGAGTATCTTCATTGACGAAAACACCAAGGTGATCGTGCAGGGCCTTACCGGCGGCCAGGGTCGCTTCCACGGCGTTCGCAACCGCGATTACGGCACCCAGATTGTTGGCGGCGTGAGCCCGAAGAAGGCTGGCGAAAACGTTGACGGCATCCCGGTCTTCGCTTCTTGCAAAGAGGCGGTTGCCGCTACGGGCGCAACGGCGAGTTTTGTGGTGGTCCCGCCCGCTGGCGCTACCGCCGCCATTTTGGAAGCCGCCGAAGCCGGTATCGAATTCATTGTCTGCATCACCGAGGGCATTCCGGCCCACGACGAGGCCAAGTGCTACAACATTTTGAAGCGCGATTTCCCCAAGGCTCGACTTCTTGGTCCAAACTGCCCAGGCATTATCAGCCCAGGTAAAGCCAACATCGGCATCACCTCGGGTGACATTGCTTTGGCTGGCGGTCCCGTCGGTATCGTAAGCCGTTCGGGCACTTTGACCTACCAAGCGCTGCATGAATTGAGCCAGCAAGGCATCGGCCAAACCACTTGTGTGGGTATTGGCGGCGACCCAGTTCCAGGAACCAACTTCATTGATTGCCTCGAAGCATTCGAAGCTGACCCCGAAACTAAGGCCGTCATGATGATCGGTGAAATCGGTGGATCCGAAGAAGAGCGTGCTGCTGAGTGGATCAAGGACAACATGACCAAGCCGGTCGTGTCCTACATCGCTGGCGTGACGGCACCCCCAGGGCGCAAGATGGGTCACGCCGGAGCCATCATCTCGGGCTCTTCAGGCACTGCCCAAGCCAAGATGGCAGCCCTCGAAGCTGCTGGCGTGACCGTAGCCCTGAACCCGACCGAAGCCGGCGAGAAGATGGTCGCCATCGTCAAGGCTCTCTAACCCCACGTCATGATGTCTCTCAGTTCACCATCGAGCCTGGCGGTTCCGGGCTGGGTGGTGGACTGAGATGAACATCGCGGTATTGGTTTCGGGATCGGGAACCATTCTCGAAGCAATTCTCGAAGCGGGCATTGAGGTTTCACTCGTAGTGGCCGATCGGCCATGTCGGGGACTCGAGATCGCAGGCAACGGAGCCATTGATGCCGTGTTGCTTGATCGAACAGGTTTTGGCGGCTTCAGCAAATCCTTTGATCGCGCTGCCTATTCAGACACGATGTGTTCGCTTCTTGAGGAGCGAAACATCGACCTCGTGGCCATGGCTGGTTTTGGCACGGTGATGACGGGTGAGATTTTTCAACGCTTCGCCGGGCGAATCTTGAATACGCATCCAGCGCTGCTTCCGGCTTATCCGGGCTGGCACGCCGTTGAAGACGCACTCGCCGATGGGGCGACGCTGACGGGCACCACCGTGCACATTGCTACCGAGGAAATGGATGCAGGACCCGTGGTCGCCCAAGCCGAAGTGCCTATCGAGCCTCACGACGATGCAGCGTTGCTTCACGAGCGAATCAAACAAGTCGAGCGGGTGCTCTATCCACAAACCATCCGAGAAGTGGCGCAAACACTTGGAGATGGTGGGAGTATTGAAGCGATCATTACAACCCCTGAGCAGGGCTAAGGAGAATTCATGAGGGCGCTACTCAGCGTGTATGACAAGACGGGATTGATCCCCTTTGCCCAAGGTCTAGCTGCACTCAAGGTCGAGTTGATCGCGAGTGGGAACACGTCGGCCGCACTGAAAGAAGCAGGTGTCGACCACGTCGATGTCGCAACCGTGACGGGTAGCCCGGAAATGTTTGGCGGCCGAGTCAAAACGCTGCACCCCAAAATTCACGGCGGCATCTTGGCGGATCGATCCAAAGCTGAGCACCTCGAGGATCTCGCCACGAACAATATTGATGCGATTGACCTCGTGGTGTGCAACCTTTACCCCTTTACCTCCAACCCTTCGATCGAGTTGATCGACGTTGGTGGTCCAACCATGGTGAGGGCCGCTGCCAAGAATCATGCTCACGTCGGCATTCTGGTGAACCCAGATGACTACGACGCGGTGTTGACCGAGTTGCAGCAACACGGTGCGCTCTCTGATGAAACGCGAGCGACCTTGGCTCGTAAAGCGTTCGCCCACACGGCTGCCTACGACGCAGCGATTGCGACGTGGATGAGCCAAGGTGGCGCCGACGGCTTGAGCCGCGAAGAAGACCCCGTCTTGCCCGAGCACCTCGCTCTGTCGCTGACTCGAGCCGAGGTGCTCAGATATGGCGAGAACCCCCATCAGCGCGGGGCTCGCTATCGCATTGATGGCGCTGAGAGTTTTTGGGACCACGTAGAACAGCACGCGGGGACGGGTTTGAGTTACTTGAACTTGTTTGATGCCGATGCTGCGTGGCGGTTGGCTTTTGAATTGAGCGCTGATGCTGAAGGCCGACCAGCGGCCGCAATTATCAAGCACGCCAACGCCTGTGGGGCTGCAGTGGCTGATTCCATCGCCGACGCCTTCGCTTCTGCTCTCGAAGCAGATCCCCTGAGTGCCTTTGGCGGCATCGTGGCGCTCACGGTTCCCATTGACGCGGAGCTTGCCAGCACGATTGCCGAAGGCCCCCAAGCAGATGTCATCATTGCGCCAGCGTTGAGTGCAGAAGCAATAGACATCTTGGTGGCGCGCCGCAAAGCCACGCGGCTTCTGAGTGCACCGCTTCCGGAGCGATCCGAAATCCAGATCCGCTCTTTGGGCAACTCCATGTTGGTGCAGAGTTTTGATCACTTCGAATCGGCTCCATCCACTTGGAAGGTGGTCACGCAGCGTCAACCAACCACCCAAGAGTGGGAAGACATGGTTATCGCTTGGCGAGTGTGTGGGCGCACGACGTCTAACGCCATTGCGTTAACACGAGAGGGCCGCGCTGTCGGTATCGGTGCTGGTCAGCAGTCTCGGGTAGTGGCCGCAGAAATCGCTGTAAATAAAGCACAAGCAAACGCCACAGGTGCGGCAGGGGCATCGGATGCGTTCTTCCCCTTCCCTGATGGTCTTGAGGTTTTGATAGCTGCCGGGGTAACCGCCATCGTCCAGCCAGGCGGTTCGGTGCGAGATGATGAGGTCACCGCCGTTGCCGATGCTGCGGGAATCACCATGGTCCACACCGGCGAACGCCACTTCCGTCACTAGGAGATACGAGATGACCGCCATATTGCTTGACGGCAACAAGGTTGCCGGCCGCATGAAGATGGAAATTGCTGACCGGGTAGCGCGCTTGAACGCCATGGGTCGACCCGTCGCCCTTGGGACCATTTTGGTGGGCGATGATGGGCCTTCAGCCAAGTACGTAGCCATGAAGCACGCCGACTGTGAAGAGGTGGGCATTGCTTCTCGTCACGTGAGTTTGGGCTCGGACGCCACCCAAGACGATGTCACCGCGGCCGTTGCCGCTATGAATGCCGACACAGAAGTCGCTTCCATTTTGGTTCAGTTGCCCCTACCCAACGGCATCAACGAAGAGCAAGTGCTGCTGTCGGTCGATCCCGCAAAAGACGTTGATGGCCTCCATCCTGTGAATCTCGGCAAGCTCGTCATGGGTGCTCCTGGCCCATTGCCCTGCACCCCTGCGGGAATAGTGGAGTTGCTCGCGAGCTATCAGGTTCCCGTAGAGGGACGCCATGTCGTCATTATCGGACGCGGACTCACCATTGGACGACCTTTGAGTCTCTTGATGGCCATGAAACGCCCTGGCTGTAATGCGGCGGTTAGCGTAGTGCACACAGGTGTGGCCGACATGGCTTCCATTGTTCGTCAAGGTGACATCGTTATCTCGGCGGCCGGTGTGGCTGGTTTGGTTACGCCTGACATGATCAAGCCGGGCGCCGCGGTGGTGGGGGCTGGCACCAGTTGGGAAGGTTCTCGCTTGATGAGCGATGTTGACGAAGCGGCGGCAGAGGTCGCTGGTTGGATCTCTCCTCGCATCGGCGGGGTAGGGCCAATGACTCGCGCCATGCTCTTGCGCAACTGCCTGAACGCCGCAGAGAGGATGTCGTAAATGCCGACCTATGACGAAAAGGGCCGAGAATTCGATGAGCGCCCTTGGGGTACTTACGTCGTCCTCGAAGATGAGGCGAACGACCACAAGGTCAAGCGCATCACGGTGGAGCCAGGGAAGCGACTGAGCTATCAGCGTCATGCTCGCCGTTCAGAGCACTGGTTCGTGCTCTCAGGCGTAGCAACGGTCACCTTGAACGGCGAGGTGCATCGCGTGTCGCAATTTGGTTCCGTCAACATCCCGAAGGAAACGAATCACCGTGTTGCCAATGATGGGGACGAAGCATTGGTTCTCATTGAGATTCAATACGGTGATTATTTTGGCGAGGACGACATTGTCCGCATCGAAGATGACTTCGGTCGTTCCTAGGTCGACGCGTACCCTATGGCCCGTATTGATCATTTACTGAGTAGCACTCGCACTGTCAGTTTCGAATTCTTTCCCCCAAAGACCGATAGGGAAGCCCAGGTACTCGATCAGGCACTCAATGAGCTGACGGAGTTGAACCCAAGTTTCGTCTCGGTCACCTATCGCGGGGGAGCCCAATCTCGCCAACGCACCTTTGATCTCGTAGCGTCCATGCAAGCCCAAGGCGCGCTGAATCCCATGGCGCACTTGATTTGCGTGGCGCATCGAAAAGATGAACTCATCGAGATTCTCACCCAATATCGAGCGGCTGGCGTAGAAAACCTGATGGCCTTAGGTGGCGATCCCTCCACCGAGCCCGATGCCATCATCGGCGAACTTACCTATGCCTCTGAGTTGGTGGAGTTGGCCAGAGCCGTTGGCGGGTTCTCCATCGGCGTCGCGGCCCATCCCTTGGGACATCCGCGTTCCACCACCCTGGGACAAGATCGTGACTATCTTGCCGCCAAGCTCGAAGCGGCAGACTTTGCCGTGACCCAGTTTTTCTTTTCGATTGAGGAATACCTCTCGCTCGTTGATGATTTGGCACAGCGCGGTTGTGCCAAACCAGTGCTCCCTGGCATCATGCCCGTCACCTCGTTGTCGTCGGTGCCGAGAATGGCCGACATGGGAGCACCAGTGCCAGATTGGGCGGTAGCTCGACTTCAAGCGGCCTCAGAACTCGGAGGCCCATCGGCAGTGCGGGCCGAAGGTATTGCTCTTGCCACGGAACTCTGCGCTGAACTTCTAGAGCGCGGAGCTCCTGGATTGCACTTCTATACACTCAATCACTCGTCGGCCACGAAGGAAATCGCTCGAGCACTAGGGATCGCGTGACCCGCACAAATGTGACCTAAGGTAGCATTTGCTTTTTGCTTCCAAGGAGAATTTGTGTCGTTTCGTCTTCGCGTCATCGCTGTCCTCGCTGTCTTTGGCGCTGCAGTAGCCCTTCCCTTAGCCGCAGGGGCTTCTGACCCAACGATCACGGTGGGAACCCCTACTGCGTACCAGGTGAACAACGTGGCCCACGACGGTGATTTGATGTCCGTTGCGTGCTCGCTGGTTGTCGGTAGTGACCCTGCTGGCTGCGTGAGTGTCGGGACGAACGTCGGGAACCAACATCCCTTGGTGGTGGCTGGTCCATTGGATGGCACCGAGACCGCCAACTACATGGACAACTACGGAGATTCATATCGAACCTTCTTGTCCAGCGTGTGGTGTGCGTCTTCCCAACACTGTGTCGCAGTGGGGTGGACCCAGAACAACAACGGTTTTTATATTTACGTGCTCAACGGATCAACGTGGACTAAGCAGTCAGTTACCAGCTCTGATGACACGAGTGCGATGCACCTCACCGGAGTGAGTTGTACAGACATCAATCACTGCGTGGCGGTTGGGTACTGGGAGCGAGCTTCGTCGAGTCCCTACGGTCCTACACCGGTAGCAGTTGTTGAAGTGAATGGATCGTGGAAGATTGATCGCATTGAGCCATCCGGCATGGCAACTTCTGGCAACATGAATCCGCCAACCAATGAATTGAGTGCCGTCTCCTGTACGACAAAAGACGTGTGCGCGGTTGCCGGGTACTACTCCACGACCTCGACCACTACGTCGTTGAAGCCGCTCTTTGCCACGATTTCGCTTTCATCGCTAACGGCTTCTTGGAATGTTGACCTTCCGGCATCTCACTTGTCGAACTTTTCCTCGATGCCGCTCGGTTTCATACCTTCAGTTGCCTGTTCCTCCAATAACTTCTGTGAGGGTGTGAGCAGCTATGTAGACACGACGTACGACGGAAGCACCAAGGGCATGCACAGTTTTTTCACCAACTTCACTGGCACTTGGAGCACCCCAACTCTTATGAACGCAGACGTTGACCCCAACACCCCTGGTGTTCAGGACTGGGGAGTAAGCCCCTACGGCCAAGGGGACTTTGTCTGTGCCGCAGACTATCAGTGTTTTGGGACCGGATGGGGCTGGGGCACCGTGATCGAAATTGATCACCAAACGGCTACCGTGCAAAATGCTGGCAGTGCGAATGGATACTTCGATGCCATTACGTGTATTAATCCGAACAACTGTGCCGCAGTGGGCTATGACAGTGATCCATCGGGACAAAGCGGCCTCGCGGAGTCGGTGTGGAACGGCACCACGTGGACCGAAGCGCAAGTTCGACCAGTCGTAACTGCGCAAGCAGGGAATGAATATCTAGACGCAGTGTCCTGCACAAGTGATGGGCACTGCCTGGCCGTTGGTCAATCCCAATTTCCCGCTGCGAATTACTGGGGTAGTGGTTCAACACTAGGTACTGGTTTGGAAGCGGTAACCGTGCCTTTCTCGTTCACGGTGACCCCTTTCACACCCACTACGACCACTTCGACCACCACAGCACAGCCGGCTATGACGGTTGACGTGATCGGATCCTTGAGTCAGAAGGCAAATCATGCCTTCTCGCTCATTTTCAAGCCAACGTCAGGACGTGCGGTGACCATTGCCAAAAATGGTACGTGGCCGGCTCATTTCTCCATTGCTTTCGGCGACACCATCAAGTGTTCAGGCGTTGCCAAGGGTACGTATCGCCTCGGCGTGACGGTGTCGAGGGGCTCTCAGACTAAGCAATTGGTCGAAACCATCAAGGTCTCATAACGTCGCTTTAGGCGGGAATTGAGGCTTGAAGGGTCCCCGTTAGGGGTCGGATAGGGTTTTACCCATGACAACCTCCCCTGTACATGTAACCGTCACAGGTGCTGCTGGCCAGATTGGCTACCAGCTCCTTTTCCGCATCGCTTCGGGCCAACTTCTCGGGCCAGACACGCCTGTCGTGCTTCGGCTTCTTGAGATTGAACCGGGCATGAAGGCCCTCGAAGGTGTGGCCATGGAACTCGACGACTGCGCCTTCCCGCTGCTCGAGGACATGGAACTCACCACTGATCTCAACCATGCCTTCTCGAACACCTCGTGGGCCCTGTTGGTGGGCTCCATCCCCCGCAAAGCCGGCATGGAGCGTGGCGACTTGCTCAATGTCAACGGTGGTATCTTCAAGCCCCAGGGCCAGGCCATTGCCGCAAATGCAGCATCAGATGTTCGAGTGCTTGTCGTAGGAAACCCCTGCAACACCAACTGCCTCATTGCCAAGGCCAACGCACCCGAGATTCCAGCCGACCGCTGGTTTGCTATGACGCGCCTCGACCAGAACCGCGCAGAGACGCAACTCGCCAAGAAGGCGGGTGCTCCGGTATCTGATGTCAAGAACTTGGCTATCTGGGGTAACCACTCAGCGACACAATTCCCTGACTTTGCCAACGCCACCATTGGCGGCACGGCCGTTCCCTCGGTGATTACGGATCAGGCTTGGCTGGAAGGCCCCTTCATCGAGACGGTGCAAAAGCGTGGGGCGGCGATTATCGAAGCCCGTGGTGCATCGTCGGCTGCCTCTGCTGCGAACGCTGCTATCGACACCGTCGTGAGCCTTCGCACCGCAACGCCAGCTGGTGACTGCGTCTCCGTGGCCGTGAGCTCAAATGGTGAGTACGGCGTTCCCGAAGGTTTGGTCTTTGGCTACCCGATTTTGGCTGATGGTCAAGGCAACTGGAAGGTCGCCGAAGGCGTCGAGCATGACGACTTTGCAAAGGCTCGCATCGCCACCACGCTCAATGAGTTGATCGAAGAGCGTGATGCGGTCAAGGAGCTTGGCCTCATTTAGCCACCCAGTAGTCCCACGTGGTTGCAATGCCCGCCCCTATGGGGCGGGCATTGTCATTCGTGCCCGGTGGAGCAATCATTCGACTGCTAGGTTCGCCCTGTGATCTCAAGGAAATCCTTCCTCGTTCTTGCCGTGGCGACGTGCCTAGTTGCAAGCGCCGCACCCTTGGCTGGTGCTCTTGAGAGTGCGGCGCAGGCATCGAATGTCTGGGCCCCGGCGACTTCGCTTGGACCGCTGAATTCAAATCCTCAAAGTTCACTGAACGCTGTCGATTGTCAAGCGGGGAGCTGCATCGCAGTGGGTCATGGCGACAATGGCCTCACCACCTCTGCCTTGGTGGCGAACGAAGTCAATGGTCGTTGGACTCAGCAGGTACTCGCAAACTCATCAGGCGACAACCTGGTGGCGCTGAGTTGCCAGTCGACGACCTGCACGGCTGTTGGAACCTACGACAACGGCAGCAATCGTGAGGCGCTTGTAGCAACCGAGCACGCAGGCTCATGGACCATGACTTCGTTGTCGACCACCTTGAGTGGTGCGAGCGATGTTGTCCCGACTTCGGTGAGCTGTACTACGAGCGGCTGCACCATGGTTGGCTACTACCTTGACGGCACGACCCAATACTCGTTCTATGGCACTGAAACCAACGGGTCATGGTCAGAACAAGCCATGACGCAGGCTCCGAGCGGATCGCAAGCTGATCAGGCGATGGGCGTGAGTTGCACGACGAGCGCCTGCACGGCCGTTGGAACCTATACGACACTGGATCAGGCCACTGATGCAACGTCCACGCATGCATTCTGGGCGTCATCGGCACATGGGTGGACCGAAGAAGCCATTGCCAACCCCGGACAGGATGCGAATGCTTCTCTGAACGCAGTGAGCTGTCTAGCGAGCAATTGCAGCGCCGTCGGTGAGGCCGATAATGGCAATGCCATTGATGGCCAAGCATTAGTGGCGTCGAATAGCACCGGGACCTGGGTCGCCCATACGGTGACGATGCAATCCACTGGGATGATGAATACCAGCTTGAATGCCATCGATTGTTCAGGCGCTGTCTGTAATGCGGCAGGCGAAAGCAATAGTGCAACGGCGCAAGAGGCAGTGACTGCCAACAACGCTGGTTCAGGCTGGACTGTGAGTTTGTTGCCGGTGGCTGCGGGGATAGTAAACACCGACCTCGGCGGCCTTTCATGCACGAGCTCAAATGCCTGCGTGGCGGTGGGATCGAGTTTCGATACGTCGTCGAGCCAAGGTCTCGAAAGCACCAGTGTCGCGCGATTGACGATCAGCTCCATGCCAACTTCAACCGCGCGCGTGGGTGTGCGGTACTCCTCTCGACTCACAGCCAGCGGTGGGTCGGGAACCTTGCGGTATCAAGTTGTTTCTGGGCATCTGCCGCGGGGACTCGTATTGAACGCCACGACGGGTTGGCTCACCGGCATGCCCAACGAAGCAGGCACCTTCGCCGCCACGATTGCGGTGCGGTGTACCGGAGCTCCAGCACAACGTGTGACCACGGCACTTCGCATCACGGTTGCCAAGAAATCGGGGAGTCGATGAGGTACTTCTGGAAGAACAGACGAGGTCTGGCTGTTGTGGGCCTCAGTGCTGCCGCCCTCTTGGCCACGTCACTGGTTCCCGTGGGATCAGCGATTGCAACGGCCACGACATCCTCAGCCGTCACGGCGCCTCAATTGGGCAGTTACGCCCCGGGTGTTACTCCCTTCATTGCCAATGTGACGATCAACAACGTCTCCCTAGACAGTCTCAAGAACGTCTCGTTCACCGTCGCGCCGATGAGTGGATCAACGACGACGCCTATCTCGGCCACGTATGACAAGGCGTATTTTGTCAACCGATCCGACCTGGTTTCCGGCTCCACCATTACGGTCCCCGTCTACGGCCTCTATGCCAGTGCGGTAGATGACAGCAACCACGTGACGATTGACGTGACGACGACGTCAGCGACGACTGTGTTGACGACCACCATCACCACCACGCCGTGGCAGGATCCTTGCGGCGGCTGTTACACCACAGGGCTGCAGTACATTCACGCGCGCAACAATGCCGTGCATCTGGGCTACAGCTACTTCATGTTGAAGTCGATGTTCTCAGGGCAAGTACCCGTCATCGTGATGGACACCGATGGCCAAGTCCGATGGGTTGCCAATGACACCTCCGGTGGTGGCGGAACATCTGCGTCTGGGTTCATCGGCCAAAGTTTCTATGCCACCCACGGTGCACGTCTCTATCGCCTGAATCTCGATGGCAGCGAATCCCTAGTTCATGATTTCTCCGGGTACCAGGGCATAACTAACTTTTGGCACAACATTGATCCAGGTAATTCAGGAATGTTGTTGTCAGCAGATGGAGCGAGCTCCAGTGTTGAGTCCACCGTGTTAGAGGTAAACACCGACGGAAGTGTCGCCAAGATGTTTGATCTCTACCAAATCATCAGCCAAGCCATGACGGCAGGGGGCGATGATCCCAATGGCTTCGTCAGCCAAGGCGGGGACTGGTTCCACATGAACGCCGCAACCTATTGGCCGGCGCGCAATGAAGTTGTGGTGTCGAGTCGCGAAAACTTCGTGATCGGCATTAACTATGCAACCCAAAAGATCGACTGGATTCTCGGGGACCCCACCAAGCAGTGGTATCAGTTCAAGTCGTTGCGTCATTTCGCCTTAACCTTGGCACCGGGAACACTTCCCCCCATTGGCCAACATGCACTCTCGATTACGCCGACCGGTCAGTTGTTGCTCTTTGACGATGGCTATGGGAGCGCCAACCACTCACCAGCGGGAAACTTCCGCTCGTACAGCATTCCGCAAATGTTCCAAATCAACTTTGCAACTCGAACGGCCAAGCAAACCTGGGCCTATTACAACAATCCGCCAATCCAAAGTTCCATCTGTTCCAGTGTTTATCAAGAGGCGGGCAATACCTACCTCGTCGACTACGCCGCGGAAAACAGCCCCGATCTCATTGGCTTGGGTGCTAATAACGCTGTGGCCTTTGATTACCAATTACCCAACACCTACATCAATGGAGCCTGGAACGCGTATCCCGTCGCGATAAACGGATTGACCTTCAGTAGTTGATGTCGCGCTTGAGGTTTGGCTGACCTGTGAAAGCAACAACCCCGCCCATTGGGCGGGGTTGTTGCTGAACATAGGCATTCGCTATCAGTCGGGCTGAACCGCCGCCTCTTCTGAGGTCCGCTTGGTGCGGCGCAGAATCTTGCGACCCAACCAGGCAACCGGGTCAAAATCTGCGTCAACGACACGTTCTTTCAACGGAATGATCGCATTGTCCGTGATCTTGATGTGCTCCGGGCACACCTCGGTGCAGCACTTGGTGATGTTGCACATACCAAGGCCCATCTTCTCGCGGACGAGCTCGCGACGGTCATTGGTGTCAAGCGGGTGCATTTCAAGCTCTGCGTAGCGAATGAAGAAGCGAGGCCCGGCATACTTGGGCTTGTTTTCTTCATGGTCGCGAATGACGTGACAGACGTCTTGGCACATGAAGCACTCGATGCATTTGCGGAACTCTTGGCCACGCTCAACATCAATCTGCTGCATGCGATATCCCTCTTCCGGCTTCGGAATGGGGTTGAATGCAGGCACTTTGCGGGCCATCTCAAAGTTGAAGCTCACGTCGGTGGCCAAGTCACGGATAACCGGGAAGGTGCGCATGGGCGTCACTGTTACGGGCTCGCCCTCGGGGAGCTGATCCACACGGGTCATGCACAGCAAGCGAGGCTTACCGTTGATCTCTGCTGAGCAGGAACCACATTTGCCTGCCTTACAGTTCCAGCGAACAGCGAGGTCTGGAGCGGTGGTCGCTTGGATGCGGTGAATCACATCCAAGATGACTTCGCCCTCGACTTTGGGCATCACGTAGTTCTCGAAGGCGCCGCCATTTTGGTCGCCTCGCCATACGCGCATGGTGATGTCGCTCATCTACTTAGCCTCCTCGAAGAGAACCTTGAGTTCGTCGGGCATTTCAGCCAACGGCTCAGGGGAAACGGAGATGGGATTGAGATAGCCAGCACCTTGGGTTTGGCGCTGGACGAAGTTGATCTTGCCCAATTCGGGATCTGCCTTGGGGAAGTCTTCTCGAGTCTGGCCACCGCGAGATTCGCGGCGGTTGAGAGCTCCTTGAGCCGCACAGATTGAAACGGTGATCATGCTGGGCAAGTCAGTGGCCAAGTTCCATCCTGGGTTGTAGGAGACGCCTCCGGTAGCGGACACGTTCTTGACACGCTCTTTCAAAACCTCGAGGTGCTCAAGGGCCTCGACGAGCTCGTCTTCTTTACGGATGATGCCGACATTGGCCTGCATGAGCTCTTGGAGGTCGTGTTGAATGGCGTAGGGGTTCTCGCCATTCTCGCGCTCTAAAGGGGCAAGTGCTTCGGCAATGTAGTCACTGACCTGGGCCTCGTTGATGGACACACTGGCCTTGGACTCGGCGTAGTCAGAGGCTGCCATTCCGGCGCGGCGGCCAAACACCAACAAGTCCGACAGGGAGTTGCCACCCAAGCGGTTGGAGCCGTGCATACCGGCAGAGGCTTCACCCGCAGCGTAGAGACCTGGAACACAACTCGCGGCAGTCTCGGCGTCAACCCGAACGCCACCCATGATGTAGTGACAGGTTGGACCGATTTCCATTGGCTCGCGGGTGATGTCAACGCCGGCGAGTTCCATGAACTGGTGGTACATCGACGGAAGGCGACGGCGAATGAACTCGGCACTCCGACGAGAAGCGATGTCCAAGTAGACACCACCGTGGGGTGAGCCTCGGCCCGCCTTCACCTCAGAGTTGATCGAGCGAGCGACTTCGTCTCGGGGCAAGAGCTCTGGTGGACGACGACCCGCGGAGTGGTCGTCATACCAGCGGTCGGCCTCATCTTCGCTCTCAGCGGTTTCGGCTCGGAACATGTCGGCGACGTAGTCGAACATGAAGCGCTTGCCCTCTGAGTTGCGCAGTACGCCGCCGTCGCCACGGACGCCTTCGGTGACCAAGATGCCTCGAACTGACAGGGGCCACACCATGCCGGTTGGGTGGAACTGAATACACTCCATCTCCTGGAGCTCAGCGCCCGCCCAGAGGGCCATGGCGTGGCCGTCACCCGTTGACTCCCAAGAGTTCGAGGTGAATTTCCATGATTTACCGACGCCACCAGTGGCCAGAACGACGGCCTTGGCGGAGAAGGTGACGAATTCGCCGGTGGGACGCCAATAGGCAACGGCGCCCGCTACTGACCCGTCGTCGTTGGTCAGGAGACGGATGACTTTGCATTCCATGTAGACATCAACGTCGAGCGAGACGATGCGTTGTTGCATGGTGCGGATGAGCTCAAGTCCCGTGCGGTCACCGACGTGAGCGAGTCGGGCGTAGAGGTGGCCACCGAAGTCACGCTGCTGGATTTTGCCGTCTTTGGTGCGGTCAAAGAGCGCACCCCACTCCTCAAGCTCATAAATCCGGTCGGGAGATTCTTGAGCGTGCAACTGCGCCATACGCCAGTTGTTCAGCATCTTGCCACCACGCATGGTGTCGCGGAAGTGGACTTTCCAGTTGTCTTCTTTGTACACGTTGCCCATGGCTGCAGCAGCGCCACCTTCGGCCATAACGGTGTGGGCTTTGCCGAGCAGGCTCTTGGTGATCAGCGCTACCTTGAGGCCACGCTGCTTGGCCTCAACGGCGGCGCGCATCCCTGCTCCACCTGCACCGATGATGATGACGTCGTACTCGTGATGTTCGCGTTCAGTCATACTCAGATCCTTAGAACAAGCGGAAGTCCGTGATGGTGCCAGAGGCAACCAAGCGGACGTAGATGTCAGTGAAGGCCACGAAGAAGAGGCTGACCCAAGCGAACTGCATGTGCTTCGCGTTCAGGGGGGTCACAAACTTCCACAACTTGGCACGAATGGGGTGCTTGGAGAACGAGCGCACCTGCCCACCACAGAGGTGGCGACAGGCGTGGCAACTCAGCGAGTAGCACCACAGCAACACTGCATTGACGATCAAGACAAGGGTGCCAACACTGACACCCCAGCCCAAGCCTCGACCCGGCTCACGGAAGGCCATGATGGCGTCATAGGTGAGCAGGACGTTGAAAATGAGACCGAAGTAGAAGAAGTAGCGGTGCACGTTTTGCATGATGAGCGGGAACTTTGATTCGCCTGAGTAGCTCTTGTGGGCGTCAGACACGCTGCAAGCGGGTGGTGCCCACCAGAACGAGCGGTAGTAGGCGCGACGGTAGTAGTAACACGTCATGCGGAATCCCAAGGGGAAAATCAAGATCAGCAAAGCGGGTGAAATGGTCCACCAACTCAGAACGTGACCGCCTATAGAAGCCCCCGACGTGATGCACCCTTGCGTCAAACACGGTGAGTAGAAGGGGCTAATCAAGTCGCGGTGCATGCTGGCACCGGCGTAATAGTCCTTGTTTACGAATGCGGCCCACGTGGCGTACACCACAAAGCTCGAAAGAATCGCCACCGTAATGACGGGGGCGAGCCACCATCTGTCGGTACGAAGGGTCGGCTGGTCGGGGCCACCTCGGGTTCCACCCAAGACCACTGGGGTCTTGGAGTTATCCACCCGAGTGGCGGAGTTCTCCACCGTCGTCACACTGCCTCCTTGTTATTGGTTGGCATTTCAAAGGGGGGCCGCCAAGGCGACCTACTGCTAGCTCGTTCTGATACCCGGTAAGGGACATCAAATCGAACCACCAAATAACTTAACCCCCTGAGGGGCCCATCAATGACGCGATGCACCTAGTGTCAGAGCATGAGTCAAACTCCAGAATCTCGCCTCCGGCCTGCCACCCCCACTGACCTCCCAGTAACCCTCGGAGCCCTGAAGAGTTCAAGCTGGGTATCTCGCAGTGTGGCAGAAGAAATGGCCGCGAACCTCGAAACCGTCATTGCTTCAGGAACGGCTTTGGCCTCGGGCGTCCAGGGCTTTGAGCACACGGTGTTGCCCCAATTGGAAACGGCAATCTTGGCCGAACACGACATCATTTTGCTGGGCGAGCGAGGCCAAGCCAAGACCCGCCTGATTCGCAGTCTGATTGATCTGCTTGACGAATGGATGCCCATCGTTGATGGGTCCGAAATCAACGATGACCCCTATCACCCGGTCTCAGCTCACGCACGGGCGCTGGTGGCAGAACATGGTGATGCGACGCCCATCGCTTGGGTGCACCGTTCAGAGCGCTACGGCGAAAAATTGGCAACTCCCGATACGACCATCGCGGATTTAATCGGTGAAGTCGATCCCATCAAGGTGGCTGAGGGCCGGTACCTGTCCGATGAGCTCACGATTCACTACGGCCTCGTGCCGCGGGTCAACCGAGGAATTTTCGCCATCAATGAATTGCCTGACTTGGCTGAGCGCATCCAGGTGGGTCTGCTCAACGTCCTTGAAGAACGCGACATTCAAATCCGAGGACATCGGATCCGCTTGCCCCTCGACATTGTGTTGGTGGCAACTGCCAACCCCGAGGACTATACAAATCGCGGACGGATTATCACGCCGCTCAAAGACCGCTTTGGCGCTCAAATTAGAACGCACTATCCCCGCGAAGTCGAAACCGAAATCGAAATCGTTCGTCACGAGGCCAAGGTTGCGCCCACCTCCAAAGCCGTCACCGTTCCGTGGTTTATGGAGCGCATCATCGTGGAAGTCAGTCACTTGGCTCGCCGGAGCCCCATGCTGAATCAGCGAAGTGGCGTTTCGGTGCGTCTCACCATTGCCAATTACGAATCCGTTGTTGCTAATGCGATGCGCCGCAGTTTGCGGACCAATGAGAACGAGATTGTGCCGCGCATTTCTGATCTCTCAGCAGCCCTTGCCTCCACCCAGGGCAAAGTAGAAGTCGAGGCCCTCGAGGAGGGCCGCGAGGCAGACATCATTGGACAGCTCTTTGGTGCCGCCACACTGTTGGTGTTTCGAGACACCGTGGTGCTTGATCAAGCGGCTGAAATTATGGCGGCCTTTGATGCGGAGACGGTGGCCCATACGGGTGATGATTTGGCGTCGAGCGATTACCTCGATCTCCTCGCTCGGGTACCGGTCTTAGAACCTGCTACGCGCGCGATTGCTGGGGAAACAGCAGGGCCTGGCGAAATGGCCTCGGCGCTTGAGTTCTTGCTCGAAGGCCTTCACTTGACCAAGCGGCTCAACAAGGATGCCTCCGGACCTCGCGCGCTCTATCGCTCGAAGGGTTCATGAGCGCGAACTACACCTACCGCGCTTGGGATGGATCTCAAGAAGGAGACGACCTCGACGTCGATGCCTTACTGGATCTGCTCAGTGAGGACCTCTTGGAGCACGGCGATCTCGCTGATGCCATCGAGCGACTCTTGCGCCGTGGCTTTGAAACTGACCAAGGTGGGGTAGAGGGCTTACGAGATCTCCTTGAGCAGGTTCGAGAACGCCGTCATGAGCTTGAACAGCGGGGCAACCCGGACGCGCAATTCGACGCCTATCGCGATCGTCTTCGCGACATTGAATCCATGGAGCGCGACGCCCTGGACGACCTCCTTGAAGAAGCACAAGCATCGGGCGATGAACGTCGTGCATCGGTGACGAGCGATGCAGTCAATGAGCGGCGCATCGCGCTTGATCTGCTTCCTGATTCTTTTGCCGATCGACTCTCAGCCATGAATCACTATGAGTTCGTCTCGAGCGAAGCGCGAGAAGCGCTTGAGGCCATGCGAGATGAACTTCGCCAAGAGCTCACCGACGCGTACTTTCAAGGCGTCAGTGAGGCGCTGAGCAATCCCGATCCCGAAATGATTGCGCGCATGGGCGCGGCCTTCGATGCCATTTCCACGATGCTCGAACAGCGAGCTCGTGGCGAAGAACTTGACCCCAGTTTTGAGGCTTTCCAAGAGGAGTTTGGGGACTTATTCCCTGGCGCAGAAAATCTCGATGATCTCGTGGCCATGCTCGCGCAACGCATGGCGGCAGCCGAGGCAATGTTTAATTCCATGAGCGCCGAGCAGCGCGCCCAAATTGAGCAATTAAGCCGCGAGATGTTCGAAGACATGGATCTGGCATGGCGTATGGACCGCTTGATGGCGAATTTGCGTGCCGCCGTTCCCGATGCCGGTTGGGGAGAAGCGCGGCGATTCCAAGGGTCGAATCCCATGGGCTTTGGCGACGCCGCCGATGTGGCACGCCAGCTCGGTGAACTCAACGCCATGGAAGACATGTTGACCCGGGGTAATGCAGCCCAAGCGTTGGGGGAGTTTGACCTTGAGCAGGTGAAGCGCCACTTGGGCCCCGATGCCGCCAAACACCTTGAGCGACTCAAGAAAGTCACAAAAACCTTGGAAGAGGCCGGGGCGATTTCTCGGAAAGGTGATCGCGTTGAACTGACCGCCCAAGGAGTCCGACGACTTGGCAACCAAGCCCTCAAGGAAATCTTTGAGCTGTTGAAGAAGAACGGGTCCGGAGAACATCGGACCGGATTTACCGGCTTTGGTCACGATCGAGAAGAAACCACCAAGGCCTATGAGCCAGGTGACCCGCTCTCGCTCCACCTAACCAAGACGCTGTCAAATGCATTGGCGCGAGGTGGCGGGGTGCCGATCAAACTCGAGGCCCAGGACTTTGAAGTTGTGGAAACTGAGGCGTTGAGTCGCTCGGCGACTGTGCTGTGTATCGACCTGTCGATGTCCATGCCCATGCGAGGAAATTTCGTACCGGCCAAGAAGATGGCGCTAGCGCTTCAGACCTTGATTTCGAGTCGCTACCCGCGTGACTATTTCGGTCTTGTGGTGTTCTCGGAGATGGCCCGAGAGTTAAAAGTCGAAGATCTCCCCACGGTGATGTGGGATTACATTCCGGGTACGAACTTGCAGCATGCCTTGGCGCTGTCTCGTCAGATGTTGGCCAAGCAGCATGGTACGAAACAGATCATTGTGGTTACTGACGGTGAGCCAACCGCCCACATTGACGCGTGGGGGGCCCCGGAGTTCAACTATCCGCCGGTCCCAGAAACCCTGCGACTCACCATGGCCGAAGTGCTCCGCTGTACCAAGGCAGGAATTTCCATCACGACCTTTGCCCTTGACCTTGAGAACACCATGTTCCCCTTTGTGGAGCAAATTGCCCAGGTGAACGGAGGTCGCACCTTTTACCCATCTCCGGACAATTTGGGCGGATTTGTCCTGGTCGATTTCCTCAAGCATCGGAAGAACCGCTAGAAAAACCTAAGTATTTAGCGAATTTTGAGTCCGCACTTGCAATTTCGCCTGAAATGCCTCAAGATGACACCGTTGTAATTACATAGGTGCCACAAAGCAGTGGCCCGTGGGAGGAAACATGGACGTGTTGAACTTGCTAAGCGGCGAAGAAGAGAAGAGCTGGCAGACCAAGTCAAACTGCATGGGGGTGGACCCTGACCTGTTCTTCCCAGAGCGTGGAGCGTCAACTCGTGAGGCCAAGGAAGTATGCCGAGGCTGTGTCGTTCGCGAAGAGTGCTTGGAATACGCCTTGAGCAACGGCGAAAAGTTCGGCATTTGGGGCGGAATGAGTGAGCGCGAGCGCCGTCGCCTGCGTCGAGCCCGTGCCCTTGAGCGCCGCCAGGCTGAGTCTGCTTCTTAGCCAATAGTGATTCCTCTCGCTAAAAAGCGAGATTCCAAGGTTTTATTTTGAGCAAGATCGAGTGATTCCCACCGTTCGGGGTCTATGCGATCAAGCGACGCTTGGGGAATCGTACCGACGAGTTCGGCCTTGACAATGTGGGCCCGCCAATCAAACTGAGCAGTGATGGCATCAAAGGCGTCGGCTGGTGTCACCACAACGGGATCAATCAGATTGCAACTGATCTGAACGCCTTGTTCAAGCGGTAGGGCGATCGCGCGGAGTTGCGTGCTTCGAACTGCTTTGGCAATTGCTTTGCCCGTAGCGAGATCAATGCCGGAGACCAACAAGTTCCACGCCACCAAGGGCCCACGAACCCCAACCGCACACGCCCCAGCGGTTGGGTGGGCCGTCTTAGGGCCCACATCGGGCTCTATGGCGCCAAAGGCATCTCGACGTAATTCAGGAAGTGCTCGGATGGAGCCATCGCTAAGCGGACCGTAGAAGAAACTCGGAACGTCAAACTCTTGGGCAAGGCGCTCAGCAAAGCGTTGACGAGCTTCCACGCAATCATTGGTCGATGCAGAGCCGAGGGCCACGAAGGGTACGACGTCGACGGCGCCAAGGCGTGGGTGAAGGCCGTGATGGTCCTGGAGATTGATGTGGTCGATCGCCCGAGCAGCCACCGCAATAGCGGTATCGATAATTTCGTCAAACTCACCACCAATGGTGATGACGCTGCGGTGGTGCTCGGGGTCAGTGTGGCGGTCCACAACGAGGGCAAAGTCGTCGTAGTCCGCCAACCACGGCTCATCGCGCCCTTCGGACACATTGATTGCACTAATCAGGGTCATAGAGCGACCCTAGACCCCAAGGGCTGTCTTAGGCCAGCAAGTCAAGCGTGGTGCGACGAGCCTTCATGATTCGACGCCGTTCGCGCTCTGAGCGGCCACCCCATACCCCGTGGTCAATGTGGTTTTCAAGCGCATATTCGAGACACTGCTCAGCTACCGGGCACTTCGCACAAATGCGCTGGGCCTTTATTACTCCCAGGCCGTCACTTGGGAAGAAGGTGTCGGGTGCTGCATCGCGGCACTTTCCTTTTGCCATCCACTCTGATTCCATTGGAGCCTCCTTGCTCACTGCTGACTGTATGCCTGTTCTTGGCTAATTCCTCATTTCCTTACTCAGTTATTACCCAGCAATCTCAGGAAGTCCTCAGGCCGTGTGGAGTCGCTACGATGGAGGCCACTAAGCCGCGCACTTCGCGAAAGAGGAACCATGTCCCAGATCACCGAGCAAAGCCCCGAGGCCACCGAACCGGTAGGCCAGGTCAGCATTGTGTACCTCGGCCCCATCGAGCCGCACTGGGACATTCAGACCCATTGGGGCGACGAAGCAGCCTTGGAAGCATTTCGTGAGCGCATCATCGCTCGCTTGGTGTTGCTGCCTCCTCACGACCCGCAATTTCGTCGTAACCGCGAACGTATCAACCGCGATGGCGAGCGCGAGGGCATTGAGGTGACCTGGGACTTGGGTTACCCGGAAGAAGAAGCTGACGCTTAAGCGTTGAGTTCCGGGAGCGCGATGCGCTCCAACCACAAACCTGGAGCATCGAGCTCGGCCGGGGTCGGTAGGTTCAGGCCGTCGGCTACCAGTTTGGCAACGCCTTCATTGCCAGCGCGCTCGAGAACGCCGGCGATGAATTTCGCCCCACGGTCTACTTCTGTTGCACTCAAATCAAGCCCGAAGAGCGATCCTGCACTTTGCTCGCCCTTGGCATCGGTGGTGCGGTGACGTCGCCACGCTTCACTGAGGAGTACATGGCTACCGGTGAGTCGAGCAGCAACGGTGGTGGCTACGTGATCCAAAAATGCTGCGAGTGCGGTGGTGGCAGCACTGAGCGATGCCGATGAGGTACTCGCCGCCGGGCTGACCAATTCGGCCAGGATGGACTCGGGGTCGCTCATCATGGCTTGAAGTGCATCGGGATTTCCACTTCCTGAAAGCCGTTCAATCACGGATGCTTGATTGGCCAGTGCATCGGCCATGGCGGCCTGGAGGAGTTCTGTTACGCGAGCGGCGATGGACGGTGTTCCGAGCGATACGGACCCTGCAATCTCTCGGGTGAGGGAAAAGAGACGCACCTCGTCAAGGGGCAGGCTCCAATCGTTGGCAAAGCTTGCGATGTTCACCGGCACCACGTAGACCGGTGCGGATTCGGGCCACGGCAGGGGCAGGGCGTAAGAACCCAGTGCTCGCTCAGCGAGGTGGCCGGCCGCTGAGCCAAATTGCAAGCCCAGCATCATGGGGCCAAGTAGCGACGCGAATTGTCCAAGGATGGGAGGTATCTGGCCATCACCTTCTTCGGAGAATTGCGACATCGATTGACCCGTGGCGGCTGATTGAGCGGCTACTACTTGCTCCACCATGGGAGTCCAGGCCTCGAGTTGGGCGAGCGCCCAAGCGGGTCGAGTAATGGGCTCCACGGTCACGGGAGCCAACGGCGAGCCGATGAGTTCTCCCACGTGCAAGGTAACCACGGGCATGAGCTGTTCAAATGCGATGCGCTCGAGCGGGTCGACATTTCCCTCTGGGCTGTCGCCGGTGACCACGTTGACGGCAAGCGCTTTGGCCGAATCAAGCCATGGCGCAGCACCGCCTTGGCCGCCAATGATCTTCAAGAGATCACCGAGAAGGCCATCAAAGGGGTTCGACATATCGCTCACGCCTTTGATCCTAGGGGTGGCTCGCGAGCACGATTGCTTCGGTCAAAGTTTTGCCGTGTCGCGAGACGCTCACCTGCACCGTTGATCCTGCTGGCGTGGCGTAGAGAACATCGAGCAGGTCACCCGTCGTGCTGATGGTGTGGCCGTTTATGGCCGTGATGGTGTCGCCAACTTCCAAGGCGTGTGCGCTAGCCGATCCCACTTCAGAAACGCTCACCCCACCACTACTCGCCGTAGCGGCCGCGATTTGAAGCCAACCATGAGGGTGGCCGGTCATGAGCAATTGTGATCGCTGTTCGAGGACACTCAACGGGAGGGCGAGACTGTGCCCGAGATTCGGCACCAACAGTGCTTCTGGCTCACCGGCCATAGTGGTGAGCAATCCTGGCGACGATGTTGCAACCGTGGTCTCGAGGGCGCCAAGGTCTTGGGTTCCCACGGTGGCAGTGACTTCTGAAATCGCACTCGGCGAGGCGTGTGCCCCACGCAAACTGGATCCGCGAACGACATCAACCTGGCTGTGTGTCATTGCTTGGAGCGTCAGAGGTTGCTGCGGCGTCGTGCTCACGCCAGATGAGAGCTTCCACATGCTCACACCGAGCTCGCTATCGAGTGCCACCATCCGCGCCCCTCGCTGTTCACCGGATCCGGTGGTGACGGTTGCGAGTTCGCCCTTCGGATCGCGCAATGACGTCACGACCATGGTCCCGTGATCAATTACCGCGCCGAGGGCGTCGTGGCCGTTCGCATCGGTAATGGAGGCCAAACGATCTGAGGTCATCGGCACGGTAGCACTGCAGCAGGCAACGACCGTGGTAGCGCTTGAGCCTTGGTGGTGAAAGGCAGTGACCCCGACGGCCGCTGCTCCAAATACCACGATGCAAACGCCCATCACCGCGCCCACCCCGCGGAAGCGATGCTTGCGAGCAGGTGCCACAGAAGGAAGCTCAGAAGGGTGAATCCAGCGGCGCTCCATAGGATTCGGAGGGCCACCGGACATGCCACCGTTCAGGTTGTCGTCCTCATTTGCCACCATGGCGATGATACTGATGAGGCACGAGAAATAGTGGTCGGGTCTCAGCGTTTCGCTTTTGACAGAGCTCGGGGCCTACGATGAAGAGCCATGTCACGTGATCTCGCCATTGACTTCGGGACGTCTCGCACCCGGGTATATGACAAGGCTCGTGGTCTGATCTACGACGAGTTGTCGGTGGCTGCGGTCGATACGCGGTCGCGTGAAGTGCTCGCCCTCGGAGCCGAAGCCGATGAGTTGGTTGGTAGAAGCTCTGATCACGTGGTCGCGGTCCGACCTTTGAGTCAAGGGGCGATAACTGACTTCGATATGGCGGAGCGAATGCTTCGAGCGGTGTTGGCGCGCTGTGGAAGTTCACGCATGAATCGACCGCGCCTCATCTTGACAGTGCCAGCGGCTGCAACCTCCATTGAGCGACGCGCCCTCGAGCAAGCCGCAAAAGCCGCGGGTGCGTCAACAGCGAATCTGCTCGAGTCACCTTTGGCGGCAGCCATTGGCTTCGATATTCCGATTCATGATGCCGTGGGCTCGGTCATTGTTGACGCGGGAGCGGGAACGACGGAGACGGCCGTTATTTCCCTTGGAGGCATTGTGGCGTCTCGGGCCTTGCGTATTGGTGGGCTGGACATTGACCGAGCGGTGGCCTCCATGGTGCGCCATGACCTTGACCTCGTGGTTAATGCCCACGTGGCCGAAGAGCTCAAGATACGGATTGGTTCGGTGGCGGAAGACCTCGCTCCCGTTGCCGTGGAAGTCCATGGTCGCCGCCCGATGACCGGCGAGCCTGGGTATGTAAACATCGAAGGATCCATGGTGAACCGAGCGATTCGTGACTTGGTTCAGCAAATGATTGCCGGCACCATTGCGTGTCTGTCAGAAACGCCTCCTGAGCTCGCGCAAGACGCAATCTATGGCGGTATCTACCTCCATGGCGGGGGAGCGCAGTTGCATGGTTATGCCGAAGCGTTGTCGGTGGCGACCTCGGTTGCCGTCAACATCGACCAAGATCCAACCACTGTGGTCATTCGTGGGGCTGGACGCTGCCTAGAAGACATCGGTCGCCTGCGGAGCCTCTTTGCTTCGGCATCGCGGCCTCAGCGTTAACTCAGTTCACCTCGCCGCAGCATCGCCACCGCTTGGCGCACCTGCCAATCTCGATCAGTACTGAGTCGATCAAGGGTCGCTTCCACGAGGTCACCGTCGAAGGCTCCGAGGGCGGCCACACAGCGACGGCGAATCGCCGGCTTGTCGTCACAGGCGGCGATGATCGCATCGAGGCCACGGGGATCTCCAAGACTTGCAATGGCGGCAACGGCTTCTTCTCTCACCATTGCATCATCAGCGGTGGTCGCTAGCGAGATCAGTAAGGCAAGGGCATCGTGGATCTCGAGATCCCCGATAGTCCTGACGGCTGCTATGGCGACGTAGTCAACAGGGTCCTGGGTGGCATTCGTGATGGCACTGATGAGATCCTCAGATGGATCGATGCTTCGCGCCGCAACGCGAAGCGCTCGGGAACGATTTTCGGGATCGGGATCAGTGATGGCGCCGACAAGGTGGTCGGGTCGCAGGGCTTCACGTCGGTCGAGGCCCACGAGCCCGTGGCGGCGAAGGATGGCCTGGGTGCTCTTCATGGAGCGTTCGAGGAGATCCAAACTGGCCTCATCTTGCAAACTTCCGGCCTCAATGACACGCAGAGCCTGTTCAAGGTCGTCATCAGCCGGTACGGTGGCGGGATCATGTCTCACACCGAAAGTATGGCTGGCCCCAAGTCACTCAAGGGGCATCGCACGATTGTCCGCTGGTCGCTCATTGTCTTGGTGGCGATTTTGGTCATTGGCGCACTGGGTTTGCGCTTCCAATTCAATGAGTACGCCATCTCGCCTGGCAATGCAGAAAATGTGGCGCCACTCATCTCGATTGAGGGACACCCTAAGCCCATGGTGCACGGCCAGATCCTGCTCACCGATGTTTTTTTGACCAAGATCAATTGGCTGACGTGGATTCAAATGAAGTTCACCAAGGATGTCCAAATCATTCCGACCAATGCGCTGGTGGCTCCCGGCGTGCCCGACAGTGAACTCACAGCCCAGGGATTCTTGGAGATGGCCCAAGCAAAAGACTCAGCCAAAGCGGCTGCGCTCACGAGGCTGGGCTATCGCTTTGGTGCGCAAGCAGCGGGAGCACAAATCAATCAGGTGGCTGCTTCATCACCGGCGTGGCATGCCTTCCATGTTGGCGACGTGATCACGCAGGCCAATGGGGCAGCCATCCAATCTGGCTGTGCGCTCGTCAGCGCCCTCCACAATGTTGCACCTCACACCAAGGTTGTCTTTACGGTCTTGCCGGCCACCTTCTCTTCAACGGGGACGCTGTCGCTTGGGAAAGCCGAGCATCTCAGTGTCGCCTTGGCTCAGCCACCAGCATCAGAGCAAGACAGTTCTTGTCCTGGGGTGAGCGGTCCGTCTCGGGGGTATCTCGGTATTGGTCTTGATGACTATGTGTCGTATCACTTCCCCTTTGCTATTTCGATCTCTACTCCCAATATTGGTGGGCCCTCGGCTGGCCTTGCGATGACCTTGGGCATCATTAATGAACTCTCCGATGGGAAATTGCTGCTGGGCCACACCATTGCGGCAACCGGCACTATGGATGCTGCTGGCCAGGTTGGCGATGTTGGCGGTGTGCCCCAAAAGGCCGTGACCGTTCAACGAGCTGGAGCGAGCGTGTTCCTCGTTCCCGTCGGCGAAGTCGGACCAGCTCGATCGACTACCGGGAACGCCATGGACGTTGAAGCCGTTCCCACCCTTGACGCCGCATTGCGGGTCTTTGCCCACCTTGGGGGCCACATCACCTTGGCCAGCGGAGCAATTGTCTCGCCAACGACCCACCCCTAAGGGGAGGCTAGGCCGTAGGCTACAGAGCATGGCTGACGAAACCACCCCCATCTCTTCGAGTCGCATCAGCGCGGCTGACATTCATCGAGCAAATTTTGCTGTGGTGCGTCGAGGCTTCGAGCCTCGCGAAGTTCGAAGCTTCCTTGATCACATCAGTCACGAACTCGAATTGAGTGAGCAACGTGAACACGAGTTACGTCGTCTCGTCTCCGAAGCCGAGACGCGAGCCGCCAATCCCGTGATTTCTGAGTCGATGTTGACTGCAGCGCTTGGCCAACAAAGCGCCGCCATTCTTCGCAGTGCTCACGAAGAAGCAGAAAAAGTTTTGGGAGCAGCACAAGCCCAGGCTTCGCAACTCGTGCAAGAAGCACAACACCGTGCATCGGCGATTGCCGTGGACTCTGAGCAACGCGCTGCAGAGCGGGTGGGGGCAGCTGAGCAAGACGCAGCAAACCTTGAGGCGCAAGCACTGGCCCACGCCCAAGAAGTGGTGGCGCGAGCCAAGGCCGATGGCGAAACGCTGGTTGCTCGAGCACGAGAACAAGCTCGTCAGGTACTCGAGGCAGCTCAGGTAAATCGCGAGCAGGTGCTCTCGGATATGAACGTGCGTCGCCGCGCCATGTTCTTGCAGCTTGAACAACTTCGAGCGGCTCGCGATGAGATCGCCAAGGTCGTGGGTTCTGTCGGCGAATCAGTGGGACGCCTCGTTGAGGGCATTATGAGTTCTGACGAAGCGGCTCGGCTCGCGGCTCAAGAGGTGCTTCGTCGTCAACCCACACCGCCTGAGTTCGAAGATTTATCCGCCGCATCACCCACCGCGGAAGTCGCTCATGAGGTAGAGCCAGAACGTGATCGAGCGGCAGCGGTAGTTGCTGAAGCTCAAGAGCAAGCATCTGATGAAGCCGCGCTGCCAGATGCGGGGGCGCTCGAAGAGCTCTTTGCCAAGATTCGTGAATCCGCTCGTGACACTGGCCTAGTGCCCGTGGTTGCTCCCGAAGGTCCGGCGGCTGCGCTTTCTGAAGCTGATGCCGAAGCGGTGCGCTCACGCGATGAGTTGATCGAAGGGCCAGCCCAGACCCTGAGCCGAAAAATCAAGCGCATCTTGCAAGATGAGCAGAATCGAATTCTCGATGGCATTCGAGATGGATCCATTGGTACGGAATTTGGCGACGCTGGGGCAGTGGCAACGGCCATTGCCGGAGCCACGGTTGACCCGCTCCTCGATGCCGCTCGTGCTGGCCGTGAATACGCGCAGCGCCACGGTGGTGGCAATGGTGCTGGATTGAGTGACGAGGATGTCGTGTCCATTGCCGAAGGCCTGGCCGCGTCGATGTTGCGCACGATGGAGCCTCGTATCACCGAAGCCCTTGGCGCTTCGGATCCCGCCGCGCAGGTGTCTTCGGCATTCCGCGAATGGCGGGGCCCCCGTATTGACCGCCTCGTCACAGATGCCGCGCTTCGGGCCTTTTCTGCTTCACTCTTGCGGGTAACCAAGGGCGGCAAAATCCGATGGATTGTCGCCTCAACCGATCAGCCCTGTGCAGATTGTTCTGACAACGCCCTCGAAGGGGCGGTGGTGTCAGGGAGCCAATTCCCGACGGGCCAGCAACACCCACCCGTTCACGCGGGGTGCCGCTGCGTCATTGTGCCAGCTTTGAGCTGATTTCGACCGACGGTTGGCGAATCAAGCGCTGGCCTAGGCTAGGGACCGATGAAAGTCCCCTCAGATATCGCCGCTGATCACTCCCATCGCCAGTTCAAACGGTGGTGGCTCGTTGTTTTAGCAGTTGTCGTCATCTTCTTAATTGCTTCTCTTCGGTCGCTGGCAGGTCTGTGGACCGATCAACTGTGGTTCTCTTCTGAGGGCATTTCCTCGGTCTTCACCACCTTGCTCGGGGTCAAGCTGGCGCTCTTTGGCGTTTTTGGTTTGTTGTTCGCCCTTGGCGTCATGATCAACCTGGTGCTGGTTTCTCGAACAGCACGCTCGCTGTCGGTGCACGAAGTTGAAGATGAGATGGTCATTCGCTACCAACAAGCTGCTCGGCCGTATCTGAAGTGGATCTACATCGCGATCTCGGTGGTCTTCGGTATCGGGGCCGGTTTCAGCGCCATGTCGCAATGGCAGAACTATCTCCTCTTCACGCACGCTCAGTCCTTTGGCGCGAAGGACCCACAATTTGGACTCGACGTCGGCTTTTACGTATTCCGCTTGCCCTTCATTCAGTTCCTGATTGGCTGGGTGATTTTCGCGCTGGTCGCGATGACGATTATCTCGGCCATCTTCCATTACCTCAACGGTGGTATTCGAGGCTCGGGTCGGGTGCCGCGACTTCGACCCGCCGTCAAGGTCCACCTCTCCATCCTCCTCGCACTGATTGCGGCAACGAAGGCAGTGGGGTATTGGTTTGCGCGTTACTCGCTCGTTGTCAACGGTCACGGCTATGTGTCCGGAGCGGGTTACACCGATATTCACGCACGGATGCCTGCGATCAGCTTGCTGTTTTGGGTGGCCATTGCGACTGCCGTGATTTTGGTCGTCAACATTTGGCGCATAGGGTTTGCTTTGCCCGGCATTGCGCTTGGCGTGTGGGCCATTGTGGCCATTATGGTGAGTGTCCTCTATCCGTCGCTGCTCCAGACCTTTAAGGTCACGCCAGCACAAAGTTCACTCGAGCATCCCTACATACAGCGCAACATCACCGCGACCCGTGCTGCCTATGGACTCACCGATGTGGCCCAGCAGCCTTTTGCGGGATCGCAAACTATTTCGGCGGCACAAATTAAAGCCAACGCTCAGACCTTGGCCAATATTCGCTTGTGGGATCCAGACCCTCAGATTTCGCTGCAGACCTTTGCCAAGTTGCAAGGACTTCGCAGTTACTACAACTTCAATTCGGTATCGATGGATCGCTACACCATCAACGGCAGTGTCACCCCTGTCCTTGAGGGCGTGCGTCAATTGAACGCAGCTGACTTGCCGAGTTCAAGCTGGGTAAATACCCACCTCGAATACACGCATGGCAACGGCATCGTGATCGCTCCGGGAAACCAAGTGCAAGCAAATGGCAACCCGGTCTTTGCGGTGAGCAACGTGCCATCAGTATCTGCCACCAACTATCCAACGGCGAATCAAGCGGGGATTTACTTTGGCTTGAATGATCCTGGCTATGTGGTGGCAAATTCTCGCCAACCTGAACTCGACTATCAAACGGTAACGGGTGCCAATGTCATGACGAACTACCAGGGCAGTGGTGGGGTCAAGGTCAATGGCATTTTGCGTCGTGCGGCATTTGCCCTGCGCTTGGGCGACTTCAACTTGTTGGTGTCTAACCTCGTGACAAACCAAAGCCGCATCATGTTTGTGCGCGACATTCAAACCATGGCGCAAAAAGCGGCGCCGTTCCTGAGTTTTGATTCGCAACCCTATGCCGTTTTGGTGGATGGCCACATCGATTGGGTGCTGAACGGATACACCACCTCGAGCCAATACCCCTATTCACAAAATGCTTCGTCGGTCACCGTACCCCAGGGTTCGGGCTTGCCTTCGAGCTATAACTACGTTCGCAACTCGGTAGCCGTGATAATCGATGCCTATTCAGGCTCGATGACCTTCTACAACATCAATCAACGAGACCCCATCTTGAAGGCCTACGAAGCGGCATTTCCAGGGATGTTTAAGCCCATTAGCGAGATGAGCCCAGCGCTGCGAGCCCACCTTCGCTACCCTCAAGGCGTCTTTGCCGTTCAGGCCGCAATGTATGGCCGCTACCACATCACCAACGTTTCGAACTTCTACAACGCAGGTGACGCCTGGACCTTAAGCCAAACCGTGGGTGCAGGTTCGCCATCACAAACGGTTGCGGTGAGTCAGCAAACGCTCGCCAACGGTCTGGTGGTCAGTGGGGGAACGGTAGCGATGAGCCCGCTCTATCAAGTCGAGTCGCTTCCCGGGTCGTCTCAGCAAACCTTCACGATTTCTGATGCCTTTGTGCCGAGTTCCACCAATGGCACGAGTCAGAACTTGACGGCATTCATGATGGCCACATCAGACCCCTCGGATTATGGACATCTGACGGCCTATGCCACGCCATCGGGCCAGAACGTTCTCGGCCCAATTCAAGCTGATGCGGAAATCGAACAGTCAACGAAGGTGTCATCAATCATTACGCCACTTGACCAGCATGGCTCCAATGTCTTGCTCGGCAACGTTTTGATGATCCCCATCGACCAATCCATGCTCTACGTGCGACCTCTGTATGTAACGAGTTCGACCAACCCTCTGCCTCAGCTCAAGTACGTCATCGCGGTGTTCAATAGTCACGTTGATATTGAGAGCTCGCTGTCGCTGGCTCTTTCCAATGTCTTCAGTGTTTCGGTGCCGTCTAACGGCTCTGGCGGCAGTGGCAATGTCACCGTGACGCCGGCGATCGCCGCACAAGCACGGGCCTTGCTCGCTCAAGCCAATGCTGATTACCAGGCAGCCCAAGCGGCGCTGAGTTCTGGCGACTTGGCGGCATATCAAACCAACATTCAAGCCATGTATGCGGCCTTGCTATCAGCACAAGCTTTGCTCGGAAGTTCTAACGCGAAGTCCACGACCACGAGCTCGGGTTCATCCACGACAAGTTCCGTCGCGCGCCAATCAACGACGACCACAACGGTCAAGAAGGCCTCGGTGACGTCAAAGAAGACGGTGAAGTCTGCAGCTGCGCGCCAGCGCAGCTAGGCGCCTTAGTCGGCGTAGGCCATCAAGACAATCCATTCAGCAACGAGTGCCGGCTTGTCTTGACCTTCAATCTCGACGGTCATCGTTCGGGTTACCGACACGTTGGAGCCTTTGAGCTCTGCCGCAGAGATGGTGGAGCTTGCGCGAACCTTGGAATCGACAACAACTGGATTCAAGAAGCGCACTTTGTCAAAGCCGTAGTTGATACCCATGACAACGCCGTCTGAGAAGGCCGGGTTCTTCGGGATTTCGTCGAGAAGGACGGGCAGGAGCGACAAGGTGAGGAGACCGTGGGCAATGGTTTTGCCCCAAGGTGATTCCTTGGCTGCACGCTCTGGGTCAACGTGGATGAACTGATGGTCGCCCGTGACGTCAGCGAAGGCCGTGATTCTGGCTTGATCAATAGTGAGCCATGAACTGCTGCCCTCGGGCGTACCAATCGCTGCGGTCATCAGTTCATGGGCGGTAGCGGCGTGCGACATGGGGACTCCTTGCTTGAGCGAATGCATCCGTTTTACTACCGCTCGGAGATATTGCTGAACACGTGGCGCCTTTGACCGCACCAAAGCAAGGCGCTAGAGTAAAAGGCCCAGCGCGGGGTGGAGCAGTCTGGTAGCTCGTCGGGCTCATAACCCGAAGGTCGCAAGTTCAAATCTTGCCCCCGCCACCAAGTAGTGCAAGAAGCCCTCGGATTCATCCGGGGGCTTCTTGATGTTTCCGCTAGGGAGTGTTTTCGGGCCCACGGCCTCCGAGTCGATGAGCTTGTCCGAGCCACATGACGAGAGTCCCAATCAAAGGCTTGCTCTAAGGCGTATAAAGCGACCCACCAAGGCATCGGATAGTTCGAGGAAATTTTTCAGAAAATGTCTGCGTGGTGTACCTGCTAGTGAAGATCCCCGTCGACTCCATGTTTGGCCCATAGGAATACGTCAGTTCCGGACTCGGGCAGGTCGCTTGGCCCATGGAGCAATTCGAGCCGATCAGTGCTGAGACCCTCTATGCGAGCAAGGTCTTCTTCGACGAAAAGGCGCTCAGGATCTGGTGGGCCTGCATGGCCGAGCGAATCCATATGGTGAGCAACCACGAAGAGGTGGCCACCGGGTCTGAGAAGGGCGGCGGCTGCGTTGAGTAATGAGGGACGTTCTGAGGCAATGACTTGGATGTAGGCAAGCACCACCAGATCTACGAGGGTTCCATTCGCCCGGCTCGTTTCCATAAAATCCCAGAGGTCGCCAACCACGGTGGTGACGTCAAGACTGAGATCATTGGCGTTGGAGATGAGCTTGCCAAGCCCAACGCTCGAAGCGTCAACCGCAGTTACTGACCAGCCTTGGCTAGCAAGCCATAGCGAGTTTCTTCCTTCTCCTGCCCCGAGATCAACAGCCGTACCGGGGTTGAGACCTGATACCAATTCAGCCAGGATTTCATTGGGAACTACTCGGAACACTCGATCCGTGGCGGCATAGCGCTCATCCCACTGCTGACCCAAAGCCTCGAAATCACCGTGGCCCTCAGCAGTCATTCCGATGGCGTTCCCGATTCAATCTCTTTCCGGATCTCGTCCATGTCCAAGGCCTTCACCTGATCAATGATGTCTTCGAGGGCATCGGCCGGGAGTGCTCCTGGCTGATTGAACAACAAGATGTTTTCGCGAAACACCATCAACGTTGGGATGGACATGATCTGAAAATTGGCAGCCAAGGCTTGCTGAGCTTCGGTGTCGACTTTGCCAAACACAATGTCCTCATGCTTGTTCGATGAGGCCTCGAAAGTGGGCGCAAACATGCGACAAGGACCACACCACTCAGCCCAAAAATCAACGATCACAATGTCGTTGTCATTTATCACTGATCCGAAGTTGTCAATGTCGAGGTTGATGGTGGCCATGGTTGCTCCTTTGCGTCATGCTCAGGTTAGGAGACCACGCGATAATCCATTCGCGTGCACTTTGTGATCACTGAATTCGGGTGATTCGCCACGTCCCTTCCCAAGTCGCGCCAGGCGAAAGGGTCACGAGATCAACGCCCGACCTCAGGGCGTCTGGGGGAGAGGTCATGGGCTCAATGGCCACAGAAGTGCGATTCCACCCCTCGGGCAGGTGGTCACCGGTGAAGATTTGCAAATAGGGGAAGTGTGCATCTTGGGAAATCTCGATGGCCACGCCGTTGGCGTCTTGGAGGGAGCAGGTGAACCAGCCATCCTCATTGGTGGTGAGCTGTGCATAGGTCACGTCAAGTGCCTTGGCATTGAGCAAAGCCGAACGTCGAAAGTCAAATTTTGTTCCGCTAACCGATGGAAAGTCGCCGGTAGGGAGTTGACGATCGTCGACAGCCACGTAGGCCTCAGCAGGGATAGACAACGTGGCGCCATCAAGATTTTTTGTAGTCACGCCAAAGTACGGGTGAAAGCCATAACTGAATGGGATGACAACGTCATCAAGATTTTCAACCTTCGAGTGGATGCTGAGGCCATCGTCAGCGAGTGCGTAGGTAATGGTGAGCTTGGTGAGGAAGGGATAATCGGGGAGCGGGTGCAGCACCAGCGACAGCGTGCATGATGCAGTACCAACGTGATCAATCTCAAATGGGCGCCATCGGGCTAATCCATGATTTGCGGTGGCATGAGGTACGTCATCGACATTGGGCGTGGCGTGACGATGTGAGAACTCCCAGGGCCCGCCAACTCGGTTGATCCAGGGGTAGCAAACTTGATTACGGCAGTAGTCGGGGAGGACGTCTTCGGCGAAGCCCTCCACGACGGGGACGCCGTCAACCACGTACTCTCGCAGATTTGCCCCAACTTCAGTAATCGTCGCTGTCTGCACTCCATGGGTAATCGTCACCTGGCTGCCAGTTGGCCTCATCTGCTCACCCCAAGCCTTTTGAACTATTCATGGGCAGACAATAGTTGCACGATGGCAAAGGCCTCTGGCCAAAAGCGAGTATGGGCAAAAGCACCACGGAAGCAGGTGGTGGCGAACTTGGCAAGAGCATTCGTTTGTTTCCTAGCGACGATTCGGGGCTGGCTCGATTTTCGAGGATCAAAGTTAAGACGCACTTCTTAACAAGTGTCCTTCCCTGCGTCTCGTATCTCCGTTACGGTTACAAGGGCATCACCCAAGCCAAGTAACGACTCAACGGCGAGTCAGGAAGTGAAGGTGAACCGGTGATAACGCTCATCACTATTGGGGTGATCGTGGCGCTGCTGATAGCAGTTGCGATATATGACTTAACCCAACGAGAGTTGCCGATTTTGCGCAACTTCCCGATTATCGGCCACTTGCGCTACATCATTGAGGCCTTTGGCCCCGAGTTGCGACAATACATTGTGACCGGCAATGAGGACGAGCGGCCGTTTAATCGCAATGAGCGTCGATGGATCTATGCGACCGCCGAGAAGGAGAATGCTTACTTCGGCTTCGGCACCGACATGAACTTCGATATGGCAACGAGCCACATCTTGATCAAGCCCGCTGCTTTTCCACTCGAAGCGTCGCAGCTACCCAATGAACTTCCCTGCGCCAAAGTCATGGGAGCTGCTCGCAATCGCGCCAAGGCATTCCGGCCAACATCCGTGGTCAACATCTCCGGCATGAGCTTTGGCGCACTCAGCGCCCCAGCAGTTGAGGCCATGAATCAAGGTGCTCGTATCGCCGGCGCATTGCACAATACCGGCGAAGGGGGCCTTGGAGCCCCCCATCAAGCCGGTGGCGACCTCATCTTTCAGATAGGTACGGGGTACTTCGGTTGCCGCGATAGCCAGGGAAATTTCAATCTCGAACGTCTCGTTGAGTTGGTGGGAACCAATCCCGTCAAGGCCATTGAAATCAAGATTTCTCAAGGTGCCAAACCCGGACATGGTGGGATTTTGCCCGCCGCCAAAGTCACCAAGGAAATCGCCGAAGCTCGTGGGGTAGCCCCTGGCGTTGACTGTGTCTCCCCCTCGAGTCATCGAGCCTTTCATGATGTTTCCTCCATGCTCGATTTCGTGGAGTCAATCGCTGAAGCAACAGGGCTGCCCGTTGGCATCAAGAGTGCCGTAGGGGAGATGGGTTTCTTTGATGACTTGGCTGCGCAAATGGTGTCGTCTGGTCGTGGCATCGACTTCATCACCATTGATGGAGGTGAAGGTGGCACCGGGGCTGCTCCCTTGGCATTCGCCGACCATGTCTCCTTGCCATTTCGAGCTGGTTTCAGCGCCGTGTACAAGACCTTCTATGAAGCAGGACTCGCAGATGACATTGTGTTCAATGGCTCGGGGAAAAATGGCATCCCGGCAAACGCGTTCTTAGCGTTTGCTCTCGGCGCCGACATGGTGTCGGTGGGCCGCGAGGCCATGCTCTCCATCGGGTGCATTCAAGCGCAGCGTTGCCACACTGGGCGATGCCCAGCGGGAATTGCAACCCAATCCAAATGGCTCATGCGCGGCCTTGATCCGAGTTTCAAGAGCGCCAGAGTTGCTAACTATCTCGTGGCGCTGCGAGAAGAGTTGGTGTCGCTCTCTTCGGTATGCCGAGAGGTACACCCGGCCCTCGTAGGGCTCGATTCCATCGATCTGTTAAATGCCGAGACGGTGGTATCGGCCTCGGAGTCTTTTGGCTATGAGCCACCCATGGGCCGCGTCAACGCTGAAGCTCGCGCGCACCTTGAACACTTTGCCCGTGACGCTCGTAGCGCCTAAGCGCATGAGCGCTCGGAACGCTTGAGTGAAGAGCCACATTGCTGACTCCGCTTCCAGAGAACAGCTCTGTGACAAAGCCAGCGAGTACTCATTGTGATAGACAACCGCGAGAGGCACGACCAAGGAGGGACCATGGAGGCAATTCACCCCTATCTCGACAACACAGGACGCAGCGATATCTGGGAAGGCGGCGTCCGAATGATTCCCATCACCACCCCCCGAGGGGAATTCAAGGTGTGGACCAAGCGAGTTGGGAACAATCCTGACGTGAAAGTACTCCTGCTTCACGGCGGCCCTGGTGTCACGGCTGAGTGCTTCGAGTGCTTCGACAGTTACTTCCCGGCAGCTGGCATCGAGTACTACTACTACGACCAGTTAGGGTCATTTAGATCAGATAACCCTCAAGATCCTTCACTGTGGGATCTTGATCGCTTTGTTGATGAGGTTGACCAAGTGGCTGATGCTTTGGGCCTCGATGCCTCCAATTTCTTCCTGTACGGACAGTCGTGGGGTGGCATTTTGGCGATGGAATACGCCTTGGCTCATCAAGACAAACTCAAAGGCCTCATCATTTCCAACATGATGTCGTCAGTTCCCGCCTACAACGCCTACGCCCGTGATGTTCTCATGCCCACAATGGATCAAGTCAAGTTGGCTCGTGTCATGGAACTCGAAGCTTCGGGGGAAACTGAAACCGGCGAATACGACGAGCTCCTCATGGAGATCCACTACGTTCACCATGTCTTGCGTCGCCCCTACGAAGAGTGGCCAGAACCCATGGTGCGCTCGATGAACCACATCAACAAAGAGCTCTACGTGACCATGCAGGGCCCGAGCGAACTCGGAGCGAGTGGAAAACTTCTTCACTGGGACCGCACGCAAGATCTCAGCGCAATTCGTGTCCCCACCTTGGTCCTTGGTGGCGAGCATGACACGATGGATCCGCGTTTCTTGGAATTCATGGCTGAACAAATGCCACAGGGCCAGAGTTTCATTTGTCCTGATGCCGGTCACCTGGGCCAGTTCGACGACCAAGAGGCCTATTTCGGCGCCCTACTGGGATTCTTGAAACAAAGGTCCTAAGTCCCGGGTGGGGGTGCCTCGCTGACGGTCTAATTTGGTAGGTACCCCCAACCGTAAAGGCGACCATCGTGGCTGATTCCACCATCATCTACACCCTGACAGACGAGGCGCCCATGCTGGCGACTCACTCGCTCTATCCCATCTTGAAGGCCTATGCCTCCGTGGCAGGCGTGGAGATGGACATGTGGGATATTTCACTTGCCGGACGCATCTTGGCTTCCTTCCCCGAGCGCCTCCGTGAAGATCAGCGCGTAGCCGACGCCTTGGCCGAACTCGGCAAGCTTGTTGTTCGACCGGAAGCCAATGTGGTGAAGCTGCCAAACATCTCAGCCTCAATTCCCCAACTCAACGCAGCCATTGCTGAACTGCAATCTCAAGGTTATGACGTTCCGGATTATCCTGCGGAGGCGACGACTGACGAAGAGTTGGACATTCAGGCTCGCTATAAGAAGGTGCTGGGTTCAGCGGTGAACCCGGTCTTGCGTCAAGGAAACTCTGACCGCCGAGCACCGTTGTCGGTGAAGAACTACGCCAAAGCGCATCCCCACAAGATGGGTGCATGGTCACGTGATTCAAAGACCAACGTGGCCGCGATGGCCTCGGGGGACTTTTATGGATCGGAGCAGTCCACGACGATGGCTCACGCGGGCGATCTGAGTATTGAACTTGTGACACCGGACGGGACTCGCCACGTGCTTCGGAGCCCCTTGAGCGTTATCGAAGGCGAAATCGTCGATGCCACGGTGCTTCGAGCTCGCGACCTTGATGCGTTCTTGGTGGAACAAATTGCAGCTGCCAAGCGCCTCGATGTTTTGCTGTCAATTCACCTCAAGGCCACGATGATGAAGGTGTCTGATCCCATCATTTTTGGTCACGTTGTACGGGCCTTCTTCCCCAAGACCTTCGAACGTTACGGCGACGAACTCAGCGCCGCCGGCCTGAGCCCGAACAATGGCCTGGGATCGATCTTGGATGGACTAGCAGCATTGAGCAATGGTGCAGAGATCCGAGCATCGTTTGACGCCGAATTGACCAATGGCCCCCGGCTTGCCATGGTGGACTCGGATCGAGGCATTACCAACCTGCACGTTCCCTCGGACGTCATCGTGGACGCATCCATGCCGGCCATGATTCGCACTTCAGGGCACATGTGGGGCCCCGACGGCAATGAGGACGACACTTTGGCCATCATCCCGGACCGCAGTTATGCCGGCGTCTATCAAGCCACGATTGATGATTGCCGGGAACACGGCGCCTTGGATCCTGCAACTATGGGCTCCGTGCCCAACGTTGGCTTGATGGCTCAAGCCGCTGAAGAGTACGGTAGCCACGACAAGACCTTCGAAATGGATCGCGAGGGCACGGTGGTCGTGACGGGACCTGACGGCGTGGTCTTTGAGATTGCCGTTGCCCCCGGCGACATCTTCCGCATGTGTCAAACCAAAGACATTCCCGTTCGCGACTGGGTGAAGTTGGCGGTAAAGCGTGCTCGCGCCACTGGCGACCCAGCGATTTTCTGGCTTGACGAGAATCGGGCACACGATGCGCAGCTCATCACCAAAGTCACCACCTATTTGGCTGAGCTGGACACGACTGGCCTTGACATCTCGATCAAGAGCCCCGTTGAGGCAACGAAGGTCTCGTTGCAGCGCATCCGTCAAGGCCTCAACACCATCTCGGTCACGGGAAATGTGCTGCGCGACTACCTCACTGACTTGTTCCCCATCCTTGAACTCGGTACCAGCGCGAAAATGCTCTCGGTGGTGCCCCTCATCGAAGGTGGCGGTCTTTTCGAAACCGGAGCTGGCGGTTCCGCGCCTAAGCACGTGCAGGCCTTTGTGCGCGATAACTATCTGCGCTGGGATTCGCTTGGTGAGTTCTTGGCCATGGCCGTGAGCTTTGAGCAATACGCGTCATACACGGGCAATGCGAAGGCGCAGGTCCTCGCTGACACGCTGGATCGCGCCACGGGCACCTTGCTCGAAAACGACAAGGGTCCAGCTCGAGCCTTAGGGGGAATCGACAACCGCGGGAGCCACTTCTACTTGGCGATGTACTGGGCTCAAGAGCTCGCTCAACAGACGCAGGACGAAGCAATGGCCCAGCGGTTTGCTCCCTTGGCTAAGGCGCTCACTGAGCACGAAGCGACCATCGTGGCTGAGCTCAACGGCGTCCAGGGTTCAAGCCTTGATCTTCATGGCTACTACCACCCAAGCAGTGACCTGCTCGATGGGTTCATGCGGCCGTCGAGCACATTGAACGACGCGTTGGCATCATTGTCGCGCTAGAGCGCGATACCCGATGCCGATCCGTCGGCAATGACGTGGAAGTGGTGATCAGGACCAAGGGTTGCCACGCCTCGGCCGAGTTGCGAGCGCCACGATGCATCGCCGTATTCGCCACGCCACGCCCACAGGCGGCGGCTGTACTGGTGAAGCACGTACTCCTGAGTCATGCCCATGGCGCCATGCGCTTGGTGGGCGGCTCGAGACGCAGTGCGTGCCGCGTCATTGGCCAAGGTCTTCACGGCTGCAATTTCAAATGAGGCCGGTCCGCGATCAGCCTCACGGGCCGCAACTTGCACCGCAAGGTCCACGAGAGCAGCCTGCTCGGCACAGCGCACCAGGTGGATCTGAACCGCTTGGAAGCTCCCGACTGGCTTGCCGAACTGTTTGCGCTCTTGGGTGTATTGAGCGGTCGCGTCAACGACTCTGAGCAGGGCGCCAGCCATGAGCGCACTGCGACTCAGCGCACCCATAAGCGCGAAGCGTTCTAAGGTTTGTGCTGGTGTCGCTGCGACACAGAACACCGGAGTTGCCCCTTCGAAGTCAAGATCATCTCGAGGTTCACCGGCCACGTTGACATCTTCGGTAATCCGAGCGTCGTGGGGATTCACACCCACGATGTGGCCGTCCACGAGACCCAGTATCAGTGAGACATTTCGACCCCAGGGGACACGGTGTGCACTGCCATGCAGCGTGCCGTTCTCCAAACGCAGGGTGTCATTGGCCTTGTTGGGGATGACGCTAAGCGGTCCCTCGGGTAGCACGATGCCAGGAGCCTGGGCGAGCCATCCCGCAAGCAGGGTGGATTCAGCCAAGGGGATGGGGGCGGCGTGGTAGCCAGCTGCCATGAGCAGGGCTACGACATCGGCAATGCTCCCTCCCATGCCACCTGCGGCTTCGCTTACGCCAATGCGGGTCAGACCGAGTTCGTCAGCGGCACTCCACGTGGCCTCACTCCAGCCTCGCTGTTGCGCAGCTTGCACTTCATCAAAGGTTGCTACGTCGCCAAAGAGGCGGTCAGCCGTTTCAAAGAGGAGGTCTTGTTCGCTCATCGGAGTCCCTTCGCAATGATGCCCTTGAGAATTTCATTGGTGCCCCCACGAATCGCCCACGAAGGTGCAACGAGTACGGCGCGAGCAAGAAGTCGACTGAATTGAGAGTCTGAGGTCAAGGAAGGTTCGATGTCCACGAGTTGCTGCAGTTCTGCAATGACCTCTTGCTCAAACTCAGTGCCCATGTCCTTGCCCATGGCAGCTTGCAGCGCAGGGGCTTTCCCCTCGTCAATCATGCGAGCTGCGGCAAGTGAAATTTGCCGCAAGCCCCACCAGCGCGCGATCGTGTGGCCGAGGAAGTCAAGAGCGGCCTCAGAGAGATGATCGGCATATTCGCGGAGAAAGTTCTCCACAATGATGATCGGGGTAATCCAGCGCTCGGGTCCGGCTCGCTCGAAACTCAACTCTGAGGTGACTTGCTGCCATCCATTGCCCGGTTCTCCCAACAAGAGATCGTCTGCAACGAAGACGTCGTTGAATACCACTTCGGAAAAGTCGGCCGTGCCGTCAAGGAGCGGAATGGGGTTGATGCTGATTCCATCGGCGTGCATATCAACTAACAGTTGGCTGAGGCCTTGGTGCGGGGTGTCAGCATCAGCGGTGCGACACAAACAAATCATCCAGTCAGCAAAATGGGCATTGGAGGTCCAGATCTTGGTCCCGTTGAGCAGCCAACCGCCGTCGGTTGGCGTGGCACGCGTCTTTACTGAAGCAAGGTCAGAACCCGAGTCCGGTTCTGACATACCGATGCAAAAGCACAATTCACCGGCGGCAATGTCGGGGAGAAAACGCTGCTTCTGTTCCTCGGTGCCAAAGCGATTGATCACGATCCCGCTTTGGCGATCGGCGGTCCAGTGTTGCTCGAGGGGAGCGCCACGACGAAGTAATTCTTCAACGACGACGAGGCGGTCTACCGTTGAGCGGTCAGAGCCGCCGTAGCGAGTGGGCAGCGCCATGCCGAGCCAGCCTCGCTTGCCGAGTTCGCGCGACAGTTCTTTGCTCGGCCCCGATGACATACCGAGGCCTGGTTCGAAACTTCCTCGAGGGAGAAACTCATCACAAAAGGCTCGAACCTCAGCCTGCAGGGCGCGTTCTTGATCGGTCAGTTCGGTTGGAGTCAGTCGAATAGCCACACGCCAACGATACTTTGGCAAAGGCTCCCCGGTACGATGGCCTTGGAAACGCAAGTCGTAGCCCTCGAAGAGAAACTCGGAAGGACATTGTCATGGCCGTGATTGAAATCACCCGTCACGAAGGTTTTGCAACCATCACCTTGAATGATCCCGATAAGCGCAACATGCTCTCTCCCGAGATGGTCGACGACCTTTACGGGGCCATGGATGAACTCGAAGCGGATGATGATGTCAACGCCATCATCATCACCGGAAACGGCCGAGCCTTCTGTGCGGGAGCCGACGTTTCCAAGCTGGGAGCTACCGACCGAGAAGGGCTCCTCCACATTTACGGCGCCTTTTTGCGGGTTGCGCGATCTCGCGTACTGACCATCGCGGCTGTCAACGGTGCAGCGGTTGGAGCCGGAATGAACTTGGCCCTCGCGGCTGACATTCGCATCGTTGCTGAGTCGGGCCGATTCGATACGCGCTTCCTCGCTATTGGCTTGCACCCCGGTGGCGGTCACTCATGGATGTTGCAGCGCTGTGTTGGGCCACAAGTGGCATCGGCCATGCTGCTGGCGTCACAGGTAGTTTCTGGCCATGAAGCCCAACGCTTGGGCTTGGCCTATCAGTGCGTTGCCGATGGAGACTTGCTTGACGTCGCCTCCGTCATTGCTCAAGGCGCTGCGCGCACCCCACGAGGGCTCTTGATTAAAACCAAGGAGTCGATGCGCAAAACCACGGTGACCACTGACCATGATGAGGCGGTGGCCATTGAGCTCGAAGCGCAGCTTTGGTCTAAAGCCCAACCTGAATTTGCTGAGCGCATTGCTGAACTTGCGCAAAGGATTTCTTCAAAGCATTAGCGCTCGGCGCTGATTGCTGAGCGAACTTCAATGTTCCGTTTGGAAATCAAGGCCACCCCTATGGAAGTGCCCACGATGAGACCCAAGGACAACGACCCGGCGACTCGGGCGAAGTCGGTCATGTCGTGCAAACTCTGAATCAGATAACCGCCAGCGGCTGTGGTGATGCCTCGCAAAGCCATGGAGCCAACCGTGAGCACAAAGACACCGCCGAGGATGATGACCAGACTTGGTGGGGACTTGCGTGACTGGCTGAGCACGACGCCCATGAGGGCAAGAACCGCCGCAGAGGTAAAGGTGCCAGCAGCGTCACCAGCAGCCCAGGTGACGAGCAACTGCACACCCCATGCGACATAGACGCCGAGGAGCAGCCATCCAGCATCTTTGGCGCGGGCGCAAAAGGTAAGCGCCATGCCGATGGTGAAGGGCACCCATGCAACCACGAGGACAATCCAGGGCAAATCAGACACGGTGGAGGTTTGCATCAGCGAGTGGGTACCGGCTCCTGTGATCGCGGCGGCGATGATGACGCCAGCTGCCAACTGAAAGAGCACAAACACCGATTGAACAAGTCGAATCGTGCCGACCGTGAATTGGCCGACCGCAATTTCGGCGGCCGCGGCACAGAGAAAGTCTCCTGGGATCATCACGAAGAGTGCGGGCACCATGACCAGGACGGGGCCACCATGGGCATGGGCTTCATGGAGAAGGCCAAAACCAACCACGCCAACGGCGAGAGACCCGAGCAAGGGCAACATAGTGCGCAACATGGCGATGCGTTCGCCGAGCAAGTACACGGCCGCCATTACAGCTCCCAAGATGACGGAAGCGCCAAGTTGTCGCCAGTTGGCTTGCATTGAGGGGGCAAAGCCGGCGGCAAACAAGATGACGCCGAGAAAGCGCGCCCACCAGGGATAGGGCGATCGACGCCGTTCTAGTTCTTCGAGCTGATCGGCCGCGGCATCAGCGCTGAGTTTTCCATCGATGATGTGGTCGGTGAGGACGCGGAATTCTGAGATCAAATCGAGTCGCTCTAACGAGGGTTGTGCGTGAATGGCGCCCACTTGCTGGGAGCCATCCGCATGGGTGATGACGTAGGTCAAACCTTCCATGGTGATCATGGCTTCGACCTTGGCGCCATAGGGAGCGCCAATGCGTCCCAAGGTGGCTTGGAGGTCAAAGGTTCCTTCAGAACTGTTGCGCAGCAAAAATTTTGAAGCCCTCCGGACCAAACGGTCAACATCGGCGTTGGGCGAAGGGAGTACGGTCATGGAATTGAGGTTACTGACCCCGCTAGCCTCAAGGGAGGTTCTTCACCTTCTCCTATGACGACCGTACCTTCGATCCCCGATATCAGTCCCCACATCTTGCTGGGGATCGCCGTTGTTGGAACCTTTGTGTTCGGCGTTTCTGGAGGCCTTGCTGCGGTGCGAGCAAAGTTTGACCTCTTTGGCGTTTTCGTTTTGGCGCTGGCAGTTGGCTTGTCTGGCGGTGTCATTCGAGATGTCCTGCTCAATCATCTGCCCTCAGGGTTCTATGACTGGCGGACCGACACAGCAGCGTTGGTAGCAGGGCTGATGGCCTACGTCTTTAAAGAGCCATTGACAAAGTGGCAGCCATCTATCGAAGTCTTTGACGCAGTGGGCTTGAGTTTGTTTTGCGTGATTGGTGCCGACGTCGCGCTGCAAGCAGGGGCGCCACCAATGCCAGCTGCCATCCTCGGCATGCTCACGGGCATCGGGGGTGGTGTGGTCCGCGACATCTTGTTGTCACGACCTCCCTTGGTACTGCGCGAAGGGCTCTATGCCGTCCCGGCCCTACTCGGTTCGACGGTGATCGTGATTGGCTACCAACATCACAACCTGCATCTCTGGGTATTTATCCTCGGTGCCGTTCTGTGTTTTCTCGTTCGTATCTTCGGCATGGTTCGCCACATCAACCTTCCCGTGGCCACTGGCGAACGAGGTGAACGCAAACACGAAGCGCCCTAATGCGCTCGTGGCCTGAACGGTTCCCCGTGCTTAGCGACGGCGTAGTGACGCTAGGGCCTTGGAGTGCGGGCGACATTGACTGGATCGCCGACACGTGTACCGATGAGGCGATCCAGCAGTTCACTTTGGTGCCGATGCCCTATCGCAGGGACGATGCCGTGACGTTCGTAAGCGATATCTGTCCTTACGAGTTCGACCATGAGATTGCCATTCATTTGTGCATTGCTGATGCGCGGAGTGCTGAGCGTTTGGGAAGCATTGCGTTAGAAGTCAATGAGGTTGACACTGCGCAAGCACTCTTTGGGTATTGGCTCCATCCCGACGCCCGAGGCCGAGGTATTGCTTCTCGTGCCCTGGCACTCATGTTGGATATGGCGACCACGCTGGGATTCGAGTCCTTTGGCCTTCACATATTTGAGTCCAACCTGGCATCGCAAGCGGTGGCCACGGCAGCTGGCTTTCGCTACGTGGGCGCTCATCCTGAACGCGAAATTCGAGGAGGCCGCGACCATGTGGTCTTGGTTTACGAATTGCGTTCGTAGCTCCACACGCCAGATTCCATTCGCGCGCGGTGCCGACCCCCGGGTGTGCCGTCAAAGAGTTCGTCACCATGCCATAACAGCAATTCTGTGCCGTCTTCTTCTCCAAAGCGCGTGTAAAAGTGTTCGGGTTGTCGCGCCCGAGCCCAGGCCATGAGATCAGCGACGGTGTGGAACTGGGCAAGTTGCAACACAGTGACCCACGTCGGGGGAGCGAGAACCATCGAGCCTTGATGGAATGCTGCGAGACAATCGTGGGGGCGCATCCAGGAAATGTCCACAATTTCGTGGTCGTCTATGACCGGTGTCTGGTCACTGACACACAGAAATATCCACGCTGAGAATGGGCGGGGTTGACGGGCCGAGGGCTCTGGCTCCCATCGATTGAGAGGCAGGACGTGACTGGGTTCGAGATGGAGACCGGCTTCTTCATTGGCTTCTCTCACCGCAGCCGAGCGTGCTCGACTCAATTCATCGTCGCCGAGATCGCTCGGTTCAACTTTCCCGCCGGGGAACACCCAGGCTCCCGAGAAGTAATCAGCCTTTCGAGTCGATCGTTGCAGCATTAACAGTTCAAGACCTTCGCTGGCGTCACGCACGACCACCACGGTCCCTGAAGGGGTTGCTTGAACGCGTTCCACCAGGCCATCTTCCCATCTGTCGCAGTAGCGGGAAAACAATGCCGCGGGTAGGCAACGCGTGGCCGGTCTGAAATACTGAGAGAAGGAGGCTCCCTTGTCCAATGGCCCTATGACCGCGTCGGCGATTCTTCGCCATTACCGTGCTTCACGCGCCGATGCCACCATGTTCGTATACCAAGACCAAGAGATCACGTGGTCGCAGATGTGGGATCGAGCAACCATCGTGGCGGCCGCGTTACAAGACGAAGGGGTGGTCAAGGGAGATCGCGTGGCCTTCGTTGATCTCAATAGTCCTGAATTCTTTGAAACGCTGTTTGGCTGTGCTTTGCTCGGCGCCACATTGGTTCCGCTCAATTGGCGCTTGGCTCCGGCTGAACTCGACGTCGTTATTCGAGATGCCGAGCCGTCCATCATCGTGCTCCGACCAATGTTTGGAGAGATTGTTGGCGCTATGGATTCAGTCGAGAGTCTTAAGCGCATCGTTGTCTTGCCTGGCGACACGGATATTGACATCGTGGCGAATGATTCACGGGCGGTGACGTGGAACGAATGGACGGGGGAACGCCAAGGTCGGGACCCGGGTCATCACAGTGAACCTGACGACATCGCGCTCTTGCTCTACACCTCTGGGACAACCGGTGTTCCCAAGGGTGTCATGATCTCCAATCGCAACATCGCAACGTCACTTGACTACGCGATCGACAAATATGAGCTCAATGAAGACACGGTGAGTTTGATTGCCATGCCGCTCTTCCACATTGGCGGCATCGGCTGGTCGATGTGGGGCTTATGTCGAGGCGGACGCTCGGTGATCTTGCCAAGCGTTGATCCCAACGAGATTATTCGGCTCTTTGAAACGCAAGCCATCCAGATGACCTTCGTGGTGCCCGCAGCTCTGATTTTCATGTTGTTTGTACCTGGGATCGAAGAGAAACATTTCCCTCACCTCAGGCACATCTTCTACGGTGCTTCTCCGATTGCTGAAGACATCCTCGTCAAATGCATGACGATTTTTGGCTGCGAGTTCACGCAGCTCTACGGCATGACGGAAACCACAGGGGCTATTTGCGCGCTTGAACCAGAGGACCATGACCCAACCGGTCCGCGGCACTATCTCTTGCGCTCGGCTGGCAAGCCGTACCCCGGCGTGCAGATTCGCATTGTGACGGAAAGTGGACGCGACGCCGAGGTCGATGAAGTCGGCGAAATCTGGACCAAATCTGACTACAACACGCCGGGATATTGGCGCAGACCCGAAGCCACGGAAGCGGCCTTTCACGATGGCTGGCTTCGTACCGGCGATGCTGCCTATCTTGACAAAGACGGGTATCTGTTCATGTTCGATCGAATCAAAGACATGATCGTGAGCGGTGCAGAAAACGTCTATCCCATCGAAGTGGAAAACGTTCTCTATGGGGATGCACGCATCGCTGATGCTGCAGTGATCGGCGTTCCCGATGATCGATGGGGGGAGGCGGTGAAGGCCGTCGTGGTTTTGAAACCTGAAGCACAAGCGTTGGATCGTGCCACGTTGGAAGCAGATCTGATTGCGTTTTGCCATACAAAATTAGCGGGATTCAAGTGTCCGAAGTCCATTGACTTCGTCGATGCACTTCCTCGAAATCCAACCGGCAAAGTTCTGAAGAAGGAACTTCGCGCTCCCTATTGGGATGGCGCTTCTCGACAAATCAATTAGTTACGCGGCGTCACAAACATCAGCATGGTCACAGCAGCCTGCGAGAATAGCAGCGAGGTGAGAGATGAAAACCGGATATGACGTCATTGGCGATGTTCATGGTCAAGCGGGAAAGCTCGAAGGCTTGCTCAAGCAAATGGGCTATGAACTCGATATAAAAGGCACCTATCGGCATCCAATTCGAACAGCAATCTTCGTAGGAGATTTGGTTGATCGCGGCCCAGATCAACTCAAGACCTTGCAAATTGTCCGCTCAATGGTCGAGGCGAAGACGGCATTGGTGGTCATGGGGAACCACGAGTTCAACGCCCTTGCGTTCGATGCTGGTCTGCGACCAGCAACCGAACATAACCTCAAGCAACATGAACAGTTTCTGATGCTAGAAGAAAGCGTCCGCAAAGACTTTCTGGCATGGTTTTGGACCATCCCACTGTGGTTAGAAATTGACGGACTTCGGGTCATTCACGCTTACTGGAATCAAGAACAGATTGACGCGATGACCGAGTTGTTGCCCGACGCCACGATGACGCCAGAGTTTTTGGAGATGGCTACCCACAGGCCCCCCGGCAACAACGAGGACATTGACCCTTTCCATCCCTTCTGGGCTGTTGAAGCTTTATTGAAAGGCCCTGAAGTGCCGGTGACGCCTGGATACCAAACGGGCAAGGAAGACAAAGTCAGACATCACGCCCGGTTTATGTGGTGGGTGGATGACCGTGGCGGTGACAAGCGCCAGTATCTGGCTACCGAGGGCTACTTAGACGAGAACGGTCAACCTGGCTACGAGCCCGATGCCGGCCCACTTGATGAGCGTTACCGACCCTTGTTCTACCGGGATGCCAAGCCGGTGGTCTTTGGCCACTATTGGAGAACAGGAACGCCAAGATACGAAAAGACCTACGGCGACCACGCGGCTTGTGTGGACTTCAGTGCCGCCAAAGATGGACATCTCACGGCCTATCGGTTCACCATCGGGGAAACAACCATCCACGAAAAGCATTTCGTTCAGTACATTGCATAGGCAACGCGCAAGAAATAACAAACCCCCTGCGATGATTCGCAGGGGGTTTGTTTACGCTTCTTTGCGAAACGCTTAGTTTTCTGCGCGCCCCAAGGACTCGGCGAGGAGCATGGTCTCTTCGGCGAGGTTGGCAAACTCAATGAAGGGCTTGGGTACCTCGGGTCCGTTGATAGCGGCCAGGTTGTCTCGAACAGCCTCTGGAGTTTGCTCGGGGAGCAGGTAGTCAGGTGCCTCGCATTGGAAGACGCGCGCAATGCGCTTTCCTGCAACTGAATAGACATACGAGGTCACGTCACACTCTTCTGAAGCGAGATACGCCACGATGGGGCTTACTGATTCAGGGGTCAGCTGGGCAAACAAGTCAGGTCCCAGAATGTCTTCGGTCATACGCGTTCCCGCAATGGGGGCAATAACGTTCGCCTTGATGTTGTGCATGGCACCTTCAAGGGAAATCGTGCGGGTCATGCCGATCAAGCCAGCTTTGGCTGCGCCGTAGTTGACTTGACCGAAGTTGCCGAAGAGGCCGGTTCCCGAGGTCGTCGACACGATGCGGCCATAGCCCTGCTCGCGCATGATTTCGAATGCGGGCTGGGTGACGAAGAACGCACCCTTGAGGTGAACATCAATGACCGCGTTGATCATGTCAACGTCCATCTTGTGAAAAGCCTTGTCGCGCAAAATCCCGGCGTTGTTAATCACGATGTCGACTTTGCCGAAGGCATCCACAGCGCTTTGCACAATGGCTCGACCACCCTCAGGGGTTGCCACCGAGTCATGGTTCGCAACAGCGTTGCCACCCTTGGCTTTGATTTCGTCAACGACCTTCTGGGCCGCTGAATCTGAACCACCGTTGCCGTGGACGTCGCCACCGAGGTCATTGACGACGATATTGGCGCCACGTTCGGCGAGCAAGAGGGCGTGGGAGCGGCCCAAACCGCCACCGGCGCCCGTGATAATTGCTACGCGGCCATCGAAACTGATCTTCTCGCTCATTGCGCTCCTTTGTGAACCGGTGGCCCAAGGGGATCGGGGCCGAAGATCATCTTTTCACAACTCAAATACCTCGGTTCCCAGAGGGCCGTGCACGCCTTCTCTGGCAGCGCGGACACCAATAGGTTCCTCGACCAGCTACCGACCCATAGCGAATGGGCTCTTCACAGTTCCGACAGGGCTGACCCTTTCTGCCGTGCACGCGGGCCACGCTGAGGTAGGTGCCGGCCTCGCCCTTGGCGTCGCGATAATCACGCAGGGTGGAACCTCGACGTTCAATGGCCTCATTCAACACCTTCGGGCACGCGGCGCTTATGCGACGTAGAGCAACTGCGGACAAGGCGGACGCTGGGGTGGCTGGGTTGACTTTGGCGCAAAAGAGAATCTCGTCGGCGTAGATGTTGCCAATGCCGGCCACCACGTGCTGGTCGAGGAGGAGCGCTTTAATGGGGGTATTCCGGCGGGGGGCGGCAAAGCGAAGGGCCTTAAGTACTGCGTCGCCGTCGGTGGCCTCAGGTCCAAGAGACGCTACGAAAGCTTGGCTGGCTACTTCCTTTGTGGCGATCACCTCGATGCGTCCGAACTTTCGTTGGTCATTGAAGTGTAGTGACCACCCACCGTCAAGATCAATGTGAACTCGTTCGAACTTTGTTGGTGGGGTGTCGTATTCAAGGAGTAACTGGCCCGTCATGCGGAGGTGGATCAAGATTGATAGATCAGTGTTGGTGTCCACAATGAGCAGCTTGCCCCTGCGACGAATACCGGTGATTGACGATCCACGCAGCGCTTCGAATTCTCCGGCGCTACCAATCAACGAGCGGGGCCAGGATGCAGCAATGGCGGTGATGCGACAACCGAGGACGCGTTCTCGCAATTGGCGCGCGATGGTCTCGACCTCGGGGAGTTCCGGCATGACTCCATCTCAGCAGCAATTTTCTTGTGGCATCTCGCGACCTCGGCAATGATGGGGGGATCACCACTGTTTGGGAGGCCATGATGAGCAATACCACGACCTATCTCGTCTACACCAATGCCGCCGAAGGGCGCGATGACGAATTCAACACTTGGTACGACACCGTGCACATTCCAGAAATTTTGGCGATGTTTCCATCGGTGGTGTCTGCAAAGCGATTCAGCGCGGCGGATCCTGCTGCTGAGCACGCCTACCTCGCGATGTACGAAATTGAAGGTGATGCCGATGCCACCATTCGCGCGATTGGCAAAGCCATGATGTCTGGCGAATTGACCACGACCGACTCCATGGATGCACCTCGATCAGCTCGAGCCGTGTGGGTCGCTCGTTAAACCTTCTCGTCGAGATCTCCGTGAGCTGCGCGAAGTCGAGTGAGCAACTCTAAGAGTGACGAAGCTTCTGATTCGCTAAGGCCAAGCGAGGCAAACACGGCTGCATTCAAGGTGGATGTTGCGGCATCCACGACTCGCCGGCCTTCAGGCAAAATTTCAACAAGCGTGGTTCGCCGATCCGTGGGGTGGGGTACTCGTTGCACGAAGCCCTGATCTTCAAGTCGATCAACCGTTGACGTCACGGTGGTGGGGTGAACTTGGAGTCGCGCGCTGGCCTTCGAGAGCGGCAGTGCACCCTGTCGCGTGAATGCCAACAAGCGAAGAAATTCGTAGCGCGAGAAACTCAAATCAAAGGGACGGAGTTCTGCGTCGATTGTCTTGAGAAAAAGTTGCTCTGCGCGGGTAATAGACGTCACGATGGCCATGCCTGTGGAAGCGTCCGCCCAACCGTGTTCCACCCACTGGCGTCGAGCCTCGGCGATGGGATCGCTGAGTCGCGTATTGGGAATCGTCATATCGCTGCCCCCCGTTGGGCCAAAAGTTAAGTATTTCCCACATTGTAATCACTTTGATACCCAAAGGTAGGATTTCCGACTATTTTATTTCCTATGAGCGACACCACCAGCCCCAGCCTCCACAAGCCCGCGAATCCCATTCGATTCATTTCCGCCGCCAGTCTCTTTGACGGTCATGATGCAGCGATCAACATCATGCGACGCATCTTGCAAGCCCAAGGTGCCGAGGTTATTCACCTTGGACACAACCGGTCAGTTGACGAAGTGGTTCGAGCTGCAATTCAGGAGGATGTCCAGGGCATCGCACTGAGTTCCTATCAAGGTGGCCACGTCGAGTACTTCAAGTATCTCGTTGACCAACTTGCTGAACATGGCCGAAGTGACATCAAGGTCTATGGCGGTGGTGGTGGCGTTATTGTGCCGGCAGAAATTGCTGAACTTGAGGCCTACGGCGTTGCGAAGATTTTCTCCCCCCAAGACGGACAGCGCATGGGCCTCGACGCAATGATCAACCAGCTCATTGAGCAGTGCGACGTTGACCTCGCTGCAGTGGCACCGAGCAACGCAGATGCCGCGTTGCTCGGCGACACCAACGCACTCGCTCGTGCGATCACCTGTATTGAAGCTGGGCGCCTACCCGCCGACCAATGGGGCGTATTGCAAGAGGCAGCCGCGAAGTCAACCGCTCCGGTACTGGGCATTACTGGTACTGGCGGCTCAGGCAAGTCGTCACTGACCGATGAGTTAATCCGTCGATTCCGACTTGACCAAGGTGACAAGGTCCGAATTTGTGTGATTGCCGTTGATCCCTCCAAGCGCACCTCAGGAGGTGCTCTCCTCGGTGACCGCATTCGCATGAATGCCATTGACACGCCGCAGATCTACTTCCGTTCCTTGTCGACTCGCGGATCTGATTCAGAAGTACCCGCGCAGGTGCCCGATGCCATCATCGCGGCCAAAGCAGCGGGCTTTGATCTCATCATCGTGGAGACCCCTGGCATTGGGCAGGGAAACGCTGCCATTACTGATGTATCAGACGTCTCGCTGTACGTGATGACACCAGAATTTGGTGCAGCCTCTCAGCTTGAGAAAATCGACATGCTTGATCTGGCCGATGCGATTGCCATCAACAAATTTGACCGCCGTGGCGCAGAAGATGCGTACCGCTCGGTATGCCGTCAGTGGGTGCGCGCCCATCCTGGTGTGAGCCCTGATGACCCGAGCGTCCCCGTCTTTGGCACGGTGGCATCGCGCTTCAATGACTCGGGCACGACCGCGTTGTATCAATCACTTCGAGGGCTCCTTGAAACCAAGGGCATGGTCTCGCAAGGCGCCATGTTGGAGCCTGCCTCGAGCAAAGTTTCTCAGAGTGCATCGCCCATTATCCCCGCTGAGCGTACGCGCTACCTCGCCGAAATCGCCACCACGATTCGCGACTACCACGCGACGACTGAGTTGCAAGCTGAGGCTGTTGCCCGTCTTGATGCAGCGATATCGACACGCGAAGCGCTCGGCACGAGCGCAGATGCATCGGTGACGAGCGCACTTGACGAGCTCATCGCGGAACTCTCGACCAGCGTTGCCCCTGCGACCTCAAAGGTTCTTGAAGAGTTGGAACAAGCTCGCCGTGATCTCGCCGGCAAGGAACTCGTACAAGGGGGCCGAACGACAGCATTGGTCCGCACGTCATTGTCGGGCACTGATGTCCCACGAGTGGCGCTGCCGACCATGACGCACCAAGGTGATCTCTATCGCTGGTCGCGCAAGGAAAACCTGCCAGGTTCTTTCCCCTTCACCGCGGGCGTCTTCCCCTTTAAGCGCGAAGGAGAAGATCCAGCCCGTATGTTTGCAGGCGAAGGAGACCCAGCGAGAACCAATCGCCGCTTTCACCTTCTCTCCGAGGGCCAACCAGCGACACGGCTTTCTACAGCCTTTGACTCCGTGACGCTCTATGGCCGCGACCCCGGTGCCGCTCCGGATGTCTACGGCAAAATTGGCACCTCTGGCGTATCGGTGGCCACCTTGGACGACATGAAGACGCTCTATGGCGGTTTCGATCTATGTAGTCCAACCACCTCGGTGTCGATGACCATTAATGGCCCCGCCCCAACAATCTTGGCCATGTTCTTGAACACGGCGATTGATCAGCAGCTCGAGAAGTTCGAAGCTGAGCAGGGTCGTGCACCGAGTGACGCAGAAGCGCAGGAGATTCGCGCGCTGGCGCTGAAAACCGTTCGCGGCACCGTGCAAGCCGACATTTTGAAAGAAGACCAGGGCCAAAACACCTGCATTTTCTCCACTGAGTTTTCGCTGGGCGTGATGGCCGACATTCAAGAATTCTTCATCCAGCACGACATGAAGAATTTCTACTCAGTGTCGATTTCGGGCTACCACATTGCTGAAGCAGGGGCGAACCCGATTACGCAATTGGCCTTCACCTTGGCCAATGGGTTCACCTATGTGGAGAGCTACCTTGCGCGCGGCATGAACATCGATGACTTCGCGCCGAACTTGTCATTCTTCTTCTCCAACGGTATGGATCCTGAGTACACCGTCATTGGACGCGTTGCTCGTCGGATCTGGGCTGTTGCGATGCGCGAGCGCTACCACGCATCAGAAAAGAGCCAGAAGCTGAAATACCACATTCAGACTTCGGGCCGTAGTTTGCACGCTCAAGAGATGGCTTTCAACGACATTCGTACGACCCTCCAAGCGCTGTGTGCCATTTATGACAACGCCAACAGTCTGCATACCAATGCCTACGACGAAGCAGTCACGACGCCAACGGAGGAGTCAGTTCGTCGAGCACTCGCCATTCAGCTGATCATCAACCGTGAGTGGGGACTCGCGATGAATGAGAACCCGCTCCAGGGGAGCTTCATCGTCGAGGAACTCACTGACTTGGTGGAAGCATCAGTCCTTGCTGAGATGGATCGCATTTCGGACCGCGGGGGAGTGCTCGGGGCCATGGAGACTGGATACCAGCGTGGTCGAATTCAAGATGACTCCATGCTCTACGAACACGCCAAGCACGATGGTTCTCTCCCCATCATCGGCGTCAACACCTTCCGCAATCCCAGCGCTGAGGCCGAAGTGCATGAGGTCGAGTTGGCACGAGCAACAGAATCAGAGAAGCAAGGTCAACTTGATCGACTCGCTGCCTTCCATGACGCCAATGCTGGGGCCGCACAAGAAGCGTTGGCGCGACTTCGCCAGGTGGCGTTGAGCGGCGGCAACATTTTTGCCGAACTTGTCGAAACGGTTCGCGTGGCCTCGCTCGGTCAAATCACGGATGTGCTCTTTGAAGTTGGCGGAACGTATCGGCGAAACGTCTAAGGCAGTAAGTCTTCCAAGGTGACCGCCCCGGCTGGAGAGTCCATTACCAGCCGGGGCGGTCACCTTCGCAAGCACTTCCCCCTGAGCGGGCGGTGAGTGGTGAACCTGCTTCGAAGGTGGTCTTGCCTGCTGTCACCATTGTGGCCAAGCTTCGGGTGCAGGGATAGTCGACACCTGAGTGTCAGCGAAGAATCTGAAGCCAGCCTGAATGAACGCTCGGTGACCTGCGCAGACGCAGATCAGAACACCTGCTAGTCGACGATGTACGACGTCATGGACAGTGATCCAAGGTCGCATCCACGTATCAAGGTGCGAGCCGTAGTTCCCTCTACTTCCGCGATGCCAGCGATATAGGCCAAGGGCAGAAAGTGTTCCGGAGTTGGCACCGCAGCGCGAGCTTCGGGGAGGCTCAAGACTTCACCGAGTTTGGCGGGATCAGAGGTCATGATCTGCGCGGTGTTGGTATCAAAGGACTCAGCCCACGCAGCACCGCGTCCAGGACGCGACCACTCCACGAGGCCAAGGTTGTGGACGACGTTGCCACTACCGACGACGAGCACGCCCTCTTCTCGAAGTGGGCTCAATGCTTGGCCCAGACGGTGGTGGTAGTCATAGGCCTCTCCGGCATGAACGGAGAGTTGAACGACGGGAATATCGGCTTCTGGGTACATGTGCGCCAAGATTGACCACGTGCCGTGATCAAGGCCCCAACTATCGGTGTCAAGTCCGCAATATGCGGGCTGGAGTACCTCGGCGACCCGGGCCGCTAGGGCTGGGCTGCCAGGAGCTGGGTACTCAACGTTAAAGAGCTCTTGGGGGAAGCCATAGAAGTCGTGGATAGTGCGGGGTCGCTCCATGGCCGTTACCGCGGTGAGGCCGACGTACCAGTGAGCGGAGATGGCGAGAATTGCCTTGGGCTTGTCAAAAGATTGAGCAAATTCAACCCAACTCTGCGTCCAAGCATTGGATTCCAAGGTATTCATGGGATTGCCATGACCAATAAATGCAGCGGGGGTGCGAGTGCTCATTGAAGCTCCTTGGGTCAACAAGATCAACCCTATCGGGCCTAATCCCCACCTCAAGGCGGAGAAAGGGTCACAATAGAAGTCATCGACTCGAAGAGGAGCCAGCATGTCTGATCAAAATATTCAAATGGGAATCCCGACCAAGCTCGCGTGGCAGTTGCAGTTGCTCGCCGGAGCGATCACCTTGGTATTGGGTGTCATTTTGGCTTCACACCCCACCACCTCCATCAATGTCATTGCGGTGATTTTGGGCATCGTCTTGATCATCGGGGCGATCTTCCACTTTGTTCGAATGCTGGACCACGAAGAACAGCATCGAGTTTGGGTGGGCATCGCTGGACTGGTTGAACTCGTCGTCGGCATCGTGTTGATCCGTCACCTTGGCCTTACCCGTGCCCTTATTGGACTGGTCATTGGTATCTCGTGGATTATCCAAGGCGTGGTGGCACTGCTCGCCGGCGTCTTGGGTCACCCAAGTCGTTCGAGGTTTTGGCCCATTGCCTTCGGATTGATTTCTATCCTCGCTGGAGCCATCGTCGTGGCGGTGCCGGAACACTCAGTGTCAGTTCTGATGACCATCTTTGGCATCTGGTTCGTGATTATGGGCGGCTTGGAAATTGCGCTCGGACTCGTCGTCCGTTCGGAATCAAAGAAGGCCTAAGCGCCTTCGACGAGTTGGGCGAATCGCTGAAGGTTCGCCTTCCAGATTCGCTTCATGATGGGCTTGGCGATTATCTCGCCCACTGGGCCACCGAGCAACCAGCCGAAGTGAAGTGACTCGCGCCAGGCTAAAGTCGTGGCGGCGCCCTGAGCACTCAGTGTAAAGACGCCTTCGCCGGTCACCACGCCTCGGTGGGCGACGCCAATTTGGCGTCCCTCTTCCCAGAGCCTCACATCCATCACGTCGTTAGTGGTGAAGGGTCCAATTCTGGTTTTACACCGCATCGTGACGCCAACGCCCTGCGTTTGCTCGCCAAGAAATTCAATGGCCAGAGCATCTTTCATCCACGTGGTGTGACTTTCAAGATCACATAGGTGTTGCCAGCAACGATCGATCGGCGCAGCAATGGACTGCTCCAATTCGATCGTGGTGGTCATCGCTTGCCAGTCAGGTGGCTGAGTTGCTCCCATTCGCTCACGTCAAAGCCCCGTTCACGGTGGGGGAGCACACTCAAGATGACGTGGTTGGCGCCAGCTTCGAAGTGCGCATTCACCGATTCGGCGATCGCCTCCGCGCCTCGAGGCACGAGGCCGTCTTGAAGCTTGGTGGAACCGCCTCGAATGAAGTCTTCGTCGTCAAAACCTAAAGTCTTCAGGTTGTTGACGTAGTTGGGCAAGCCCGTGTACATCACGAGGTAGTCGTAGCAGCGCTCTCGGAAGTCTTCATCATCGTCAGTGATGGCAACACCCTGTTCAACCACAAGGTACGCATCAGGGCCCATAATGCTGCGAGCACGGGCAGTGTGCTCTGGCGTCACGAGGTAGGGAAGGGCGCCATCAGCCTTTTCGGCAGCAAGTTCCAACATTTTTGGACCCAGCGCGGCAATGAGCACGGGTGGCTCGAGTTGACCTTCAGGACTGGTCATCTTGGCATTAGCCATGGCATCGAGGTACTCGTTCATAGCCGCGAAAGGCTTGGAATAGTTGTGGCCTCTCATGCGCTCGACGAGAGGCTGGTGACTCACCCCGAGGCCCAAGATGTAGCGCTGGTTCGACCACGCATCGAGGGTTCGAGCGGCATTCTTCGCATTGACGGCGTCACGAGCCCAAATCGACGCAATGGCCGAACCAATGATCAACTCGGTGGAGTTGGCGACCAAGAGAGCTCCATTGGTCATGGCCTCGCGCCCATAAGCCTCGGGGTACCAGAGACTGGAAAATCCAAAGCGCTCGGCGGCACTCGTCATGGCAGCAAGGTCGGCTGGGATGGTGTTCTCAGGTTCCCACGAAAATAAGCCAACGGTGCGATCAATTTTCTCGAGTGCAGGGTGACGGTATGCCATAGTGCTCCTTCCAAAGGTGGGCCCATCCTAGAGAGTTCTGCAACCTGGTGCGCCCGCCATGGATTCCTCGGGCAAAATCAAGAGATGAGCATTGTGAATCTGGTTGTGGCGGTTGTGCTGCTCTTGGCGGCGCTCACGGCACTTATTCCCCTGCGACCAGATCCGTTTTCGGGATTTTCATTCGCCGCTGGCTTCGTACTAACTGACCTTTCAGGTCAAACCTTGGTGCTTGGATCCCTGATCGCTTGGCTGCTGTGGCTCGCTGGGGGTACTCGACACGTCACCGGTCACATCGCGCTGTGGATCGAACTCCTCGCTGGAGTGATCTTCCTCGTGGTCTTCGTTGTCGGACTCTTGTCAAAGCGAGTCGTTCGTGTCGCGTTGGCTCACAATTCGACTACCCCCATCGCGCTCGACGCAACGCAGCGACATGGTGCATGGCTTCGCTGGTGGCGTAGCGTGCGCGCCGTTCCCTTGCGTGGCAAGAGTATCGAGGCAATCAAAAACATTGCCTACTTCGACGATGGCCTCGATGCGCATCGATTGGATCTCTACCGATCCGCAGCCACCACCGAAGGCGCGCCCGTCATGGTGTTCATTCACGGTGGTGCATGGGTGCTTGGTGATAAGCGCGAACAAGGCCGACCCATGATGTTCGAGTTGGCCGCGAGGGGCTGGCTGTGCGTGAGTGTGAATTATCAACTGTCGCCAAAGGCAACGTGGCCCGATCACATTGTTGACGTGAATCGCGCTGTGGCGTGGGTGAAGCAACATATCGCTAGCTACGGCGGAGATCCTCATCGAGTGGCGATATCGGGTGGCTCAGCGGGCGGACAGCTCTGTGCTCTTCAAGCGTTGGCTCACGATGACCCCCAGTACAAGCCAGGTTTTGAAGACGCTGATCTTTCAACCATTGCCTGCGTCTCGCTCTATGGCGTCCATGACATGACCGCGGATGGCTCGCTGTCAGGCCGTCATGGCCCCGCGCTCAAAATCCTGCTCGAGCGCAAAGTGATGAAAGTCCCAATGGACGAGGATCGCCAGCGATTTGTGGATGCATCACCGCTTGCCCGAGTTCGTGCCGATGCGCCACCATTTCTGATCTTCCAGGGAACCAATGACACCTTGGTGCCGCCAGCGGTGGGTCGGGCATTTAACGAAGCGCTGCGGGCCGTGTCGACTTCCTCGGTGACTTACGTTGAGTTTCCGCTGGCCCAACACGCCTTTGATGTTTACTGTTCGCCCCGTTGTACGGCTACGGTTCAAGGCATAGTTGCTTTCTTAAATTCCGTGTTGGCCAACCAAGGTCAAGCCACATGAGTGGCGCTCGCGATGAGCTCATCGCCACGTGGAAGCGAGCCGTGCTCGAAACTGCATCGGGTGCGCATCCTCGATCTCTCCTTGAAGAGGGTCTCGGTGTGCATGTCATCACAGCCTGGAACCCCGGTGGCCAACTCAGCGATTTAGAGCGAAATCGCCAAGCCGACGAGGTACTCGAACGTGCATTAGGGGATCTTGGGGTTCGCCATATCCGAACCACTGGGCGCAGCGCCGACAACTCATGGCGCGAAGAAGGGTGGAGTTTGGTGGGTTCCAATCGTGAATTGGCTCTGGCACTCGCCAAGCGTTGCGGTCAACTCGCCATCTACGAATTTTCGCCGACCGCTTCGCGCATCATTATGTGCGACAGCGGCGAGATTATCGACTTCTAAGCCGGCGGTTCAACAACTTCTGGTTCCAGCGTGACGCTGATCGACGGTTCCCCGACTTCCAAGACCAAGGTACTCACGCCACCGGCGTCACACAGATCAGAAGCCGCTGCCTGGATTTCTCCGATTCGCTGCTCAGTATCGACAATGACGAGTTCAGTGACGACCGTTCGCATGGAACGCTTCGCCGCTGTCTTTTCTCGGCGAACCACTGCGAGGACCTCGCGCACGCTGTCGTAGACCCCATCGATTCCCTCGGTTGATGGAGAGAGCTCGCCAACGGTGGGCCATGAACTTGTGTGAACGGAACCCGACTGCCACCACCGCCACACTTCGTCGGTTGCAAAAGGCAAGAAGGGGGCGAAAAGTCGCTGCAGGGTCGAAAGCGTGGCTGCCAAGGCACCACGCGCTGAACGCGTGGCCCCATCGTCGGGATCCCCATAAGCGCGGGCCTTGACTAATTCGAGGTAGTCATCGCAGAACATCCAGAAGAAACTCTCCGTGCGCTCAAGCGCCCGGGCGTAGTCAAAGGCTTCGAATGCATCGGTCGCCTCAGTAACGAGTTCTCGAAGTTGACCAAGGAGATCAAGGTCAATGGGTGCGGTAACGGCATCGATGTCTGGAATCGCGTGGCCTTCGAGGCGACCGATGACGAACTTGGACGCATTGAGAATCTTGATCGCCAAGCGGCGACCCACCTTCATCTGCGATTCGTCAATGGCCGTGTCGGTTCCGGGCCGACCACTTGCGGCCCAGTAACGAACCGCATCAGCTGAGTGAGTCTCAATCAGTGGCAACGGCGTTACGACGTTGCCCTTTGACTTGGACATCTTCTTGCGATCTGGGTCCAAGATCCAACCAGAGATGGCAGCGTCGCTCCACGGGAGGGTGCCAAATTCAAGTTCTGATCGAACCACCGTTGAGAACAACCACGTTCGGATGATGTCGTGCCCTTGAGGACGCATGTTCATCGGAAACACTCGAGCGAACCGATCCGCATCGTCTTCCCACTGTCCCGCAATTTGTGGCGTGAGCGAACTAGTTGCCCAGGTATCGAGGACGTCAGGGTCGGCTTGGAAACCATTGGCTTGGCCGCGCTGTGATGCGTCGTATCCCTTGGGTACGTCAGTTGAGGGGTCGATGGGAAGCTCGGACTCGCTCGGGATCAAGGGTTGGTCGTATTGAACCACGCCATCTCCATCAATGGGATACCAGACGGGGAAGGGGATACCAAAGAAGCGCTGCCTTGAAATATTCCAATCTCCGTTGAGGCCTTCGATCCAACTCACCAGACGGTGCGACATGTAGGCGGGGTGGAAACGCAAGGTTGCTGCCGCCTTGAGGAGCTGATCGCGTAATGGCGTCGTGGCGACAAACCACTGCCGAGAGGTCACGATTTCGAGCGGCCGATCGCCCTTCTCGTAAAACTTCACGGGGTGAGTAATGGGTCGAGGTTCACCTCGCAACGCCCCCGAGGCGGTCAGCATTTCAACCATGGCGGCTTGTGCTTGCTTCGAGTTCTTTCCGACGATCTGGGCGTATGCCTCATTGGCTGCCTCGGGTGTGGTCGACGGGAAGTCACCTTCACCAAAGGTCACCGCTTCGAATCGACCGTCTCGGGCGATCAGGGTGCGCGTCGGCAGATCGAGTTCTCTCCACCAGACGACGTCAGTGGTGTCACCGAAGGTACAGATCATCGCAATGCCTGAGCCCTTTTCGGGATCGGCGAGCTCATGGGCCACGACGGGAACCTCGACACCAAAGATAGGGGTAATAACTGAGGTTCCAAAGAGCGGCTGGTAGCGCTCATCATCCGGGTGAGCGACGAGCGCTACGCAAGAACAGAGCAATTCAGGTCGCGTGGTGTCAATTTCGACCACCCCTGATTCATCCGCCTTGGCGAAGGCAATGCGATGGTACGCACCAGGCCGTTCTCGGTCTTCAAGTTCCGCTTGGCTTACCGCGGTTCGAAAATCAACGTCCCACAGGGTTGGAGCGACATGGCTGTAGATCTCGCCACGGCTAAGGCCTCGCAAGAATGCTCGTTGGGACACGCGCTGGGCAGTTTCGCCAACAGTCGCGTACTCCAAGGACCAGTCGACGCTGAGGCCAAGTGCTGTGAAGAGGTGCTTGAAAATCTTTTCGTCTTCCGTGGTGAGCTTGATGCAGAGTTCCACAAAGTTCGGACGAGAAATGGCGATGCGATCCTTGGGTGCTTGCTCGGGGGGCTCAAAAGTGGGGTCGTAGGGAAGCGATGGATCGCAGCGAACGCCGTAGTAGTTCTCCACGCGACGCTCAGTGGGCAAGCCGTTGTCGTCCCAGCCCATGGGGTAGAACACATCTTTGCCTTGCATGCGGTGATAGCGAGCAATGGTGTCGGTGTGGGTGTAACTGAAAACGTGGCCGATGTGCAGCGATCCCGATGCCGTTGGCGGGGGCGTGTCGATGGAGAAGACTTCCTCACGCGGACGAGTTCCCTCGAAGCGATAGAGCTGTTCGCTGGCCCACAACTCAGCCAGTTTGGCTTCCAAACCATCAAGAGATGGCTTGTCGGGGGTGGTGCGTTGGTCGTGGGGCAGCGGTGCGGGGTGACTCGTCATGGAATGACCAGCCTACAAAGCCGCGGCGCCCCGCTCAGGCGAAGTGGCCCGAGCCCTGTGTCGTGAGTTGGCCGAGGTGGTTGTACGCGCCCAGGTGCGCATCAAGGCCCTCTACGCGGCCTTTAAACCACAGGGGGTGGCCGTCAAAGGCTGGACGAGATGATTTGAACGAGAAGGTGGCCAAGTCCAAGGAAGGCTGCGAGCGACGGAGCACCTCAGCCAAGGCAACCGCTTGCAAGGGGCCATGAACGACGAGTCCGGGATAGCCCTCTTCCTCAGTGGCCCACTGCCGGTCGTAGTGGATGCGGTGAGCGTTGTAGGTGAGTGCAGAGAAGCGCACAAGAAGTGGTGGCGTTGGATCGAGGGAAAATTCGTAATCCCACGATGGTTGCTCATCGGCTTCGCCCGAAGGTTCGGGGACCTTGGTGGTCGCAGCTTCGCGGTACACGATGTCTTGCTCTTCAAGCACGACACCCGATGCCCCAGAGGTTCGATAGGCCACCGTGACAAACACCAAGGTGCCGCTTGAACCCTCCTTGACCGTGATGGCGGTGACTTCACCGTGGCGAGTAAGAGACTCTCCAACGTGGAGCTTTCCCTCGAATTGATATCGAGCTCCTACAAACATGCGTCGAGGTAGCTCTACCGGCGGCAAAAAGCCACCCTTTTTGGGGTGACCGTCGGGCCCGATGAGGGCTTGAGCTACATCGGGAAGAAATGCCAGCCAGTGCCACAGCGGCGGCAGCGCATCACCGGCACTGGGCGCAGGACCGGGAGCATCAAGGAGGAGATGGAGTCGCGCCGCCATGGCAGGGGTGACCGAATCAACACGATCTTCGGGTGTTGCGGTCCATGAGCCGTAGCTGACGTTCGACATTATTGGCCGCCAATTACCCCTGCACTGCGCAGGGCGTCAATGGTTTCCTCATCAAGGCCAAGGTCGTCGTGCAGTACTGACGTGGTCTCTGTTCCCACTCCTGGAGAATTCTGCGCGCGAGGAACGGAAACAACGTTTTCGTCAAATTTCAAGACCGCTCGAGGGGTCGGCACCGTGCCGATGTCGGGGAAGTGAACATTCTCAAAGAGGCCACTCTTGGCGAGGGGAGATTCAGGAGAACGAACGAAATCTTCGACACTGCGGTAGGGGCCCCAAAGAATTTTGGCTTCAGCCAATGCTCGGGTGACTTCGGCGAAACTCCGCCGCTCGAACCACGGGCTAAAGAGCGCTGACGATACGCGGCGGTATTTGTATCGGGTGACTTCATCGTCAAAGTCGAGACCCATGGAGACCGACAAGCCTGCGAAGGCATCCCTGGTGCCGGTGAGCTCGACCATGGTGTTCCAGTGCTTGGAGGTCAGCAAAATGGTCATGACGTGACCACCATCAGCAGTTTTGAAATCGTGGCCATAGAGGCCGAAAGTGAAGTTGCCATCGCGTTGTCTTGGTTCATTGTTGATGACGACTTCGGCCACCATGCCTAAGTTCGCGGCCGTTGTCGCCGCAACATCAGCGAGGGAGACCGAGATGTACTGACCCTTACCCGTACGCTCTCGAACTTTGAGAGCAGTGAGCACTGCGATGACTGAGTGCAGCCCAGCAAGAAGGTCCCAAGCAGGCAACACATGGTTCACCGGACTCGTGTCGCTCGGCGATCCCGTGATCATAGGAAAGCCCACTTCTGAGTTGACGGTGTAGTCAACGGCTGGCCGGCCATCGGCGTGACCGAGAATGTGCACCATGATGAGGTCTTCGCGCCATTCACAGAGCTCTTCGTAGCTAATGCCCGAGTGCCCAACGGTATTGGTGACGACAATGCCGCCCTCAGGACCTTGGGCTTGAAGGAGTTTGCCGATAATCTCCTGGCCTTGCTTCGAGCGCGTGTTTACTTCTACCGATCGCTTCCCTCGATTGAGTGTCGCCCAATAGATGGAGCGCCCCATGGCGGAGAAGGGCAGTCGGCGCGTGTCACTCGCGCCGCCGGGAGGGTCAATGCGGGTGACCTCGGCGCCGAGTTGGCTCAAGGTCATTGCGCAGCTAGGTCCAGCCACGTAGGTAGAGATGTCAAGAACTTTGACGCCTGCGAGTGGTGCTTCAGGTGTGCTCATAGGGAATAAACCTAGGCGCTGGGCGGCTTCGAAGCCATGACAAGTGCCCTTGGCCAGTGATGCAAACTGTTACCGTTCGGTAGCCACGCTTTACAGAATGAGGGATCCAACCGTGAACGATGCACCACGCGCCCGTCGGAGTTGTCATGCAGTGCCCGCATCGAGCGAGAAGTTCCTCGCCAAGGCTCCCGAACTCGGGGCTGACATGTACTTCCTGGATTTGGAAGACGCGGTGGCGCTCGACGCCAAGGTTCAAGCGAGGGACCTCGCAGCGACAGCAATTGCTGAAGCTGCTTGGGGGGACGCGGTCGTGTGCGTGCGAGTGAACGCCTGGGCCACCGATCTGACTGATGCTGATCTCACAGCAATCGTTGCTGCTCGCACCGCTCGCCTTGACGAGGTGATGTTGCCCAAGGTTGAAAGTGTCGATGACATTGTGGACCTTGACCTGCGACTCTCTGAGCTCGAAATCAAGGCCGGCCTTGAGGCGGGTCATATAGGTATTGCCGCACTCATCGAGACGGCCCGAGGCGTCATGAATGTCGAAGCGATTGCGGGAGCATCTCCTCGACTTAGCTCCTTGGTACTCGGCCCCTTGGATCTCGCAGCGTCGTTGCAGATGCCGCCGGCCGCCTCGGGGGATCCTGCGGATCACTTTGATTACGTGTTCATGCGGCTTCTCGTTGCAGCTCGCAGTTTTGGGCTGAGCGTGATTGACGGTCCTTTCCCAGCCGTGAAAGATCTCGATCGTCTCGCCACCGCGGCACAACGAACGAGGGCGCTGGGTTTCGACGGAAAGATGACCCTTCATCCCGGCCAAATTGAAGTAGTGAATCGCATCTTTAGCCCCAGCGATGCAGAAATTGATCGCGCGCGAGGCATCGTCGCGGCCCTAGAGGCCGATAATGCCGATGGGGCATTGTTCCACGATGGCGAAATGATTGATGAGGCATCCGCCAAAGCCGCTCGCGCGATTCTTGCTCGCGCCGATCGGGCCTAGCCTTAGAGGACCATGCTGCAGCTTCACGACACCCTTACCGGAGAAGTGGCGGAATTCAAGCTCCGCGACCCAGGCAAGGTCTCGATGTACATCTGTGGGCCGACGGTGTATGACTTGCCGCACCTTGGTCACGGCCGCTTCACCTTGGTCTTTGATGTGCTGCGTCGCTATCTCATCTTCTCTGGCCTTGCGGTCACCTATGTGTCGAACATCACTGACATCGACGACAAAATCATCCAACGAGCCGCTGCGGAATCGCGAAGTGAAGCCGCGGTCTGTGAAGAATATGAGGCCAAGTGGTGGGAAGCCATGGATGCCTTGGGTGTCATGCGACCCGATGCCACGCCGCACGCGACCGCATTCGTCGACGACATGGTGGCCATGATTTCTCAATTACTTGAACGCGGCGTGGCGTATCAAACGTCGGATGGCGTCTATCTCGACGTGGGCCAGGTCGAAGGCTATGGAGCCTTGGCTGGTCAGCCGCTTGCCTCCCTCAAAGCGGGAGCGCGCATTGAAGAACACGACGAGAAGCGCTCGCCGCTGGACTTTGCCCTCTGGAAAGCGGCCAAGCCAGGTGAACCCTCCTGGGCAGCCCCCTTTGGTGAGGGTCGGCCGGGCTGGCACACCGAATGCGTGGTGATGAGCCTTGACCTGCTCGGTGAAGGTTTTGATCTTCACGGCGGCGGTTTGGACTTGAAGTTTCCACACCATGAAAATGAACGGGCCCAAGCAGTGGCGCTGGGGCGCCCCTTTGCAGCTCACTGGGCTCACAACGGATGGGTCATGGTCGAAGGCGAAAAGATGTCGAAGTCGTTAGGCAACTTCACGTCGCTCACCGACCTGTTAGAGAAGTCAGACGGCCGTGCGTACCGCTTGTTGGTACTGCGCTCTCACTACCGCGCCCCGATTGAGGTGACTCCCGACACCATCATTGATGCCGAGCGCGGCCTTGAGCGCCTCGATGGCATTGCTCGGCGCTTGTCGCTCAAATCTCCCGTGATGCCTGTTGTGCTGGGCGATCGTGCTGGCCTCGATGGAGAGGTAATCGACCGATTTGTGTCCCTCATGGATAACGATTTGCAAACGCCGCAGGCCTTGGGACTCGTATTCGACACCATTTCGCGCGCCAATTCGGCGGCTGATGCACAAGATCTCGATGGTGCGGCACGCTTGGGCGCCACGGCACTCTTGCTCGCGGGAGCCATGGGCCTTGAGGCTCGCGTCGAGACATCAAGCCTGGACGCCGAGACCCAGGCACTCATTGTGGCTCGAGACGAAGCCAGAGCTGCCAAGGATTTTGCCCAGGCTGATGCATTGCGTGATGCGTTAATCAGCCGTGGTTGGGTGGTTGAAGACACAGCATCTGGCACCGCTGTCCGTCGCTGAGCAGCGTCAGGGGATAAGTTATTACCCACTAGTAATAATTGGCGACCCGCTGACGGAGGTAGACAATGGCTGAGTTCTCGATGGATCTGAACGAAGACCAGATCACGGTTCGAGATTGGGTTCACGAATTTGCGGTCAATCAGATTCGCCCCGTCGCTCACGAGTGGGATGAACGCGAAGAAACGCCGTGGCCCGTCATCGAAGAAGCGGCGCGCGCAGGCCTCTATTCGCTTGACTTCATGGCTGATGCCTCCACCGACCCTCAGGGCTTGAAATTGGTGTTGGCATTAGAAGAACTCGCCTGGGGCGATGCTGGCATTGGTCTCTCCATTGTGGGGACCATGTTGGGGGTGGCGGGCATCATGGCCAATGGCACGCCGGAACAGCAAATGGAATGGATCCCGCAGTGCTTTGGCACCGCTGACGACGTCAAGATCGCTGCCTTCTGCGTATCGGAACCCGACGCTGGGAGCGACGTTTCGAGTTTGAAAACCAGAGCCGTTTATGACGAAGCCACCGACGAGTGGGTGCTTAATGGTACGAAAACCTGGATCACCAATGGCGGTATCGCCAACGTGCATGTGGTGGTGGCATCAGTGGACCCTGAGCTTCGTGGCCGGGGGCAAGCCAGTTTTGTGATTCCCGAAGGCACCAAGGGAATTAGCCAAGGACAAAAATTCAAAAAGATGGGTATCCGTGCCTCCCATACGGCAGAGGTGGTGCTTGACGACTGCCGGATTCCAGGGCGCTTCTTGCTTGGTGGCAAAGCACGGCTCGATGAGCGTTTGGCTCGAGCCCGCGAAGGGGCACGGTCGGGCGAACAGGTCGCGATGAAGACCTTCGAGTCAACGCGGCCTTCGGTTGGGGCCCAAGCACTTGGCATTGCCCGAGCCGCCTATGAGTTCTCGCTCGATTACGCCAAAGAGCGCAAGCAATTTGGCCGCGCCATTATCGAGAACCAAGCAATTGCCTTCAAATTGGCCGACATGAAAATGGCGATTGATGCGTCGCGACTCTTGGTTTGGCGAGCAGCTTGGATGGCAGCCACGGGTAAGCCTTTTGAACACGGCGAAGGTTCAATGTCGAAGTTGATGGCAGGCGAAACCGCCGTTCGAGTTACCGAAGAAGCCATTCAGATCATGGGCGGCTATGGATATGTCCGCGAGAACCCCGTGGAACGCTGGCACCGAGACTCAAAGATCTACACCATTTTTGAGGGCACATCGGAAATTCAGCGTTTGATTATCGCTCGTTCCATCTCGGGGATGCGTATCCAGTAACCGTGAGAATGCAGCGTGGCGCCGTGGTGGCCGTCCTTTAAGGAACTTCTTAATCTCAGACTGAAAATCCTGCCATTTTCACCGTTACGCTTACCTCGTGACCAAGTTCGTCCGCGCTTTATCGGTGGTGGCCGTGATGGCATCGCTCTGCCTGACGGCGACTTCGATTTCGGCCTCAGCAGCTCCGCACCGCCTTCAACACGCGGCAGCGACAGCGCATACATCGACACCCACAACGGGGGTCGTGATGCGTTCGGCACACATTGGTCGCGCTCACATGCTGATCAAAACCACGGCGCCGCTCTCAGCGTTCTCGAAATATGAAACCAAGAAGGTCAGTGCGTCTCGACGTGGTGCCACGATTGGTCAAACAACCGCCAACACACAATGTCTGACAACCGACTTCAACGGTGACTGCCCGAGCGGAGATCAAGCGATGACCTACAACGGTGGGGCTCTCGTGAAGAATCCCGCGGTCTATGTCGTGACTTTCTCGACATCTTCGAATTCCCTGACCTCAACCGATTCCTCTGGCTATGTTTCAGGTCTGCTGGCGAGTGGCAACACGGGGGTGGCATCATCGCAACTTCAAGGTGCTATCAACGCGTCAGTGTCGGGTCCCTGGGCATCGTGGTGGCAAAACGAGTACTCAACGCCGAACTACACCTTGGGTGCTGGACACTATGCAGGTTCCATCATCGTGAACAACGCAACAGCGGCGAATGGCACGAGACAGACCTACTGCACTTCAACGGACAGTTCGGGGAACTGCACGGCCACGGGAACTGTGATTGACGACGCAGACATTCAAAATGCTTTGGCGGCCAGCTCCGCGATTGCATCAGCGGCTGCTTCGAATAATGGCAACGCAGTATTTGTCACGCTCTTTCAGGCAGACCAAGTCATTACCTATGGACAAACACCGCAGGCGGTTTCACCACAAAACTCGGTAACGGCATTCTGTGGTTATCACTCCAATGCGGGTATCAATTCAGTGACGAGCACCACCCCGGCAACCAATCTTGACTATGTCGTCTTGCCGAATGAGTCAGGCCAAGGGGGGTGTCAGTTCACGAGTTCAACGGGAAGCGACTTCTCCAACTTCACGCCGATCTTGAGTCACGAACTCGCTGAGACCCAAACTGACCCTCAGCAATCGTGCCTCGGCACCGCTCAAAATCAAACGTGCAATGCAACGGGCTGGATTGCGCCAGCGAGTGGCACTGGCTACGAGGTTGGCGACAACTGCGAGAGCAGCCCATACATTGCTGCCTCAATGACCAGTGCGGTGTCGGGAGTTAATGGTGATTCCAACACCTATTACTTGCAAGACATTTGGTCAAACGAGGCACAAGGCTGTTTGTCGGCGCAGCTCACGCCAACCATTGGCTTGGCGTGGACATCGTCAAACGTGGTTCAAGCGACCCTGACAGCTCCCGATGCGACGACAAGTGGCGTGAACAGTCTGCCCAATGCCCCATTGGTATTCACCCTGATGAACGGCAGCACTGTCGTGGCAACGTATTCCACAACGACAACGGGCTGCACGGTAATTAGCAATTCGTTCAGCTTTCGGGCGAATTACTCATACCTCGCGACGCCCTATTACAGCTGTACTAATTCAGGTACTGCCTCGTGGACAGTGCCTTCACCGACTGCGGGCGAGACGGTAACGGTTTCCTATTCGGGCGTGTATCCGGGTACCACCAATGGGCTTCCCTCTGGCTCCACGGAATCGGGTGCTTTTGCAGCGGCATCCAATTCCATTTCAACCACCGCCAACACCCAGGTCCTGAGCGTTACCCAAGTTGGATCGGGATCGGTGACCTCTAATCCGTCAGGAATTTCATTGGGGGCAGCTGGCTCGACCAACGCCAGCTATGCCAATGGCACCAGCGTGACGTTGACGGAGGCGCCAGCGTCGGGGTCGAGTTTCACGGGATGGTCGGGAGCCTGTACCGGCACCGCCACCACGTGCACCGTCTCCATGAGCCAAGCTCGGTCGGTAACCGCGACCTTCGGCGTGTTGACCTACCAATTGAGTGTCACCCAAGTGGGATCTGGATCGGTTTCCTCTGATATCAACGGCATCTCACTGAATACTGCAGGAACGCAGACGCACAACTACAACTCCGGCGTGAGCGTCACGCTTAGCGAATCTCCAGCAAGCAATTACAACTTCGCGGGATGGTCGGGAGCTTGTACTGGCACCGCCACCACGTGCACCGTCTCCATGAGCCAAGCCCGGTCGGTAACGGCCACGTTTACGGTTGTGACGTTCAACGTTGGCGTCACGCAGAACGGCAATGGATCCATTCGCGCGAACAATGCCACGATTTCTTCGTCAGCCGGCACTACTTCGGTCACCTACAACGCAGGCACCGTGCTGCAGCTCAGTGAAGTCCCCGGCTCGGGATACGTCTTTAACGGTTGGTCAGGAGCCTGCACGGGTCAAGGGTCGACGTGTTCGATCACGGTCAACCAAGCCAGCAACGTGACAGCAGATTTCGTACTGTCATCGGCGATTGTGGCGCACTGGACAAGTGCCACCACGTTGAGTGTTGATCTCGCGAGTGGTGGTCCACTGAGTGGTGCCACGATTGCCGTAAACGTTGGATCCACAACCATCGCAACTGCGACCACGGACAATCAAGGCGTGGCCACCATCTCTATTTCTTTCATGGAGCCAGCGGGAACCACAGAGACCGTTTCGTTCCTCGGTGACGCTAGTCACGCGCAGGCTTCAACGAATATCGTGACGCCACTCGTTGGGCCCTTGGTGTTGGGGGCGAATCTGTCGATAGGACAGTGTTTCTTCCAGCCGTCGGGCGCGGATCAAGTCTGTCTGACGCAACACGGCGATCTCGTCGAGCTTGGTGCAGACGGCTCCACGATGTTTGATGCCCTGGTGAGCGGTGGAACTGCTGCAACACTGACTCCAGCGGGCAATCTTGTGGTGACGAATGCTTCGGGTCAGATTCTCTGGAGTTCTCAGACCGCAGGCCTGGGTGTCACCAAGCTCACAATTTTGAGTAGTGGCGTCGTTGCGCTTCTCGACAACTCGAACCAGGCTTGGTGGACAACGAATGGCGCCTCACAGGGCCTCTTGGCCAGCGCGGCTCGCCATTTAGCGATTCCCCAAAAGGCCAAGAGTTTGACTCTGGGTCAGAAGCTCAACGCAGGATCGTGTCTCTTTGCCTCCTCGGGTGCAGCGATGGTGTGTGTGACGGGATCGGGCAACGTGTTAGTGACCGACGCATCGGGTCGCGTGATCTGGAATGCGCACACCAGCGGCAAGGGTGTTTCCCTTGTTCTCAAGAACAATGGCCAGTTGCTCATTAGTAATGGGGCTGGGAAAGTGCTCTGGAGTGCAGGTGCCGCCAACAAGGCCACGAGAAGCCTGGTGGTTTCCAATACTGGAGCGATCCATCTGGTGTCTGCCACCAACAAAACCCTCTGGACTTCGACCAAAGGTCGCTAGGCCCGTGGGGGCGTCCGGCACTGTCTAACATCGGGCAGTGGCTACTCACGACACTTGGAAGCGACGCGCTGGCGAATCACTGCTGCTCAGTGTGACTGATGCGTCCGTTCGGCGTCGAAGTGGACTCGATGCACTTCGCCTGGCCACGGCGATCGGAGCGCTCATTTTTCTGCGCATTGTCATTGTGGCTTCTGGGCCCACCGAGCGCAGCTTTATCCATTTCATTAGGCCCGTTCCACTGGGATTGAGTTGGCTCGTTACGTCGCTGTGGCTCATCACCACCGTGGGTGTCGTGGCGCTCCTTGCGATCAGCGCGCTTATTGCATCGCAACGACGCGTCGTTCTTGACTTGGCCACCGCGGCTGGTATCGCGTTCTTGATTTCGTTCTTGATGAACAAAGTGCTTGGCGTTTTAGCGATTCCGGGAGTGACCGATGTCTCCCATGCCTATCCGCCCATTATTTTGTCCTGCTCATCTGCGGCAAGCTTGGTGGCGCTTCCCTATCTGAGCCGAGGGGTGCAGCGCCTCCTCGAAGTCATGATTGGTGTTGCGACGTTGACGGCGCTGTTGCACGGATCGGGGCTGCCTCTAGCCTTAATCGCCGCCATCATGCTGGGTTGGGGTGTGGCTTCGCTCACCAGACTGATCTGGGGCTCACCTGTTGGTCTTGAGCCAGATGGTGCGGTCATCGCTGGCTTAGCCCAGCTTGGCATTACCGGGGTTGCCGTCACTGCGGATCCCATTCAACGATGGGGCGTCTCGTCATATGTAGCAAGCGACGCATCAAGATCTCTGCGAGTTTCTCTCTACGGCCGAGACGCCCGGGAAAGCCAGTTGCTAGCCAAGATGTATCGCAGCGTCATGATGCGAGACCAGGCGGGCAGCTTCTCCTTTACCCGCGCGCAGCAACTTGAACACGAGAGTTACCTGACCTTGCTCTTTCGCTCAGCCATTGGAGAGCGTTCGAGTGAGCTCGTGGCATCTGGCTTTGCTGGGCCCACCAAAGATGCGTATTGCGTAACCCGGCCACCGGCAGGGGCGACTTTGCGTCACATCCAAGATGCCAACACGCCATTGAGCGATGACACTTTGGTTGCGTTGGCAACGATGGTGGCTGATATCCATCGCGCAGATCTTTCCCATGGGGAAATTGGTTTGGATGTCATGACGGTGGGTCACGACACGGTGGGAATTCAGGACCTTGGCAAAGCAGTGGTGCACGCTTCGAGCGCCGATGTTCAGCGCGACGTCGCGAGCTTGATCGTCACCTTGGCCCTCGTGACCGATTCTCAGCGAGCCCTCGCAGCGGTGGCGAGCGCCTTTGGCAACGACGCTGTCAAATCGGCGCTGGCGTATTTGCAAGAGGCAGCGCTACCGGTGCGGCTCACCGTCGACCTTCGCCGGGCTAAAGAACACGGTTTACTGAAGCAGCTGCGAGAGCAAGGTGCGGCGCTGGTTGGGGTCGAAACCCCAGAATTGGCGAAGTTGCGTCGCGTTGGCGGTATGCAGTTGGTGCTGGCTGTTGGCACCATCATTGGTGGCTGGGCCCTTATCGGCGTGCTGCTCAAAGTTGTAGGTGCGTGGTCGACCTTGACGCATGCGCAGTGGGCGTGGGTCTTTGTGACCGCGCTCATTGCTCAGTTGGCCTACGTCTCCTCGGCTTTTGCCACCTTGGGGTCCATCACCAAAACGGTTCCGCTCAAACCCCTGATTGTGTTGGAACTTTCGAACACCTTTAGCGGCCTAGCCCTTGGGACCCCGGCCGTGCTTGCTGCCCGTGTCCGATTCTTTCAAAAGCGAGGTGTGGATACGACCGAAGCCGTGAGTTCTGGCGTGCTGGAATCCACCGCATCGTGGATCGTCAAAGGTGCCTTACTGCTGATCAGCATTCCCTTCGCCCTGTCAACGATCCACATTCACGATGTCGTGGGGGCACAAGCCGGCAAGGGGGCATCAAGCCATGTGATGCATTTACTGGTGCTTGCACTTGAGATCGTTGTGGGCCTCGGTGTGGTCATCGCGATCGCCATGTTTATTCCCCGGGCGAGAAAGCTCGCAAAGTCCAAGCTCGCTCCTAAATTTGGCGAAGTTCGTGATCACCTCAAGACATTGGCGAAGCGTCCCAGCAAGATGCTGTCAATTTTCGGAGGCACGGCTGGTGCGCAACTCGTGACGGCCTTTGCCTTGTCAACGGCTCTCATGAGTTTTCACCAGCACCTCGCACTCCCCGTGATCATTGTGGTGCTGACCTTTGGTTCAATTCTTGGTGGCATCTCACCAGTACCTGGAGGCATGGGGGTTGTTGAGACCGGCATGATCATTGGGTTGAAGTCATGCGGGATTGAGGCTGACGCTGCTGTGGCTGCCGTGTTTGTTCAGCGACTCTTCACGGCGTATCTGCCGCCCATGGCGGGTTGGGTATGCCTCATGTGGCTGAGGAGAAAGAACTACCTCTAGGCCGGGGAATCATCAGTGTGGATGGCGCGAAGTCCCGCCCACATCAGCCCACCAACTCGACTAGCCAAACGCTGAGCTTCAGCGAGTCGTTCATCGTGGTCATCAAGATTCTTGGCGTAATCCGAGTCCATCCAAGAAATGGAAGCACCTTCGGTCATCCCAACCATGGCAGCCGCGATGAGGTGGCGGTGTCGTTCATCAAGGCCGGCATCAACGAGCGGGTCAACCCCCTCAACGAGCGCATGCTCGACACGTCGAACGGCGCGGCCCAAGTCGTCGTCGCCCCCGTGATTACGGTCATAGAGCAATCGAAAAGCATCGGTGTCTTGAACCAAAATTTCGAAGTATGCCCTGAGGGCCAGCTCAACTTGTTCGCGCGGGCCCTTGGCGTTGGCGGTAGCGATTGCCACTGCCTTGAGGACTCGATGGGCGATCTCATCGACAAGTTCGATATAGAGCGCCTTTTTGGATTCAAAGTGCTGATAGAGCAGGGGTTTGGTGACCCCGGCTTGCTCGGCCACTTCGTCCATGGTTGTGGAGCTAAATCCTTGGCGAGCGAACAGTTGGCTCGCGACGCGCAAGAGTTGGGCGCGACGTTCTTCGCCGGAGAGACGTTTGCTCGGCGGTTTTTGCTCGGCAAGGGAGTTCACAGAAGGTTAACCCTATCGGTCCTGTGGAACCGATGGCTCAAAATCCGAACTCTGCGAGGACTCCGGCGAGTTTTTTCTCCAAACCATCGATGTCAAAGAGGGGGGCGGCAAGGGCCCGATTGGCCTCCAACATGCTTGGATCGGGGTGGGCGAGCCATGCCGCCACTTCTTCTGGATTGTCTGCGTCAAGGAACCTGAATCCCAAGTTCCGCAAACACTGAGCTACTGGGAAATGCCCGAGTGCGAGGGGCCGATCCTGAGCAATGGATTCGACGATGGGGTTGCCAAATCCCTCACGAGTCGAAGGCAGGAGTACCACATCACACGCGGCGTAGGCCATGGAGATCGGATCAGGGTCGATGCCTCGACGGATGGGAATGCTGGCGTGAGCGAGGATCTGATCAAGGTCTGCTTGGTAGCCGTCTTCCGCCGGGCCGGTCAGCCAATAGGTGGCATTGCACGATTGAGCAATATGGATGGCTTGGGGGATGTTCTTTCTTGGAATCGCCCGGGTCGGTTGCAAGAACACGGTGGTGGATTCGTCGATGTCGAAATAATCACGCGCTTCCTGGCGCGAAAGCAATGGTGGCGTCAGATCAAAGTGGTTCCATATCAAGGTCGCATGGATGCCAACATCACCAAGTGCTTCGGCCACCGGGGGAGAGATAGCCACGTGTTGCCAGGTTTCATCGGTGGGTGGTGGCCACCATGAGGCGGTGTCAGGTCGATCGGTAGCGAGATCATGGTGGCGAATGATGGCTGGACGACCTCGCAACGCGCGAGCGACTGCCTCACTCGCCGCACGATTGATCGGGAGAGACAAGAGATTGTCAACCACGACGACATCAACATCTCGAAGCGCGTCGGCCAAGGCATGTTCATCAACATGACCTTGATCCCCGAGGTCAAGGCCGGGGATCTTCGTGACGCGTTCATCGCCACGTCCGGCCACCAACCTGACCTGGTGGCCTAAGCCTTCAAAAGCGGAAGCCCACTTGGCCGCCTCGATGGAGACACCATCTACCCCGGTAAGGCGAAACGAGAGGAGGGCAAGAGAAGCCATAGGACGATGCTAGGAGCCACGGTTTCCGTACAGGGCTGGAGTAGCCTAAATACGTTGCACCGTGGGTCAATATTCCACCAAACCAGAAGGTATGCATGGCTAAGCGCGCGTTGATTACAGGTATTACAGGTCAAGATGGCTCCTACTTGGCGGAGCTGCTGCTTTCCCAGGGTTATGAAGTCTTCGGGCTCGTCCGACGGAGTTCGACGGAGAATTTTGAGCGAATCGGCCACCTCCGCGACAAGATCACGCTGGTGAGTGGCGACTTGCTCGATGAAGTCTCGATTATCAATATCTTGCGCGAACACCGCCCTCAAGAGGTGTACAACTTGGCAGCCCAGAGTTTTGTGCAGACCTCATGGGTACAACCCGTACTGACCGGCGAATCCACGGCGCTCGGGGTCACGAGGGTGCTGGATGCCATTCGCACCGTAGACCCCGACATTCGTTTTTACCAAGCCTCGAGTTCGGAAATGTTTGGCAAAGTTCAGGCAGTACCTCAAGATGAGAACACCTCGTTTTACCCTCGTAGTCCCTACGGCGTTGCCAAGGTGTACGGCCACTGGATCACGGTGAACTACCGAGAGAGTTACAACCTTCACGCCAGTTCGGGGATCTTGTTCAATCACGAATCTCCACGGCGTGGCCTCGAGTTCGTAACTCGAAAAGTTACCCACGGTGTCGCTCGTATTAAACACGGTCTCGACACCAGCTTGGCGCTCGGGAATCTTGATGCGCAACGCGACTGGGGTTTTGCCGGTGACTACGTAGAGGCCATGTGGCTCATGCTCCAGCAGGACAAGCCTGACGACTACGTCGTCGCCACGGGGGAGACCCACGAAGTCCGCGAACTCTGCGAACTCGCTTTTGCGGCCGCTGATCTTGATTATCGGGACTATGTCACCCTTGACGAGCGCTTTTTGAGGCCCGCAGAAGTCGATTTGCTCGTTGGAGATCCCTCCAAAGCCGAGAAGACCTTGGGTTGGAAAAGGACCGTAGATTTCCCCACGTTGGTGGAAATGATGGTCAAGTCTGACCTTGATTACGTCGCTCAACAGCTTCGCTAGACCCGAGGACTAATCCTCGGTCTCGGCCGGTACGCTTAGGGATTGGTTTCCTATGGGTACCGCTATCTCCCTCACCTCCGCCGTCGCCCTCGTTGGCCGTTTCCCCGTCTTGGCCGGGGTTGACCTTTCGATACCCCAAGGGAGCGTGACGACGATTCTCGGGGCCAATGGAGCGGGAAAAACGAGCCTCTTAAGGCTTCTTGCCGGGCTCCAGCGTCTCGATGGCGGTAATGCCATGGTCTTGGCCTGTGATCTATCGCAGCCGGGTCGGGGCTTCCGACGCCGGGTTGGGCTCTTGGGCCACGACCCAGGACTCTATGAAGACTTGACGGCCGAAGAGAACTTGGCCTTTGCCATGCGGGCTGTTCGACTTCCCGCGACCCATGTGGGCCAGGCTCTTGCTCGGTGCGGCATTCAAGACCGGCTCCTCAAGACGCCGGTAAGAAGCCTCTCGCAAGGGCAGCGTCGTCGTGTTGGGCTAGCAAAATTGGTCGCTCGTCGGCCCGAACTATGGCTGCTCGATGAGCCGCATGCCAGTTTGGACGAGGCGACTCGGGTGCTCGTTGGCGAATTGGTCGAAGAGGCTGCAACTGCTGGAGCCACCGTGGTGGCTACCAGCCATGAGCCCGAATATTCAGTTCCTATGGCTGATCTTGTGGTCACGATGGGCGGAGGCATCGTGACCGCGTCATGCAGGGGTGGTCGCCATGTTTCATGATGCACGCTTAATTGCGAGCAGGGACTTGCGGATTGAACTTCGATCCAAGGTTGCCACGTGGCAAGTTGTGCCCTTCGCCCTGCTATCACTGATTTTGTTTGCCTTTGCGATTGGACCCAATCCAGCGCTGTTGAAGCAAACATCTCCGGGCTTGTTTTGGCTTGCCCTGCTCTTCGCCTCGGTTCTTGGAACGCAACGGTCTCTGTCCGTTGAAGGCGATGACGCAACGAGAGAAGCAACGCGACTTCTTGATCTCGACCCAGCCGGCATCTTTCTCGGTAAATGCCTTGCCCTCATTGTCGAGTTCGTCTTGCTTGAGTTGGTGCTGCTCGCCGGTGTCTTGTTGTTCTTCCACACGCACGTCACCGCCTGGCCCTTACTGGTGGCATCGTTAGTGCTTGCCCCGATCGGCTTGTCATCAGCAAGCGTTATCTATGGCTCGGTGACTACGGGCCTTCGTAGCAGTGCGACTTTGTTGCCGCTGCTGGTCTTGCCGGTACTCGCACCACTACTCATTGCTGGCGCACGCTGTTTTGCAGAGGCGACGGGTTCGACGGGTAATTCCGCAGAGTGGTCGGGGGTACTAGCCGTATTTTCTGGGGTGTATCTCTTACTCGGTATCGTTCTCTACGGACCTTTGGAGGAATCGTGACGCGCGCCAAGCTGACGAAGTGGATAGGGATCGTTTCGTTCCTTGCAGTGGCCGTCGACATATGGCTGGGTTTGTGGGTGACACCACCAGACGCACAGCAAGGCAACTTTGTCCGATTGGTCTACATCCATCCGGCCTTGGCATGGGTGGCGTTGTACCTGGCCTTTGGTGTTGCGGCTATTTGTTCGATTCTGTATTTGTGGCCCCGAACCCGCTCATTCACCATGGACCGAATTGCCGCATCGGCGGTTGAGGTTGGGGTGGTGTTCACCGTACTGACCTTGATCACAGGTTCCATTTGGGGTCGACCCACCTGGGGGGTTTGGTGGACCTGGGATGCTCGCTTGACCTCAACGGCACTCCTCGCCGTCTTGTTCGTTGGATATTTGGCGCTGCGTCGAGTCCCCGCTGATCCACACGTTCGAGCTCGCCGGAGTGCGATCGCAGCAATTATTGCTGCCATTGACGTTCCCATCGTGCACTTTTCTGTGGTCTGGTGGCAGACGCTCCACCAAGGGGCAACGGTATTGAACCCGAATCTCACGCCCACGATTCACGGCATCATGGCCTGGACACTGCTGCTGAGTTTCTTGGCATTCACGGGTTTGTTCGTCTGGATGTTGCTGGTGCGCTTCGACATCGCCGTACTTGAAGATCTCGATAGTGATGAAAGTCTCGACGTGGCGTTAGCGCAACGTCGAGCAGAAGGTGCTGCATCATGAATTACGTCTACGCGGGCTACCTCATCTCCGTTGTGGTGCTCGGCGCCTATTCGGTGTCGTTGCTGCTTCGCCGTCGGCGTATGCGTAAACAGCGAGGCGTGAGATGAGCGAATCGACCAATTCCGGTACTTCCCAAGAAATGAAGCCAGAGCAAGGGGCACCACAAATCGCCACAGGGTCGAAAGTTCGCCCGCGTCTCCGCCTTGCCATGGTGGGCGTGATTTTGTTGCTGGCGGTGGGATTCTTACTCGTGAAAGGTCTTGGAAGTTCGCTTGACTATTTCAAGACCGTCAAGGAAGCCAAGGCATCTGAAACCCAATTGGGAACGTCAGTTTTCCGGCTTGAAGGGGTCGTTGAATCGGGAACGATTTCGCAGACCACCCTGGGTGCTCGATTCACGCTGACCCAAGGTACCAGCTCTATCCGCGTCGTTAATCAAGGTTCGCCACCGCAGCTGTTCAAAGCAACGATGCCGGTAATTGTGGTTGGGCATTTTGCCGCGAATGGCTCGGGAGTATTTGAGTCGAATCAAATCATGGTCAAGCACTCTGCGTCATACATCGCACAACACCCGGGTCGCGTGACCGCAGGGGATGGGTCGAAGAACTAAATGAAAGCACACCTCGGGCAGTTCGGTATTTGGCTCTGCCTCTTGGCGTCGATTGGCGCAACCATCTTGGTGGTCATTGAGCAACTCCGCCGGGCTCGGGGTAAATCAGTAGCTCGCTTGTTTGATGGTCGCTGGCTCATCCCGTTCGCTGTTCTCGGCGCCGGGCTTTCGGTAGGTGCGATGCAATGGGCATTGATTACCCACGATTTTTCGATTGCTTACGTAGCCGCGAACAATGCCTCGGTTACCCCCTTGATTTATTCAATCACGGGTATGTGGTCAGCCTTGGCCGGATCGATACTGCTCTGGGGAACGATTTTGATGCTGCTCATTCTCTCGGTGTTATGGCGCTATCGCCATGAACGCGATGACAGCGTGGTGGGGTGGGCGACGGCCATCATGCTCGGCGTAGCCGTCTTTTTCTTTGGCCTCATGGCCGGGCCTGCTAATCCCTTCGTGCTTACTCAAGGGGTCATCCCTACTCAGGGCGCAGGGCCTAATTCCTTATTGCAGAACAACCCACTTGTCGCCATCCACCCACCCTTGCTGTATCTGGGCATGGTCGGATTCACGGTGCCCTTTGCCTTTGCCATGGCCATGTTGATTACCGGCAGGGTGGATGAGCGCTGGTACGTAGCAACGAGACGCTGGGCGTTGTTTAGCTGGACAGCCTTAAGTGTGGGGATCGTACTGGGGGCGTGGTGGAGTTACCAAGTTTTGGGATGGGGTGGCTTTTGGGGTTGGGATCCCGTTGAGAATGCAGCACTGATGCCGTGGCTTTTGGCAACGGCGTATGTCCACTCCATTGTGGTGGAAGAACGAAGGGGTTTGCTGCGCGTCTGGAATTTGAGTTTGGCAATTTCGATTTTCGCGGCGACCATTCTCGGAACCTTTTTCACCCGATCGGGAGTTGTTGAATCGGTTCACGCGTTCAGTTCCTCAACCGTTGGACCCTTGTTGCTTGGGTTCTTTGCCCTAATTGTGTTTGCTTCGCTGGGCCTGATTGCGTGGCGCGCTGATTCGCTTCGGTCACAAGTTGGACTCGACGCAGCCTTTTCGCGCGAGGGTGCCTTCGTGCTCAACAACATGCTGCTCGTCGCATTTTGTCTGGTGGTTCTTGCCGGTACTGTTTTCCCCTTGCTCTACGAGGCAATCAAAGGGGGAGTGGTCACGGTCGGTCCGCCCTATTTCAACGCCATCGGTGGCCCTATTGGCATAGCCCTTTTGGTACTGATGGCGGTTGCACCTCTATTGAGTTGGAGAGTTGCCTCGGGCTCGGTCGTCATGAAAAGGGTAGAACTACCGGCTTGGATTGCCACAGCGGTGATCGTCATTCTTGTGATCTGCGGCGTGCGCGGCGTGATGCCTCTGTGCGCCTACTTCCTTGGGACCCTGGCTGCCGCTACCGCAGTAAGGGCACTCGCCCTCGAGTTCCTCGCGCGTCGTCGTCGCGGTGAATCGGGGTTCCGTTGTCTGTTGGGCCGAACTGGGGGAGGGATGATCGTGCACATCGGCGTAGTGGTGGTGGCAATTGGCCTCGTCACCTCAACGTCGTATCTTGCCCGGTCTGAAATTGTGTTCGCTAAAGGCGAAACCGTGGTCTTTCACGGCCACAGCCTCCAATACCTTGGCTTGTCCACCACAACGTCCGCATACAAGACGACGACGTCGGTTGATTTGCTCATTGACGGATCCCGGGTTTTTAAACCTGGAGTCTCTGAGTTCACGGGAAGAAGTTCCGATCCGGTGGGAACTCCAGCCATCGATTCGAGCTGGAAAGGTGACGTCTACCTGACCTTTGACGCCATTGGTGGAAGCGGCGGCACCTCAGGTGCTTCTGTCGCAAGCAATCTCAAACCAGGCTCCGTAGCTATTGGTGTCATCGTGGAGCCACTCTTACCTTGGCTGTGGATCGGCGGATTGATTATTGGTATGGGTGGTCTCTTGGCACTCGTTCGCGATAAGCGACGCCGAAGCACAGCGGCACCACGCACCACCGTTCACGACGAATTAGTAGACTCATGAGCCGGCCACGTCGACTTCGGTTCGTCACCCTAGGGTTGACGGGATTCATCGCAATCGTAGTTATCGCCCTCATTGCGTTGCTGGCCTCGCGTGGGCCGGCGTCTGCAATTCCTTTTCAGAGCCCTCTCTTGGGTCAGCAAGCACCTCAGGCCATGGCAACCAATCTCTCGGGTGGAACCGTTTCGCTGCGTGCCTCCAATGCACAACCTCTCGTTGTGAATTTCTTCGCGTCGTGGTGTGCCCCGTGTCGAGCAGAGGCGCCAGAGCTCAATGCCTTTGCCTACGACCAGTCGCTCAAACACCATGGAGCCAAGTTGATTGGGGTGGTGTTCAACGATGCTGATTCTGCCGCACAGTCTTTTGCCCGGAGTGAGGGAATTTTGTATACCTTGGTGTCTGACAGTGGGGGGACGATTGCCTCTGCTTACGGCGTGACGTCGCCGCCGACGACGTATTTGATCAACACCTCAGGCAAAGTAGTCGAGGCATGGGTTGGCCCCATCAGTGCATCACAACTCGACAAAGCGGTGGCGGCCAAGGGATATAGCTCGTGACAAAGATCCCGACATGGTTGCGATGGACAACGTTGGTTCTGCTGCTTTGCGGTTCCCTGCTTGTGGGCTCGAAGGTGTTCGATGCCACGCCGCCAACCCTGGCTCAGCGAGCCACGGCACTTGAGTCTCGGCTGAAATGCCCCAGTTGCCAAGACCTGTCGGTGGCTCAATCCACCTCAGCATCATCACTTGCAGTGCGTGCTTACGTCGTTGAGCATCTCAATCAAGGATGGAGCGACGACCAAATAGTGGCTGCCTTGGAGTCGCGCTACGGCAATGCCATTTTGCTGACGCCTCCAGGGGGTGGGCTGAGCAATGTTCTCTGGCTTGTACCGCTTTTGCTGGGGGTTGCCATGATTGGCGTCATCGCTATGTTCATCATTCGCCAACGTCGCCCAGCGTCGCAGGTGAGCCATGAATGATGTCAGTCACATCATGGATGAGATTTCGCTGCTCGAGCGATCCATCGAAGACGCCCGTGTCGAGTTCGAGCGCGGTGAACTAGACGAGCTTCGCTACACACAATTGTTGGAGCGGGACCAAGCATCTATCGAGCGTTTGCGTGACGAGCTTCGACGCCTTGAATCGCCGGCATCGTCTGAGCAAGATCAAGACTCCAATGTCGGGGCACCTCACCATGAGCATGTGGGTCGCTCTCTTTCCCGCGGGTTTGTTTTTTCGGTGGCTGCAGTTGTGGTGATCATTGGGGCGCTTGCCATTTGGTTGTCACTCGGATCAGGAAGCTCACCACGTTCTCAACGCGACACCATTGTGTCTTTGCTTAATCGGGCTGATGCAGAAGTCCAAAACAACAAACCGGCGGAAGCCTTGGTGTTGTACAACCAAGTTTTGAAGATAGATCCCACGCAAAGCCAAGCTCTGGCAGAGTCAGGCTGGCTCACGTTCGAAGCCGGAATGGTCGCAGGCTCAAAGCCGCTCATTGCCCATGGAGAATCCCTCGTCCGTGAGGCTTCGAGCGTTGACCCCAGTCTTTATGCCGCCCATCTCTACCTCGGCGTCATTGAATTGGTGGCCAATCGCGACCCCAAAGCGGCCTTGGCGCAATTCAAGATATTTGAATCACTGCATCCTCCTGCTAAATGGCTTTCGCTAGCAACGCCTTATATTTCACAAGCAATGAAAGACCTTACATAAGTAAATATTTGGCCAAAAGCCAAGCAATACATAGGTGTTTGGCCAATAGTGAAAGTAATTATTTGACTATAAAAAAGCAAATACTGTTGATGTTTATTCCCTAAATAGGGATACCTTGAAGGGGCTCGGTAAGAGCACGAAGTCCAGACAAGGGAGACATCATGTTGCGTCGTCGATTTGCGCTTGGCATTTCCGCGATACTGCTCGCAGTATCAGGAACACTCGTAGGCCTCGGAGCAGGTGAGGCTGGTGCGGTCGCTGCGCCCAATGATTCTTCTGCGACGTTTAGCTATGCAAGCAGCGCCATTACCTACGGTCAAAATGTTGCCGTAGCTGCCCAAACCTCAAGTGTGGTCATTGCGGTTACCCCATCGCAAGGTTGTAGCGCAACGGTGGCATTCATTGCGAGTAACGCCTCGGGTTCTCCAGTAAGTGACGCTGGGCTCTCTGGTTCGGTTGGTCCCTGTGTTGCTGGCACCTACAACGTGACGGTGTCTGCACTGACGACCGGTGGCAACTCCGTAGTGATCCAGGTTACGGCGTCGGACACCACATCGCTTACGCGCACGCCATTCACCTTTACCGTCCACAATTCAACGCCAGATTCCAATGTCTTCATTCCGCTCCAGGCGCCCGACACGTCGTGTGGATCAAGTCCCCAGCCCCCCACGGCACACCGACTCAACCCTTCGATCCACCTGGCCGCATTGACGAACCCTTGCTACTCGGGAACATGGGGAACCCCTATGGGCGTGCTTGCACAAACTGATGCAAACAACCCATCGAGTACCGACTCAATGTCCACCACCTTGGGTGGCGGTTCCGTTTCTTATTTCATCGACACTGGCTCGAATGGGAATACCTCAGACAGTGGTTGTAGTTTCTCGAACTCCAGCCAATACATCAACGAGACGAACACAGGACACTGCTATGTATACGCGGTGTACGACCCCAGCACGACGGGATACAACAGTTACACCACGGTCGACACTGACTATTACTTTGGGCCTATAGATCAGGGATCACTGAGTTTGAGTGGCTCCACGCAGGAATGGGAAGTGCCCGTCACCTTGGGGAGCAAGCTCAGCGGCGGCTCGGGTTCAGGAAGTGTGACCTACACCTTGACTGACGCCTCAGATCAGTACTGCAGCATCACGAATGGTGTACTCACCGAGCTTGAGCCTGGCACTTGCTATGTCTATGCGGTGAAGGGCAGCGACCCGAATTACAACGAACAGACGTCGAACACGGCGACCTACACCTTCACGATTGCAGCGCAAAACCCATCCATTTCAAACAGCGTTCCGCAAGATGTGTGGTGGAACTCGCAAATCCACCTGACTTCAAATGAGCTTCAGACCACCAATCCGAGCGCTTGGATGACTGGCCAACTGAACTTCGCTGGTTATGGCGATCAATACTGGAACAGCATTTACACCGGACTCGACAACTTGGGCAGTTACGCGAACAATGTGTTCTCATACGGAACGCCTCAGACCGTGCAGTTTGCTTTGGACACTTGCTACACCGGGATGAGTCCCAATGGCAATGGTTTGTGCGGGAGCATTGGAAACCTGGAGTCGGCTTCGGATCCGGGCTGCTCCTTGACAGGTGGTGTGCTGACCTATGCGTCGACACCGGCTTCCTTCATTTGGGCCGCCGACAATGTTGACGGCAAGCCACAAGGCACCTGCGCGGTCTACGCCTATGCCAGCGGCAACAATCTCTACAGCCAATACACGACTAACGACTACAACATCACCTTCGGGGTTCCTAACACCTACGTCCCGTTTGCGATTCAGGGTACGGACAACCAGTTCTCGAACAACACCTCGTCGGCCTACACCTGGAACGTCAACCCCATGTCGGTCGATGTGAGCTCTAGCGTTACCTTGAGTGCGCCGACCACCAATGCTGGTCCCTTGGGAACAGGTCAAACGCTGAACTTTGGGCAAAGTGATGGCAGCATCGACTGCGCGGTTCAGGGTAATCAAGTAGTCGATAACTCGTACAACACAGATGGCAGTTTGAAGACTGGTTGGTGTGAATTCGTTGGTTACTACGACTACCAAACTGGCTGCAACCTTGGCTGTTCGCACCGCATCCATGCATCAAACTCAACGGGCAACGGCTACTGGGAGTCTGACGACGCGGTCATTATCTTCTTCGGCGCCGAAACGAACAACTTCAGCGTGGTTGCCAATGCATCACTCGTCACCCCAGAGCCCGGTGCGCACGTTCACGCCTCGGTGGGCAATGGGAGTTACTACGTTGCCAACTGGGGTCAGGGCGTGAGCTTGGATCCTCAAGGGACCTTTGACACCACGAGTGGCAGTGGAGGCGACTACTTCCCATGCTTCCCGGCATGGATTTGGTGTGCGGCAGGTGAGAACCCAACCACGGCGTTCAACACGTGGCCCAATGAAGGGGCGATGCAGTATCAGCTAGTCACCACGCAGACTGTTCCACAATGCTCGTCTACCAATTCAGGTATCCCATTCATTCCCTGCTCTGACCCGAGTTGTCAATTGACGGGTCGAACGGTTACCTCCAATGAGCCAGGCACCTGTTTCGTCTATGCCTATCTCAACGGAAACGAGCAGACAGGTCCGGCGCGCTCTTCCAACATCATTCAAATCAACTTCCAGAACTACCTGTCGCTCTACGCCAATGCCGACAATTACATTTCCAATGACGTCTATGGGTCGAGTCTGGCTGATTCTCCAACGCTCTATACCTATGGCTTCTGGGGCAACGGGAACAATGTCAGCTTCAGCGTGACATCGGGGTCGTGCACCATCGGCATGCCGAACGTGAACACCAATGTGAGTGGCCCCGGCTCTAGTGCGTGGGGGACTTCAGGAGTGAGTGCCTCGGTGGCTTCGGGGGGAACCGTCAATAATTGTGTGATTACGGCGTCTTATGTTGATCCGCAGACGGGGAATACGGTGGCATCGAACGAGATCACCATCCAATTCCGACAACCACAGGCAAACCAGCTTGCCCTCACGGGAAATCAGAACCCGGGACCATGGAATACCTCGACGAGCACCCTGTCGGTGGTTCACAAGCTCGGTACTGGTGCTGTCTCCTTCGCCATTGCCAACGGTTCTGACCGAACCTGTGCGGTGAGCTCTGAGGGAGTCGTGAGCGCAGGCGAATCAGGCAACTGCTTGGTGACCGCTACCGTCGCTGGCGATTCGAACTACCTTGCAGGTACGACGCCGGCATACGAGGTCACCTTTACGACCGGTTCGCAGGCCATCACCGTGGAAAACTCGGCCCATCAAACTGCGAGTTCAGCTTCGGTGACATGGAGTCAAGGCGCCACCTATCAGGTGTACGCATCGAGCACGGGGGCATCCGTGATCACCTTTGCGGCGACGAACAATGGCGTCTGCACTGTGAATGCCACCACCGGATTGGTTTCGATCAATTCAGCTGGCGTTTGCTACCTCACGGTATCTGCGAGTGGCAATCCCAACTACACACCCCTGACGGCCACCTTTACCTTGAGCGTGCTGCCAGCGCCGCAGACCTTGACGCTCTATGGCAACGGCAACAAGGGTCTCAACTGGGTGGCCTCGTTGCCCTACGGCGGCACCTTCGCCATCTCGGCCACGACCAGTGCTCCCGGTGAGACCATCGCGTATCACACCACGAGTTGGAACATCTGCCAAGTAGACGGCGTCACCGGTGCGGTGACCTCACGCAATCCTGGAATGTGTTATGTCGTTGTGACCTCCAACGGCAACTCGAATTTTCAAGCCGCGCAAGCGACTTACAACTTGACCATTCGAATCACGAAGACGGCGAGTCTTCGTTTCCGTGGAGCATCTACCACCTTGTCGGCGCAACAGCGGGCCTCACTTGCCGCAACTGCGCAAGCCATGGTGGCCCAGCACGGCACACACCTCACGGTGATTGCGAGTGGCCCTCATGCCAGTGCACGGGTGTTGAGCGTCCGTGCCGCCTTGGCAAAGGTGCTCGGAACTCTTGGCGCCAAGGTCAAGTTTGCTTCTCCTGACAAGGGGAGTGACGCTCCGGCCAATACGGTGATCGTGAGCTACTGGGTCGGCTAGCAAGCAGAGTACAAGTCATGCAGCGAGGGTGTCGGCCGAATGGTCGGCACCCTCGTGCTGCGTGTGGGCTTAGTGAGTCTTCAGTGATCCGAGTGACAAAGCAACAGCATCGAGTGCTGTGCCAAGGACGCTGACGTCATGGTCGGTCGTGGCCCATCCCACGCTGATACGCAGCGAATGCAAGCCGTCGTATCCCAAGGCTTGGTGGGTGGCCGAGGGGAGGGGATCTTCTCCACTACAAGCGGAACCAGCATGGACGGCGACGCCGGAGCGATTCAGTGCCATCGCAACGGCGCTGGCTTCAAAACCTGGTGTTACGTAACTCGAGAGATAGCCAAGCGTTGGGACCTGTTGGCTCGCTAGCCGATGTCCGAGGCCACTAGCCAACAGCATCTGGTCGATTGATTGGCAAAATCTGCGAGCCGATTGATCTTCGACTTCGCGTTGCTGTAGATCAGCGAGGCAGTCAGCTGCTAGTCCAAAGCCGATAATGCCGAGATGGTTCTCGAGGCCCGACCTGCGACCTCGCTCTTGAGCCCCGCCGAGCAGCTGAGCCTTAACTCGTAGATCGCCTTGGTGAATGAGCGCCACGCTACCCAAAGGGCCACCGAGAAGTTCGGCGCTGACAATACGAAATGCTGACCTCTTGGGGCGCTCGATCGAGCGACCAAAGGTCAAGGTTTCATCACAAATCACTGAGGCATCCGTTTCTTCGGCGATGTCAAAGATTGCTTCTATATCATTAATGACGCCAATTTCTTGGTTGGCGTGTTGCGCGACGATGATGGAGCCACGGAACTGTCCCGCCGTGGCTGCAAGGTGGTCGAGGTCGATACGACCTTGCTCATCTAGCTGCACCTGATGAACGGTGCTGATGGCGGCGGCATGCTCTAACAGCGAGAGTCGCTCGGCCGCTGAGGTGATGATTGGCACGGAGCGCGCCTCAAGCGAGGAATATGCCGTCAGCGCAGCTTCGGCTATCGAAGACATGAAGGTCACGGACCGTGCTTCGACGCCTGCGAGGTGCGCTATCGAATTTCGAGCCTGTTCAATGAGATCTCTGATAACCAGCGCATCATCGAAGGGCCGACTGGGATCAACCTGGGGCAGATCAAGGAGCTCTTTGAGTCCAGCACGAACGGCCGGCCGCAAGGGGGCGGCGGTCGCATAATCGAAGTAAACAGCCACGTCAGGCGCTGGTGCGACAGGCTTCGTCTCCGCGTGCCCGAGAGGAGAGCTCAACATGGGTGCTGCCAAGGGCTGCACCCATGCCGACCAAGAGTCCTTGGACCATGCCTCGGTCAACGGCGCAGAGCACCGGGTGATGGGCGGCCGCTTGTCCAAAAGGGCAGTTCTCGGAGACGACAGAGGTGGATTGCTCGCTCACTTCGGCACGGGCTGCAAAGCCATGAGCCGTCAGAACCTCAGCGATCGCAGTCATGGCGGTGCGAACCGAGCGGTTCGAGTCCTGATTGCCCATTTCTCCGGCCAATTCTTGGCCGTAAGCAATACCAACCTCGGTGGCCATGGCTTCAGCCTGATCGGGCCCCAAAATCTCAAGTGATCGCTCAAGGAGGCGAACGAGGAGGGCATCTCGCTGTGAGCCGAAATCAATGGTGCTGGCTTCTTCTTTGCACCGGTACCGCTTGGCCGGACGGCCAGCCCCAGCGGCCTTCTCCGGGGCTTCTGCAACGATGTGGCCAGCAGCAATGAGGCGGTCAAGGTGGTGGCGGACCACATTGGGGTGCAAGCCAAACGTTTCAGCCAACTGGGCAACGGTTTGCAAAGGATTGGCCCGCAAACTTAGGAAGATCTCACGCCGGGTTGGGTCGCCAAACGAGCTCGATAACGCAGCCATGGTGGCTGTGAAATCTGCGTCGCGAGAAGAGACGTCTGCTGTATTCGCCACGGTCGGTAGTGTACCAGTGGCCCTGTTTTCTCAGTCGGCCAGAGGAGGAATCGGTGAGCGTTAGCGATCAGGTGCGCAGTGCCGTGGAGTCCGTGGTTGACCCCGAGTTGGAACTCTCGCTCGGCAGCGTCGGCATGGTCGGCACGGTTGAAGAGCGCAAAGGCGTCTTCGAAGTCGAACTCAAGGTGCCCATGGTCGCCTGGCCGTCAGTGCCGGCATTGAGTGCAGCCATTGAAGCTGCCGCTAAGGCTGCTGGCGCCAGCAGCGTCGCCGTATCGCGGGTCACGATGAGCGAACCTGAGCGCATGCAATTGAGGAGTGCCCTTCGCGGTTCGATGGTGACGGCTGAGCAGCACCCAGGTCACCACCATGGACCTTCTGAAAAGCCCCGGTTCTTGGCCAAAGAATCCAAGACTCGGGTCCTCGGCATCTCTTCGGGCAAAGGCGGCGTCGGCAAATCGTCCGTTACGGTCAATCTCGGCATTGCCCTTGCTCGCCATGGCGCGCGCGTCGGCATCTTGGACGCTGACGTGTATGGGTTTTCCGTCCCCAAGATGATCGGGACAACCCATGATCCGGTCATTCTTGGCGACACGGTTATTCCTACGGCAGTTCATGGCGTTCGTTGCCTCTCGATGGGGTTCTTTGTCCCCGACGACAAGCCAGTGATTTGGCGTGGGCCCATGCTTCACAAGGCCATTGAACAGTTTGTGACCGAAGCGCAATGGGGAGAACCGGACTACCTACTCATTGATATGCCACCAGGCACTGGTGACGTCGCACTCACCCTTTCTGAAGTGTTGCCCAACGTTGAGATTTATGTCGTGACCACGCCGCAGCCTGCTGCGCAGCGTGTGGCACAGCGCTCGGCGTGGGCTGCTCGCAAAATGAAGTTGGCGGTTCGCGGAGTGATTGAAAACATGAGTTGGTTTACCGGTGATGATGGCCGGCGCTATGAACTCTTTGGGGCCGGCGGAGGCGAAACCTTGGCCACTGATCTTGGAGTTCCGCTTCTCGGTCAGATCCCCTTTGCGCCTGCGTTGCGCGAAGGAGGAGACGACGGAAATCCTGTAACAGTTGCGGAACCCGATTCAGAAGCGTCAAGGGCTTGCTTTGCGGTGGCGGACAAGATTGCCGCCCAGGGTCCAGCACGCGTCTATCGCCAAGAACTCACCCTTCGATAAGGAGCAATCATGGACCAGCTTTCCGGCAAGGTTGCCGTCATCACGGGGGGAGCGAGTGGCATTGGACTCGCCACAGCGCGGCTGCTTGCTGGTCGAGGCATGCGGATTGCACTTGCTGATATCGAAGCTGATTCGCTTGCTGTGGCCGTGGCCGAGATTCGTGACCTTGGTGCCGAGGCCATGGGTGTCGTCACTGATGTAAGCGACTACGACTCAGTGGCCAAGCTTCGTGATCAGGTGCTCGATGCGTGGGGCGCTGTCTATTTCTTATTCAATAACGCCGGCGTTGGTGGTGGGTCATTGATTGATTCGCCCCCCAAAGTCTGGGAATGGGTACTTGGGGTCAATACCTTTGGCGTCGCCTGGGGCATTCATGCCTTTTTGCCAACCATGCTCAGCGCTAACGAAGGACACATCATCAACACCGCATCGCTCGCTGGCCTCGGTGGGGTGCCGGGCATGGGACCGTATTCGGCCTCGAAATTTGCAGTCGTGGGAACAAGTGAATCGCTGCTCTATGAACTTGATCAACGCGGGTCGAAAGTCTCGTGTTCGGTCTTGTGCCCCGGCTTTGTACGCACCAGGATCCACGAGGCCGATCGCAATTTGCCTGACGAGGTTGCAGCATCCATGGATCTCGATGCCTACAAAGCCGGTCAGAGTATTACTGAAGACATCATCGAAGCGGGACTTGACGTGGATATCGTTGCCAATGCCGTTGTGGAAGCACTCGATGATCGGCGCTTTTGGATTCTGACGCACGAGCGTGCAGCACTCGGCATGACCAAGCGCCGGCTTGCTTGGATGGAAGGCGGCGACGCCCCGGGACCAAATTTGGAACGGGCTACGCGCTAAATGAGATGGCTGCTGGCGTCGCTTGTGGGTTCTGGGGTCGTCGCACTTGCGATTGGAGCACTCAGCGGCCGCGTGAAGGCTCGCTCTTGCTGCTCGCAGTCACCCCTTCGCGAACCCGAGGATCAGCGGTCGATACCAACGGGCAGTCGATCCGGATCGTAGTCACAGAGCGCGACCGCTGAACGAAACGCGAAGCGGTCCGTCATGCCAGCAACGTAGGCCACCGCAGCGTGGATTGCGGCAGGTTCTCCGCTCAACAAACCGCCCTGGTCAAGTACTCCGGGAATGGTGTTGGGCGAGTCGATGAAGTGATCGGTCAGGGTTCTGAGCACATCGACCACAGCATCGGCTTGATCTCGTGAAGCTTGGCGCAAGTAAATGTGCTCGTAGTTAAAGCTTCGAAAGGCGGCGAGTGCCTCTGCGTGTTCCTCGTCCATGCCAATTCGGCCAGTGGAGAGGCCGGTCGCGACCATGGCATCGATGAAGGCACCGAGTTGAGTTCCACGACGGGGCCCGCAACGCTCAAGCACGAGCTCGGGGAGCCGGTCATGGCTCGCGATACCAGTGGAAACCGCATCTTCGAAGTCGTGGCAGACATAGGCAATGCGGTCTGCCCAGCTCACGACTTCACCCTCGGGGGTCATGGGGGCGGGACGTGACCAAGAATGGTTTCTGATGCCGTCCAGGGTTTCTGCGCAGAGGTTGAGTGACGCTAATGAGACATCGGCACCCCAGGGTGCGTGGTCGAAGCCCCCTTCTACGTAGGGGTCTAACGCTTCTTCACTTGCGTGCCCACCGGGTCCATGGCCACAATCGTGACCGAGCGCGATAGCTTCGGTGAGGGCGACGTTCAGGCCCAGTGCTCTCGCGATTCCCGTGGCGACCTGTGCGACTTCAAGGGCATGAGTTAACCGGGTGCGCTGGTGATCATCGGGGAAGACGAAGACTTGGGTCTTGCCGGCCAGCCTCCGAAAGCTTGAGGCGTGAAGAATGCGGTCGCGGTCGCGCTCGAAGCAGGTGCGCCAGGGATCAGGCTCCTCTTCGCGCACCCGATTCCCCCCGCCAACAGCCTGCGTTGCCCCAACGCTCAAGAGTTCGCGCTCACGTGCTTCTCGAAGCTCCCGGGTAACACCTGTGGCTGCAAGAGGGAGCGCTCCAATGGTCGCTGTTGAATCAACGTGGGCGGTAATCACGGTCGCGGTGGAGGTCTCTTGAAGAAAACCGCCCATGGTTGATGCCCAGCGGCGATTGCGTTCTGAGGCAGATTTTGGAGTACTCACGTGTTCCATTCTGCCTTGCGGCTGTATCGTGAGGGGTGGGAACCATACCGGAGAGCCCTCCGGAAGACAGGAGTGAGTTGTGGACGTCCGAATCGGCATCGTGCAGACCGTCAAGGAACTTGAGGTAGATCTGGCCGAAGAGGCAGACCGCGATGCGGTGCTCGCCGACATTGATGCCGCTCTTTCAGGTGACTCCGTGTTATGGCTCACCGACAAGAAGGGTCGTCGGGTCGGCATTCCAGCCGCCAAGATCGCGTGGGTGGAAGTAGGCGCTCCCGATAAGGATCGTCGCGTCGGCTTCGGAGCCCCGTAATTACCGGCACACGTCCATGATCGGCCCGGTACTGAGTGACCGGCGCCTCCTCTTTGTAACGGGAAAAGGCGGCGTCGGCAAGACCACCGTTGCAGCCGGGCTCGCCCTCATGCTTGCTGAAGAGGGCAAGCGGGTGCTCGCCGTAGAAATTGATGCCAAAGGTGATCTCTCGGCATCCTATGAAATTCCTCCGGTGGGCTTTGAGCCAGTCAAGGTCACCCCACAGCTCTGCGTCATGGCCATGGACACCGAAGCCTCACTTCGTGAATATCTGCGGCTCAATCTGAAGATTCCCGTCGTGGGACGCATTGGTCCGTTGGCGTCCGCTTTTGATTTCGTCGCCACTGCCGCCCCTGGGGTCAAAGAGATCCTGACGGTGGGAAAGATCTGCTGGGAAGTTCGAGAGCGAAACTACGACGTCGTTGTCGTTGATGCACCGGCTACCGGCCACATCGTTGCCCAACTCGCGGCGCCTGAATCCATCGCTGAACTTGTCCGAGTGGGCCCCATTCGCAATCAGTCAAAGTGGATGTCTGAGCTACTCAACGATCCCGCTACCACGGGCGTTGTGATCACGACCACAGCCGAAGAAATGCCCATCACTGAATCACTTGAGTTGATGACCAGACTCGATCGTGAGACATCAGTTGATCTTGCTGGGATTGTGGTGAACCGTGTCCTGCCTGAACGCTTTGGGCCCCGTGAAGCGTCGGCCTTTCGCGCGCTCAGTGACGCCGACCATCTCGAGTGGGTGGCTTCACAATTGCCCCAAGGAGCCTCGGCAGTGGTTGAGGCGACTCGACTAGCGACCCAATTGCGGCGCAACCGATCGGGGCGCCTTGACGTGCTCCGTGAACGAGTTGGTGCGACGACGCCCCTTTACTACTTACCTGAACTCTTCACGCGAGCGGAAGGCCTTCGTATGACTCGCCAGGTTGCGACTCATCTCGCCGAGGAGCTCGGCTAGATGGGAACCCTTGATCTTGCAACCTTGCTAGAAACCAAAGAGATCATCATCACCTGTGGACCCGGTGGGGTGGGCAAGACCACGACCGCCGCCGCAGCTGCGGCTATCGCGGCGGCACGCCAAGGCGGCCGCGTCTTGGTACTCACCGTTGATCCTGCTCGTCGTTTGGCTGATGCGCTTGGCGTGGCGGGTATTGGCAACGACGTGGTGAGCGTGGATCCTGTGCTCTTTAGCCAAGCTGGCGTTGAGCCCAGGGGATCGCTCAGTGCCGCCATGCTCGACACAAAAAAGAGTTGGGACGAACTCATCACCCGCCATGCTCCGAATGAGGCAACCAAGAACCGAATTCTCACGAATCCGCTCTATACGTCCCTGACCACTCGCTTTGTGCAGAGCCATGACTACATCGCCATGGAGCGCCTCTACGAACTTCATGGGACAGGGGAGTGGGATCTCATCGTCGTCGACACACCACCGACTCGCAATGCCCTCGATTTTCTTGATGCTCCCGCTCGCATGGCGGATTTCTTCTCTTCTCGACTTTTGCGGTGGCTCACGATGCCGGCACGTTCGGGTCTCTTAGGGTTAGCGTCACGAGGCTTTGCTCAAGTGGCAGATCGTATTTTGGGCCGGCAGTTCCTCGCAGACATTACGGAATTCTTCGGCAGCCTTGAGTCCATGTACGAAGGTTTCGTTGAACGCAGCCAAGCGGTGAGTCGACTTCTTGGCGATGAACGCACTGCCTTCATGGTGGTCTCGAGTTCTGAGTTGGTTCCCCTGCGCGAAGCCACGTTCTTTGTCGATCAACTCCAGCAACGCAATTTCACCTTGGCTGCAGTTGTGCTCAATCGAGTGCTTCCATCATCGCTGGCAGATTCGGCTGCTGCTGATGCCGCTTCGGCCATCACTGCTGAGCGCGACGCACTCGCCGAAGCACTGAGCAAAGAATGTGATGTTGATCAAGCCGTTGCATATCGCGTTCTCGATGCCATGGTGGAGAGCTATTCGGACTTGTCCGTCATTGCGCATCGAGAAGCTTTGGCGAGGGCAAATTTCCCCATTGGTACTGCTTCGTTAGTGGAAGTGCCACTGTTTGATGAGGACATCCATGACTTGGCGGGCTTGCTGCGCCTCGGCGAGTACCTCATCGCCAAACGATGACCATGGTGAGTCGCTACGCCTTCTACGATTTGATGATGACGAGGACCACGAGGTAACTCATGCAGGACTATCACCTCCACCTTTGGACGCATGAGGACCCGTCTACGTGGCTGGTCATCGATCAACTTGCCGAGTACTGCGAAGAAGCACAATCTCACGGGGTAACAGAGATTGCCATTACCGAGCATCTCTCTCGGTTCACGCGCACGCGCGATCTTGTGGGGCCAATCTGGAACGACAACGACGACAGCCCTGCCCTCAAGCACTCCATGGAGCAATACTTCGACTTCCATGCACGCGGTGATCTTGATGCCTACGTCGAGCTCGTCTTAGAAGCTAAACGCCAAGGCCTCCCCATCAAGTTGGGGATGGAAGTTGACTACATGCGCGGGAAGATGGATGCGGTTGCCGAGATGTTGGCTGACTATCCCTTTGACGTATTGCTTGGCTCCGTTCACTGGATGGGATCCTGGATGTTTGACGTGGTGGAAGAGCCCGTACATCTTGATGAATGGGATCGCCGCACCACCGAGCAGGCATGGGATGCCTATGTCGAGTGCATGGAGGAGTTGGCGGCTACGAGAACCTGTGACGTACTCGCACACCCAGATGTCATCAAGATCGCCGGAAGAATTCCTGACGCTCCAGAGGAGTGGTGGGACCGTATCGCCGAAGCAGCTGAGAGCTCCGGCATGGCCGCAGAGGTGAATTCTTCGGGTTGGCGCAAACCAATTGGAGAGCAATACCCGAACGAACACCTGTTGACTCGTTTTCTCGACCGAGGGGTGGCGATCACCACGGCGTCAGATGCCCACCGCTTGCAGCACGTGAGTTTTCGCATGGAAGATGTGGCATCGCTGCTCGACGCCCACGATGTTCACCAACTCGCAAGTTTTGATGGCCGTCAACGCTCCATGATTGAGCGAAGCGCTGGGGGGCACCATGGCCACACCGGGTGAGCTGGCGCGCCTGCGCACCCAGCTGAGCCCTGATGAAGTAGAGCATCTCCAACGATTGCTGGGCTCATGGTCACTGCTGGCTGACCTTTCATTCTCCGACCTTTTGCTTGTGGCTCCTGTGGCGGCTCCTGCCCCGGGTTCGGGGCCGCAACTTGTCGTGCTTGGTCAGGTGAGGCCAAACAATCGTGCCACCGTGGTTACCCAGGACTTTGTGGGCCAAACGGTTGCGGAGAGCCGATGGGAATCAACGGCTGAGGCGCTGCACGCAGGCCATCTCGTTGAGGGAACGATTTTCAGTTCTGAATTCAATACCGATTTACGAGTTTGGAATGTCCCAGTGAGATTTGGCTCCAAGGTGATTGGCGTCATGATGCGCGTCCGAGGACCCGTGGAAGAAGCACCAAGCCCTTATGAGCGGGTGTACCTCGGCGTATTTGAACGCCTCTGCTCCATGGTGGCTGACTCCACCTTCCCCTACGCCGACATCGACTTTGGCACCCAAGAGACACCGCGGGTGGGTGACGGCTCCATCGTGGTCGATGGCAGTGGCCGCATTGAGTTTGCTACTCCCAATGCGGTTAATGCGCTTCACCGTATGGGGGCTTATTCGCCACCTGAAGGAAGTCGCTTCGAAGAAGTTGGTCTTGATGGTTCGCTCATCGCCAATGCGCTCAAAAGCGGATCGCCGGTACTCGAAGAAATTGAACGGCGCCCCGATGTGGCGGTGTTGGTTCAGGTGCTGCCCCTCTTGGGTGAGGGACGCGTGGCCGGTGCATTGATTTTGCTTCGTGACGTCACCGATTTGCGACGCTTGGGTCGCTTGGTGCTTTCGAAAGATGCCGCTATTCGAGAAGTGCACCACCGGGTCAAAAATAACCTGCAAACGATTTCTGCCCTCTTGCGGCTTCAAGCGCGCCGAACGGAAGCAGGCGACGGACGCCTTGCTTTGTTGGAGGCCGAACGTCGGGTGCGCTCAATCGCGATCGTCCACGAAATTTTGTCTCGTGAACCCGGTGATCAGATTCCCTTTGCGGAAATGATCGCTGCCCTCGTAGCGATGGCTGAAGATTCTGTCGTTGGGGGTTCGGTGGAGATTGTGGTGGACGGTGATCTTGGGGAAGGCACCGTTGATGTGGCGACACCCTTCGCAGTCGCGCTGGCCGAGTTGCTTCAAAATGCGGTCGAGCACGCCTTTCGAGCACCGGGCCAAGGTGTAGGTCAAATCCTCGTCCGACTTCGTCGCAGCAATGCCCACTTGGTGGCCGAGGTGAGAGATTCAGGGCCTGGCCTGCCTGAAGGTTTTGACATCGATGCGTCGCCATCACTGGGATTGAGCATTGTTAGGGACTTGGTCACGGTGCAGATGGGCGGGTCCCTGACCTTGGCCAACGTGGAGCCTGAAGAAGGCCAGGGGGCGATAGCTCGCATCGAAGTTCCCTATTCCTAGGGATATTCTGCCCTTCTCTCCTTGGAAGAGGGTTCTCGGCGGTCGCCTAGACTGAACCCTATGAACATTGTCGTGTGCGTAAAGCAAATTCCAGACCCTGCGGCGCCGCAATCGCTCGAAGCGGGTTCCCACACCTTGGACCGTTCGGGGAAACTTATCCTCGACGACTCTGACGCGTATGGCGTTGAGATGGCCCTGCAGTTAGCCGAACAGGCTGGTGGCGGGGAAGTCACGCTCGTCTCCATGGCGCCCAATGGTGAAACTGCCGGCTTGCGCACGGCACTTGCCATGGGTGCGGCCAAGGCCATCTTGGTGTCAGACGATGCCTTGAAGGGAAGTGATGCTCTTGGTACCGCCAAAGTCTTGGCTGCCGCGATTGGACGCGTGGGGGCTGACTTGATCATTGCAGCAACAGAATCATCAGATGGCTACACCGGAACGACGCCGGTCCAAGTCGCTGAGTTGCTTGGCTTGCCGTCGATTACCTTCGCCAAGTCCGTCGCCATCGACGGTGGCACCGTGAAGGTTGATCGCCAAACCGAAGCTGGTTACGACGAGGTCACCTCGCCACTGCCAGCGGTGGTAACGGTGACGGCTGGTGTAGTGGAGCCCCGCTACCCCTCGTTCAAGGGCATCATGGCCGCTAAGTCCAAGCCGATCGAAACCTTGAGCGTTGCAGATCTTGGTCTTGATGGCGGGCAGGTCGGCGCAGCTGGTGGTCGCCAAGTCATAACCTCCGTTGATGAAGCGGAAGCACGCAATGCCGGTGAGATTGTTGTGGATGAAGGTGACGGTGCTCAGCGCATCGTGACCTTCCTCGAAAACCTCAAAGTCATCTAGGTCAGCGAGAGAGAAGGAACGCTCATGTCGATTAACAAGATTTGGGTGGTCGTTGAGCCCGCCGATGCAGGCATCACGACCACGTCACTAGAACTGCTCACGAAGGCTCGCGATCTCGCTTCAACGGTCGAGGCTGTGACCTGGGGAACCAACACCGCCGCAAACGCTGCCGTTATCGGTGAATACGGAGCCAGCACCGTTCACGACGTTGGCGACCTCGGTAGTGCCCTTCCGGGAGCCCCCGTGGCCGCAGCTATCGCTGGCGCCATTGCAGCAGGTAATGGTCCCGATGCAATTCTTATCCCGACGAGCTACGACGGCCGCGACATCGCTGGTCGTCTCTCGGCGCGTTGTGACCTGCCGGTGCTCACCAACATCACCGACTTGGTGGGTGGCGACAAACTCAGCACCCGCCACCCCGTCTTTGGCGGGACACAAATCGTGAGTGCCGAGTTCACAGGCCAAGGCCCTGGCATCTTCGTCGTTCGCGCTAAGAGCTTTGCTGCAGAGTCAGCGGGGGGTGCGGCTGCTTCGGTCGCCCCCTTGAGTGTTGGCGACCTTGGCAACACCAACGCGTCGGCCATTGTGAACCGTCACGTCGAAGAGCGCACTGGACCCAAGCTTGATGAAGCAGAAGTGGTGGTCTCGGGTGGTCGAGGACTGGGCGAAAAAGAGAACTACGCCCTGATCGAGCAACTCTCGAAGCTGCTCAATGGCGCCGCTGGTGCGAGTCGCGCAATCGTCGATGCCGGTTGGGTGCCCTACAGCCACCAAGTTGGCCAAACCGGTAAGACTGTGAAGCCAACGGTGTACTTGGCGTGCGGGATTTCCGGCGCAACCCAGCACATGGTGGGGATGAAGGGTGCCAAGAACATCATCGCCGTCAACAAGGACCAAGATGCTCCCATCTTCTCGGTCTGCGACCTCGGCATCGTGGGCGATGTCCACAAGGTATTGCCGGCTTTGATTGAAGAACTCTCAAAGCGCTAATAACAATTCAGAACAGACAAGAGAGGGGTTCCACTTCGGTGGTGCCCCTCTCTTGCTATATCAGCGGCCACGGATAGGGCGGGTAATCACCGTCTTCGTTGGGATATGGCAATGAAGCGAATTCAACGAGATCTTGGATGCGCGTCACCAGCGATCCAATTTCAGCGGGGCTGAGCAGTTCTTGAAGCTCTGTGGGCAGAGCCGTTGAGAGTTGCCTGAGTTCAGCTAGAAAGCGTTCGTCGATGGGATCGCCGGCATAATCCCAAATAACGGTGCGAAGTTTCTCGTCTTGGTGGAAACATAAACCATGGTCAATGGCGGCGATGCCCTCGGGTGTGAGCAAGACGTGGCCTGATTTGCGATCAGAGTTATTGGCAATCACGTCAAAGACCGCTAAGCGCTTCAAGGTGTCAACGTGGGTCGGATCGTCGCGCAAGGTGAAAAAGTGTGCCTCCTCGTCTTCGTCTACGAATACCTGAAGAGAGCCGGGGCCGAGTGGCAGATCTTCTCTCGAGATCGTTGGTGGCACGAGGCCCAAACCCAAGGCCTGGTCTAGAACATATGCAGCAACTTCTCGTCGCCAAAGGCCCGGTGGAAAGTCCCAGAGCGGGCGTTCGCCTGACTCAGGCTTATAAACGGCGTATCTGGTCTCTTCGCCAAGACTCAGCGTCACCAACAAGGTGGTATTCGAACTGTTGGTGAAGCGTGCTTCGATCTCGACGTCTGCGTGACGTAGAAAATCGAGCTCCGCGAAACTCATCTCAGTGGTGCGCGGTGGCCGTTGGTGCGGGGGCAGTCATGGCCACGTGGATCGAGCGGCAAGCCACAAAGTGGACAGGGAGGTCGACCCGACTCGACTAAGCGAATGGCGGCGATGGCAAAGGCAGCGGCTTGCTCTTTGCTCACGGAAATCAGCACGTCATCATCAATTTTGGGATCAATATCCTCCATGACAATTTCGACGTGCCCCCGCTCTGGGTCTATCGAGACTGAGATTTCACCAGCAGTGATGTCAATGAGGTCGTCGGGGCTCATGATGAGCCCCTCGGGGTCATCAAGGTGGCCAGGGCGACCAAGACCGTTGATTGCTTCGGCAAGATAATCAGCGAGGGCGCGAAGTTGTTGTTTCTCTACCTTGACGGTTACCGTGCGCGAGCCGTGGCGGGCCTGAACCAGAAAGGTTCGGTTCCCAACCTCACCGATGGTTCCGGCGGTAAAGACATCTGGATATTCGAAATCATAGGAACTCATTGGATCACCAATTCTGTTAGCGATGAGGTGCTGTTAACACTGAGGACATGGGGACTTCCATGACCGAGGACGACCACGCTTTGTGAACAGGGCGAGATCGTGATGCGTTGAAAGAGATCAAGGGGAGTGCCAAGGAAACTAGCTAACACTGCCTTGATGGGGTCGGCGTGGCTCACGCAGACCACGGTTTTCCCCGGGTGGCGAGCCGCAATGGTTGTGACGGCCTGGTGCATTCGCATTTGCATCTCGAGAAATGATTCACCTTCTGGGAAACGAAAGGTCGAAGGGCTATGTTGGACGCTCTGCCACTCGGGGAGTTTGCGAAGTTTGTCGAGTTTGGCACCGGTCCACTTTCCAAAGTCACATTCAAGGAGCCCACGAGCAATGTGGGTCCTGAGACCTAGTGCTTTGGCGATGGGTGCCGCTGTTTCCCTCGTTCGCTCCAAGGGCGAGGCATAGACAGCGACGGGTTTGGTTGTGAGCTCAGCAATACGTTCTGCAGCAGCGAGGGCTTGGGCTTGGCCGCGTTCCGAAAGGTGGAGAGCCTTGGCCCGTCCTGGCAAAATTGCGCCAGTTGATGGCGTTGTGCCGTGGCGAACGAGAATGATGGTGGTGGGCTTGGGGGCTGGTGCCATAAGGGCAGATCCTAAGCGAGTTGCTTTGGGCTACGTACGCAGTGGGCTTACGCGGAGGTGACGGGAATGCGGCGAGGCCCTGGGTCGGCCGTTTCCGGCCAACGCTTGCGGCTCAGCTTCGCCAATTTGCGCAGAAGTTCAATGGCCGCGGGGTCATCATCGCCTGGGCGTGTTTCGACGAGGCCAGCATCTTTCATGGCATTGAGTAAGGCAGCACCTTGCTCAGTTCGCACAATCGTGAGGGTCCAATCTGAGAAGGTCCCGATGCCACCACACGAGATATCAGCGTGTTCAGCCGCGAAATCAGGGCAGGATTTGCAACCCTCTCGAGTCCAGGCATGGCATTCCTTCAGAGGAACTTCAACGTAAGAGCCATCGCGAAGCCACAACTGAAAGACGCCTTTGATGTTCATCTTCACAATGTCATCACGCTTGATGTTGTACTTAGCTTCAAAGAGCTCTTCGAATATTGCGTCATCAAAGGTCTTGGAACACAGCAAGCCAATGGTGAGGCCGAGACGACGGGCCACTTTTCCTGCTTTGCGGGCCTGCATAGCCCCAGGGGCCGAAGCTTGGCATCCCATGCCCACGAGAGCAATACGTTCCGCACCACCTTCAATGGCCTCGGCGTAGGCCAAGGTGTTCGCACAATAGGTGTAGCGAGAGCCTGCTGTGGCCTCAACTTCGGCACGGGTGCGAACAACGGTGGGCTTGGTGCGCCACCCAGCGCCATCGCCTTCAAAACCCGAAACCAGCGCGGCATCAATGTGGTCATGCTCCAGAGCAAAGGTCAGAAGAGCAGATACGAAACCGCCGTCTTGGCCGCCAGTAGCAAGTTCTGGATCCGTCGCTCGAGCGAGGACGATGTCGATGCTGTGGCCAAACACCTGGTCTTCGCTGCGCTCTGCGCCAAAGCGGTGATTGTCGATTTCAGACTCCCACCCTCGGAAGCGAGGACAAGCGCGGGTGCACATCGTGCAGGTCGTATGCGTGCAGTCATCGGGTCCCCCATCGATGTCGAGGTGGAAGGGTTTGTAGCGGCCCTCGGTGGGGTCGTAATCAAGGACGTCGTGAGGACACACGATGACACACGAGGCACAGCCGGTACACAGGCCCCCTGTCACGACTTCTTCGTAGAGCGCTTTCCAGTGGAGTTTTTCGGGAGCCATCTCCTCATCGTAGTAAGGAGGGCCGCGTGGTGCCGATACCGTGGAGGCACCATGCCTGAGATCTTGGAGATTGAGTACTACCGAATCTTGGCCCAAGGGGCCTTGATGCGAGAAATTGACGTAGTTGAAGCTGACCAGCTTGCATCCAAGCATCTTGAAACAGGAATAGCCCTCGCCGACATTTTCTCAGGTCTTCGCTTCACGGAGATTCGCCGAATCGGCAAACTCCTGATATTTGATACTGAGGGACCATCCTTTGGTATGCGATTTGGCATGACCGGGGGCCTCGTACTCGATGGCACGGCTGCCATTAAGGGTCTGAGGTATGGACCCGAAGACATTGAGCAGAAGTGGATCCGCGCACGTGTTCGTTTCCAAGACGGCGGCTCTATGGAACTTCATGATCCGAGGCGACTCGCCCGCGTCCTTGTCGACCCCGATGAAGATGCCCTTGGGCCCGACGCACTGCATCTCAGCCTTGGTGAGTTCAGAACCGCTCTTGGCGCAAGAGGGGAAGGTCCAGCGATAAAGGCTCGCTTGCTTGATCAGTCAAAGATTGCAGGGATCGGCAACTTGCTCGCTGACGAGATGCTCTGGCGCGCAGGCATTTCTCCTTTGCGCGGCTGCGCCACGCTCAGCGACGAGGAGCTACGGCGCTTGCACCGCAACCTCAAAGCCACCTTGACGCAATTGTTGCAACGCGGAGGCTCACATACCGGCGATCACATGATCGCCCGACACCCTGGCGGGAGCTGCCCGAAAGATGGCCAGGCCCTGTTTCGCCAAAGCGTTGGTGGCAGAACAACTTATTGGTGCCCAAAACATCAGCACTGAGCCTGCGCCACTTTGCTTCGTTCTTAGGCCAAACTAGAGAAACTATGCAACATTTCATCATCACCTACGGCTACCTCGGTCTGTTCCTCTTTGGCATCGTTGAGTCGGCTTGTATCCCGCTTCCCACCGAAGTTGCCATGCCCCTTGCTGGAGCATTGTGTTCGGCGTCGTACCTTGCATCAACCGGTTCTCACGACAAGCCGTTGAATTTGGGCCTGGTGATTCTGATTCTGGTGATTGGTGAGTTGATTGGCTCCCTGCTGTCCTATGTCGTCGGCCGCACAGGCGGGCGAACCTTGGTGGACCGTTGGGGCAAGTATGTGTTGCTGAGTCACAAAGACTTGGACAAGGCCGAGGACCTCTTCGAGCGTCGTGGAGCAATTGTGATGCTGTTTGCGCGCATGCTCCCCACGATTCGCTGCTTCATCTCCTTTGGTGCTGGCATCGCCGAAATGCCCGTCGGCATTATGGCCTTTTTTAGTTTGCTGGGCTCCATCGTGTGGGTCAGCGCATGGACCTATCTCGGATATCACTTCAGCGCGACCTATGAGCACTACACCAAGAATTTCAAGTACGTCGGCTACGTGATTGTCGTTGTCGTGGTCATCGTGCTGGTCGCTGGATTCATCCACCGCTACAAGTCAATGAAGAAGCACAACGAATTGCCGCATCGCGGCGGCAAGCACCAAAAGCGCTAGGCGCTAACGGCTTCGAGCACCTTGGCGGCGTGGCCGTCTGCTTTGACTGAATACCAGGTGCGCTCAATCTTGCCTTTTTCGTCGATGATGAAGGTCGAGCGGATGACGCCCACCACCTTCTTCCCGTACATCATCTTTTCCCCGAAGGCCCCATAGGCCTCCATGACCTTGCGCTCGGGATCACTCAACAGCGACAGCGTGAGACCGTATTTTTCGCGAAAGGCTTGGTGCTTTTCTATGGAGTCGGCTGAGATGCCAAGTACGGTGACGCCCGCTTTGCTGAATGCGGTGAGGTTCTCGCTGAATTGGCAGGCTTCTTTCGTGCATCCCGGCGTGTCGTCCTTGGGGTAGAAGTACACCACGACCTTGGAACCCTTGAAGTCAGAAAGCTTGACGGACTTGCCGTCTTGGTCTTTGAGCGTGAATGCGGGTGCCTTGTCGCCTGCTTCTAGTCGAGCCATGGTGTTCTCCTCAGGTGATTGTCGATCTGTGCTTGACAATATCGGAGGAGAAGCGAGTTTCGGTCATAAGCCCGGTAGCATGGTGGCTAAGGGCACCACCCAGGGGGGTGGTGATATCCCTGGGCCCTTCTCCCTCCAACGCTGGTCTTGGGCCCGACCAAGGATCCAAGAAAGTGGACCAGATGAGCGATACTCCCTCAAGCATTGAGGCTTCACCGAGCGATACCTACGAAACCGAGCACACCTTCGCTGCACTTGGCGTTGACCAACAATTGGTGTCGTGTCTCTCGAGCCAAGGCATCACGACGGCCTTTCCTATTCAAGCAATGACCATCACCGATGCTTTAGCCGGTCGTGACGTCTGCGGCAAAGCGAAGACCGGTTCGGGGAAAACCCTGGGCTTTGGACTTCCCATGCTGCAGCGCATCGCTGAGCAACTCACCGATGCTTCGGGCAATCGCATTTCTTTGCCCGGTGGCCCGGCGAGACCTCGGGGCTTAGTGCTGCTTCCCACTCGTGAGCTCGCTATTCAGGTCTATGACGTATTGAGTGAACTTGGTGACGCCATCAATCTCCGAGTAGTAGCGGTCTATGGCGGTGCAGACATTGAGAAGCAAATCAAGCAGCTCCAAAAGGGTTGCGAGATCATTATTGCCACGCCAGGTCGACTCATTGACCTTGGCGATCGAGGTGAATTAGTGGTCGATCAACTTGACGTCCTCGTGCTTGATGAGGCTGACCGAATGGCCGATATGGGTTTCATGCCCCAGGTGGAATGGGTACTTCGTCGCTTGACGAATCCTCATCAGACGTTGCTCTTCTCGGCGACGCTAGATGGAGCGGTTGATCGTCTTGTTTCTCGCTACTTGACGAACCCGGTGTTTCATGAAGTGAAGTCAGATAGTCAAACCGTGCTCAAGATGGTGCACCACTTCCTCAATGTTCACCAAATGGACAAGGACAAAGTTGCAGCCAACATCGTGCGCAACTACGACAAAGGCATCATGTTCTGTCGGACAAAGCGCGGTGCTGACAAACTCGTTGAGAACCTCAACAAGATGAACATCAGTGCCGCTGCCATTCATGGCGACCTAAGACAACAACAACGCGAGCGAGCGCTCAAAGACTTCACCTCTGGCGAGCTTCACGTACTCGTGGCCACCGATGTGGCTGCTCGAGGTCTGCACATTGATGGTGTTGATGTGGTGATTCACTTTGATCCACCCGAAGATGAAAAGGCGTACTTGCACCGATCTGGACGTACCGCTCGTGCTGGTCGCGAAGGTGTGGTGGTCTCGCTCCTGCTCTGGAACCAGATCGTGGAAGCGGAAGTGATTCAACGCCGGCTTGGGATGCGCCTGCCGATTGTGGAAGTGTTCTCAAACAATCCCCACCTCAACGATTTGGCGAACTGGGAGCCTGATATGAGCGAGTCTGTCCTATGAGTAAGAACAAGAGCACGATTGAACTCGTCGATCCGGCTGATGGGATTGCTTCGGCGCTCGTGATCTGCGCCCACCCCGATGATGTGGACTTTGGAGCAGCTGGAACCGTTGCTCGTATGACACAGCGTGGCGTGAAGGTCACCTACTGCTTGGTGACCAGCGGAGACGCTGGAGGGTCTGATCGCACCACGTCTAATGTGCAACGCGCAGCCTTGCGTGAATTAGAACAGACGCAAGCCGCGAGCTGCGTTGGTGTTGAGAATCTGGTGTTTTTGCGCCACGCGGACGGAACGGTTCAAGCCAATCTCGGCCTTCGGCGGGATTTGAGTCGCGTCATTCGCCAAGTGCGGCCCGACCGCGTGATCACCCAGAGCCCGGTTCGCAACCTTGATCGCATCTACGCGTCGCATCCTGACCACTTGGCAGCTGGTGAAGCAGCGATGGCGGCCGTCTATCCCGATGCGCGTAACCCTTTCGCCTTCACCGAGTTGCTTGATGAGGGTCTTGAGCCTCACACGGTGCCAGAAATATGGCTCATGGGTTCAGCAGAAATGACGGTAGCCGTTGAGATCACCGATACCTTCGATGCCAAGATCGCCGCGCTGCACTGTCATGACAGTCAACTCGCTGACCCTGAAGCGACGCGAGGTTTCGTGCGCGAGTGGAACCGCAGTCTGGCCAAGGTTGTTGGTTTGAAGAAACCTCGACTCGCCGAGGGATTCCGTCGCGTTGAAACTCGCTAAGGCCGTTTAGCCTTTCGCCAATTGGCGAAGGACGAAGGGGATGACGCCACCGTGACGGTAGTAGTCAGCCTCAGTGGGCGTATCGATCCGAACCCGAGCCTCAAAGCTCGTCACGCTGGCATCTTCACGCTGTGCCGTAACGGTAACGGTCTTCGGGGTAACACCTTGGTTGAGAACCTCGAGTCCTTCGATGCTCAAGAGTTCGGTCCCATCGAGTCCTAGGCTCTCGGCACTTTGACCGGGGAGGAACTGCAAGGGCAACACACCCATGCCGACAAGGTTGGAGCGGTGAATACGCTCGAAACTCTCCACGATGACAGCCTTGGCGCCGAGCAACTTGGTTCCCTTAGCGGCCCAGTCACGACTCGAGCCGGTGCCATATTCGCTACCGGCGATGATGACAAGCGGCGTGCCCTCTCGCTCGTATTCAAGACTGGCTTCGAAGATCGACATTTCTGTACCTTCTGGCAGGTGGCGCGTCATGCCACCTTCGGTGCCGGGGGCTAACTGGTTGCGAAGTCGAACGTTGGCGAAGGTGCCGCGCACCATAACCTCGTGGTTGCCTCGGCGGGTCCCATAGGAGTTGAAGTCTTGAATGGCGACGCCGTGGCCGGTCAGGTACGTACCTGCAGGTACCGATGGCTTAATGGAGCCCGCTGGCGAAATGTGGTCGGTGGTGACTGAGTTCCCCAATTTGGCAAGGACTCGTGCACCAATGATGTTTTCCACCTGTGAGGGCTCAGCTGGCACGTTCTCCAAAAAGGTGGGACGACGCACATAGGTCGAATCCGAAGCCCACGCGAAGGTCTCTCCTTCAGCGATGTCGATGCTTCGCCAGTGCTCATCACCTGAGAACGCTGATGAGTAGCGTTCAATAAACATCTCAGGCGTCAGGGATGCATTGATAGCTGCGGCAACTTCAGCATCAGTCGGCCACAGATCAGCGAGCATCACGGGCTTGCCATCGGCATCGACGCCTAGGGGCTCACTCGTCAAGTCAATATCGACGGTGCCGGCGAGAGCGAAGGCGACGACGAGTGGCGGCGAGGCAAGGTAGTTCTGCTTGATGTCGGGGTGAATGCGGCCTTCAAAGTTGCGGTTGCCGGAAAGCACCGATGAGGCAGCAATGTCATTACTGGTGATTTCTTCCGAGATGCCCTCAAGGAGAGGTCCTGAGTTTCCGATGCAGGTAGTGCAGCCGTATCCCACAAGGTAGAACCCCAGCTGGTCAAGGGGCTCCACAAGACCAGCTCGCTCTAGGTAGTCCATGACGACGCGTGAGCCAGGAGCAAGCGAGGTCTTGACCCAGGGCTTCGAGGTGAGGCCACGCTCGACTGCGCGCTTGGCAACGAGGCCGGCGGCGACGAGAACTGAAGGGTTCGAGGTGTTGGTGCACGAGGTAATCGCCGCTACTGCGATAGCGCCATCGCGCAGTTTGCCGTCAGGAGAAGTCTTGGGCTCATGGCCCAATGCATTTCGGAATGCGTCGCGCATGCCGGGCAAGGTCACACGATCTTGGGGCCGCGATGGCCCAGCCAAACTTGGAACAACGGTGGCCAAGTCGAGTTCAACGTACTCAGAGAAGACCGGCTCATGACTTGGGTTGTGCCAGAGTCCCTGTGCCTTTGCGTAGGTTTCCACCAGAGCGAGATGTTCAGCCGAGCGGCCAGTAAAGGCGAGGTAGTCCAAGGTGACCTGGTCGATGGGGAAGATAGTGCAGGTGGCGCCAAATTCAGGCGTCATGTTGGCGATAGTGGCGCGCGTTTCGAGACTCAGGGCCGAGACGCCAGGTCCGTAGGCTTCAACAAATTTCGATACGACACCCTGCTTGCGGAGCAGTTCGGTAATGGTGAGGACGACGTCAGTGGCGGTCACGCCTTCCTTGGTTGCCCCGGTGAGCTTGAGTCCAACCACGGGCGGGATCAACATTGAGGTGGGCTGGCCGAGCATGGCCGCTTCGGCTTCGATACCGCCCACGCCCCAGCCAAGGACTCCAAGACCATTGACCATGGTGGTGTGGCTGTCGGTGCCGACGACGGTGTCGGGGAAGGCAACGCCATCGCGTTCAAAGACCACGCGAGCCAAGTGTTCAACGTTGACTTGGTGACAGATACCCATGCCGGGGGGCACCACGCGGAAGCCTTCAAAACTTGTTTGGGCCCAGCGAAGCAGCTGATAGCGCTCAAGGTTCCGTTGGTATTCAATGGCGACGTTCTCGTCGTAACTGGTGGCTTGGCCGGAGCGCTCCACGATGACGGAGTGGTCGACGACGAGTTCGCAGGGCACGAGAGGGTTGATCTTGGAGGGGTCACCGCCGAGCTCAGCCATGACATCTCGCATGGCGGCGAGATCGACGACGGCGGGAACACCCGTCAAGTCCTGCATCAACACGCGCTCTGGGGAGAAGGCAATTTCTTGGGCATCTTCACCGGCGGCCTCACCGTGGCCACCCGGGTTCTTCGACCACGAAGCCAGGGCGGCAATTTCTTTGGCTGAAACCTTGACGCCATCTTCATGGCGAAGCAAATTTTCGAGCAGCACCTTGATGGAGAAGGGGAGTGACGCGATGTCGTAATCAGCCAAGCCGGGTGCCGACAGGGAGACGATATCGAGGTTCTTGTCTCCAATGCTCAAGGTTGTCTTGGCGTCGAAGCTGTTGGGGTGGTGTGAAGGGGTAGCCATGCCTTGTAGCCTACTAAGCCAGAACAGAGGCTAATTTTGGCCGCTTCCAATCAAAGATGTTTCAAGGAGAAGCCATGGCGCGATACGACTTTCGCTGCACAACCTGTGAGCAAACCTTTGAACTCACCCGGCCTATGGCCAATGCGGATGATCCGGCTGTGTGCCCTGAGGGACATGAGGGTGCGCGTCGCTTGCTGCCCGTGTTCTCGGCAACCGGGATGGCCGCTATTCCGGCCCCAAGCGGAGGGGGCTGCTGTGGGGGCGGCTGCTGCGCGTGACATCGCTGTACGTCCAAGTTGAAGCGGCGTGTGCCGCTGCATTTGCTTCTGTTCTCGACGGCTCGGATCCCATTGTTCGGACTTCTGACCACGCTGACTTTCAAGCCAATGGCGCGATGGGCATTGCCAAGTCCTTGGGGAGAAACCCCCGAGAAGTGGCTCAAGAAGCTGCAGAGGAACTTGCCGCCAATCCTCTCTTTAGTTCGGTTGAAGTTGCGGGCCCCGGGTTCATCAACCTCGAGGTGGCGCCAGAAGCAGTACTCAAGGGTCTCGAGGCGATGGGAACATCAGAGACCCTCGGCATTGAGACTGCAGCGACGCCCAAGACGGTTGTCATCGACTACTCGTCACCCAACGTTGCCAAGGAAATGCACGTCGGTCACCTTCGATCGACCGTCATTGGTGATGCACTGTGCCGACTGTTCGAACTCACCGGGAATCGCGTTATCCGGCGTAACCATGTGGGCGACTGGGGCACCCCGTTCGGCATGCTCATTGAGCACCTCCTTGACTTAGGAGAAAAATCAGCCGTCAGTGAATTAGGGATGGGCGACCTTGACGGTTTTTACCGGCAGGCACGCGCAAAATTTGAAGCAAGCGATGCCTTCAAAGAGCGCAGTCGTCAACGCGTGGTGCTCCTCCAAGGTGGAGATGAAGAAACCCTTCGATTGTGGCGGGTGTTGGTAGCGGAATCCATTCGCTACTTTGACACCGTCTACCGGGCCCTTGACGTTGGAATGCAAGAGGCAGATGTCAGGGGAGAATCGTTCTACAACGATCAACTCGACACGGTGGTCAGTGACCTAGAGGCCAAGGGACTCATTCAATATTCAGGCGGCGCAGCGTGCGTGTTCCCTCCTGGTTTTACGAATCGAGACGGCGAACCCCTCCCGGTGATCGTGAGAAAGTCAGACGAGGGTTACGGCTATGCCGCTACTGACCTTGCAGCCATCCGTGACCGTATTGAAGTGCTGGGCGCAGACCTCATGCTCTATGTCGTTGGCGCTCCTCAAGCCCAGCACTTTGAGATGATTTTCTCGGTGGCCAAGATGGCCGGCTGGCTCAACGAGCCCGTAGAGGCTGTTCACGTTTCTTTTGGCAATGTCCTTGGGCCCGATCGCAAAATGTTCAAGACCCGTTCAGGTGAGACGGTAAAGCTCAAGACACTCTTGGACGAAGGTATCGAGCGTGCTCGTGCGGCGTTAGCGCAGCGAGGGGAGCGCGATGACATCGACCACGTCGCCAACCAAGTTGCCATGGGGGCAATTAAGTACGCGGATCTTGCTACTGACCGTCAGCGTGACTACGTCTTCGATTGGGATCGAATGCTGGCCTTTGAGGGCAACACCGGCCCCTATCTGCAGTATGCCCACGCAAGAATTCGCTCGATCTTCCGGCGTGTTGAGGATGGAACTGAGCCCGGCGCCATCCTGCTCAACGAGCCACAAGAACGCGCCCTTGCCATGGCACTGCTTGAACTTCCTGAGGTCATCGCATCGACCATAGAGACTTACAGTCCATCCAAGCTTTGCACCTATCTCTTTGATCTCGCACAGACCTTCACAACCTTCTATGAGTTCTGCCCGGTGCTCAAAGCTGACGAGGTAGCGATTCGAGCAAGTCGCCTGAGTTTGTGTGAACTCACCGCGTCCACGCTTCGCTTGGGGCTCTCCGCACTCGGTATTGAGGCACCCGAACAGATGTAAGGAGTGATTCTCAAGCTTTCTTGAGAATGGCGACCGCGCTCCCGAGTTGATGGTCACTAGGTTAAAGACGTGATGCGTCGTTTTCTAATCCTGTGCTTCGGCGTTGTATGCCTGGGCGTGACTGCCCTTCCACTTCGTGCGCTTGCGAGTTCGCCGAGCCACAGTCTCGGCTCTCTCACAACCTCTTGGGGCGTTTCCCTTGGTATTTATGATGCAGGCCATCCCATTGCGCAATCGTCACCGGTGGAAGTAACGGCGCCCAACGGCAGTTCGAGTGTGGTGGTGGGCGACCGTGCGGGGAACCTTTATGAAATGGATATCGCCAGTGGGTCACCAACTGTCGGAAGTTCCCCCGTGATCTTCCACTCATCGGTACCCATTGATTCGACCCCCTCGTCGTGGCGTCTCAATGGCACTATGTCCACCATGTTCGTAGGACTTGGCAACCGAGCTGTTGCGTGCAAGGCAAAAGACGGATCGCTCGGTGGGTATCTCGCTATCGGGGCAAACGGTCAAGTGAAGTGGATGCGCTTGGCCAACAACCCTGCGGCGGTCACTTTTTGCCCACATCCGAGTGTCATGGCCGGCCTCACGCTGGGAAAGCTTGATGGATCCTTAGACGTCCTTGGATCGAGTCTTGGCCAAAGTGAAATGGCCTTTCATGCCGGCTCCGGAACCCCCGTCAAGGGTTGGAATCCATGGTTTCAAGCGGATTCGTCAGAATCCACAGCCGCGTTAGCAAGCGTTGGTACTGGCAGCACTGCCAAAAGCTACGTGGTCGAAGGCGGCGACTCGACGGCGGGAATGGGCTATGGCCGCACCTACCAAGACGGTGGTCATATTCGCGTGATCGCGGCGGCAGGCAACAAGGGTGTGGCTGGCAGTGGAGGCCAAGTATGCAGTTTTGACACAGCTCGAAATGGTGGTCAGATCGTCCAAAGCTCGCCAGCGATCGGTCCAATCTTCGCCAATGGCGCCTTGGGAATTGTTTCGGGAGTTGGCTACTACCCAAATCGTGGACCCCAAGGTCCCTACGATGGCCCGAGCAATGTGGTGTACGCCTTGTCGATGAATTGCAAATTGATGTGGAGCCAAAGTACTGACTACGAAACGTCGTCGCCGATTGTGGCGGACGTAACGGGAACTGGACATCTTGCTGTGGTTGTAGGGACCCAGAACGTTTCCATGCACGGCGATGTTGCCGGTGGTTCGGTCTATGCCTTCGATGCAGCAACGGGACATCTCTTGTGGAAGGTGGCAACAGGGGCTGTCATGGGTTCACCCGTGGCCGCTGATCTCACTGGCGCAGGGTACGCAGACATTGTGATTGGATCGACCGATACGGCTCGTGGCGGCATGCAAATTATTGACGGCCGTAGTGGCCTTGTGGTGGCCCACACGTCGGGCTTTTCATCGCAGAATGCACCCTTGATCACGGCAGACCCCAATGGTCGTATCGGCATCACCATGGCGGGATACAACACCGGAACCTGGGGTGCGGCGTGCAATACGGCCAATGGGCGTTGTTTTGCGGGCGTTGTGTATCACTATGAAATTGCAGGTTCTTCAAAAGCATGGCTGGCATCGAAGACAACGTCTTGGTTGCAGTTCCATCACGACCAAGCACTGACGGGCAATATCAGTAGCTAAGGCGTGATGGCTGAGTCCTTGGGCGATACGATCGGCCAACACAACGAGGGGGCGACCAATGAAGGTCAGAGCATCACTGTGCACGGGAATCAACGAACCGTGGACGACACACGAAATCGATATTGACGAACCTCGCGCCAAAGAAGTGCAAGTTCGCATGGTCTATGCGGGGATGTGCCACTCCGACGAGCACCTGCGAACTGGCGACATGTCGGCAGATCCTTTTACCTTGGAACTGCTTGGCGCGAACTCGATGTTCCCTTGCGTGGGCGGCCATGAAGGTGCGGGCATCATTGAAGCGGTAGGCCCAGGGGTCACCTCAGTAGCCGTCGGCGACCATATTGCGACCTCATTTATCCCATCGTGTGGAACCTGCTTTTGGTGTGCAAGCGGACGTGGGCACCTCTGCGATCTCGGCATCACGACCTTGGTGGGTCCAATGATTTCAGATGGCACCTACCGGCATCACCTCAACGGTATGGTTCTCAATCGCATGACCCAACTGGGCACCTTTGCCGAGCGCATGGTGGTCAATGAAGCATCGGTGATCAAAATTGATCCTGAGGTCAACTTGAAAGCAGCAGCCCTCATTAGTTGTGGCGTCTCGACGGGCTTCGGCTCAGTCGTTGATCGCGCGCAAACACGACCCGGTGAAGTGGTCGTCATCATTGGGGCAGGTGGCGTGGGCTCCGGCGCTATTTACGGTGCCCGATTTGCAGGAGCACAGGCAATTGTGGTGATCGACCCACTCGAATTCAAACGCGATCATGCCTTGAGTTTGGGGGCGACCCATGCCGTGGCCAGCACACTCGATGCGCACTTCTTGGTATCTGAGTTGACGAGAGGCCGCATGGCTGATGTGGTGGTGCTGACGCCAGGCGTGATGACCGGAGACCTCGTGAAACCGTCGTGTGCCATGGCCTCAAAGGACGGACGCATCGTATTGACGGGACTCGGCAAATTCGACGATGAGGCCGTCACAGCGAGTCTCTACAACATCACCGTGTTTAATCAGACCTTGATGGGATCCATTTTTGGCTCCACGTCCCCCCGGGTGCAGATTCCTCGGCTCTTGAGTCTCCACGAGGCGGGCAAACTCGATGTGGAACGCTTGATCAGCGCTGAATATGCATTGGACGATATCCAGCGCGGTTATGACGATCTGGCCGCGGGAAAGAATATTCGCGGCATCGTCACCTTCATTTAACGCTTGGCTCTCCAAGTCAAGCGGGGAGTTAACGCCTTGAGTGAACGCGATTGGATGGCCCCTGCGCTCAATCCAATGGCGTAGGAAAGATCGTCAAGGGTGGAGATGGCGACATATCGCGGCGGGTCGAGGTTGCGTTCAGAACGCCACCAGCGCTCGAGACCGCCACACATCATGGCGACCATGCAGAACCTCCGAATGCGCTTCGACACCAATGCTCCGAGGAGTAAACCGGGGCCATAGGTGCGAATAAGTTGACGAGCCAGCCGTGGTCCGGGCTCAATCACTGCTTTCGCAAAAATTCGTGCTGTCGCTGCTTGGTCATCAAGGTGCTCGAGCGAGTCTTCAAGGCGACGCTTGGCCGACGTGAAAAGCGAAAGCGCGGTGATCGGTGATCCGCTCATCAGCGCCACCCAAGCACCGATGCTCACTGCCGATCCTCGAAGTGGCGCGGCGGCTTCCTCGTGGCGTGTAGCCAGTGCCGCAGCTGAGGACGCATAGCGATATCGCTGCAGCATCCATGAGGACCATCGCGCTCTAGTGCGGTGAGCTACGACATGTTCGGGCCGATAGAGCAGCGTCCACCCCGCTTCATCGAGTCTCCATGCAAGATCAACGTCTTCGCCGATCTTCAGCGTTTCGTCGAAGGGTATGTCTACCGCGTTGCGGCGAAGGAGCATCACGGCGCTCGGCACAAAGGGGATGGATTTTCGCGCTCCGATGCGCCCTGGTTCTCGGCCGAGATCGAGCGGGCCACTGCATTCATCAAAGCGTTCACGAAGCGATGTCCCAACGTGTCCCTTGACGCGGGGCGCAACGAGGGCAACATCGTCGCGCTCACACCAGACCGAAAATTGCCCAAGGTCAAAGTCTTGGACATCGACATCGCTGTCAACAAAGAGCACCCAAGGAGTTGCCGCAGCGGCAAATCCGCTATTGCGCGCGGCCGCTGGACCGAGGGCCTGCTCGTGCCTGATCACGTTCGCTCGAGGAGCAAAGCGTGAGACATCAAGTGCGGGTGAAGAACCGTCGTCAACGATGATGACCGAGACTTGGAAGCGTTCGCAGTAATTAAGGAGTGCGGGGAGTCCGACGTCGTCATTGTGGACGGGGATCACCACCGTGATATCGCTGAGATGCTGTTGCGTCGATGGAGGGCCATCAATCACAATTCCTAAGCGCAAGAGATGGACAGCGAGTCGCTGTGATTGGGGGGAAGCGCCGACGGATCCACCCTTGAGCCACTGCTCTACTTCCGCCATGCTTGGAGCATTGAGTTTGGCGATACGCAACGGCTCGGGGCTGATCGCAAGGTGTCCATCATGAAAGCTGGCCCCGGTGGCCATCGTGACTCGCTGACCCGGGGGGAGGAGCGGTTCGGCCGGAGGCGCTGCTGGTTTGAGGCCCTTGCGGTCATGGGACAATGCGGGCTGCGCCATCTCCCTATTCTCTCAAAGCTTCCCGGATTCGCTCGACAGGGCGCTTTGGGCTAGACAGTAGAGAGCACGTAAGCCTTCGAACAAAAGGAGTGACTCATGGAGCCAACCACACTCGAAATTGATGACGTTCTGGTTGAACAAGTTGAAGACTTGCTCGTCGAAGAAGTTTCCATCGACGGCATGTGCGGCGTTTACTAAACACTGCTGAAGTTTTGACCACGTTTAATCCGGAGCAACCGTGGACCTTGAGTTCCAAGGTTGCGCTTAGGGATGAGTCTTTTGGGGCCTTGGCCTATCACTACGGGAATCGCCGTTTGGTGTTCTTGAAGTCGAGAGATCTCGTTGATCTTGTTCGAGATCTCGAGCACCACGACAAAGCGGCTGATGCCATTGTGGCAACCGTCGGCCCAGAGCGCTTTGACACCTACGTTCGAGCACTCGATGCGTTAGTTGAATCTGAGGTGATTTGTGAGCGTTGAATCCATGAAGTTAACTGATCGCTTCAAGTCAGGTCTAGGCGCTCCTATTTGTTTGACGTGGGAGTTGACCTATGCGTGCAACTTGGCTTGCGTGCATTGCCTGTCAAGTTCTGGCGTTCGTGATCCCCGGGAACTCACCACGCAAGAGGCCATGGCTTTGATTGATGAAATGGCCGCAATGCAGATTTTCTACGTGAACATTGGTGGGGGAGAGCCAATGATTCGCAGCGACTTCTTCGACCTCGTCGACCATTGTGTCGCCAAAGGCGTAGGCGTCAAATTTTCAACCAATGGCACCCGCCTCACCTTTGAAAAAGCCCAACGTCTCGCTGCTAGCCCCATGGTCGATGTTCAGATTTCACTCGATGGCGCTGATGCCGCCACGAACGATGCGGTTCGTGGCGAAGGTTCCTACGCCGCATCCATCGCCGCGATGGACAATTTGATGGCAGCAGGATTTGGCGAGTTCAAGATTTCTGTCGTGATGACACGACACAACATCCCCCAAATTGGCGAGCTCTATGCGCTGGCTCAACACTATGGCGCCCAATTGCGACTCACACGATTCCGACCCTCGGGCCGCGGCGCCGATTCATGGGAAGCGCTCCACCCCACCCAAGCACAGCAGCGTGAACTCTACGCCTGGCTACTTGAGCACCCCATGGTTCTCACCGGAGATTCGTTCTTTCACCTCAGCGCCTTGGGCAATCCACTGGAGGGCCTCAACCTTTGCGGTGCGGGGCGAGTGGTGTGCTTGATTGATCCCATTGGTGACGTCTACGCCTGTCCCTTCGTTATCCATGACGATTTCTTGGCGGGCAATGTGCGCGAAGAGGGTGGCTTCGGCTCCATTTGGCGAGACTCAGCGTTATTTACTGAGCTGCGCGAACCCACGAGCGCCGGGGCCTGCGCCTCGTGTGGGAGTTATGACGCTTGCCAGGGCGGCTGTATGGCAGCAAAATTCTTTACTGGCCTGCCTCTCGATGGCCCTGATCCTGAGTGTGTGTTTGGCCATGGCGAAGCACAACTTGCCTCCCAAGCAGTAAGCATCCGTCCCGCTGCTCGTAGTGATCATTCCAAACGAAGCCCACTGACCATCTCGTCATGAATCGCGTTGCCATCGTCACCGGGGCGGCGAGAGGCATTGGCGCCGCGTGCGTTGACGCGCTCGTCGCAGACGGACTCAATGTGGTGGCAGTGGATCGCTGCCGCGACGATGAAGTCGTTCCCTATGCGCTTGGCACCAAGGCGGAACTCGATGCTGTTGTGGCACGGCATGATGCGAAGGTGTTGGGACTCGTAGGGGACGTGAGAAGTAGCGACGACATGGAGCTCGCAGTTGCTACTGCAGTTGAACACTTTGGTCGCCTCGACGTTGTCGTCGCTGCTGCAGGCGTTGTGATTGGTGCTCCGGGTCTGTGGGCCATGAGCGACGAGGCGTATGACACCGTGATGGATGTGAATCTCGGCGGGGTAAGAAGACTATTTAGTGCTGCGGTGCCCGCCATGCTGGACCAGGAAATCCCGCGATCTGGGCGCTTGATCGCGATTTCATCGGCTGCGGGCAAGAAGGGCCACGACCAATTGGCCGCATACTGTGCCGCCAAGCACGCGGTACTTGGCTTGACGAAAGCGATGGCGGCAGAACTCGGCCCTGAGGGGATCACGGTCAATTCGGTTTGTCCGGGCTCGACACGAACCGCCATCTTGGAAGCCTCGGCAAAGGTCTATGGGCTCGAGTCGGGCGAGGAGTTCGTCATTCACCAGCCCCTCGGAAGACTCCTCGAGCCGGGCGAAGTTGCCGCCATGGTTGCGTGGATCGCCTCGCCTCAGGCCAGTGGCATTACCGGCGACGCCATCAGCGTTGACGGTGGCATGACGGCAATTTAGAGACCCGTCGTTCCCGCTACCACGGGATAGACCGTCAGTCCGGGGCACGACGGCATCGAAGTTGGTACTTGTGCGTAATTCTTAGTGTTGGGTGGCGTGACGTAGAACACGCTGAAGTTGCCACAGGTGCTTTGATTTCCACTCGGCACATTGACCGCGACCACCAACGCCGAAGCACTTTGCCCAGGCTGCAAGGTCACTGTCGATACCGTCGCACCAGAGGCGCGGCCAGCGCTTTCCGAGAGCGTATGGGCTGCATTGCCTCCATCGAGGCCAGGGTAGCCACGCATGACACATACTGCACTGCTGGTGTTTTTGAAAATCAATGGTGATGTGACGTGGCCTGCGCCTGCCGAACCTTGGCCAAGTGAAATTGCCAAGGTGGACACACTACAAACGGTGATGCTCTTGGTCGTGGTGGTCGTCGACGAATTCGGTGTCGTGGTCGATGTCGGGGCAACGGTCGTTGGCGTGCTCGAATTCGAATGCGATCGAACTTCAATCACGAGAGCGGCAGCGAGTGCAACTACGGCAACGAGCAAGAGAATCACAATTTTCTTCATGAATCTGAACCTAGTTCCCCAACGACTCGAGGCGGTGGCAGCTAGATCTAGGGTCCAGCGAGGACGACAACCGAGCCGGGTTGACTGTCGTTGGTAATAAGGAGCGAACCGTTAGCCAATTGGACCAACCCGTAGGCTCCAGCAGGTTGCAAGAGGCGTGAAAGTCCGCTGTTGCGTGGATTGATCCGCACAGGCGTCAATGGCTTCACACTTTGGCCGAAGAGTGAATGGGTGCCTGCTCCAGGAACCGCGACTAGGACGCCTTGGTTGTAGGCAACCGTGAGCATGTCGCCAGCCTTCGTAAAGACAATCTGGCCGCCGCCTCCGGCCCCCAGGGCACTGGTGAGTGCGCCGTGGCTGCCAGGGTCCAACATCGTCAAGGTATTGGCAATGAACCGCTGACCGAAGAGTTTGTGGGTAGTCGACGCAAGAACGCCAATGCGACTCGGCTGTTGAGGATTCGCGGGATTGTTGTCTTCCGTGATGATCAGATCTCCGGTGCTGTCGAAACCCAATGCATCAATCGAGAACAGGCCATTGGTCGCATTAGTCAACACCGCAGGCACATTGGCAGTTACGTGCTGGCCGAAGACAGTTTCAGACGTCTTGGGGATAACGATCACTTCATTGGGACCTTGAACGGCAACGAAGAGATTGCCTGCCTTGTCCTCACTGACTTGATCGGGCTCCCCCGGATAGGGCGACGGGTTCTGAGGGCTTGAGGTCGGCGTGGCAGTCAAGAGTCGAGCCAGTGTTCCCGATAAACCCGGGTTAAAGGCAACTGGTACGTCGGCGGTTACGTGTTGTCCAAATAGGACTTCATTTGCAGACGGAATGACGATGATCTGATTGTTAGTCCACGTAGAGATATAGAGGTTCCCCTTGCGGTCAAACGAAGTGCCGTCGCATTGTCCAACTTCTTGATTGAACGCAGAGGGCGAGAACGCGCCACTTGGCACGAAGGAAATTGCTTGATTCGCCCGTACCGAAACACCGAAAAGGCGCTCATTCTTTGCCGGCACAGCAATCAAGTTGCCTGACAATGTGCAGGTCCAGTAGGTCCCATCAGGACCAACAGCTGAGAGCCCCACGCCACCAACGGCAAGGCCCAAGAGCGTGTTGTTGCCACCAGGGTTAAAGATGGCGGCGAGGTGATTTGTGGTGCGCTGACCATAATTGACTTGCGAAGTCGGCAACTTGGAGGCTCCGGCCGTCGTCGCTCCTACAATCAAGGCACTGAGCGTTGTGATGGCGACTATTCGCTTTTTCACGGGCTATCTCCTCTGGTTCTTTCACGATCACAATAAGCGAGATTCGATGCATTTTTGATTCGCTTGATTCTGAACTCTTGCTGAAATCGAACGCGCGACATAAGACTTTTGCTTAGCCGTGTTGCCTGAATCAGTCTAAGTTCAGGTGCGGCGCAATTTCATACGGACGCGTAAATAGGGGGTCACGATGACAGGAATCCATGCAAGGCGACTCCGCGCGTGGCTGCGTTCGAGTCTCACGGTGGTTCTCCTGATGGTGACCATGCTCGCTGGTGGCTTGATTCGTATTTCGCCAGCAAGTGCAACACAGGGGTTTAACAATGTGTACTACGTCAATGACCACCTCAATAATGCTTTCTACGTAAGCGACTGCACCTCTTCGAGTAATACCGACTGCACTTTTACTCAGGCACTAGATGCGTTCAATACAGACACCAATGCTGGCCACCAAGACGAGATCGTTTTTGACTCCACGGATCATGTGTTCTACACGGGTGCAACGGTAACGATCAATAATGCTGATGCGTCGCTGACCATTGAAGGCAATGGAGCTTCTGAGACCGCTATTGATGGCGCTGGGGCGGACGGAATCCTTGCCGCCTCGACCGGGGTGAATCTTTCGATTGGTGATCTCACGATGCAACATGGCGACGCATCTGGGACTGGCTGGAGCGGCGCTGGCGGTGCAATTTTGTTCTACGGCGCAACGCTTACCGTTAACAATGCCGCATTTAGCGATAACAGCTCTGCAGGTTCGGGTGCTGCTATCAATTTGAACGCTGGTTGGCTCGTCGTCTCGGATTCAACTTTTTCTGGTAATCAGTCGGGCGCATTCGGAGGTGCCATCCTCGCCAATACTGGGTCGATAGCGACGATCTCCAATTCGACCTTTTCGGGAAACTCGGCAACGGACGCAGGTGGAGCTATCTTCAACCAAGGCATCCTCACGGTCATTGCGAGCACGCTGGCATCGAACACTTCGGCCAACTCGGCCGGCGCTGAAGATATTGCCAGCAGTTACCAAGCCAATGTTGCGGCCAGCATTCTGGCTCACGCCACCGGACCAAGTTGTACCGGAACGATCACTGACCTCGGTTACAACATTGATTCGGATGGAACGTGTGGCTTGTCAACGACGGGAAGTATTTCCAGTTCGGCTGCATTGACCGACTCTTTGGGTACCCTTCAAAACAATGGAGGGTCAACGTCGACGATTATGCCTGACGCGACCAGTCCTGCTTTATTTGCCATTCCGAATGGGACCACCGTGAGCGGGATGCCGCTATGCCCCACGACCGATCAGGTGGGTAATGCATCGCCGAGTCAAGGACCATGCAGCATTGGCGCACTTCAACCTGCGCTGCAAAGTTCGCTATCGATTACCAACGCAACGCTCACTGGTACCGCTGGCACGCCGATCACTTTGACGAGTAGTGGCGGATCGGGAACAATCGCCGTCACTTATTCGGTTTCAGGTAGTGGTTGCTCCATTACTAATACCGACCACCTATCAGCCTCTGGCGCCGATGCGTGCAGTGTGACGGCGGAGAATCCACAAAATGGCATCTACGAAGCCATCACCTCCGTACCGAAGGTTTTCGTTTTCTCACTTGCGAGTCAAGCAGCCCTCACCGTTAGCAATACAACGCTCACTGGTACTGCAGGCACACCCATTACCTTGGCGAGTTCTGGGGGGTCAGGAACCCTCGCAGTGACCTATCTTGTTGTCGGGCCTGGCCTTTGTGGTGCTCACCGAGACTCAATGAAGTCTCGAGCTCTTGCCTGTTCTCCGCCGTCAGTACCCGGTTGCACGATTAACGGGGACCAATTGCTAGCTACTCAGGTTCACGCCTGCGATGTAGAGGCATACAACCCGGCTAATGGCATTTACGGTGATGCCTTTTCAGCACCTGTGGCATTTTCGTTCTCTGCAGCCGCACAGGCCCCGCTAACTATCTCGAATGCACTGAGGAATCTCACGGTAGGTACGCCAGCCACCCTTTCCACCTCTGGGGGTTCGGGCTTGGGGTACGTCTCGTTCCGCGTTTCAGGGGCAGGATGTTCCCTTCATGCCAACCATCTGAGCGCCTCGATGCCGACGACATGTCGGATCACTGCAACGAAGGCAGCAAATGGCATCTATGGTGCTGCAACTTCGTCGGCTGTGGTATTTACGTTCGCGGCGGGCTTGCCGAGCGTGAGCATTCGTTTCACTTCGAACTCCTCCGCCTTAACGAGTGCTTCAAAGCAACATCTGAGCACATTGGTCGCGGCCATGAAGCGTCTCCATCTGAACTCTCTTACCGTGACTGCAGCGCTTGGCCGCAGCGATCACGGCAAGCATCTGGACGCCTTGAACACAAAGAGGGCCAGCGTGGTAACGACGTATCTCAAGTCACTGCTGAGCAAGCTCAAGATGCACCACATATCGATTGCTGTGCATCGGTCCTCGGTGGCATCGAACCAAGCAGGGTCAGCGACTATTTCTTCTCGCTAGGCACACAGGGCAAGTCGGACTGGGTCAACTGGCGATCTGGCCAGCGAATCTCTGGAGTTGGTGCCCCCGGCAGGATTCGAACCTGCGCACATGGCTTCGGAGGCCAATGCTCTATCCCCTGAGCTACGGGAGCGCTCGGGCAACCATGGTACCGGTGACGGTGGCAGTCGCCGCTCCGATGCCGTCCTAGGCTCGAGGGATGGCTGCCGCTGACCCTCTTGAATTCAGTCTCCTCCCGTTGACATCAACGATTAACGAGCAGGGCCATCTTGAAATTGGCGGTTGTGATGTCGTCGAGCTGGCGCACACTTACGGCACGCCGCTCTTTGTCTACGACGAACGGCATCTCCACATTCGTTGCCAAGAAGCGGTTGCCGCATTCGATGATGGGGTGGCGTTTGCCTCCAAATCCTTCCTGTGTCGGGCCATGGCATCACTGGCTGCCTCAGAGGGTCTGTGCATTGACGTGGCGTCAGGGGGAGAACTCGCGGTCGCCTTGGCTGCTGGAGTACCGGCCGATCGCATTGTGTTTCATGGAAACAACAAATCCATGGAAGAACTGATTACGGCACTTGAGGTCAAAGTCCGTCACATCGTGATTGATTCCTTTGATGAAATCAATCGGCTGGAGCGTTTGGTGAGTGATCAGGCTCCGGTGTCAGTTCTGGTTCGAGTAACCCCTGGAGTGGAAGCTCATACCCACGAGTTCATCCAGACGGGTCAAGAGGACTCAAAGTTCGGACTCTCCGTGGCATCGGGTGCAGCGTTGGCGGCCATAGAGCGCCTCCGAGCAATGGCTGGGATTCACGTGGCGGGAATTCATGCACATATCGGTAGCCAAGTATTTGATGTTGAATCTTTCGCCAAAGCGGCCACCATCTTGGCGGAATTTTTCATCCCTCTTGGCCTTGAAGAGCTCTGTGTTGGCGGCGGACTAGGCGTCGCGTACGTCAACGGAGAGCATGCTGCAACCATTGGGGAGTGGGGGGCAGCAATTCGCAGCGCACTCAAAGAAGCTGGCGTGCCGGATTCAACGGTGGTCACCGCAGAGCCCGGACGAGCCATCGTCGCCTCAGCTGCAGTCACCATCTATCGAGTTGGCACGATCAAGCGCCTGCCTGATATTCGAACCTATGTAGCCGTTGACGGTGGCATGAGCGACAATCCTCGGCCCATCCTCTATGGCTCGGGTTATGAGGCTTTCGATCCGGCTCGAGTATCGGCACCACGACCGGAAACGGTGCGGGTTGTAGGGAAACACTGTGAAAGCGGTGACGTGATTGTGCCTGACGCCCAGGTCCCAGAAGGTATTGCGGTGGGCGACCTTCTTGCCACGCCAGTCACCGGGGCTTACGGGTATTCCATGGCTTCGAATTACAACCGGGTTACCCGTCCCGCGGTGGTTTTCGTGGCTGACGGCACGGCACGGCTAGTGCTGCGTCGAGAGACCGATGCCGATCTGCTGACCCTTGAAGTTGAGTAACTGAGCCAGGGGACCTCGAGTCGCGGACTAGCGTTGGTGCGTGGCAAACGCTGAGAAGACTTCCATTCGCATTGGCCTGCTCGGCTGCGGCAATGTCGGCGCTGCATTGGCCTCACTGCTCGTTGACCCTTCAGCGCATGAGACCTTGGTGCGACGCGCGGGGGTCGAACTCGAACTCGTTGCCATTGGGGTGAATGACCCCAATAAAGTACGGTCCCAAGAGTCGTGGTTCCCTATCCACTTGTTGACTGACAACGTGGACGCCATCGTTGACCGCGATGATATCGATCTCGTGGTCGAACTCATGGGCGGATTGGAGCCTGCTGGGACGCTGATCGCCAAGGCGCTTGCTTCTGGCAAAGCAGTAGTCAGTGCCAATAAGGCGCTGCTAGCTCAGCGAGGTAAAGATCTTGAGGAGCTCGCCCAAGCTCAAAGGCGCGACTTGGCCTATGAGGCAGCAGTGGCCGGCGCCATCCCCGTGATTCGGACGCTACGAGAATCACTTGCTGGCGAAGCGATTTACCGGGTGATGGGCATTGTTAACGGTACGACCAACTTCATCTTGTCGAAAATGACTGCAGAAGGCTTGGCCTATGACGAGGTCATCGCCGAAGCTCAACGCCTGGGATATGCCGAACGCGATCCGAGCGCAGATGTTGAAGGCTATGACGCAGCCGCAAAGGCAGCCATTCTCGCCGGTCTTGCCTTTGATACGAGCATTGATCTTGAGGCTGTTCATTGTGAAGGCATCACCAAACTTCGCAGCGTGGATTTGGCCTATGCCGCGAAGATGGGGTACTGCGTGAAACTCCTCGCCATTGCTGAACGCATCGGTGATGGAATTTCGGTTCGGGTCCACCCAGCGATGGTTCCCCTTCACCACCCCTTGGCTTCGGTCGACGGAGCGATGAACGCGGTGTTCATTGAGGGGGCGGCATCGGGGCCAATCATGTTGTACGGACAAGGTGCCGGTGGGCTCCCCACGGCTTCGGCCGTGCTTGGCGACGTTATTGATGTCGCTCGTAATTTGGTCGCATCGACGTATCAACAACCTCCCCGTCGCCACGCAAGCTTGGCGATGAAAGCCACCACGGACTTGGTGTCGGAGTTCTATCTCTCCATCGAGGTGCTGGATGAACCAGGTGTCCTCGCGAAAGTGGCCGATGTCTTTGGCACCCACGGGGTCTCGATTCGCTCCATGGAACAAACTGGCCTTGGGGACGAAGCACGTCTGGTATTCGTCACCCATCTCGCCCTTGAGCATGCTGTCGCCGCCACCATTGCGGATTTGAAAAACCTTCGTGAAGTTGAAGCGGTGGGCGGGATAATTCGGGTCGTCGGCAATGATCAGGAGGCTCAATAATGGCGTGGCGTGGTTTGATCGAGGAGTATCGCGAATACCTCCCCGTCACCGAGGCGACGCCAGTGGTCACCTTGTTGGAAGGCGCAACACCTTTGCTTCCGGCCCCTCGCATTTCTGAGATGGTCGGGGCCAACGTCTACGTAAAGATCGAAGGGGCAAACCCAACGGGTTCATTTAAGGACCGCGGCATGACAATGGCCATCTCGAAGGCAGCCGAAGAAGGCGCGCAGGCAGTGGTGTGTGCCTCGACTGGCAATACATCAGCTGCTGCGGCCGCTTACGCCGCTCGGGCTGGGATGAGCTGTGTGGTGCTCATCCCTGAAGGTGCCATTGCCCTCGGGAAATTGGCGCAGGCGTTGATTCACGGGGCCACCGTGTTGCAGATCGAAGGCAACTTTGATGAGGCCCTTGACATCGTCCGGGTGTTGCCCGACCATGCTCCGATCACCGTGGTGAACTCCATTAACCCTTACCGCATCGAGGGCCAAAAGACCGGTTCGTTCGAAATCATTGACGCCCTGGGCGACGCACCTGACTATCACTTCATTCCCGTAGGTAACGCGGGAAACATCACGGCGTATTGGCGTGGATACGAAGAGTTTCACGCCTTGGGCCGATCGACCAAGCTTCCGAAAATGATGGGCTTCCAAGCCGCAGGTGCCGCCCCCATCGTGCTCGGCCACAAAGTCGATGCCCCCGAAACCATTGCCACCGCAATCCGAATCGGCAACCCTGCGAGCTGGCAGTCAGCACTTGATGCCCAGAATCGTTCCGGGGGAGCAATTGACTCGGTAACAGATGAGGAAATTTTGGCGGCCTATCGCCTCTTGGCCACCAAAGAATCAGTTTTTTGCGAGCCAGCCTCGGCGGCGTCAGTGGCGGGCTTGCTCAAAGCTGGTGTGGAGCCAGGATCAACGGTGGTGTGCGTGTTGACGGGCAATGGCTTGAAAGACCCCGATCGTGCCATCAGCCAAATCAAAGTTCCAACCGCGATTCCAGCGACTATGGAAGCCATTGTGGGGTCGCTGGGCCTTTCTTAGCCCTGCGTTGCGCATTTAGCCCGCGAGGCGCTACGATACAGAGTGTTCCGGCCGGCGCCCCTCAGAGGCGCCGAAGACGAGGAACGATCCGGTACTGAATATCTCGCTGAGATCGTCCTGAGCCTACGGAGCAGCGTGCGACGAAATCTCGAGCACGGTCTCAACTTGGGCCCACCCCGCCACGAGGGTATTTGGTGGACCCACCCTCTGAGAAATAGGAGGCAGGAAGCAGATGACTTCCGATGTTCAATTTGGCCGCAATGTCCTTGAGTCCAAGGAGCGTGCCGAACTACAAGCCATCGCTGAGCAACTCAGCGTCAAGACCACGACTCGCATGAAAAAGGGCGAGATCATCGATGGCATTCTCTCGGCTGCTGGCGTTGGAGAGCAAAGCGCTGAGCCAACTGCGCCTAAGCGGTCCGGTCGCCCACCCAAGGCAGCGGCCAAGGTCGAAGAGACTCCAGCCGAAGAACCCACCTCTGGCGCTGCTTCGTCTGAATCCTCAGCACAGAGTTCAGACAGCACAGAGCGACCTGAGCGACCCGAACGCCAAGATCGTCAAGATCGCCAAGGCGGCCAGCGCCAAGACCGTCAGCGCAATAACCAAAACAACAATCAAAACAACAATCGCCAGTTCAATAATGACGGTGACCCAGGCAATCGTCGAAACGGCCGACGCCGTCGTGGCCGCGATCGTGATGGCCGTGGTGGCGGAGATCGCGACCTGATGGGTTCCGCTGATCTGCCCTACCAAGGTGAGCTCATTGATTGTCGAGGCATCCTCGACTTGCGCGATGAGGGATATGGCTTCTTGAGGACCGAGGGCTACCTGCCGAGCGGCAAGGACGTCTATGTCTCAATTTCGCAGGCCCGCAAATTCTCACTTCGAAAGGGCGACTCCATTGAGGGCGCCTTCCGCCCAGCTGGCTCAAACGAAAAGTACCCGGCCCTCATTCGCATTGACAAGGTTGCAGGTATGGACTCCGAAGCCGCCAAGGAACGCCGGCGCTTCGAAGACTTGACGCCTCTGTTCCCAGACGAGAAGCTCGCACTCGAGACCCCTGGTGAGCCACAGAACATGACGACGCGCATCGTCGATTTGTTGAGCCCCATTGGCAAGGGTCAGCGTGGGTTGATCGTCTCGCCGCCCAAGGCCGGTAAGACCTCAGTGGTCAAGCAAATCGCGAAGTCAATCGAGAACAACAATCCTGAAGTTCACCTCATGATGTTGCTGGTTGATGAGCGTCCGGAAGAAGTGACCGATATGCGTCGCAGTGTCAAGGGCGAAGTCATTGCCTCGACCTTTGACCGACCGGCTGATGAGCACACCGCAGTTTCGGAGTTGGCTATCGAGCGGGCGAAGCGCTTGGTCGAGTTGGGCAAAGACGTGGTCATCATCTTGGATGGCATCACGCGTCTTGCTCGCGCGTACAACATTTCAGCGCCAGCATCGGGACGCATTATGTCTGGTGGTGTCGACTCAGGTGCGCTCTACCCGCCCAAGAAGTTCTTTGGTGCGGCTCGAAACATCGAAGAAGGTGGTTCGCTCACGATCCTGGCCACGGCATTGGTCGAGACCGGTTCCAAGATGGACGAAGTCATTTTCGAAGAATTCAAGGGCACGGGCAACATGGAACTTCGCCTGGACCGTCGTCTTGCTGAGCGTCGCTTGTACCCGGCCATTGACGTCAACGCCTCGTCTACTCGACACGAGGAGCTGCTCTTCGATCGTGGCCAACTCCAGCAGGTCTGGGCGCTTCGCCGCGTTTTGAATGCACTCAACCAAGAAGGCAGTGGGGCTGCTGGCCTGGAACTGCTTATGGACAAAATCAAGACCACCGACTCAAACGACGAGTTTTTGGCGGAAATTGCCAAGCAGCGACCCGCCGGTTGAGTTTTCCAAAATCTGACCTAGAATTGTCATCCCGCTAAGAGGAGCGAAGAAACACCATGAAGGCCGACATCCACCCCACCTACGTTGAAGCAACCGTCACCTGCAGCTGTGGCAACACCTTCACAACCCGCTCGACCAAGGATTCGCTCAGCGTCGAACTCTGCAACGAGTGCCACCCGTTCTTTACCGGTAAGCAAAAGCTGGTCGACTCGGGTGGTCGCGTCGAGCGCTTCGAGAAGCGCTACGGCGGCCGTAAGACCAAGAAGGCCTGAGCCGCTTCCGCGCGGAGACGCGCGGAGTGATCATCCATGCTTGACGAACGACTCGAATCCATTGAAGCCGAGTTCTCTGACATTGAGACACAGCTCAGCTCGCCTGATGTTGCGGCTGACCCAAATCTGCTCCGTGAGCTGAGCAAGAGGCACAAGGAACTTGCCGAAGTCGTCGCAGCGTTCCGCAGACTCAGAACTGCGCGTGAAGACCTTGAGACGGCAAGCGAAATGCTCGAAGTCGCTGACGCGTCCGAACGCGATGAGTTGACCCAGATGGCCGACGTGGCGTCAAAGCTCATCGAGGAAATTGAAGATGAGTTACAGGGTTTGCTGCTACCCAAAGACCCCAACGACGGACGAAATGTCATCGTCGAAATTCGTGGCGCGGAAGGCGGCGAAGAAGCGAATCTCTTCGCGCGTGATCTTTATGACATGTATGTCCGCTACGCACAGCGTCGCGGTTGGAAATTAAAAGTTATTGAGGAAACCGCTTCGGAACGCGATGGCCTCGATGAAGTGATTTTCACCGTGATCGCACCTGACGCGTGGAGTCGCCTCGAACACGAAGGTGGCGTGCACCGCGTGCAGCGGGTGCCGGTGACAGAAGCCAAGGGCCGAGTGCACACCTCCTCCGCCACGGTAACGGTCCTGCCTGAAGCTGAAGAGGTTGATGTAGAAATCGATCCAAACGATCTCAAGGTGGACGTCTATCGCTCGTCTGGCCCTGGCGGCCAAAGCGTGAACACCACCGACTCGGCGGTGCGAATCACCCACATTCCAACCGGCATTGTCGTAGCCATGCAAGACGAAAAGAGCCAAATTCAGAACCGGGCTAAAGCCATGTTGGTGCTGCGTAGTCGATTGCTCAAAGCGGCTCAAGACGAACAAGCGGCCGAGCTCGGCGACCTGCGCCGCAGCCAAGTGGGCGGCGGAGGCCGTTCTGAAAAAATTCGAACGTATAACTTCAAAGAATCACGCGTTACTGACCATCGCATCAACTTGACCTTGTACAAACTCGACGCCATCTTGCAAGGTGACCTCGATGAAATCGTGGATGCGCTGATGGCGGCCAAACGAACTAAGCAACTCACCGAGCAGTAGGGGAAGTGGGTTCGAGTGGATGACGTTTTGCTTGCAGAGCTAACGAGCGAGGTCCACTCCGCAACGGAAGCGAAGTGGATCCTCGAGCGGGCTATGACCGTTGACGATGCATCTCGTATCGCGCCAGTTGCTCGCGCGATGGCTGCGCGTCGAGCTGGGGGAGAGCCGCTGCAATACGTGCTCGGCTCCTGGAGTTTTCGAACTCTTGAACTTCTCGTGGACGATCGAGCGCTGATTCCGCGTCCCGAAACTGAGCAAGTCGTCGAAGCCGCCCTTGAACGGTGGAGGCGAACGCGGCCGGGAGATGGTGCACTAAGCATCGTTGAATTGGGCTGTGGAACAGGAGCCATCTGCTTGAGTCTGATTTCAGAACTCAGGGCTGAGACGAGATTCGGCGAGTGCGTCATGACTGATGTGTCGTCAGAGACTCTTCGCTTGGCAGGAGAGAATGCGTTGGCACTCGGCATCGGCGGATTGACCTTGCGCGTTGGCAACTGGTTCGCAGCACTCTCCGAGGGACTGCGTGGTCGGGTCGATCTTTTGATCGCCAACCCTCCCTATGTTTCTGAAGGACTCCGAGGACATCTTGACCCAGTTCTTGATTGGGAACCCGACATTGCGCTCTATGCACCGATGAGTCGCTCGGGCATCGCCGGCTTCTTGCATGTCGAAACTATCGTGACGCAATCGCGTGAATGGTTGAGTCCCGGGGGCGTGCTGTGTTTGGAAATGAGTGAACATCATGTGCAAGCAGCCATGGAGCTTGCTTTGCGTGTTGGTTTGGTCGGCGTCGAAGAAATTCGCGATCTGGCAGGCATGCCTCGAGGCATCACGGCGGTGGCTCCATGAAAAGGTTGACCTTGGAAGATCGCCTTGAGATCGACGGGGCGTTAGCTGCGGGTGCGGTCATTGGTCTTCCCACTGACACGGTCTATGGCCTAGCGTGCCGCCTTGATCGGCCAGAGGCAATCGCCGAGATCTTCCGGTTAAAGGATCGGCCCGGTGATGTCGCGCTGCCGATCTTGTGCGATTCCATTGAGACCGCCCGCGGACTGGGCACGCGTTTTAGTCGCGAAGCCATTGCGCTGGCGACCGCATTTTGGCCCGGCCCCTTGACCTTGGTCGTGGGTTGCTCGGTTGCCCTCTCGAGCTTGGTGGGTGCCGCAGATGAGTCAGTAGGACTTCGGGTTCCCAACGATGAAGGGCTCCTCGCGCTCTTGGATTTGACGGGACCCTTAGCGGTGACAAGTGCCAATCTCCATGGAGAGCCGCCCTGCGCCACAGCCGATGAGGTTGAAGTTACGTTTGAAGGTCGGGGTCTAGGGCTAGTGGTTGACGGTGGAGCCCGGCAAAATTTCTCTTCGACGGTGGTGTCACTTGTTGGGCCATCTTTGGAAATCAAACGCATCGGGCCCATTAGCCCCACCCAAATAGAAGCGGTACTTAGTCGAGACTGAGGCGGCCTTCGGCGTCAACCGAACAAGGCACGCCGAGGAGGTCTTTGCCAGAAACGCTGGCGGCGAATTCAGGGTCTCGCGTCCAGGACCAGCATCGCGCTCCTTGAGGAGTGGTGACCGCGGCGATGACTGCCTTTGGGCCCGTATCTCTGGCATGGGTGACCGTGAACGTTTCAATCGTGCCGCTTCCTACGAACGACTCGTCAACGACTTTGGTGTCAGCCCGATCAACGACGGCTTGTGCATCGAGAGAGGCAAAAGCTTTGTTCGAAGGATGCGTGCCATAGACACCCAAGCTGTGGGAAGTGGCAAAGTAACTGAGGCCACTAATCAGGCCACGCATCTCGCGTTGTTCACGCAGCGACGCCACCATGGCGGCCAAAGAGTGCAGCACATAAGAATTGCCGGGGCCTCCAGCGAAGGTCAGGCCACCGGTGAGGGTGAGCGGGCGCTGAGGGTCGTGCAACGAAAGCCCCAATGCCTGGGCACTTAGTTCCACCGCAACCGGAAAGCAGCTGTAGAGATCAATCAGTCCCATGTCATCACTGCTCGCATTGACGTATTCAAAGAGCGTGGTACTCGCAGCTTCTAAGGCGATGGATCGTCCAAGGTCGAGGCGATTGGAAACAAACCAAGGATCATTGGCCACGCTGTGGCCGTGGAAGAACACCATGGCATCGCGAGGAATGCCTGCTGCGAGTGCTGCTTCGTACCGCATTGCGATGACGCATGCCGCTTGATTGACGGGCAAGTTTGCAACCATGGTCTTGGTGTAGGGCTCTGCGATCATGCGGTTGGCCTCACCGGGCGTCACGATGTCGGCAGCGCTCGGAGCAGATTGAATCCACGCATAGGGGTTGGACGCTGCGACCTCGGCAAAGTGTTGCCAGAGTGCACCAAGGACTTCGCGGTGATCGGAAAGTGTGCGACCTTGGCGTGCGCGATAAGCAGTTTCAAGTAAGGGGTAGATAAAGGCAGGCAAGCGCAATCCGCGAGCAAGCTCGTATCGGGTGAGCGGGGTGCGTTCATCTCCAAACAGGCGAGTTGCCCCCATATCTTCTTGCTCAGTTGAAGCCTCTGGCACGCCAGCACTTACCCCAGCCATTCGCTCACCGCCGACGATGGCTACGCAATCAAGTGAACCCTTGGCCATAGCAAGGGCAGCATCAGCCAAGAATTTTTGGGGCATGGTCCCACCGTGGCTCGAAAGGACCAACTCGGTAGGCTGCACCCCAAGTGTGTCGGCAATCACCTGAGGAAAATTGTGCGGTGTGGATCCGAAACTTCGCACGACTCGCAACGATTGCAAGAGGGGCAAAACCGATTCCTTGGCACTGGTGTTTTGGTCCGCCGTGGCAACTGCCTCGAGTATGAGTTCAAGGGGTCCAGTGGGGGATTCGCCACGAGAAATCCGATCAATGCTCTGGCCGGCACCTACCAAAACGCACGCATTGGGGTCTACTGCCACAAATCGAAGCGTAGTGCGCCTCGAGAAACGGGAATTTCCATTCCACACGCCTCCCATGAAACGTAGGACTTGACCACGGGTGATTCTTCTCCGAGATATGGCCCACCGTAAGGAAACCCTCGTTCTGCAATCGGTAATGCAAAGAACATGGTTCCTGATTAGTCTGTCTTCAGTTGCAGGCATGCTGTAGGGGCCGCAACCTAGAGGGGGTCATTGACATTATGGAACTCAAAGGAACATCCGCAATCGTGACGGGGGGAGCCTCTGGCCTTGGAGAGGCTACCGCCAAGCTCCTGGCCAATCGAGGAGTTACCGTTGTCATCGCTGACCTCAATGTCGAGGCAGGTGAATCTCTCGCCAAAGAAATCAACGGCTTGTTCGCAAAGACTGACGTCACCAAGACTGAAGAGGTGACGGCTGCCGTTGAAGCTGCAAGAAACGCAGCCCCACTTTGGAGCGTTGTCAATTGCGCCGGCATTGGACTTGCTCAACGGACCATCGGAAGAGATGGGGAATATACGAGTGCTCACGATCTAGCGACGTATCGACGAGTGATTGAAATCAACCTCATTGGAACGTTCGATATGTGCAGATTGGCCGCAACAGTCATGAGCCAAAACACCCCGGACGAAGATGGATGTCGTGGTGCCATCGTGAATACCGCCTCCGTGGCGGCCGAAGATGGGCAAATTGGTCAGGTGGCATACTCCTCATCAAAAGGTGGCGTTGTGGGCTTAACGCTTCCCCTTGCACGAGATTTGTCGGCAAGTGGGATTCGAGCAAACTGCATTTTGCCGGGACTCATTGACACTCCCATTTACGGCCATGGTGAAGCGGCGGACGAATTCAAGGCTCGTCTTGGCGCTGGTGTTTTGTTCCCTCATCGCCTCGGCAGATCTGAAGAATTTGCATCGCTAGCGATTGAACTGCTGACGAATTCATACATGAACGCGGAGACAATTCGAATCGATGCTGGCATCAGGATGCAGCCCAAATAACAGCGACACGTTTAGGGATTGCAGTCAGCCGGTCATTGCTGGCACAAGTGATGGACACACCCCTTAGGGCTCGAGAAGTGCGTTCAGCGGTTGAGGACACAACGGAGTGTTTCACTTGGCACCTGTATTTGTGACCGCTAGGGTGAGGCTCAATTCTTAGGAGTGCTGCCTCGCGTTTTGAAATGAGAGCAAGAGCAAAGGAAGTCTTATGAAGCGGAACTTGTTCGAAGACGAACATGAGGCATATCGCGGCACCGTCGCGGCATTCATTGCCAAGGAAGTAAGTCCTAACTACGAGACCTGGTGCCGAGACGGCATCGTTCCGCGAGAGTTGTTCGCAAAAGGCGGGGAGCTTGGGATGTTCCCAGCGGTGCCCGAGGAATATGGCGGATCTGGAGTCACTGACTTTCGCTTCAATGTCGTGCTCTCAGAGGAAGCCGCGAAGGCGGCAGTCACTCCCGCATTGGGCGGTTTCACCCTCCATAACGAAATTTGCATGCCGTACTTCTTGGAACTCACCACTGAGGAGCAGAAGCAGCGGTGGTTGCCTGGCATCGCAGCAGGAACGCTGATCACGGCAGTAGCGATGACCGAACCTGGCACCGGATCGGATCTGTCGGGTATCTCAACCAAAGCAGTAAGGGACGGCGATCACTACGTTGTCAGTGGCGCCAAGACTTTCATTACTAATGGCATCAATTCAGATTTGGTGATCGTGGTGACCCGGACGGGAGATGACCCTCACCGTGGCTTGACCTTGCTGGTTCTTGAGCGCGGCATGGAAGGTTTCACACGCGGACGCAATCTTGACAAGGTGGGGCAGCATGCCCAAGACACCGCTGAGTTGTTCTTTGATGACGTTCGTGTTCCGGCAAGCAACATGCTTGGTTCTGAAGGAGAAGGCTTCTATTTACTGATGAGAAACTTGGCCCAGGAGCGACTTGGACTTGCGGTCAGCTCGTTGGCTTCAGCGCAGGCAGCGTTCTCGTGGACTTGTGACTATGTGAGAGAGCGTCATGCATTCGGGAAGGCAATTGGTTCATTTCAAAACACAAGATTCAAATTGGCCGAGATGGCCACTGAGCTAGACATTGCACAAACCTATGTTGACGCCCAAGTTCTCGAACTTAACGAGGGCACGCTTGATGCGGTTGATGCAGCAAAGTCAAAAATGTGGGTGACGGAGATGCAGGGAAGAGTGATTGATGCCTGTGTGCAACTCCATGGGGGCTATGGATACATGCTTGAGTATCCAATCGCACAGGCGTACATTGACTCGCGGATTAGCCGAATTTATGGCGGCACCAACGAGATCATGCGAGAAATTATTGGTCGTTCTTTGAATCTCAATTCGTAGATTCACCAGTGCCACTGCTGGGACATTTCGGTTCTGACTCTCACGATCGGGTGCCGACGGCCATAACGGTGATCGTTCGAAGATCCTGATCACTGTTGAGGTGATAGCCAGCCAAGAAGAAGGAGTGAGAGATGAACTTATTTGATTTGTCAGGAAAGACGGCACTCGTCACGGGTGGAAATCGCGGCATCGGACTCATGATTTCCCGAGGGTTACTCGATGCCGGCGCCCGAGTGATTATTTCGGGACGCAACGAAGCGGTATGCGATGCTGCCGTAGCCGAGCTTTCTTCTTTCGGGACGATTGAGGCTATTCCTGCAGACCTTGCTGCTGCCGATGCCACCAGCCGATTGGCGCAGATGGTTGCCGAGCGGGTGGATCATCTCGACATTTTGGTAAATAACGCAGGAGCCACGTGGGGCGCTCCCATCGAGGAGTTCCCAGAGTCTGCGTGGGACAAGGTACTGGGCGTCAATGTGAAAGCGCCGTTCATGCTCATTCAGGCGTGTCTCCCATTGCTAGAACGAGCTGGTTCAGCGGAGGACCCTGCGCGGATCATCAACATCGGCAGTATCGATGGCCTTCGAGTTCCAAACTTCGACAGCTTTAGCTATGCCGCATCCAAGGCGGCGATTCACCAAATTACGAAAATGCTGGCAAAGCAGTTTGGGCCTCGCCACATAACGGTCAACGCCATTGCCCCAGGACCGTTCCCCTCCAAAATGATGGGGGCCATTCTTGAAGCCTTCGAGGAGCAACTCATTGAGTCATCTCCCCTTGGCCGCATTGGTCGGGCCGAAGATATGGCGGGCGCTGCTGTCTACTTGTCGTCCAAGGCAGGGAGTTGGGTCACTGGGATCATTCTTCCCGTAGACGGCGGAATTTACACAACCTCGTGAGGCGCCGTAGTTAGTCAGCGACCTTTCCAAACTGGCTCGCGCTTTTCTACGAAGGCGTCCGCACCCTCTTTGGCGTCTTCGCTAGCCCAAATCATCTCCTGAACGGGAATTTGTGCTTCCCACACGGTTTGCGTCGAAGCGCCGGCAGCCAAGCGCATGAGTGAACGAGTCGACTGCACGCCAAGAGGCCCGTTGCTTGAAATCTTGAGTGCAAAGCTTTCGGCAAGCGGAAGGACTTCTTCTGCCGGAACGACGTAATTCACACAGCCCAATTCTTTTGCTCGTTGGGTCTCAAGGAAGTCACCGGTCATCCCTAGTTCCAGGGCGATGGGCAGTGGAATTCGTTGCGGCAAGAGCACGCCGCTACCAGCAGGGAAGAAACCCCGCTTGGCTTCTGGAAGTCCTAACTTCACTCCCTCGGCGACGATGATCATGTCACAACACATCAAGAGTTCGAAGCCGCCACCCAACGCGAGGCCTTGGGCCGCACCGATGACGGGTGTTTGGAACCGTTCATGCATGAAACTCATGAAACCTTCACGACCGATTTCTTCTTCTTGACTTAGCTCAGGCTGACCTTCTGAGAACATACGCAAGTCCATACCTGCGCAAAAGGCTTTGTCTCCAGTTCCCGTCAGTATTGACACACGGATGTCTCGGTCAGCATCGGCCGCGATGAGTGCATTGCCGATTCCCGCCATGACCTGTTGGTTGATTGCGTTATACGAATCTGGTCGATTGATGCGGATTGTCTGTACATGTCCGTCGCGCGTTACGACTACTTCGTCACCCATGGCCCCCCCTTGGACTCGCGGCGCCATCACGAGCTAGTGATGGGCCTTCACTCAGCATAAGTTCACCTACTCGATCGGCCAAGTTGCACTGACGCCACCAGCAAATGCCAGGCCACTGAACGGTGAGTGGGTTCACGGTGGGGCAAGGTAAGGGTGATGCGAAGACGGAGATGTTCTTCAAGTTCTTGCTACGAATTATGCCGGCGAAGACTTTTAAGGTCACGAATTGAAAAATTTCGGATGGTCGCCGTGAGCGACTCCGAATTTATGTGCATGAATTATTTCTATCAAAAATCAGTTGATGGAATATTTCAACCGAGTTATGGTGGCCAAGCACAGCATTGACTGTCGAGACCAAGGGGGGGAAGCATGGAGCTTTCAGATGTAATGAGGAGTCAAAACGCTTGTCGCTACTACAAGAGCGATGACGTTCCTAACTCAGTGTTGTACAAGGCCATCGACGATGCACGATTCGGTCCACAAGGTGGCAACCGCCAGCCAACGCGATTTGTCATTGTGAAAGATCCCGCCAAGAAGAAGCGCTTGGGCGAGCTGTACATGATTCCCTGGTCTGCGTATGCAGCCTCGGCTCGTGAAATGAACAAAGCAATTGTCGCTTCTGATGGCACTGAAAAGGCCACAAACCTCGGCATGAGCAACCCTGAGAAGGCTCTTGACGATGCGGATAACTTCGCAGCCAACTTTGGCAACCACCCGGCGATTGTGGTGGTGTGCGCCGATATTGCCGAAACTCACCCTACTGACACGGAATTGGGTCGCTTGAGCATTGTCGGTGGCGGTTCTGTATACCCCATCGCTCAGAACTTCTGCTTGGCGCTTCGCAACCAAGGTGTGGCAACGACCTTCACGACCTTGCTGTGCATGTACGAACCGGAAATCAAAGAATTGCTTGGGCTGCCGGAAGAATGGGCTACTGCTGCGTTCATCGTGGCGGGTTACCCGGAGAAGCCATTCCCGACCAAGTTGTTCCGGCACCCGGTCGAGACCATGGCCTACGTCGACACCTGGGGTAACTCACTAACCAACTAGGTGGGTTCGGGGCAACCTGAACAAATTCTGAACATGGCTCCGTATATCGGAAGCCATCGGGGTGTTGAATTCGTATTGCGGGGGCAATCGAATTCGGTTGGCATCGCAGTCAATATCAAACAAACATAGGGGGGGGACCCATGAATACAGGAAAGACATCACGAGGCATCGTGATGAAGTTGGCATCTGCTGCGGCAGCTGCTGCCGTTGTGGGGAGCGCGCTCGTTGGCGTCACCGCAAGTTCGGCGTCAACGGGCAACATCGTTGCTCAAGCCAGAGCGTTGACCACGATCATGGACCAAGGCAAATTGATGTGGTCAAGCCAAGGAACGCCGACGTCGCCGGCCAACATTGTTCCTTACGGATCATGGCGCGGTCCAAAGACTGCTCCAAAGCCTGCGAAGCACAAGGTTGTTGACATCATTCCTTGCATTTCATCATCGGTGGCATGTGAAGAAGCTGCGCTTGGTGCTGCTGCTGCTGCGCAGAAGTTGGGTTGGACGACGCACATCTACAGCGGTGGCTTCAACTCGGCTGGTTACCAGACGGCATTTGCCAACGTAACGCCGGACCACGCCAATGCCGTTATCGGTATTGCTGTTCCGACCGAGCAATTCCAGCCCGAATTGGCATACGCCAACTCTCACCACATCTTGACCATCGCGTTGGGTGACCTTACGCACACCACTGGTGTTCGTTATGACTCCTACGTGGACTTCCGCATGCCAGTCATGGAAGCAATGTTGGCCTACAAGATGATTGCCCACCTCAATGGTCAGGTGCACGCACTGACGGTTCAAGACAATGGCTTCTCAGTTCTCGAGAACTCGCAGCAGGCTTTTGACAAGGTGCTGAGTCAATGCAGTGGCTGCACCTCTCACCTGGAGTCATGGGGCCTCGCAACGGTCTTCGGCGGCGGTGTCCAATCAGCCATTGACGGTTGGCTGGTTGCCAACCCGAACACCAACGTTCTGGACCTTCCTTACTCCATCGGTGAAAGTTCAGCCGCAGCAGGCGTAGCTCAAGCCAACCTCAACCAGCACGTGTACGTGTTGGCAAAGGACGGCGACGCTGGTGGTCTGGCTGCTATTCAGGCTGGTCAGTCATACGCCAACGCTGGTACGAGCACCGCATGGTCAGGTTGGGCCGCAATTGACCAGCTGATCCGCGGTTTTGCGGGCAAGCCCTACCTCAACTTGCAGCAACAGGGCTTGGGCGTCGTGCTCTTCAACTCGGACAACACCCCCGCTAACGGAAACCCCGACAGCATCACGGTGTACCCGAACTACCGGCACTACTACGAGAAGGCCTGGGGTCTGATTAAGTGAGTTTGAGTAATTCCGAAATGAGTGGTGCCCCGATCTCTTCGGAGATCGGGGCACCCGCTCTTCGGGTAACTAACGTTGAAAAGGTATACGGCGGCGAGGTTGCGCTTGGTGGTGTCAGTTTTGACGTAGCTCCCGGTGAAATTCACGGGTTGCTTGGCGCCAATGGAGCTGGCAAGTCAACGCTCATTCGAATCATCTCTGGCGCTGAAGCCCCCAATGGCGGTTCGGTCGAGATTTTTGGCGGCCCAATTCGTACCTCAGGTACTGGTTCCGACAAGGGAAACGTCGCCCACATCCACCAGGACCGAGCACTGGCACCAACCTTGTCGGTGACCGACAACATCGCCATGAGTATTGGCTTTCCCACTCGGTTTAAATTCGTCGACCGCCGACGGGCTGATGAGCAGGCTCGAGCGGCGCTCGAAAGCGTTGGCCTCGATATTGATCCGAGAAAGCTGGTCGCAGAACTATCGATCGCGGAGCAGACCTTGGTGGCTATTGCCCGGGCGCTTGCGAGTAACGCACAATTGATTTTGCTTGACGAACCAACTGCCAACCTTGGGGCCGATGACCGACTTCGACTGCTCGAGCGCCTCAAAACCCTTTCTCGGCAGGGTGTGGCTTCGCTACTGATCACCCACAGCCTGTCCGAGGCAATGTCGGTGTGTGACAACATCACGGTATTGCGCAACGGTCTCGTTGCCGAAACGGTTGCCGTGAGTAGCACCGATGAAAATGCTCTCGCTGAGTTGATTGTTGGTCGCAGCATCGTTACCGAACGTACGAATGAGCGGAGTTTCGACCCCGCCACTACTCCGCGGATTGAAGTGCGAAACCTCCAGGCCGCTGGCATTGGACCACTGAAATTCTCATTGGCTCCCGGCGAGATTTTGGGTATTACTGGCCTCGCAGATTCCGGGCACCAGTTGTTGGGTGAGCTGCTCTTTGGATCGCTACCCTGCAGCGACGTTGATGTCTTGGTAGATGGCGAGCCCTACGTTCCTACCACGCCAAGAGAAGCGAGGAATCGAGGACTTGGTTACGTGCCTGGAGATCGTTTGCGCGATGGCCTCGCCATAGACCTGACGCTTGACGAAAATCTCTTTCTCGATGGCATGGTCTACGGAGAGCGAGTTTCGCGGAAGAAAGAACGGGCACAGGCATCGGAGGCACTTCGAACCGCGTCAGTAAAGCCGCCAATACCAGAGGCGGTTATGTCGACGCTTAGTGGCGGCAACATGCAAAAAGTGTTAGTAGCGAAATGGTTGTTCTCAACTCAGAAAATATTGATTCTGAGTGAACCGACGGTCGGTGTTGACATCGGTGCACGAGGTGAGATTTATCGATTGGTTCGAGAGGCGCGGGAAAAGGGAATCGCCGTGATTTTGGCAAGCTCCGATGTTGACGAAGTTTCGATTCTGGCCGATAGGGCTCTCGTTATGCAAGATGGCCGAGTGGTGGCTGAAGTGACGAGAGAAGGCCTAACACCAGGACGTCTGACGGCTCTCAGTAGCAGCGCCAGCGTCACCAACTAACCAGCTAGCAAGAAATGGGGAAACGTGAGTCCAACCGAACTAACGAATGATGAGAAGTCGAGCGTGACCGTCGCTCGACCGCGCGAAGGCTTCGCTGTTCAGGCAGGAAAGTATTCACTCCTAGTCGTGTTCGTACTCGTTCTCATCATCTTCTCGCTCCTGAAGCCAAGTTCCTATGGAACGGTGAGTAACTTCAAATCGTTGCTTGCCATCAACATCCCAGGCCTCTTTGTCGCGCTGGCTGCGACTTTGCCCTTTATCGTTGGCGAATTCGACTTGTCGGTTGCCAATGTTGCAATTCTGTCGGAAGTGTTATTTGTTGGATTGATTGAACTTCAACATCTCAATGTTTTTCTCGCGATCGCGATTGCCCTTGTTGCAGCGGCGGCCGTGGGGTTGATCAACGGGATTGCCATTGCGGTATTTCGCTTCTCCTCGTTCATCGTCACGTTGGCGATGGCAAGTTTGGTCGCTGGAATTTTCCTTGCCTATACGGGCGCGCAGACGATTTATTCCATCGCCCCACACTCGATGACCGCGTTCACGCGAAGCTCGTTGTGGGGAATTCAGCTGCCGATCTTCTATGGAATTTTTGTCACCATTGTGTTGGCTCTCGTTTTGGGCAGAACCCCTCTGGGGCGTCGAATGTATGCAACGGGTTCTAACCAGCGTGCAGCCCTTCTGACCGGTATTCCCACTCGGCGCTACGTTATTTGGACCTTTGTCGTGGGGGCGCTGTTAGCGGGATGTGGTGGGATCTTGTTGGGCTCCACGCTTGGTTCGGCAGCACCTGACACATCTGGAGGCCTTTTGATCCCTGCGTTTGCCGGCGCTTTCCTCGGTGCTACTGCCTTCATGCCAGGTCGCTTCAATATTCCTGGCACCTTCGTTGCCGTGTACCTTGTCGCGGCGGTACTTACCGGCCTCGACCAGTTCGGCGCCGCACAGTGGGTAGCGCCCGCGTTCGAAGGGGCAATTCTATTCGTAGCTGTGATTTTGCAGACATGGACTACCAGGGCCCGCGCACGGGCCGCCGCCGCATCTCGGCTCAAGGAACTTAACGAATTGCAGTCTGCAGACAACCAGTCTTAGCGAGGTAACGAAAGGTCAGATTTCATGGCGAGTGGCAAGAAGTACGAGACAGTTTCTGGAATTGAAGTAAAGGCGAGTTATGGGCCTGATGACATTCCTGATGACTATGCCGCCGCCGTTGCGGCACTCCCTGGTGAGGCTCCGTATCTTCGAGGTGCGCATCGCGAAGGGTACCGTTCTAAGCCATGGCGCATCTTTCAACTTTCGGGATTCGGGAACCCAGAAGATGAGGCGGAGCGCATTCGTTTTCTACTAAGCAAGGGCGCCACCGGCTTCATCATGGAGCATGATCGAATGACCGGTGATCATCTCTATGACCCTGATCATCCCGAGGTCGTTGCTCGTCGTGAAGACGTGGGTATTAATGGCGCCGTCATCATGTCAGCCCATGACTACGAATTGGCCCTTGAAGGAATTGATCAAAAGGGTACGTATGCTCACGCTGGTGGCGGAGTCGCGCAGCACGCACCGTTCTGTCTTGCCGGGTACTGGAACGTTGCGAGGCGGCGCGGTATCGACCTCAAAGACTTAAATGGAACTGGTCAATCTGACTTGTTTTTGACTTATGTAGGTTGCCCACCGCTCCAGCAAATCCCACCCGCGGATGCGTTGAAAATTAACTGCGACATTGTGGAGTTCACGAATAAAGCAGTGCCCAACTGGGTGCCCATTTCGATGGCCGCTTACAACGGCGCGGACTCAGGACTCAATGCCTACCAAGAGTTGGCTGCCTTGATGGCCGCCAATGTGGATCATCTCGATGAAGTGAAACGCCGAGGTAATGTGCCGCTTGAGAGTCTGGCTCACGCACTTGGTGGTGTGAGCTTTCGGGTTGCGATGGATTTCTTCGAAGACATTGCGAAACTTCGCGTAGCGCGGAAAATGTGGCATGACTTGTTGGTCAAGCGTTATGGCATTACTGACGAGCGAGCGCTTCGCTTGCGAGTGCACATCGTGACGGCGGGTTCGGCAATGACCTATCAAGAACCCATTAACAACATTGTTCGTGGAACCATCATGGGCATGGCAGCGGTGCTCGGTGGAGTTCAATCAATGGGAATTTCCGCCTATGACGAGGCACTTTCGGTACCAAGTGAACAAGCGCACCAGCAGTCGGTTCGGATTCAGCAGATCTTGATGGAAGAGACGGGAATCGCTCGAGTGGCCGATCCACTTGGAGGCTCGTATTTCCTTGAAGCCCTCAGTGCTGATCTTGAAGCAAAAGCCTGGGAATACTTCGACGAAATTCAAGAGCAAGGTGGGTTCATCGCTGCATTGGAGAATGGATTCATTCACCAGACGGCAAGTGCAAATCAAGTTGAACTTGAAGCCAAGATGATCACCGGCGAGCGATCAATCGTGGGAGTGAATTATTCGCCGAGCGATCATGACCCCTTTGGCATTGATGGCTTTGCCGGCTCTGCTGATGCTTGGGACAAGGCCATGATTCGACTCGGTGAGCTTCGGAGCGGTCGAGACAGTGCGCTCGCCATGGCCAAACTTCACGAATTGGAATCAATTTGTCGCGATGGAGGCAACGTGATGGCCGGCGTATTCGAGGCGGTTGGCGCGGATGCAAGTGTCGGCGAAATCGGAGATGTCTTTAGGGAGGTGTACGGCTCATGGAAGTTCCCAGTCAGCTTTTAAGAGGTACCAATGGCTCGGTCTCGGGCGACGTTCGCGTGCTCATGGCAAAAACCAGCCTTGACGGTCACTGGCGTGGCATCAATGTCGTCTCTCGAGCGCTTCGTGAAGCCGGTTTCGAGGTGATCTTGGCAGGCATGGTCACGGCAGACACCATTGCCAAGGTCGCAATCGACGAAGATGTGGATCTCATCGGACTGAATGTGGGTGGGCGCGTTGAAGTAGTCGAACGCATTCTTGATGTCCTGGCGGCCAATGACGTGAAGGTTCCGGTGTTCGCAGGTGGAACCATTCCGCACTACGCATCAGACAAGCTCGAAGCGCGTGGGGTCGAATGCTTCCCGCCAGGTTCGGATCTTGATGACATTGTGGCCGCCGCGCGGCGCTTGACCAATCAGTAACGCTGAGTCGAACCAAGGGGGAGTGGTGGAACAAGTTGAAGTAACGAATCCTGCCCGCAGAGCGTCCATTGGGGCGTTTCTGCGTAGGAATGCAAAGCGGTACCCGGATCGCAACGCCATTGTGGTGCCGGCTAGCCCATCGAATCCAAAGCGCCGGGCGATTACCTACGCAGAGTTGAATGCAACCGCGAATCGCATTGCCAACCACCTGAGTGAGCTCGGTCTCAAGCGTGGTGATGTGATGGCATTTATGGGGCGCAATTGCCCCGAGCACTTTGCAACCTTTTATGCATGTCAAAAACTCGGCATCGCGACGACGGGTGTTAACTACACGTTCAAGCCCACTGAAATCACCTATCAGTTGAGCCATTCGGGCGCGAAGGCGGTGATCGTTGAGGACCAATTCGTGCCCAAGGTCGAAGAAGTCATAGCCGAAGTGCCAACACTCGCAATTCGGATTGTGAACGAGACCTATGGCGACACGGCGAGCCAAGACTGGATTCGCTACGGTCAACTCGCATCGTCGGGTTCTGAACAAGAGCCAGATTCAGAGGTTTTTGAATCGGATCTTGCCATCTTGCCCTACACCTCAGGAACTGAGGCCTTGCCAAAAGCAGTCATGGTTCCGCACCGCAACTACCTGATGTCGATGATTCCGTCCTACATCACGGGCATGGGGCTCACTGAAGATGACGTCCACTATTACGTGCTTCCTTTCCACACCATCGCTGGGATGGGTCTTCAGATTGCCCTGATTTCCTTGGCCAATACGCTCGTGTTGCCCATTGAATGGACACCAGCTGATGCGCTGGACAGCATCGCGGATGAAGGAGTCACGAACGTAGGGCAAACGCCCACGTTCTATCTCCAGTTGATCAACCTTCCAGGATTTGCAGAAAAGGATCTGTCGAAATTGCGTCGAGCCGTTACCTACGGTGGCACCATGCCCCAAGCCATGTTTGACGCATTTGCCAAGACCTCGCCAGATTTGCTGTGGCTGACATTGTGGAGCCAATCTGAACTCACCCAAACGCCCACGATCGGTCGCTTCCGTTCCTTGGCTGACATCCCTAATGGTGACGTCGCGTGGATCGGTCGGCCCACTTCGCAATTAGAAGTGCGCGTCGTAGATGAAAACGACCAAGACGTGGATGCAGATATTGAAGGGGAACTTATTTGTCGGTCACCTGGCGTGATGCTCGGCTACTTCAACAACCCAGAGAAAACTGCTTCAGTGATGCGCAACGGTTGGCTTCACACGGGAGACCTTGTTCGCCATGATGGCAAAGGAAACATTTTCTTTGTTGATCGCCAAAAGGACGTCATCAAGTCAGGTGGCATGAACGTGTCTTCGGTGGAAGTGGAACGTACCTGTTACCAATTCCCCGGCGTCGTTGAGGTGGCGGTTGTCGGTGTAGCCGACGAATATTGGTCACAAGCCGTCACCGCATTTGTCGTGGCGAAGGCAGATGCGCCCATTGAGGGTGAAGCACTTATTGCCCACTGCAAGGAACGGCTCGCCCCCTTCAAGGTGCCCAAAAATGTTCGATTCGTCGATGCGCTCCCCAAGGACTCTCAGGGCAAAATTTTGAAGCGCGAGCTTCGTCGCCAAGCTGAAGAGGAGGCTCAGGCAAAGGCCTGATACTTCAGTGATGGCCCCAGAGAGAGAAAGCGCAGCCGAGGTCGCTGCGAAACTCCGTGATCGCGATCGCCGAACCTTGGCAAGAACCATTAGCGCCCTTGAACGCGGCGGCGAGAACGCCACAGCAATCTTGGGGGCGGTGAAGGCTCTCGGGGCTGAACCCGCGTGGACCATAGGGATTACGGGACCGCCAGGAGCTGGAAAGTCAACCTTGGTTGATCAACTCATCGCGCACCTTCGCGACAGCGGCGACCAGGTGGCGGTGTGTGCGGTTGACCCCACGTCACCTGAAACTGGGGGATCAATACTGGGCGATCGTGTTCGACTTCGCGCGGACCATGTTGTTGACGACGGGGTGTACATGCGCTCGCTTGCGGCAAAACACTCCCTTGGGGGCCTTTCTGACGTGATACCTGGAGCCATTGCGGCGCTGGAACTCGCTGGTTGGCCTGAAGTTATTCTCGAAACCGTTGGGGTAGGACAATCCGAAGTTGACGTAGCTCGTCAAGCCGACACGACCATCGTTGTGTTGACTCCCGAGTCTGGAGATGACATTCAAGCCTCGAAAGCCGGCTTGTTGGAAGTTGCAGACATTGTGGTGATCAACAAGGCCGATCGGCCAGGCGCGACCCAGATGGCGACGAGTTTGCACATCGCCCTGTCTGGCAGTCGTGATGCGTGGTCAGTTCCCGTCCTCCAAGTAGTTGCAGCGGACGGACAAGGCGTGGCCGAACTCCTCGAGGCTGTTCGAGATCATCGAGCCTACCTTGAAGAATCTGGCATGCGCTATGTTCGCCAGCGGCGTCGCCGCAGAAGCGAGCTTGAGCGCCACCTAACCAAGGCCATCGAAGCGCGCGTTTCTCAGCTCCTCCAGTCAGAGGAAGGCCAGGAATTGCTTCGCGAATTGGATGAGGGTCGTCGCACACCCGCCGAAGTGACGCAGCGTCTGTTTGAAGATCGCCAGGCCAATCACGCCTCTTGACTACGACGGCCGGAACGGGGGCTGGGTGGATACAACGGGGTTGGTGCTGTCTTCGGTGATCTGCATGTCTGGCTACTGGTGACGATTCCAGATCGATACCTGAAACAAGGAGCAGTGTCGGTAGCATGGGGAAATGCGAATAGCTGTTGCTGCTGACCATGGGGGCTACCCCCTCAAGACTGAGGTGATTGCACACCTGCTCGCACGCGGCTTTGAGGTCGAAGATTTGGGTTGCCATTCGGCGACTGAATCAGTCGATTATCCAGACTACGGAGCAGGAATTGGACGCGCCGTTGTGGCGGGTCAGGCAGATGTGGGAATCGCAATTTGTGGTTCGGGCATCGGTATTTCCATTGCTGCCAACAAGATCGATGGGGTGAGAGCAGCACTGGTTCATGATGTGACGACTGCCCACTTGGCCTGTGAACACAATCATGCGAATGTGCTGTGTCTCGGGGCGAGAACGACCGGGAGCACAGTGGCCCTCGAATGTGTTGATGCTTTTTTGGCCGCGAAGCCCGAGGATCGTCACCAGTATCGACTCGACAAGATCACTGCGTTGGAACAAAGCGCACGAGAGGAATAAGGGAAGGCAACTATGGCATTGGACGCTGACAAGTGGCTCTCAGGGGACCCCGAGATTGCCCGACTACTCAACGAAGAAACCACCCGCCAGCGCACGACCTTGCAGCTGATTGCCAGTGAGAACTTCACCTCGCCGGCGGTTATGGCCGCCACGGGCTCATCGTTGACCAACAAGTACGCCGAAGGATACCCAGGTCGCCGGTACTACGGCGGTAACCAAATCATCGACGAGGTCGAAGACCTCGCCCGGGAACGACTCAAGGCCCTCTTTGGCGCAGAGCACGCCAACGTGCAACCTCACTCGGGGGCCAATGCCAACTTGGCTGCGTACATGGCAGTCCTCAACCCTGGTGACACCATCTTGGCGATGCGCCTCGATCAAGGCGGCCACCTCACCCATGGCTCACCGGCCTCGCTGACTTCAAAGATTTATCGATTCGTTTCTTATGGCCTCACGCCTCGAAGTGACGACCCGGAAAGCCTCGGCGAAATGATTGACCTCGATCAATTGCGGGACTTGGCCTTGGCGGAACGCCCCAAACTCATCGTGGCGGGAGCGACGGCCTATGCACGCACCATTGATGCTCGCGACTATCGCCGCATTGCTGACGAGGTTGGCGCGTTGTTGATGTTTGATGCCGCACACCCAGCTGGCCTGATTGCTGGTGGCGCCCACCCCTCTCCCGTTGGCGTCGCTGATTTGGTGACCTTCACTACACACAAAACACTTCGAGGACCTCGCGGTGGTGCCATTTTGTGCTCTGAAGAGTTAGCCAAGAAAGTCGATGCAGCGGTCTTTCCTGGACTTCAAGGCGGGCCACTTGAGCACGCGGTCGCAGCTAAAGCAGTGGCCTTCAAGGAAGCAAACACGCCAGAGTTCAAGGCCTACGGCCATCAGGTGGTTGCCAACGCAACCGCCCTTGGCGATGCATTGACCCACGAAGGCTTCCGTTTGGTCTCTGGGGGAACTGACAACCATCTGGTGTTGTTGGACCTGACAACCTTTGACGGCGAGCTCACGGGTAAAGAGGCGCAAGAGGCTATGGACCGTGCGGGTATCACGGCGAATCGCAACACTATTCCTGACGACCCGCGTAGCCCCTTTATTACCTCGGGCCTTCGCTTAGGCACCGCAGCTGAGACCACCGCAGGCATGGGCACTGCCGAAATGGCAACCATTGCCACGCTCATTGCTCGTGCGCTTCGCTCCCGAAACGACGAGGCTCAACTCGCAGCCATTCGCTCAGAAGTAGCCGAGCTGTGTGGTCGCTTCGACCCTTACGCCGAATTTGGGGCCTAGAGCGGTTCGATGCCCTCCTTTGAGTGGTACGTGGTCATTGCGGTGGTTGCCAGCTTGGCCACTGCTGGAGCCGTGTGGCCCATTCGTTCGATAGCTATCAAAGTTGGCTACGTAGACCAACCCGATGAACGCAAAATGCATGACCGCGCCACGCCCTATGGCGGGGGAGCGGCCATGTTCATTGGAACATGCTTGGCCTTTTGCATCGCGGATTTCATACCTGCGCTCCATCCGCTGTTCCAAGGCTCAGCTGAAGCGCAAGGTGTCTTGATCGCAGCAGCAGCGATTTTTGTTGTTGGCCTTGTCGACGACTTTCGCGACATGTCGGCACCAGCGAAGATTGGCGGTCAAGTACTGGCCGCGTCGATTCTGTATTTCGCTGGGGTCACGATGTACCAAATCAAGGTCCCCTTGGCCGGCTTTGTGGTGTTGTCACCTGGGGTGATTCCCCTGATTACGGCCCTCTGGGTGGTCGCGCTGTCTAATGCCATCAACTTGATCGATGGCCTCGATGGCTTGGCTGCTGGTCTCGTGGCCATTGGAGCTGGCGTGCTGTGTATCTACGGATTCCGCCTTGAGCAACTGGGGCTGTTGCCGGGGCAAAATATTGGACCGCTGGTCGCGGCCATTGCCTGCGGGATATGTCTTGGATATCTGCCCTTTAATTTTCACCCAGCAAAAATTTTCATGGGAGATGCCGGAGCGCTTCTGCTCGGACTTTTGATGTCGGCATCCACCATGGTGATTGGAGGGCGTACCCCTCCGGCCTCAGGGGTGACGTTTTTCTTCTTCGCGCCGCTCTTTATTCCCTTCTTCATCCTTGGTGTTCCGCTCCTCGACGCAGGCTTTGCCTTCATTCGGCGAACTGCCAAGGGCCAGGGATTTCATGCGCCCGACAAGGATCACATCCACCATCGACTGCTTCGTCTTGGCCATGGACCAAGGAGGACCGTGGTGATTCTGTGGCTGTGGACGGCCGTGTTGAGTGGTTTTGCTCTATTTCCCCTCTTTGCTCCTCGATCCAACCCCCTCATCCCTTTCGGAATTTTGGCGGCCTGTGTGGGCCTCTACACCTGGTTCCACCCCGGCCTGAAGCGTGGCACTGACTCCGATGATGACGAGGAAGATGAGGCCGTGGGTCGGGGTGTTAATCACGCCGGACGGGGCTCTCGGCCCTAGGGTTTCTTGACCACTGCTGTCGTTCAAATGTGCAAGAATCGTCCCGTGCGCATCAGTGAGCAACACCAAGACTAACGAGGGGTTGTGGATGCTGATGCTTGGAACGAACTCTGCTGTGGTGCGCTGTGAGCGACAAGAAAACGTCACGTTCGCCCCTCGCCGAATTACTGTCGCTGGGAATCACCTTGGCGATCACCGTTGGCATTCCGACGGGCATCGGCATCGCACTCGACGCAGCCTTCAACACCGGCCCGCTGTGGCTCTTTGTGGGGCTCGTGGTGGGCTGCATCGTAGCTGTGACTACGGTACGCGATCTGGTGAAAAAGAACAGGTGAGAGGCATATTTCATGTTTGAAGGCCTCCAGCACCTTGATGCTCCTGTCTTGCAAAAGCTGCTCCGTCGCACGGTACTCATGACTTTGGTGGCAGGTGGCATCGCCATCATCATTGCTTTGGCGGTCGGACCCCCGCTCGCCGCCGTCGGTCTCTTCATCGGCCTGGGCCTCGCAATATTAAATTTGCGTTTTCTTGACGCTGGAGTGGCAAAGGTGGAAAGTACAGGCGAAGGCTCGGGTAAAGTCGTTCGCCGGATGCTCCGCACGAAGACCGCGTGGCGTCTGGCGCTCATTACAGTGATCGTCGTTGTTCTATTGGTGCTCGATGCCCCACTTGGGGTAGGGATGGTGATTGGTCTGGTGATTTTCCAGGCGCTCTTCGTAGCGAATGCTGCGCGGCTGATCTTTAGCCAGGGTGGTTTGTCATGACCCCTGTCGCGTATTCCATGGGTCAAATCACCGTTGGCGACCACGTCGTCGAGTCACACATCTTTGGCATGACCATCTACACCGACGTGGTGTGGGCGACACTGATTGCCGCCGCAATCGTGCTTGGTCTCGGTTTTTACATGCGCTCCAAGGTCACCGCAGGGGTGCCGGGCAAGATGCAGCTGTTCTACGAAACGATTTACACGCAGATCAAGGATGTCACTGACTCCTCGATTGGCGAGCAGGGCGCTCGGTTCATTCCGCTAGCGATGACCCTGTTCTTGTTCATTTTGGTGTGCAACTGGTTGGAAGTCCTTCCCAACAACGGGCACGACTGGATGCCTACGCCAACGGGTGATGTGAACTTGCCGCTCGCCATGTCGTTGACGGTCATTGTCTGGGTGCATGTCGAATCCATTCGGGCTCGTGGCATTCGTGGATACCTTGCCCACTACGGAACGCCGTACAAGGCATTGATTCCCATCAACGTCATCGAAGAGATCACCAAGCCGGTCACCTTAACCTTCCGTCTCTTCGGCAACATCTTCTCTGGCGGCCTCATGGTCGTTGTCATGGCTTCTTTGCTTCCTTGGTATGCATCAACGGTTGCTCAGTTGATCTGGAAGCCTTTCGATTTGGCTATCGGACTCATCCAGGCCTTCATTTTCGCGCTGCTAACCATCCTCTACTTCGGCATGGCCATGAGCCATGAAGAACACTGAGTCTGGCGAGTTAGTTCGAATCAAGTAATCCAAGTCTCTATAGAGAGTTCCCATCACACAGGAGGAAATAATGGCAAGCACGAATGACATGCAGCACGCAGTGCGCGTCGCAGGTGCGTTGGTCGGTGGCGGTCTCGCACTTGGTGGCGGTGCTATCGGTGCAGCTATCGGTGACGGCCTGGCTGGTTCACAGACCATTGCCGCAATTGCCCGTCAACCCGAGATTGAAGACAAGGCTCGTACCTACTTCTTCCTCACCGTTGGTCTGGCAGAAGCCATGTACTTCATTAACTTGTTGTTCATGGTCGTGTTCATCTACGTCTTCTCGGCGAAGTAACACCCCACATATCACGGTGACTCGAGCTCCACGCTTTGGTCGCCTCGACCTAGTCCTTAAACCCGAACCCGGGAGATAATCATGCAGACAGCGGGCATTTTCCTGCTTCCCAACGCAACGTTCTTCGTTGAGCTGTTCGTCTTGCTCGTCATTTTGTTCATGACGACCAAGTACATCGTGCCGCCCATCAACAAGGCGATGACGAAGCGTCAAGAAGAGATTCGCTCATCACTCGAAGCGGCAGAGTCGGCACGTACCGACGCTGCGGCTGCAGACGATGAGCGTCGAGCACTGCTTGATGAAGCACGCATCCAGGCACGTGACATCGTGACGCAAGCCAATTCGGTCGCTGACACGGTTCGAGCCGAAATGCATGACCGGGGTCAAGCGGAGTATGACCGCATTGTGGCGAGCGCAGAAGCTGAAGTTGCCCTTGCTCGCCAGCGTGCCATTGACGACGCGGCCAGCCAGCTCGGCACCATTGTGATGGGAGTTGTCGAGCGGGTCATTGGCCGCGAAGTCGACATGAAGGCTCACCAGGACCTCGTTGACGAGGCCGTGACGGCACTTCGAGCCACCGAAGGTCAGGGCGCGAACTGATGAACGCCGCACTGCAGGGATACGCCGCTGCCGTCTTGGCAGAGTTGGACAAGGACACGACCGCTACGGTGGCCGAGGACTTGACCAGCCTTGAGAGCGCTGTCCTTTCGAACCCCGATTTGCGGGCTGCCCTCACTGACACCTCGGTGTCGGGGGCTGACCGTCGCGAGGTAGTGCGTGCGTTGCTGACGGGAAAAATTGCAGAACCAGCGGTCCGACTTGCCGCGCATGCCGCCTTTGCGGTTCACGCGCAAGACATGCCTAGCTCCATCGCGTACCTGGCGATTCGGGCACGCGCAGCTGCCGAAGGCAAGGAATACCAAGAGCCGCCGCTCGGTGCACTTGCGGCTCGCCAACGCGTCGGAGGCTTCGCAACCGCTCGCTTTGAAGAACTCGAGGTGTCAGACCTTGAGCACATCGAAGACGAATTGTTCCGCTTTGCTCGCGCTGTTGAATCGAACAAGGACCTTCGCGCCGCACTCACTGATCGTGAATTGCCTGTCGCTCAGCGTCAGGGAATCATCGAAGCGATCTTGGCGGGCAAGGTTTCGACACCTCGTCACGGCTTGATCGCCTACGTGACCTCGCTCTTTTCCAACCGCAATCCCGAAGCACCAACGATTGCATTGTTGAAGTACGTAGTTGAGGGCGGTCGCTCCCGCGACGTACTTGGCACCATTGACTGGTTGGTGGAACAAACGGCGATTGCACGCGGATGGCGGGTTGCTCGCGTGTCCACTGCTAAGCCGCTAACCGACCAGCAAGCTGATGCGCTTCGCGCATCGCTCAAATCCGTGACGGGTAACCCTGTCGAATTGCAAGTAACTGAGAACGAAGCCCTGCTCGGCGGTGTGCGTATTGAGGTGGGAGACCTCCTTGTTGACGCATCCGCTAAGGGTCGCCTAGCCCAACTCCGCGATGTGCTCGATGCTGATCACCGTGCATTCGCGAAGACGAACGAGAACTGAACTAACAGGAGGAGCCAAGAATGGCTGAACTGACCATCAGTGCAAATGAAATCACCGAGGCGCTTAAGCGTCACGTGTCCGAGTACACCCCTGAGGTTGGGGCTGAACAAGTTGGACGCATCGTTGAGGTTGCTGACGGTATCGCACGCGTGTCGGGCTTGCCCGGCGCCGCAGTGAACGAACTGCTCGAGTTCGAGGACGGGACTTTGGGTCTCGCCATGAACCTTGACGAGGACACCGTGGGCGCCGTGGTGCTCGGTCTCGTCGACCACCTTGAGGAAGACCAGATTGTGCGCGCCACGCAGCGCATTTTGTCGATTCCTTGTGGTGATGCCCTCTTGGGTCGCGTAATCAACGCGCTGGGAGAGCCCATCGACGGCAAGGGTCCGATCAACTCTTCAGAGTCTCGCCGTATGGAAATTCAGGCCCCGGGCATCATGGGTCGCCAGCCAGTGGGCCAACCCCTTCAGACCGGTATCAAGGCCATCGATGCCATGACCCCGATCGGTCGTGGCCAGCGTGAGCTCATCATCGGTGACCGCAAGACAGGTAAGACCACCGTCGCCATTGACACGATTCTGAACCAAAAGGGTCAGGGCGTGAAGTGCGTATACGTGGCTATCGGTCAAAAGAACTCCTCGGTTGCTCAGACCGTGAAGCTGCTTGAAGATGCAGGCGCCATGGAATACACCGTGGTGGTCGTCGCTTCTGCAGGTGACCCAGCACCGTTCAAGTTCCTTGCTCCCTTCGCAGGTTGCGCACTTGGTCAGCACTGGATGGAGAACTCAGGCCACTCGCTGGTTGTCTACGACGACTTGTCCAAGCAAGCAGAGGCGTATCGTCAGCTCTCCTTGTTGCTTCGTCGTCCACCAGGCCGTGAGGCCTACCCCGGCGACGTGTTCTACCTGCACAGCCGCCTTCTTGAGCGTGCCGCGAAGCTCTCTGATGAACTTGGTGGTGGATCACTGACCGCGTTGCCGATCATTGAAACCAAGGCTGGTGACATCTCGGCGTACATTCCGACCAACGTGATTTCGATCACCGACGGTCAGGTCTTCTTGGAGTCAGACTTGTTCTACTCCGGTGTGCGTCCCGCTATCAACGTTGGTAACTCGGTGTCTCGAGTTGGTTCCGCAGCGCAAATCAAAGCAATGAAGGCTGTTGCGGGCACCTTGAAGATCGACCTTGCTCAGTTCCGTGACTTGGAAAGCTTTGCCACCTTTGGCTCTGAACTTGACCCAGCGTCGCAAGCGCAGCTTGACCGTGGCTATCGCCTCGTTGAACTGCTGAAGCAGCCGTTGAACGCACCAGTCCCCGTCGAAGAGCAAGTGTTCGTGATCTTCGCTGGTACGCGTGGCTTTGTGGACTCGGTGCCGGTTTCCGAAGTCATTCGATTTGAAGGTGAGCTCCGCGCGTACCTGCGCACCAAGCACGCTGACTTGCTCGAGCACATTCGAAGCACGGGAACGCTGCCAGAAGAAGCTCAGGTTGTTGCCGCAATTGAGGCATTCAAGTCCGTCTTTGACCCCACGGTCTAAGGCGTATCGGTGATCAGGACTACGAGAGAAACGAAGGAGGTGGAGCAACATGGCAGGAGGACAAGAGCGTGAATTACGACGTCGCATTAAGAGTGTGGAGTCGACCAAGAAGATCACGAAGGCCATGGAGCTCATCGCGGCCTCCCAAATCGCGAAGGCGAAGGGTCGCATCGAGTCGAACAAGCCCTACCACGGCGGCATGCGTCGCATCATCGTGAAGGCGGCACAAGGTGACTCGCGAGCAGCCGCACGCTTGCTCGGCAAGCCAGAAAAGGTAGAGACCGCGCTGGTCGTCGTCGTTGTTGGCGACCGAGGACTCTCTGGTGCGTACAACTCCTCAGTGTTGCGTGCCTCCGAGCGACTGATCGCTGATCTGAAGCAAGCCGGTACCGCCGTGCGGTTGATTGTTGTCGGCAAAAAGGGGGCCACGTACTTCCGCTTCCGCGGTCAAGACGTAGAACTTGCCTTCGAAGGATTCTCTGACAAGCCGGAGTTCGCTGACGCCCTTGGCGTGGCGTCTGCTGCTGCTCAGCCCTTCGTGGCCGGTGAAGTTGATCAAGTACTGATGGTGAGCACGCGCTTCTTGTCCTCTGCGACCCAAGCCGTAGACACGGTTCAGTTGCTGCCCCTCGTTGATCCGTCGGCGAGTGAAGCCGAGAGCGACGAGGACGCTAAGCCCGAAGCCAAGGTGCTTACTGGATACACCGAATTTGAACCCGAGGCAGGAAAACTGCTCGCTGAGTTGGCACCCAAGGCCCTCGAGTCAGAGTTGTTTACGGCACTGCTTGAAGCATCTGCTTCATTCCACACCGCACAGCAACGGGCTATGGCTGCTGCCACCGAGAACGCTTCGGAATTGGCAGTAACCCTTACCCGAGTTATGAACCGAGCCCGTCAGGACTCAATTACTACCGAGATCATGGAAATCGTGGGCGGCGCAGAAGCGCTGCGCCAGGACTAAAGGAGCACAAGTGACCATCGCCCCTGAGAAGCTTGAAGAAGGACGCGTCGTAGCAATCGCCGGTCCGGTTATCGACGTGGAGTTCCCACCCCACGCCTTGCCTGAGATCAACTACGCCGTTGAGGTCGACCTTGACCTTGATGGCAAGAAGGTCACCGTGACGGCGGAAGTCGCCCAGCAGATTGGCGACGGCCGCGTTCGCTGTGTCTGCATGGCCCCTACTGACGGATTGGTTCGTGGTGCAGCGGTTCGCAACACGGGTCGTGGCATCTCGGTGCCCGTTGGTGACGCGGTGCTCGGCCACGTGTTCAACGTGTTGGGTCAACCACTCGACACCCCTGACATTGGAGCAGTTGCTGACCGCTGGGACATTCACCGTCCCGCACCGGCTTTCGACCAGCTTGAGCCTCGTGCTGTCATGCTTGAGACGGGCATCAAGGTCATCGACTTGCTAGAGCCCTACGTGCAAGGTGGCAAGATCGGCCTCTTCGGTGGTGCCGGTGTAGGCAAGACCGTGCTCATCCAGGAAATGATTAACCGCGTTGCTTCTCAGCACGGTGGTGTATCGGTGTTCGCCGGTGTTGGTGAGCGTACCCGTGAAGGCACCGACCTCTGGATTGAAATGGAAGAGTCAGGCGTACTTGAGAAGGTGGCGCTGGTCTTCGGTCAGATGGACGAGCCGCCTGGCGTTCGTCTGCGCGTGGCCTTGGCCGCGTTGACCATGGCTGAGTACTTCCGTGACGTACAGAACCAAGACGTGCTGCTCTTCGTGGACAACATCTTCCGTTTCGTTCAGGCAGGTTCAGAGGTATCAACCCTGCTTGGCCGTATGCCTTCAGCCGTGGGTTACCAGCCAACTTTGGCCGACGAAATGGGTGAGCTCCAAGAGCGCATTACCTCGACCCGAGGTAAGTCCATTACGTCGCTTCAGGCTGTGTACGTCCCTGCTGACGACTACACCGACCCGGCTCCGTTCACGACCTTCACTCACTTGGACGCCACGACGGAACTTTCTCGTCAAATTGCCGCCTTGGGTATCTACCCAGCAGTGGACCCCTTGGCGTCGAGCTCCAACATCTTGGCTCCCGAAATCGTGGGTGAGCGTCACTACGCAGTGGCTCGTCAAGTGCAGCAGATTCTGCAGCGCTCCAAGGAACTCCAAGACATCATCGCCATTCTTGGTATGGATGAACTCTCGGCTGAGGACCGCCTCACCGTGAACCGAGCTCGTCGTATCCAGCGTTTCTTGTCCCAGCCCTTCTTCGTTGCTGAAGTCTTCACCGGTCAGCCCGGTATCTTCACCCCGATTGCTGAGACCATCGAGTCCTTCGAGGCCATCGTCAAGGGCGACCTCGACACGGTGCCCGAGCAGGCTTTCTTGAATGTCGGTGGCGTCGAAGACGTACTGCGTAAGGCTCACGACCTCGAGAAGGGCGCCAACTAGTCATGGCCCTGATCGGAGTCGAGGTCGTCACCCCAGAGAAGAATCTCTTTACGGGTGCAGCGGTCTCGGTTGTGACCAAGACCTCCGACGGAGATCTGACGGTCATGGCCGAGCACGCTGAACTCATTGGTGACATCGTTCCTGGCATCACCAAAGTTGAGTTGGCCTCGGGCGAGATCATGGACGTGGTCGTGCACGGTGGGTTCCTCCAAGTTCACACCGGCGAGGGCGTCGCTGACGACTTGTTCAAAGACGGCGAAGACGTACCGGCTCGCTCAACGCGGGTCACCATGTTGGCTGGCGTTGCCGAACTCACGTCGGACATTGATCTCGCTCAGGTTGAAGTCGAAATCGCAGAGTTCGAAGTGGCCGTCGACAAGTTTGTGGCGCTCGTCAGCGGCAAGGGTGCTGATGACCCGGATCTCAAAGAGTCGCAGTTCGAACTCGAGCAAGCCCGTGTGGCCCTTGATCGTGCTCGCTTGCGCAAGCTCGCAGTGAGCGCTAAATCGGCCTAAGGCATTCTCTGAACAAGGGTTCTCAGCCTTAGAAGTCGATGGCTGAGAATTGACCGAGTTTTTCGAGCCGGTGTGTCGCCGTTACCTTGCGGCGCGTCCCTGACTTGGAACGCATTACGAGCGATTCGGTGGTAGCTCCCCAGGAGTGGAAGCGCACGCCTTCGAGAAACTCACCGTCTGAGATCGCCGTAGCGGAGAAGAAACAGTTCTCAGAGTTCACGAGATCGTTCGTCGTTAAGACCCGGTCCACGTCATAGCCAGCCTCAATGGCCAATTGGCGTTCTGCTTCGTCGCGAGGCTTCAAAATCCCTTGAATTTCACCATCAAGGCATTTGAGGGCGGCGGCAGAGATCACACCTTCAGGAGTGCCGCCGACCCCCATCAAGATGTCAACGCCTGAATTCTCCCAACCTGTGGCAATGGCGCCGGCAACATCACCGTCGGTAATGAGGCGCACGCGAGCCCCCGCTTGGCGAACTTCGCCAATCAAGTCATCGTGTCGAGGGCGATCCAAGATCACCACCGTGAGGTCGCGGATGGGCTTGTGAAGTTTCTTCGACAAGGCCGTGAGGTTTTCGGTAGGGCTGGCCAAAATGTCTACGGCCCCCACACCCGAGGGACCAACGGCGATTTTGTCCATGTAGACACAAGGGCCTGGGTCGAACATCGAGCCTCGCTCAGCGACAGCGATCACGCTGATAGCTCCAGGGCGGCCCTTGGCTGTCAAGGTAGTGCCGTCGATGGGGTCAACGGCGATGTCGGTCATCGGAGGAACCCCGGAGCCAATCTTTTCTCCGTTGAAGAGCATGGGGGCTTCATCTTTTTCGCCTTCACCAATGACGACGATGCCGTCCATGGGTACGGTTTGGAGCACAACGCGCATTGCCTCAACGGCCGCACCGTCGGCTTCGTTCTTCTCGCCTCGGCCGAGATAGCGGCTTCCCGCGAGGGCTGCAGCCTCGGTGACGCGGACGAGTTCGAGGGCAAGGTTGCGATCGGGGCTTTGTCGGTTCTGAGGCACAGAGAAAACTTAGTGCAGGGTCGCCGCAGTGGGGGAATGCGCATCGGCATCATGAGGGGTGAGAAAGCGGCAATAATCGATGCTGTGAAGAGCGTCGTCGTCACCCCTGGAGCCCCCCTCTCGGGCTCGGTGCGAGTTGGTGGGGCCAAGAACTCAGTGCTCAAGCTCATGGCCGCTTGTCTGCTTGCCGAGGGAACACACCGAATTACCAACGTTCCGGCCATTTCTGACGTTGACACGATGGCCGAAGTGCTCGAAGCCTTGGGATGCAGCGTGAGCAAGCCCGAAGTGCACACCGTGGTGATCGAGGTCCCGGCCACCTCAGAAATCAACCCTGAGGCCCCCTACGAGCTCGTAGAGCGCTTCCGAGCCTCGATTGTGGTGCTTGGTCCCCTCTTGGCTCGCTGCGCGCAGGTGAGGATCTCCATGCCTGGTGGTGACGACTTTGGATCGCGACCCATTGACTTTCACCTCCACGGTCTTGGCGCCATGGGCGTGCAGTTCCACGCTGACCATGGTTGGGTAACCGGCACGGTTGAGCATGCCAGTAAGCGCCTCCAAGGCGCCCACGTGGTGTTGGAGTACCCGAGTCACACCGCAACCGACAATTTGGTGATGGCGGCGGTCTTGGCTGAAGGCGTCACGGTCATTGATAACGCCGCCAAAGAGCCTGAAGTTGAAGATCTCGCCACGATGCTGGTCTCCATGGGGGCGCACATCGAGGGCGTGGGCACGTCTCGACTCACCATTCACGGCGTCTCCGAATTGCGTCCTGCGGACCATGCGGTGATTCCTGACCGCGTGGTGGCCGCAACCTATCTTTTGGCTCCGGCGCTTGGTGAAGGACAGGTGCGCGTCGTCGATGCTCATCGCGAACACATGGAGACGCTGTTGGTGAAACTGCGCCAAATGGGCCTCGAGGTTGATGAGTCCGGTGAGGGCATCGCCACCACCAAAATCAGTCGCCTCCGGGCGGTCGACATTGCTACCTTGCCCTATCCGGGGGTTGCCACCGACTACAAACCCTTCCTCGTTGCCGCCCTCTGCCTCGCCGATGGAGTTTCCATCGTGTCTGAGAATCTCTTTGAAGGGCGTTTCCGTTACATCGATGAATTACGCCGCATGGGCGCCGATGTGCGCACCGAAGGACACCACGCCGTGATTCGCGGTGTAGAGCGACTCTCAGGGGCCACGGTGAAGGCTCCTGATATTCGAGCTGGCGCCGCACTCGTGCTTGCTGGCATGGCAGCCGATGGCGAAACGGTGATTGGTGGCGTTGAGCACATTGAGCGCGGCTATGACGATCTTGTTGGCAACTTGACCCGATTGGGGGCTTCGGTCCAATGGCGCTAAGTCGACAACCCGACGAGCTCATCGAGCAAGCGCGCCAAGGCTCGCGCACGGCATTGGCGCGCTTGCTCACCATGGTGGAACGCGGGGGCTCTGAATCCGAAGCGGTTGCCTCATTGAGCTACCTCGAATCGCCGCCTTATAGTGTCGGCCTCACCGGTGCTCCGGGGGCGGGAAAATCAACCTTGACTGACCGTCTCATTACGGCAGCGCGCACCGGCTTCCCTGAGATAGATGGCGTTGCGGGTCTTGAGAATGACCAGGTTGCGGTTTTGGCGATCGACCCCTCATCGCCCTTCACGGGGGGCGCGATTCTTGGGGACCGTATTCGCATGCAAGAACACGCGACCGATCCAACGATCTTTATTCGCTCTATGGCTACCCGTGGCCACCTCGGGGGATTGTCGTTGGCCGTTCCCGACGCCATCCGGGTCCTCGGAGCCATTGGGATGCCCACCGTGTTAGTGGAGACGGTGGGCGTGGGTCAGATGGAAGTCGAAGTGGCCTCTGCTGCTGACACCACGGTGGTGGTCATGAACCCCGGCTGGGGAGACGCCATGCAGGCCAATAAGGCGGGCCTGCTTGAGATCGCCGACATCTTTGTCATCAACAAGGCCGATCGGCCTGGGGTGCGCGAGACTCGACGCGATCTTGAACAAATGCTGGATCTGTCCAATACCGACGACTGGCGACCACCCATCGTGGAGACCATTGCCCATGACGGAACGGGCCTCGATGAGATGTGGGCGACGATCGCTCAGCATCGCGCTTCGCTCATTGCGCGCCATGAACTCGAAGCTCGGCGTGCTCGTCGCTTGGCCGAAGAGCTCCGACGCGTGGTGGCAGCGCAGCTCGCTGATCAGGTGGAAAAAGTTGCCGGGGGGGAAGCGTTCAATGCCCAAGTCGAAGCACTGGTCGCTCGACGTATTGACCCCTACCGTGCAGCTAAGGCGTTGATTTAGCGCTCGAGGTGCTGTCGGAGTTCTTCTGCCGCGAGCTCTGGCGGCACGATGTTGATGGCGACGCCGGTGCCCATTTCGAAACCGGCTCGCGTGGTGGCTTTCGGTACGAGGTGAACGTGCCAGTGATAGGTCTCGGCTGAGCGGAAGGTCGACGAGTGGAATACCAAGTTGTAGGCCACGTCACCAAGAGTCGCTTGGAGCGCGGTGAGGGCTTTGCTCAAGGCATGGCCCACTCCGGCAATTGCCTCATCCGAAGCCAGGTGCAGGTGACTTGAGTGACTCGTCGGCAGCACCAGCATTTCATAGGGCACCGATGCCCAATAGGGCGACAGCACCACCACGTCATCGTCCGCATAGACGACTCGCTCATTGACCGCGAGCTCTGACTCGATGGTGGTGCACAGCAAACAGCGTGCGGTAAAGCGCGAGAATCGAGCTTGCTCTTCGGCTACTTCGCGAGGCACAAAGCTCATGGCCATGAGTTGGCCATGGGGGTGCTCGATTGAGGCTCCGGCTTCTCGGCCCGCATTCACGATGGCCTGGGAGTAGCGAAGATTCTCCGACATGGCGTGGTCGCTAATCCGGTCACGCATAATCCGCATGACATCGGCCGCCTGAGCTTCACTCAGTTCGGCCCAAGTCCGATCGTGATCGGGACTGAGGACAAGGACCTCATGGACACCGCCCGCAGTTCCCGCTGTGAATACTGGCCCGCGGTTCTCCACGATGAAGGGTTCGTCACCTTCAAGAGCGGGGTACTTGTTGGCGATGACGCGAGTCGACCAATTGCCATGCTCGTCAGTGATGACACGCGTTGGCGGTGTTGGCTCTTCGTGGCCGGGGCAAAACGGGCAGGGCTTGAGTGGTTCGTGGCGCAGTCGTTCAGAGTGAAGCACAAAGGCATCGGGGCGTTTGGCTCGCGCAGCGGAGATAACGACCCAGCGGCCCGAGAGCGGGTCGAGCCGCATTTCAGTACTCATTGGGCGTTCCCTGACGAAGAAAAACTGTTCACAAGGCCTAAGGCTAGTTACTCACCAAGCGACACGTGGTCATCACTTCGACATCATGATGACGATGCCGTAAATGACAATGGCTGCCACTCCCGCAGCGAACACGATCGCTAAGGCGAGAGCACCAAAGCGTTTGGCACCAACGCTTGACGTAGCTGCAGCGCTCAGGCGTACCGTACATGACACCAACACAACGGTCACGAGGGCGAAGGCAATAGAGATGCCAAAGACTTTCAAGAGGCCAACCCAGTCGAAGAGGGGTTTGGCGGTAGCGAGCAAGAGAGCGGTTGATCTCATGCGGCCGTCGCCTCGAAGCTCGCCTCAATGGGCTCGTGGTCTGATCCCCACTCGTTGTTGACGTTGTCGGCATTGACCGGTGTGCGTCGAGAGAGCACATAGAAGATTGCGCAGACCACCACCATGGCGCCGAGCATGACGGCGACGCCCGCCGAACCACCAATAGCGTTGGCGAGCCAAAACACGAGAGCCCCCACGATGCCGGCCGATGGCAAAGTGATCAACCACGCGGCGACCATCTCACCAAAGACGCGCCAGCGAACTTTGTTGCCGGTACCGATGCCAACGCCCACCACCGATCCGGAGCAGACCTGGGTGGTTGAGAGCGGCACGCCAAAATGGGTGGAAGCCAAGAGCACGGCTGCCGAAGAAGTTTCTGCGGCGAAACCTTGAGGAGTATTCAATTCAGTAAGTCCCTTGCCAATGGTGTGGATGATTCGCCAGCCACCAAAGTACGTCCCGAGCGCAATCGCGGTGCCGCAGGCAATGACCACCCACAGCGGCACTGACGCGGATGCACCTAGGTTGTGGTTGGCGATTAAGGCCAAGGTAATGATGCCCATCGTCTTTTGTGCATCATTGGTGCCGTGGGCAAGGCTGACGAGCGATGCCGAGCCAATTTGGGCGAATTTGAATCCAGCTCCTGTGGTCTTTTCCTCGCCTCGCTTGGTGATTTGTAGTGCCACAAATACTGCAAGTGCCGCGCAAATGGCGGCGACAACGGGGGCGATCACGGCGGGGATGAGCACTTTGCCAAACACCCCGGACCACTTAATGGAAGAGCTGCCTGCATGCACCAACATGGCACCGACGACGCCACCAATGAGCGCATGGCTCGAACTCGATGGTGTCCCGAAGTACCAGGTGGCGACGTTCCAGATAATGGCACCGACCAAGCCCGCAAAGACAACGTTGAGTGTTACCAAGTCGGCGTTCACGATGCCCTTGGCGATGGTTGCAGCCACCGACAGTGACAAGAACGCCCCCACCAAGTTCAAGACAGCGGAAAGACCCACAGCAACCTTTGGTTTGAGCGCCTTGGTGGCAATGGAGGTAGCCATGGCATTGGCAGTGTCGTGGAAACCGTTGGTGAAGTCAAAACCAAGGGCGGTGACCACCACGAGTGCAAGAACAATGTTGTTGGTCATCACCTCTATTTCTAGATGATGGGTTCGCTATATTCGTCCCAGAAGACCCTATGCCAGCAGGATTTCATAGGAAATTTACCTTGTCGCCTAGCGATGCGACAGCGTTGCTGTCGGGCACAATGGGTGAATGCCCTTGATTGCTGCTTCCCATTCCGTGGTGTTCGACGTTGTATTGATGGCCCATATCGGGATTGGCCTCGCTAGTTTGGTGCTCTTTATCGTCAGCTATAGCGCAGCGCGACAACTCCCCATGGCGAGCAAAACGGCCCAGCAGTACTTTGGTCCGGGAGCGCAGTGGCCACTACGGATCATCCACCTCTTGCCGCTCACGGGCATTGTGCTGGTAATCACGAGTCGTCACGCCATCGCCTTTTCCGAACCCTTTGTGGGTATTGGGTTGGCCCTGTGGTTGGCGATGAGCGCGGTGCTCGAAGCGATGGTGATGCCTTCCATCACCAAGACAAGTGCGGCTCTGCTCAAAGGCACAACGCCAAATTTTGGATTACTTCGAAGAATTAAAGTCGGCCTCGACGTCGCGGCGGTGCTCTTGGTGGTTGCTGCGGTCATCATGGTTGCTCAACCGGGCTCATGAGTAACGGTGTCCTGCTCCGAGTTCGAGATGTAGTTGTTGAGCGTGAGGGCCGGACTATTTGTTGCGTTGAGTCTCTTGATGTAGCGCCCGGCCAGCATTGGGCGGTCATAGGGGCCAATGGTTCGGGTAAGTCGACCCTGCTGAGTGTCTTGGCGGCCCGATTGTGGCCCAGTTCGGGAACCGTGGACTTACTCGGCGAGCGCGTGGGTCGCACGGATCTGAGAGCACTTCGTGGACGCCTGGGCCTCTTGAGCTCTTCGTTGACTCGACAACTTCGAGAGCAACTCGAGACCCACGATGTGGTGGTTACGGGTCGCGACGGAGCACTCGAACCTTGGTGGACGACCTACTCGGAGGAGGACCACCGCCGCGCTGATGCCATCTTGGCGCACCTTGGATTGCATGGCTCTGAACGTCGCGATCTCGCCAGCTTGTCTGAAGGCGAGCGGACCACGGTCATGCTCGCCCGAGTTCTCATGGCTGAACCCGAAGTCTTGTTGCTTGACGAGCCCGCATCGGGGTTAGATCTTGGGGCCAGAGAGCGGCTCTTGGGTTTGCTCGACACCCTCGCGCAGGAAGGTGAGACACCACGGGTAATGGTAAGTCATCACTTAGAAGAACTTCCAGCGTCAACCAGCCACGCCATTGTCTTTAAATCGGGGTCCGTTATTGCTCAAGGTGCAGCCGAAGATGTCATTACCTCTGGGGTCATCTCTGAAGCCTTTGACGTCGATGTCACGGTTGAACGCTTGAGTCATGGTCGATATGTGGTTCACGCAAAATCCTGAGTATCCACCACTTTTCATTCAGAAATAGATAATTTCTACTCCCAGCCGATAGAGGAGGCCGGGGGACGAATGACAGTCATCTTGATCCTCGTGGTGTTGTGGGGTGTGGTGCTCGGGATTCCGGCCGCCCGCTGGGTGCAACGCCGCTCAGGACAGGGGTCAATTGACTCGTTTCATCACTCGCTCGACACTCTTCAACGGTCAGGGCCGAAACTCGTCGTGCCCGCCTACCGCTTGTCGGGTTCAGTAGGTGAAGAGCAAGAGCAACGAGGAGAGACCCTCGTGGGTGCGCAACGACCCAAGCTCGTTCTGCTTCGTCCAGTGAACGCGGAAGAAGGGGAAGCGATGTATTACGAAGACGATGCCTGGACTGATGATGACTCAGGGGAACGCTACGAGCGAGTAGCACCTGAGCGCGACGGCTATGCCTACGACGACGAGTACTTTGGCGCACAAGTGCCCCAGGGCAGTGCTGGTCGACGTCTTGCCGCTGCTAAGCGTCGGAAAATCGTCTTGGGTCTCGCTGGCACGTTTGTTGGCACCTTGATTCTTGGCTTCGCGATTTCCATGCTGTGGGACATCACGGTAGTGGCCCTGATCGCTCTCGTCGCTTACGTGGGCCTCATGGCCCGGTCCGCATTGGCTGAAGGAGACACGCAGCGCGACGCCCGACCTTCAATGGCAGATCGCCTTCGTGACCGTATGGTCCGCGATGAGTATGAAGACGAGGCTTACGACGACTATGACGATGAGTACGAAGATGAGTACCAAGCACCTGTGGCTCGAAGCACTCGTGGGGAGCGTCACATCGCTCACGGCGTTGCATCCTCAGCGAGTTCACATCGAGTTGAGCCCGAATACTTCGACGAGGACGATTGGTATGAAGAGCCTCGGAGGGCTGTGGGTCGTTAGGCAACTCGGGGCTACACTAGAGACCCCGTTGGGGGTGTAGCTCAGTTGGCAGAGCGCTACGTTCGCAATGTAGAGGCCGTGGGTTCAACTCCCATCACCTCCACCAACTGGAGAAGCCGGCGCTGATGCGCCGGCTTTCTTCGCTTCTCGGGCAGTGAACCACGAGGGCAATGTTCTCTGCCATGATCGAAGCATGACAACTTTTGATGTACTCAACCCCGCCACCGCGGCAACCATTACGTCCGTCAAGCATTCGACGGTTGCCGAGACCGATGCCGCGATTGACGCTGCAGCTAAGGCCTTTGAAACCTGGCGTCACGTCGCCCCGGCGGATCGAGCTCGCCTGCTCCGTCGTTTTGCCGACCTCGTGGATCAGCACCTTGAAGAACTTGCCCAGATTGAAGTTGCGAACGCGGGCCACACCATCGGCAACGCCCGCTGGGAAGCCGGCAACGTACGTGACGTACTTGAGTACTACGCGGCCGCCCCCGAGCGAAACTTGGGCAAGCAAATCCCTGTCGCGGGTGGTCTCGACATCACCTTCAATGAACCACTCGGTGTCGTTGGCATCATTGTGCCGTGGAACTTCCCCATGCCCATTGCGGGGTGGGGCTTCGCTCCCGCGCTGGCGGCTGGCAACACGGTGGTGCTCAAGCCTGCAGAGATCACGCCGCTCTCGGCGATTCGCTTGGGAGAGCTCGCACTCGAAGCGGGAATTCCTGCCGGGGTATTTACGGTCATTACGGGATCGGGCTCTGAAGTTGGATGGCGCTTTGTGACCAATGAAAAGGTTGCCAAGGTTTGTTTCACTGGTTCTACCCGAGTGGGCAAAATGATCATGGCGGGGGCAGCCGAACAGGTCAAGCGCATCACCTTGGAACTCGGCGGCAAGAGCGCCAACATTGTCTTCGCGGACTCCGACCTCGAGCTCGCGGCCGCACGCGCGCCCTATGGTGTGTTCGACAATGCCGGTCAAGACTGCTGTGCGAGAAGCCGCATTCTTGTGGAACGAAGTGCCTACGACCGTTTCTTGGAAATGCTCGAGCCGGCAGTCAAAGGCGTCAAGGTGGGGGATCCCAATCTCGAAGAGACCGAGATGGGACCGCTCGTTTCAGCCCAACAACTCAGCGTGGTGAGCTCCTTTGTGCCCGAAGGTGCTCCGGTGGCGTTTCAGGGAACCGCTCCGAGTGGTCCTGGTTTCTGGTTTCCTCCCACGGTCTTGACCCCTGCGAGTGCATCTGATCGCGCAGTGGTGGAAGAGATCTTCGGGCCAGTCGTCGTGGTGCTTCCCTTTGACGATGAAGCTGATGCCATTCGAATTGCCAATGACACGGCCTATGGCTTGTCGGGATCGATCTGGACCAACAACGTAGGCAAAGCCATCCGCGTTGCGCGTGGGGTCGAGGCGGGCAACTTGAGCGTGAACTCACACTCATCGGTTCGCTACAACACGCCCTTCGGCGGATTCAAGCAGTCGGGCATTGGCCGTGAGCTTGGTCCCGATGCCTTGCTCAGCTTCAGCGACGTGAAGAACGTCTTCATCGCGACGGAGTAAGCCTGCGTTCTCGGCTGTGGGTAACTACCCTCAGTCCTGTGGGAAGTGCTGTGGGCAGTGTGGTGTTCGCAGTGGAATACCACTAGAAGGCCGTGGAATTCATGAGGATTTCGTGAATTTGCGTTGACCATGTCATTGCTATGGCGCAGAATGCATGCCAGCAAGTAGTGCGATCCACCGATCGATTACTCGTGAGGGCAACCTACCGGGTAATGACTGGCGCAGGGGGCGAGTGGCAACACACGTTGGAGTGTCAGGGGAGAGCTGCTCGTCAAGGGCGGCTACCTGAACGGCGAGGACTGCGAGCGATGAGGTGATGTAATCCACCGAACACGTGGTGCAGAAGATTCTGGGCAACCAGGGGAGGCCGCAGCAGGTGATCTGTGTTGGGGGCGTGTGGCAACACACGCTGGAGCACAAATGGGACTACAGGTTGGAAGGACCTGTGGGCTTAGAAGGTAAAGATCATCTCGGGCGGAGGAGGAATCCACCGAACACGTGGTGCAGAGGATTCTGGGCAACCAGGGGAGGCTGCAGCAGGTGACCTTGCTAGGGGGTGCTTGGCAACAGGCGCTGGAGGCGAGGAGTGGCGCTGGCGCGAAAGGGCCAGCGACACAGAGGAAACATGCTCTCGCCAAACCCGTTGAGAGAGCGGAGGCAAGCTGCCCGACACAGCGAGCCAGGGCCCATCTCAGAACGGACGGCCCCGAGAGGCAGGAGGCAATCGCTTCTGGTCACTCGGGGCCGACCCGTACCGGGTTTAGGGCAGGGTCGCGAAACAGCTTGCTGGGCGCAGCCCCGAGCGAATCAACTTGTTGATTTCCTCTTGGACGATCACAAGGTCGCCAGGGTGGGTGACGCCAACGCAGCGTGATTCAGTCGCGAGAACGCGAACGTCACGCAGTGCCTCGTCGGTGAGCTTGAATTTGCCTTCGATCATGTCCTCAACCGCTACCGGCAACAGCACTTCAGACTCTTCGCTCGCTGATGTCGCGAGGGACATGGCTTGGTTGAGGACCCCCCACATAGCCGGGGCAAAGCCCCAAAGGTTCATGGAAACGAGCCCATCTGCTTCGAGGAAACGTGGCTCGAGGCCATCATCACTTATGAACTCCTCACCGCGATGGGTCACGTTTCTACGCTCGGTGATGGAGACCAGGTGCTCACCGTCGACCACGCATACCCCACGCGTAACGGGGTCATTTCCCACCAGCGCCCCCGAGAGGTGGAAGCCAATGAGGGCATTACTGGCATGAGTCCCAAGATGGTCGGCCAAGAGACGCATCGCTTCATAGCCATAGAGGTCATCAGCATTCGATACGGCAAAGGGTGCCGTTGGCTCCACGAAGTCTTGGGCGCACAAAACGGCATGAACGGTACCGAGGGCTTGATCTTGGGTGGCAAAACTGACGTGAAGATTGCTCGGCCAGGTCGCGGCAACGTGCGCTCGAATTTCAGGTCCCGTCTCATTGTTGATGACGAGCACGAGATGATCAAAGCCGGCCGCAATCGCATCGGACGCGATGAGATCGATGACTGCTTCGTTGTTGGGGCCAATGGGTGCTAGCGGCTTCACCGCGCCAAAGCGACGGGCACGGCCGGCGGCCAGGATGACCAGGGCAGGTCCACTCACGGATTCCACCTCAAGATGGCGCTGGCCCATGTCATGCCGGCGCCAAAGCCCGTCAGTAGCACCAAATCTCCCGCTTGGAGGCGGCCCTCAGTAATCGCGTCAACCAAGGCGAGGGGAATGGAAGCTGCAGAGGTATTGCCATATTTGTCCACCGTCACCATGGCCTTTGCTTCATCGATGCCCAGCCGCTGACAGGCTGCTTGGATGATGCGAAGGTTGGCCTGGTGAGGCACCATGAGCGCAAGGTCATCGACGCCGATGCCGGCCTTGACCATGGCTTCACTTGCAGACTCAACAATGACTTGGACAGCCTTTCGGAACACTTCTTTCCCCACCATTTGGAGGTAGCCACCATGCTCCGCATAGAGCAGGTGCTTGAGATCTCCATCGGAGCCAAGGACTGAACTCAACAGATCGCCAGGACCATCCGTGGCTTCGAGCACCACGGCACCAGCCCCATCACCGAATAACACGGCGGTGGAACGATCGGAAAAGTCGGTAATGGTAGAGAGTTGCTCGGCGCCAATCAGTACGATGCGCTTCATGCCCGTGGCCAAGAGACCGTTGGCCACCACCATGCCGTAGGCGAAGCCCGAGCACGCCGCATTGAGGTCGAGGGCCCCGCCCGTGACCCCGAGAGCCGCCTGAATGACGACTGCAGTCGAGGGAACTATTTGATCTGATGTGGTCGTGGCAAGTAGCACCATGTCAATATCTGAACCAGTGAGACCAGCAACCTCAAGGGCGCGTTGCGCGGCTTGCGTGCCGAGACTGGCAACTGATCCGCCGATGTAGCGCTGGCGGATGCCGGTGCGTTCGGTAATCCAATCGTCTGACGTGTCAAGCGTCTGGGCGAGATCGTCATTCGTAACGAGCTTTTCGCCGAGGGCTTTTCCCCATCCGATGACGCGCATCCCGGTCACTGGGGAGTCTCGGCGGTTGCGGTGGGGGTGAATTGCATCCTGATCAGCATACGAGGGTGGGCGCCCTCGGCGAGGATTCCCCGGTTATGGCTTGGAAATTACCGCCACGGTGCACCGAGCATCGCAAATCCCGCGCCCTTGGTCATCGCTGACGCCAATGTGCCAAACGTGAACGGCACGGCCTTTGCGGATGGGTGTGGCGGTAGCGGTGATGGTGCCCTCTGAAATACCGCGCAAGTGGCTGGCGTTGATTTCGATGCCCACGGCACTCTGGTGCTCCCCGATGCTGAGCGCCGAGCCCATCGAGGCTGCTGATTCGGCCAAGAGTGCTGAGACCCCTCCATGGAGCAGGCCAAATGGTTGATGGGTAATCTCGGTAACGTCCATTTCAAGGACCACGAGTTCGGGATCTGCGTGGGCAACCCTGATCCCGAGATGGCGGTGAACGCCGCGTTGCTCGATACCTTCAAAGATCGACTCAGTAGCCATGGCAACAGCCTAGAGGGCCCGGTTCATCGGTAGGCTCGGGATTATGGCCGATTACGTCATTGATCTACGCTCCGATACCGTCACGCAACCGACCGAAGAGATGCGCCAAGCGGCCTTTGAGGCGCCGGTAGGAGACGATGGCTTCGGCGACGATCCAACGGTGGATTTGCTCGAACGGACCTTTGCCGCTCGAGTTGGCAAAGAAGCGGCCGTATTTGTTCCCTCTGGTGTCATGGCCAATCAAATCGCCCTCCGAATATTGACTCGCCCTGGAGAGAGCGTCGTGACGGGTGAGCGTAACCACGTCGTGGGCTATGAACTGGGCGCGGCCGGCCGAAATTCCCAGGTGCAATTCCACACGCTGCCCGATGACCAGGGGTACCTCGATCTTGATGCCATTGCGGAAGCAATGGAAGGCGAGGCTCATCACCTGCCCGCTGTCGGGGCGATCTTTATTGAAAACACTCACATGGCATCAGGGGGGCGTGTATGGCCCATTGAGCAACTCACCGCACTGAAATCGGTAGCCAAAACCAAACCCATCCACCTCGATGGAGCACGATTGTTCAACGCAGAAGTTGCAACCGGCATTTCGGCAGCTGAGCTCAGCCGCAGCGCGACGACGGTCATGGCGTGTTTATCGAAGGGTTTGAGTGCACCCATCGGGTCGCTCCTCGCTGGCCCTCAGTCGCTTATGGAAGCTGCTCGCATTGAGCGCAAGCGACTCGGCGGAGCCATGCGCCAAGTGGGTATGGTTGCGGCTCCGGGTCTCGTGGCCCTGCACACGATGGTGGATCGACTCAAAAATGATCACCGCAGGGCCGGAGTTATCCGCGAGGCGGTGGCTGCACGGTTTCCTGAGTGCGCGGCTTCTCTGGAAGGTCAAGTTACCAACATCATTGCGTTTCACCATCCCGAGGCGAGTGGCATCGTGGCTCAACTTGAAAGCAAAGGAATCTTGGCGGGGACGGTGGCGCCTCGCGTGGTGCGACTCGTGACGCATCGTCACATTGACGACGAGGCGCTCGTGCGAACGCAAGAAGCAATTCACGACCTGCGTTGAGCGCGAAGGGATTTTTCCTTGCGTTTACGCTGGCGTCACACGCCCCGTGAGGTAGTCAGTTCATGCGAGAATGGAACCTGATCTTGACGGCTGAGATGAGGTAAGGAGGTGCCTATGGACACGAATATTGTGCTGCTGTCTCGCGTGGTACATCGGCATCTCGTTGATGACGCTGGCGACCGCATTGGCCGAATCGAAGATGTCGTGGTTCGACTCGGCGACGTTCCCCACCCACCCGTCGTCGGGATTGTGGTTCGCTTCGCCGGTCGGGACCTCTTCGTGCCCGCTCGAAAGGTGGGATCACTCGCTGATGGTGAAGTTCGCTTCCTCGGTAAGCGCGTTGACCTTCGGCGTTTTGAGCGCCGCGAGGGCGAGGTACTACTCGCGCGAGACTTGCTGACACGCAACCTCATTAACTTCGTTGGTGGCAAGCTCATTCGCGCCCACGACATCATTGTGGCCCAGAGCGATGGTGCGTGGTCGGTCGTCGGAGTCGACCCATCGCGGCCTGGACTCGCAGGGAAACTGTTCTCTCGTGGAGATGCGCATCGCGTGGTCGACTTTGCTTCCATCGAACCGTTCGTCAGCCATGTCCCCACCGCGAAGCTTCGCATTCCGTACCGAAAGTTGGCCAAACTTCATCCTGCGCAAATCGCGGACCTCGTTGAAGCAGCAAGCCACGAAGAAGGCGAAGAGATCATTGAGGCAGTCGGCGAAGATGTCGAGCTTGAGGCCGACGTCTTTGAAGAACTTGACATGGTTCACCAAGTCGAATTCCTCGAGAGCCGTAGCGACGAAGAAGCGGCACGAATTCTTGATCGCATGGCATCTGATGATGCTGCTGACTTGCTCCTAGAAATTGACCAGGAACGGCGCATCCCAGTTCTGGCCTATCTAGAGCCTGGCCAACAGGCCAAAGTGAAGAAGTTGCTGAGTTACAACTCAGAAACCGCGGGCGGCCTCATGAGCCCCGACTTTGTTGCGGTGCGCGTTACCGGAGATGTGGCTGCCGCCCTTGGGGCCGTTCGTGACTCCACCGCACCGTCAGCGGCGCTCAACGTGGTTTATGCCACCGACGATGCCGGGCACCTCGTAGGGTCGGTGGCATTGGCGACCTTGGTTCGCACTGATGCCGCAACGTCGCTTAGCGAGGTCATTGGCGACGAACCAAGCCACGTGCATCCAACGTGGGATCTTCACCGCACGGCGCGCCTCATGTCTGACTTCAACCTCACGGTGGCCCCCGTGGTCGACGATGACCACAAGACCATCCTCGGGGTCGTCACGATTGACGACTTGGTTGAGCAGCTCTTGCCACAAGGTTGGCGTCGCGAGTTCGGCATGTCGAGGGTAGAAGAGTGACCTTCGAACTGGTGCCACACGAGGAGAGGGGATCTTTCTGAAACCCCCAAGTACCACCTGGCAGGAGCAATCCTGCGCAGGCACGGCAGCACACCTCGAGATGGTCTAAGAGCATCATCACACCTCCGGGGTCGCAAGCCGTGTGACAGCACACGATATCTACGACCTAGCAGTGAAGGAGGTGAGCAGTGACGACAGAACAACGCAATGACGACGACGCCATTCATGGCGCGTTCGGAACGATTTCGCACCATGACTACGGCGCGCGACAGTCCTGGAAGGCCAAACTGCTCACCCTGCTTGCCATTTTGGGCCCGGGCATCATTGTGATGGTTGGAGACAATGACGCGGGTGGTGTCTCCACCTACGCCCAAGCTGGTCAAGATTTTGGCTATTCACTCCTGTGGACCTTGCCATTGCTGATTCCCGTGTTGATCGTCAACCAAGAAATGGTGGTTCGGCTCGGGGCCGTAACGGGCATTGGTCATGGCCGGCTCATTCGAGAGCGCTACGGACGATTTTGGGGCTTTACGGCCGTGATTGATCTGTTCGTCTTGAACTTCATGACCATCGTCACCGAATTCATCGGAGTCGGACTCGCTCTTGAATTCTTTGGTGTCTCCAAGTACTACTCGGTCCCTATAGCGGGCGTGTTGTTGATTGCAATGACCACATCAGGCAGTTTCCGGAGATGGGAACGCTTTATGTTCGTCTTTGTCTTTGCCAATTTTTTGGTCATTCCGTTGGCGATTATGGCCCACCCTTCCATAGCGCAGATTGGTCAACATCTCGTTATTCCAGGAATTCAAGGTGGAGCCACATCGGACTCGGTCTTGCTGATCATTGCAATCGTGGGCACCACGGTGGCCCCATGGCAGTTGTTTTTCCAACAGTCCAACATCATCGACAAGAAGATTTCACCTCGGTGGATTAACTACGAACGAGCTGACACTGCGATTGGCTCCATCGTGACCGTGTTCGCCGCCACGCTCTTGGTTGCGGTGACCGCGGCTGCATTTGCCCATACGTCGCTCTTTGGTCATTTCAGCGATGCCCTCGGCGTTGCTGAGGGATTGAAATCACATCTTGGCTATTGGGCCGGTGCGTTCTTCGCCATCATCTTGCTCAATGCCTCCATCATCGGTGCAGCTGCTGTGACGCTGTCCACGGCATATGCCTTTGGAGACTTGGGGAGTAGCCATCTGAGTTTGAACATGAAGATTCGTGAAGCCAAGGGCTTCTACGGAGGCTTTGCTGGACTGGTCCTCCTTGCGGTGATTTTGGTGCTGACGCCGGGGGCGCCACTCGGCATCATTGTTACTGCCGTGCAGGCACTTGCTGGATTGTTGCTTCCGCTTGCCACCGTCTTTTTGCTGTTGCTGTGCAACGACACTGATGTGCTGGGCCCGTGGGTGAATCGACGATTCCTCAACGCCATCGCGACGGTGATCGTCTCAGTTCTGGTGGTGCTTTCTCTCATTCTGATGGCCACCACCGTCTTCCCTCACATCAATGTGGTGATGCTGGCGAGTTGGCTAGGCATCCTCTTAGTGGTGGTTTTGCTCATCGGCGGGGCGGTATGGATCTTGCGTCGAGGGGAGTCGGAACCAAAGGCTGATTTCGAATTCCGGAGCACCTGGAGAATGCCGCAAGCGGTGTTGTTGGATCGGCCGGCGCTTCGTGGTTGGCGCCGGTGGGTGCTCGCGGGCCTCCTGGGCTACTTGGTGCTGTCGGTGGCGTTGCTGGTCGTTAAAGCTGTCCAGCTCGCCCACTAGGTGAGGCACGCAAAGGTGCCGAGTCTCCTGCTCGTCCATGCCCATCCAGACGATGAATCGCTCTTTAGCGGCCTGTTGACACTGCGGGCCAAAGCGCGCGGGTGGTGGGTGACCTTGGTAACCCTTAGCGATGGACGTCTGGGTTTTGACCCCATGGGCCGTGATGGACTTGAAGCGGATCATGACGCCGAAGCCACCGCACTGCTTCGCCATCGTGAGCTCGTGACAGCGTGTGGACAGCTCGGCATCGATGAACTGATTCACCTTGCCTATCGAGACTCGGGGATGGCGGGATGGTCGAGCAACCAAGACCCCCAAGCATTGACCTCAGCACCCGTATCCGAGCTTGCACAGCAGATCGGCCGGCTCATGGACACGATGGGTGCGGACCTCGTGGTCACGTACGGATCTGATGGTTTCTATGGTCACCCTGACCACATTGCTTGTCATGAGTCGGTCAACGAGGCGCTGAAAGAGCGAAGCAACGTAGCATTCCTCGCCCCCGTAGTCGCAGTTGGAGAACTGCCACCTCTTGCTGCATGGCTGTCCGACCACGGATCGCTACTTCCCGATTGGCTAGGAGCAGATCTCGCGCCCGGAGTGGATCCCGCTGCCATTGTGGGCAGCATCTCGGACCCTCACACCGCTCCCTTGAAACAAGCGGCCCTGGCGTGTCATCGCTCGCAGCGGGACAACGAATTGTTCGCGCAGCTCGAAACCTCAGCATTCGCAACGGTACTGGGCACCGAGCACTACCAGCTGTGCCAAGCAGGTAACGCTCACGCTCACCACCTTGCGCTCAGCCTCTTGGATTGATCGCTTAACCTGCCCCATGATGACTACGCCCTGTGTTCTTTTTGTCCATGCTCACCCCGACGATGAAGCGTCATCTACGGGGGTCACGATCGCTACCTTGCATGCTCAAGGCGTGCGGACGGTTTTGGTGACGTGCACCGGAGGAGAACTTGGAGATAGCCCTTCGGGGATCACGCCTGATCATGATGATCACGACACTGATGAAGTTGCGCAGCATCGCCTCGACGAACTTCGTGCGGCATGCGCCATTCTCGGGATTGATCGTCTTGAACTGCTGGGCTATCACGATTCAGGAATGATGGGTTGGGACAGCAATAAGCGAGCAGATTGCTTTTGGCAAGCCTCGATACCTGATGCGGCGCAACGCCTCGCCAACATCATGCGACAAGAGCAGCCCGTCGCTGTTGTTACTTATGACGAGAACGGCTTCTACGGCCATCCAGATCACATCCAAGCCAATAGGGTCACGCGAGCGGCACTCGATCTGCTTGAGGAGGCGCCTGCGCTTTATTACCCCGTCTTGCCGCTCAGTCGAGCTCGGGCATTTGCAGCCATGGCGCCTCCTGAGGGCATGGAAGGGGAGGGTCCCAACTTGGAGGAACTCGAAGCCATGGCCACCCCAGATGAAGAGGTGGTTGTGGAAATTGATGGACGTGACGTTGTGAGCCTCAAGCGAGCAGCACTCTTGGCGCACCAATCCCAAACAGGATCATCCTTTTTTGCCACCATGCCCGAAGAACTCTTTGCGCAGGTGTTCGCCGTCGAGGCCTACGCCCAGCCTGGCCATCGCGATGAGCCGGTACGCCACTCCTTGTTCTGAGGCGCCCAGGTTCTAGTAGCGATAGGTATCGGGCTTGAACGGGCCTGCCGTGTCAAGACCAAGGTATTCAGCCTGGCTCGGCAGGAGTTCGGTCAAGGTGACGCCTAGTGAGTCCAAGTGCAGGCGCGCGACCTTCTCATCGAGATGCTTCGGCAGCACGTAGACACCTACGGGGTACGCAGTGATGTTGGTGTGCAACTCAATTTGGGCCATCACTTGGTTAGTGAAGCTCGCTGACATGACGAAGCTGGGGTGCCCCGTGGCATTGCCGAGGTTGAGCAAGCGACCCTCCGACAAGATGATGATGGAGTGGCCATCAGGGAAAGTGAATTCGTCCACCTGAGGCTTGATGGTCACGCGTCGGACCCCGGGGGTGGTGCTGAGGCCGGCCATGTCAATTTCGTTGTCAAAGTGACCGATGTTGCCAACAATCGTCTGGTGCTTCATGGCGGCCATGTGCTCAACGCGCACGACGTCTTTGTTGCCAGTCGCCGTAATGACGATGTCGGCTCGGGTGAGGGCATCTTCGAGCGTGGTGACCTCGTAGCCGTCCATGGCGGCCTGGAGGGCGCAAATGGGGTCGATTTCCGTCACGATCACGCGGGCGCCCTGGCCACGCAGTGACTCGGCGCAGCCCTTACCAACATCGCCATAGCCACACACCACGGCAACTTTGCCGCCAATAAGCACATCGGTGGCCCGGTTGATGCCGTCAACCAAACTGTGGCGACAGCCGTATTTATTGTCGAACTTTGACTTGGTGACGGCGTCGTTGACGTTGATAGCGGGGAAGAGCAGCTCGCCCGAGCGTTGCATTTCATAGAGTCGGTGCACGCCTGTGGTGGTCTCTTCGCTCACGCCGGTGATGGCATTGGAAGCGCCCGTGAATCGACTTGGGTTCTCGGCAATCAAGGTCTTGATCAATCCCAAGACAACGGCGTATTCCTCAGAGTCAGCCGACGAGGGGTCGGGCACAACGCCAGCCTTTTCAAATTCAAGGCCCTTGTGAATGAGCAAGGTGGCGTCGCCACCGTCGTCGAGAATGGCCGTCGGCCCATCTTCGCCTGGCCACCGCAATGCTTGATCCGTGCACCACCAGTACTCTTCGAGCGTCTCACCCTTCCACGCAAAAACCGGAACACCCTTGGGCTCTTCGACACTGCCCTCCGGGCCGACCACGACGGCGGCTGCAGCGTGGTCTTGAGTCGAGAAGATATTGCAACTCGCCCAGCGGACGTCAGCTCCGAGGGCCACGAGTGTTTCAATGAGCACCGCAGTCTGAATGGTCATGTGGAGACTGCCGGTGATGCGAGCTCCCTTGAGTGGCTTGGATTCACCAAATTCTGCTCGCATTGCCATCAAGCCGGGCATCTCATGCTCTGCAAGTCGAATCTCATTGCGACCGAACTCGGCAAGGCTCAGGTCGGCGACCTTGAAATCGAAGTTTGTGGCAGACACCGTGGGCTCCTCAGGGGTAGGTTGATGCCGTGGACTCCATGTGCTTCATGGCGACACCTCAGCACGATTAGGTTAGTCACGTCGGCCACGAGTAGGGCCTATCTTGAGGGTTGGTTGCTAAAACTTGTCGCTGCCGGTATCTGTCATCATTACCTTTCACCACGAAGGAGTACTGGCGCACCCAACCTTGCGTTCGGTGGCAACCGCCGTATCAAAGGCGGAAACTGCTGGAATTGGTATCGAGACCCTGTTGATTCTCGATCGTCCCGATGAGCGCACGGAAGCCACGGTGCGTAGCAGTGCTGCTGCTGTGTTGCCGCAGGCAACCATCGTGGTCACCGATCATGGGGACCAAGCGGGATCACGAAATGATGGGATCGCTCGGGCTTCTCATGAACTCGTGGCACTGATTGACGGCGACGACCTGATCGGTGAGAACTGGGTGGTTGAACTTTCAGCCAAGCTGACGATGTGGGGACCCGAGGTGGTGGCACACCCTGCAGTGTGTTTGATGTTCGAAGATGAACCACGAAATCCTCCCGTGGCATGGTTGATCCAAGATTCGCGAGATCCTTCGTTTAACTTCTCGATGCTCGCCCAGCAAAACGCCTGGCCGGCCTGTGTGGCCCTGCATCGATCAACCGCTCGTCGTTTCCCCTTCATTGCGACACCAAATAGTGAAGGATTTGCAGCGGAAGATCTTCACTGGAATCTCATCTTGCTCGGTGCGGGTATTCACCACGCAGTAATTCCTGAGACGAGTTACTGCTATCGCATTCGCGGCCATGCCAACAATGTTCGAAAAGGTCGACCCATCCGACCGGTGTCGGTATTGCGTGAAACACAGCTGTTGAAGTCACTCGGCCGATTTGAGCCTTCTGGTGCCATGATGCCATCGCCTGCCGCTCCACCCCAGCGTGCGTGGCACAGCGAGGCGTTTCGCGAATTGGCCGTAATCGCTCGAGGCGTTGAACGCCGGGTCGCCCCGTCACTGCTGAGCGCGCGGCAGAAACGGCGTGATCAGGCTGCTCGGCCCCCGATCGCTTCGAAACGGTGGTTTCTCAACCATCTCGATGCGGCTAGTGAGATCGAGCCTCGGCTGGCAACGGGCCTCGCTCACGATTACCAGATGCATCAAGTCACGAATCAGCCCGATGCATTCAGTGATCTCTATTGGGAATTCGTTGATTACCTTGGCACGGACATTCACCATCTCGTCATTGCCTCGGATCCCGAGCACGTGCTTGGCGATTCTGATGCGACCGTGTTGCTCACCACAGGATCGGGGAGTGGCGTTGCGAGCCGATTGGGCGCCAAGCTCGAAGCGCTGTGCGATCCCCATTTCAGCGCTGATCGCCTGCTCAGTGTGGTTGTGACGCAACTGACCCCAGCCTCGGTGACCATTTGTGGATCAGCAACAGCCTGGAAGGCACTCCTCCGATGGGGATTGGCGATGAGTCAAGCTTCGGAGATCAACGTTGCCTTTCATGAACTCGACATAAGCGAAGGGGTGCGACTCCTCCCACTGGAGGCGCAGCGCATTCGCGAGGTCTCGAACCATCTCACTCGCATTGAGGTCGCGACTGCGGCGCAAGCACATCATGTGGTTGACGTGTTTGGCATACCGGCCGAGCTGGTGACGGTGAATGGACAATCCCATGCCTGATGTGAGCTTGGTGATTAATGCCCATCGCGAAGGATTGCTGTCATATCCCACGGTGCGCTCAATTGGCGCCATGGTGGATCACGCGCGTGCCAGCGGCCTCAAGGTTGAAGTCGTGGTGGTGTTTGACCGTAGTGATAGCGAGACGAACGACACCTTTGCTCGACTAGGTCAGATCATCCCGAGTTCGTCCGTTGTCTTGCTCGAGGTCGACGAAGGTGATTTGGGTGCGGCGCGCATGCACGGCATCAGCCAGAGCACAGCAGATCTCATTGCCTGGGCCGATGCCGATGACCTCTTCAGCGCCTCGTGGCTGACCAACGCCGTGGCGACCGTGGCAGGGACTCAGGGCCGAGCAGTCGTGCATCCGGCCTGGGTAGTGAGTTTTGGTCAGCGCTACGAATGGTTCCCTATCCTCGCTTCTCGCGATGCGGGTCTTGATCTTGGCATCGTCCCCGCGTTCCACCCGTGGACCTCGATGGCACTCACCACTCGCGAGGTTGTTGCTCGCCATCCCTTCACGCGCAATGCACTGCGCGAGGGATTTGGTCCTGAAGACTGGCATTGGAATCTTGAGACACTCGCCGATGACATAGCTCACGTCGTAGCCCCCGAAACTGCACTGTTCTATCGGCTCAAACACGATGGTTCCCTGTGGCAGTCACAAGCATCACGCGGCGTAGTGCTTCGCCCGACGCCATGGCTGCGAGATGAACATGAAGCCCAACGCCACGCCAGCCGAAGTGTCGAACGTTCGCTCAGCCACCCACTCAGTCGATCCCAACGCCTGGCCCAGCAGTTTCCGGCTCTGACATTGCCACTGCGGATTGCAACCAAGAATCTTCGTCCCGCACGTCAGCCAAATATCCAAGCGCCGAGCACGGTAGAGCCGTGGTTGGCTGACGCCGTAGCCCAAGCCATCGCCTTCGAGCCAGAAATTCCTGATGTAGAGGACTACCGTGAGCTCGGAACGCCATGGCGGCCACAGTTCGACGACTATTGCGCCTCCTACTGGCAAGCCGTGCAGAGTTTCGGCCCGAAGATTGATCGTCTTTTTGTTGCCTCCAAACATTGTGATGTCGATGAAGTAGCGAGAATCAATGAGTACGCGACGCGCTATCCCGATCACCAGACTGCGCTGTGGTGTGAATCCCCAACGGTTGACGTACTGAGTTCCCTGCATCCTTCAGTGAAGGTTGCGTCCGCCACGATCGACATGGAGCCGCGACGAGGTGGTGCGCGCTCTGGAGAGCGACTTCTGGCGTCACTCGTTGTGCAGCTTTCACCCAAAACGCTCGAAGTGCTTCACAGCGCGGTTGGGCAGAGAGCCTTGGCCGTATTTGGAGTTGCCATGGCGCAATCCACGAAACTAGAACTGCGGCTTCGGGCTCTCACGCGCGATGCCCACGGTGCACCGATCTCGTGGTACTTCGACTACCCCTCAGACATCGGCATCATGCACCGCATTGAAGTGGCGACGGCCCACGATGCGGAGACCATCCACGAGATCACCGGCGCAGACCTAGCGCGCTTCGAAATTCGCCACCACTAAACGTTGAATCGGAATTCAACCACGTCGCCATCGGCCATGACATAGTCCTTGCCTTCGACCCGTGCTTTGCCTGCGGCTCGAGCGTTGGCTACGGAACCGGCCTCAACGAGATCATCGAAACTAATGACCTCTGCCTTGATAAAGCCTCGTTCGAAGTCAGTGTGAATCACTCCGGCAGCTTGGGGGGCCGTATCGCCGATGTGGATGGTCCAAGCACGGGCCTCCATAGGGCCGGCGGTGAGGTATGTCTGAAGTCCCAGGGTTTCGAATCCAACGCGGATGAGTCGATCGAGACCTGGCTCTTCGAGGCCGTAGGAATTGAGCATCTCGACGGCATCGTCACGCTCGAGTGACGCGAGCTCCGCTTCGAGCTGCGCGCAGAGCACGATGGCTTTGGCGGGTGCGACGTGTTCGACCAAAGACGCGACCTTCTCGCTTGCGGCGAGGCCCGCTTCGTCAACGTTGAACACGTAGAGAAACGGCTTGGCCGTGAGGAGATGCAGGTCGCGGAGATCGTTGATGTTGACCTCTTTTGATGCGGAGAAGATGGTACGACCTTCATTCAAGATTGCTTCTGCTTTTCGCGCGGCTTCTAATGCGGGGGTTACCCCAGCCTTCTTCGCTTCACGTTCCATTTTGGGAAGACGGTTATCAATGGTCTGCAGGTCAGCGAGGATGAGCTCGGTATTGATGGTCTCAATGTCGCTCACGGGATCAACGCGCCCATCGACGTGAATGACGTCGTCATCTTCAAACACTCGCACCACTTGGCAAATGGCATCGGATTCGCGAATAGCAGCGAGGAATTGGTTGCCGAGACCTTCGCCTTCACTCGCGCCGCGAACAATGCCGGCAATATCGACGAAGGTCACCGACGCTGGCAAGATTCGCTCAGATCCAAAGATGTCAGAGAGCACCTGAAGGCGGGGGTCGGGAACTGCTACGACGCCAACGTTTGGCTCGATGGTGGCGAAGGGGTAATTCGCGGCGAGTACATCGTTTTGCGTGAGCGCGTTGAACAGCGTTGATTTTCCAACGTTGGGTAGTCCGACAATTCCAATTGATAGTGCCATTGGTGCGCTTTCTTAGAGACAGTACTGACGCTTCGAGGGTACCTGAGGGAACGAAGCCCCGGCTGCTATCTCGTAGACTGAGGTTCCCCAACCGAAAAAGCAGGAACTCATGCGTTTGGCAAACCTTCGTGGTCGCGCTCATCTCGTTGTTGACGATGGAGCTGTTGATATCGCAGATCTGACCGATGGGCGTATCGGCCCAGACATGACGAGCGCAATTGCCCATATTGATGCTCTGGCTGGTCTTGACCTTGGCGGCGCTGATCGTGTGGCGATCAATCAAGACGAGTTGGGGCCGGTAAGCGACGAACCACGGCAAATCATCGCCATTGGTATTAACTACCACGACCACGCCGCTGAAATGGGACTTGATCTCGCGAAAGTCCCCGCGACCTTTGTGAAATTCCGGTCAGCGCTTACGGGTCCGCATCCCGTCGTTGTCTTACCTAATGAACATTGTGACTACGAAACTGAAATGGTGGTCGTCATTAAAGAGCACGCGCAGCATCTGACCGCTGACACTGCGTGGGACGTGGTGGCAGGTCTCACCCTTGGTCAAGATCTGTCAGATCGCTACACCCAGATGGAAGCGGGCCGACAATTCTCCCTCGGCAAGAGTCATCGAGGCTTTGCCCCCGTGGGTCCCATCATGGTGACCCCTGATGAGTTCCGAGATCGCAACGATATTCGCCTTCAGTGCTCGATCAACGGTGAGCTTCGCCAAGATGCCACCACCGCTCAAATGATCTATTCGGTGGCCGATATTTTGGTCGCCCTGACCGGCATTATTGATCTCTACCCTGGAGACTTGATTTACACGGGCTGCCCCAAAGGCGCTGGTCAGAGTTTTGATCCTCCTCGATTCTTGGCCCCTGGAGACGAACTCGAGTGCTCAATGGAATCGGTGGGCGACATCACCATTCGCTTTGTGGGCGCAAACTAGCAAACCCGGGCGTCGCCGTTCGCGCTGGTGGGCGTGATACGGTCAATATTGAACACAGCTCACAGGGGAAGCCGGTCAAAACCCGGCACTGGTCCGCAACCGTGGGTGGCGAATAATCGCCACGAGTCGGGATACCTGAGAGGTGGCAGAAATCCTGCAACGTCGAGACACGTGGGCGGGCCTGGCTTGGCCTTGCATGGCTATTCCTGGTCCATTCACACCAGGAGTAATTCATGAACAAGATCATCCGCAGCCTCAGCGTCGCGGTGGCAGCAACGCTGGCCATTGGCGCAAGTGCAGCAAGCGCCTCAATCAAAACCAAACAATCGGTGCCGGTAAGCAAAGGCACTGCATGGCTCAGCGCCAATGTTCAACCCAATGGTTCGGTGCTGGGCACTGCTGGCGTGAACTTTGACAACACCGCGCAGACTGCGCTCGCTTTGTCGGGCACTACTGATGCCAAGGTGGCCCATGAGATTGCTCTCTACCTGTCGCGTCACGTGTCCCAATACGTGAATCCGACCAATGGTGCTGCATCAAGTGGGGATGACCCGGCCGCACTCGCCATGTTGGTCAAGATCGCTGAAGCCACGAAGACCACATCGCAAATGCATGTGTCAACGTTGATCTTCAAGATTCTGCAGACTCAGCAGAGTACGGGCCTCTTTGGTGTGCAAGACCCGACCTATAACGGTGCCTATCGACAAGGACTCATTATCTCGGCACTGCGCGGAGCTGGCGTGAAATCCAATACCGCTGCCATGACCAAGGCGACCAACTGGCTCTTGGCTCAACAGTGCCCGAGCGGTGGCTTCTCTGAAGATGCAGCCTTAGACCCATGCAACGGCCTTGCCAGTAATTACCAAGGGCCAGATTCGAACGCCACGGCCCTCGCCCTCGATGGGTTGGCCTCAGTGGGACTGTTGAATTCTTCCGCCGGCAAGCATGCGATCACCTGGCTGAAGAACACCGAAACTGCTCAAGCTGGGTGGGGTTTCTACGTGGGCAACAACACCGACTCCAACTCGACAGCCATCGTGGCCGGAGCACTGCACGCCATGGGGGTATCGCCATCGTCGAGTGCCTTCGCCAAAGGCAAGGCGACCCCAGTGACCTGTCTGGAGCGCTACCAAGCTGCCAACGGCGGCTTTGTCTATCAAGCAGGTCTCAGCCCTGATCAGATCTCCACCCAAGAAGCGGTGCGAACCCTCTCCATGCTCACCAAGTAATGCTGCGCAGAATCTTCAGCCTGATCGTGGCGACCATGGGCGTGAGCGCGATCCTTGCGCTGAGTCCTGGGGTGCCGCAAGCATTCGCGGCGAGCACCAAGGTCATCGCTGTCGTCATTGACTATGGCACTGGCGCACACCGTGCAACCTTGAGCCACTGCGTGAGAGTTCCCATGACAGCGACCGACGCTGATGCGGTGGCTGATCTCATTGCTGTCGATGGCGGCGGCTCACTTCGTTGGGCATCAAGTGGCCTGCTTTGTGGTGTTGCAGGCGTGCCGGCCACAGGTTGTGGAACTACCAAAGCAAATGGTCAGTACCAATACTGGGCCTACTTCCACGGCAGTGAAAAGGGATGGGTCTACGCCAATAATGGGCCCGCCGAAGTGGTGGCAGCAAAAGGGCAAGCGGTAGGACTTCGCTTTGAGACCAATGGCAAAGGGGCAGCGAGCGACTTAGCTCCGTCGGTGCTTGCTGGTGAAGCGTTGCAATGCTCAACAGGGATACTCGACGCGAAAAATCTTCCCGAGGCGCCTCAATCAAAGTCGGCATGGATGGCTGCGGTACTCGCAGGTGGGCTCTTGGTGATTTTGATCCCCGCGGCAATTGTTGTGCTGCGGATCAGGAGCCGTGAAGACTGACCGCCCCATCCACGCGGGGGCATGGTGGCTCTGGGCGGCCGGCGTAGCAGTTGCGGGAGTGGCGACGTCTAACCCGCTGTTGCTTCTTGCACTGTGCACGCTCTCGATCATGGTGGCAACCTTGCGAGGACGCATCGCAACGGCCGCGACTTCGATCAGAGCGTTCATCAAGATCGCTGTGTTTGTGGTGGTGGCACGCATCGTGCTGCAGATCCTCTTTGGCCAACGAAGCCCTGGCCATGTCTTGTTCACGATTCCGTCACTCCAATTACCAAATTGGCTTGCCGGTGTATCGCTCGGTGGACCCGTAACTGCCGAAGCATTACTTACCGCACTGCAAGGCGGTCTTCGTCTGAGCGTCATCTTGCTGGCTTTTGGTGCAGCGAATTGCTTGGCGAGTCCCCGTGATCTTCTTCGGTCACTGCCCGGCGTGTTTCACGAAGTGGCTGTTGCGGTAACGGTGGCGTTGTGTTTCACGCCGGCATTGATGGCTTCAGTGAAGCGTCTCCATGAGGCTCGCACCCTTCGAGGACGACCCACGCGGGGGATAGCTGGCATGAGAGGCATTTTGGTCCCAGCGCTCGAGGATGCGCTTGAATCTGCGACCACCTTGGCAGCCTCGATGGGCTCGCGCGGTTTCGGTCGATCGGTGGGACAAGCCACGACACCTCGGTTGAATCGCGCATTGGTGGTACTTGGAGTACTCGTGCTGCTTGTTGGCGGCTATGGTCTTTTGGCCACCAGCGCGAGCGTTCCTCTGCCAATTCCCCTTGCTGGCCTTGGGGTGATTCTTGTTGGCACGGGCGTTGTGCGCAGTCACCGACGTGCGCAAAGAACTCGCTATCGCCGAGCAGCATTCACGCTGGCTGCTGGAGCGATTGCCTGCTTGGGTTGGGTGCCCGCCGCATCGTTTGCGCTGCTCGGCCACCTTGCCTGGTCGGGGATTTCGTGGTCGCCGAGTCCACTGAGTGCTCCGCCGGTGAGCGCCTTGGGAATGCTTTCCATCGCCGTGAGTGCCGCGGTGCTCCTCATTGCCCCTGTGCCAACGGGTAGTAGTCGGTCACGAACGTCCACACGCACAAGAACAGCGGTCAGCGCATGATCCGCTTTACTTCTTTTGGATTCCGCTACGACCAAGAAAGTCGTTGGATCGTTCGCGACTTAAACGTCGAGATCCTCGATGGAGAATTCCTGGTCGTGATTGGGCCTACTGGTTCGGGTAAATCGACCTTGCTGCGTGCCATCGATGGGCTCATTCCCCACTTCAGCGGGGGAGAGATGCACGGCGATGTGACCATCGCTGGCCACTCGGTGAGGAACACCACACCCACAGAGCTAGCGGGGCTCGTTGGATACGTGGGACAAAACCCAGCGCAGTCATTTGTCACGGATCGCGTCGAAGACGAAATTGCCTACGCGATGGAGAATCTCGGTATCGATGCGGTCACCATGCGCCGACGCGTGGAAGACGTCCTCGATCTGCTCAATCTTCATGAGGTGCGCGACGAACAACTTCGGGCCTTGTCCGGTGGTCAACAGCAGCGAGTTGCCATTGCCGCAGTGTTGGCCGCATCCCCTCGGGTCTTAGTCCTTGATGAACCAACCTCAGCCCTCGATCCCGGCTCGGCCGAAGAAGTACTGAGCTCGCTTACACGTCTCGTTCATGACGTAGGACTTAGCGTCGTCATCGCAGAGCATCGGCTCGAGCGCGTACTGCCTTTTGCGGATCGTGTTTTATCCCTGGGCAATGACGGCGTCGAGCTTGGTACTCCTTCAGAGGTAATGGAGCGAGCCCGTATCGCCCCACCCATCGTTGAACTTGGTCGAATCGCGAAGTGGTCTCCGCTCCCCGTTACGGTGCGAGCAGCTAGGCGAATGGCGGGACCACTCTTTGATGAGTTATCTGGATTGGAGCCACCTGAAGGCCAGCCAGTGGCGGGACCACTCGTAGCATCCATTGACAAGGTCCATCTCAAATACGGATCCTTTGGCGCGCTCAACGGCGTGTCGTGGGATCTCTTGGCAGGAACGATCACGGCCTTGATGGGTCGAAATGGATCGGGGAAGACCTCCCTGTTGAGTTTGCTGAGTGGTATGCGCGAAACCAATAAGGGAACGATTCTTCTTGAGGGTACGAACCCTGCCACCATGAAACCCGCTCAACGCATCCATCGAGTTGGCCTCGTGCCACAAGATCCTGGCTTGTTGTTGTATTGCCAAAGTGTGGCAGACGAATGCGAAACTGCTGATCGCGAACACGGCCTTGAGGCTGGAACGACGTGGGCGGAACTTGAAAAGCTCGATGCGGTGTTGGATGCAGATCGCCACCCTCGTGACCTTTCTGAAGGACAGCGACTCCAACTGGCTCTCGCGGTCGTGCTGGCAGCTCGCCCGACATTGCTCTTGCTTGATGAGCCGACACGAGGACTCGATTACGAAGCGAAGTGGTCCCTGTGCTGCCAACTCACCGGACTTCGTAACCAGGGAGTGGCGATTTTGCTGAGCACTCATGACGTAGAGCTCGCCGCTTCCATCGCCGACCACACGGTGGTGTTAGCGGGTGGAGAAATCATTGCGGGCGGCGAGACGCGAAGTGTGGTCCGTCAAACCCCAGCTTTTGCGCCGCAGGTATCGAAAATTTTGAGTCCTGAGCCGTGGTTGACCGTTCACGAGATCAAGGCCGCGTTGGCGGGGCGAAACTAATGCGCAGCCATCGCTTTGGATTCACTGGCTCACTCTTGGTGGGCGTAGTCAGCGTGATAGGGCTGGCGAGCTTGCTGTGGCCGTTTTTCATCAGCACCCACGCCAACGCCAATCAGGCCCATGCGCACGATGCACCGTTCGTTCTCTTGCTTTTGGTGCCAATTTTGCTCGGGCTCAGCGCTATCGAAATGTCCAAGGGTGGCATTGACGCGCGGGGCATTGCAGTGCTGGGGATCTTGGCGGCATGTGGGACTGCGCTGCGGATCCCTAGCCCTGGCGTGGCGGGTCTGGAGCCCGTGTTCTTTCTGCTCGTCCTTGCGGGCTACGTGTACGGCGCGCCCTTTGGCTTTGCCTTGGGTGGGCTCACCATGTTTGTCTCGGCTGTTGCCACCGGGGGAGTGGGGCCGTGGCTCCCGTTTCAAATGCTCTGTGCGGGCTGGGTTGGTAGTGGTGCAGGATTCCTGCCGCATCCGCGACGCCATGAGCGCTGGGTGCTCGCTAGCTACACCGCGGTGGCGTGTTTGCTCTACGGAGCGGCCATGAATCTTTGGTTCTGGCCATTCGTCGCTGGCTCCTCTACCTCGGTCTCCTATGTTGCTGGAGGTGGCTGGCTGGTGAATGTCAAACACTTTCTGGTGTTCGATATCACCACCTCGCTTGGTTTCGATCTACCTCGGGCAGTGATCAACGTTGTATTGATTGTGCTGCTCTCAACACCGGTGCTCGTGGCCCTTCGACGCTCTCATCGTCGGACTGTCATCCAACCTCTCTCGGCGTCTGGAACGATGGAGGCATGCGATATCTCAAGACCCCCTCTGGTCGAGCGATAGAAGCGTCATCGTTTCGCTACAGCTTTGCTCGCTCCGGCGGCCCTGGCGGACAGCACGTAAATACGGCATCAACCAAGGTGTCGTTACGCATCGAATTGCGCGACACGGGGCTGAGTGAACAGGATCAGGCTCGATTGGGGGCCAAGTTTGGTCCGGTGATGCAATTCACCGAGAGTCAAAGCCGCTCACAACTTCGCAACCGAAATGTGGTTACCGAGCGAGCTCTCGCAGCCATAGATGATGGTTTAGTGCGCAGCAAAGTTCGTCGCGCCACTCGGGCTACGCGGGGATCGGTCGAGCGACGCCTCAATGACAAGGCACAAAATGCCAAACGCAAGGCGCAGCGACGATTTCGTGGAGACGATTAGGTCTTAGCGAGGGCGGGCAACCAGCACCGGAATGATGCGATCGGTGTTTGCTTGGTACTCCTCATAAGGGGGATATGCCGCCACGCCGCGATGCCACCATTCGTCGCGCTCTGAGCCAAAGACTTCTTCCACCACGTAGGCCTTCTTGACGGCTCCATCTTGAATCAGCACTTCGTCAGGATGGGCGAGCAGGTTGAAATACCACGAGGGATGCTCCGGTGCACCACCTTTGGAAGCGATCAGGCCGTAGTCTCCATCATGCTCAACTCTCATGAGGCCGATTTTGCGCACCGCACCACTAGATGTGCCTCGCATGGTGACGACGACGACCGTCCATTCAGTCCCAGGAAGCACATTGGCCTCTTGGCCGTTACTGGCCTCATAGGCCGCAACTTGGTCACGGACCCACTCGTTCGAACTCGGGATGTATTCGCCAGAAAGCTCCATGTGATGAATTTAACCGCGAGAATCGATACCTCCCACTGTTGATTAAAGGACCTCGTGCAGAATCGCGATGATTCGCCGATGGAGCCTTGGTGAATGAAGCAACGGCCTGGGTGTGGATACCATGGGCAGCATTGGGATTATCGAGCCTCGGGTTCAGGCTGCTCCTGGCACTAAAGGGAGATCGCAGTAGGCCTTTCTCGACTGGAATTTCATCTTGGTAATCTTCAAAAACCATAAAGTGAGGAAGATTTCATGTCAGATTCTCGTCCTGAAGGAGCAGTTGAGTCGTTGCTCCACGAAGATCGCACATTTGCACCTTCTGCCGAATTTGCTGCACAGGCAAACGCACAGCCTTCTATTTATGCAGAGGCCAATGCCGATCCAGTGGCTTGGTGGACTGAGCAGGCAAATACTTTGACGTGGGATACACCCTTTACCAAGTCGCTGACTTGGGATCTACCGTTCGCTACATGGTTCGAAGACGGAACGCTCAATGCCAGTGTGAACTGCCTGGATCGTCACGTCGACGCAGGGCGCGGCGACAAAGTTGCGTTCCATTGGATTGGAGAACCTGAAGACGATACGCGAACGATCACCTACTCGGACTTGCTGGCAATGGTCTCGCAAGCTGCCAACGCACTCGAAGCACTCGGCGTCGAAGCAGGGGATCGAATTGCTATTTACATGCCCATGATCCCTGAAGCAGTTGCGGCCATGTTGGCGTGTGCTCGCGTTGGTGCTCCTCACTCAGTGATTTTCGGGGGATTTAGTGCTGACGCGATTGCCGATCGAGTCAACGATGCCGATTGCAGCATCGTGATTACTGCTGATGGGGGGTATCGCCGCGGCGCAGCTGCCGGCCTCAAGCAACAAGTTGATGATGCATTGAAGTCGTGCCCACAGGTGCGAAACGTCTTGGTGGTGCGTCGCACGGGTCAAGAGGTCAATTGGCAAGAAGGTCGTGACTTGTGGTGGCATGAGTATGTCGAAACACAGCCCGCGAACCATGCTGCAAAATCATTTCCGGCCGAACACCCGCTCTACATCATGTACACCTCGGGCACGACCGCGAGCCCCAAAGGCATCTTCCACTCGACTGGTGGCTACCTCACGCATGTGAGCACCACGCACCGCTACATCTTTGACGTTAAGCCTGAGACCGATATTTGCTGGACGGCGGCAGACATCGGCTGGGTGACCGGGCACAGTTACATCGTCTACGGGCCACTCACTAATGGCGTCACACAAATCATGTATGAGGGAACTCCTGATGCTGGTGGCCGCGACCGGTGGTGGCGCATCATCGAAGAGTACAAAGCCACCATTCTCTACACGGCTCCGACCACCATCAGGACATTCATGAAGTGGGGAGATGAACATCCTGCGAGTCATGATTTGTCATCGCTTCGACTCCTTGGATCGGTAGGCGAGCCCATTAACCCTGAAGCTTGGATCTGGTATCGAAGCACAATCGGTGGGGATCGTTGTCCCATTGTTGACACGTGGTGGCAGACTGAAACTGGTGGGATCATGATGACCCCGCTTCCGGGCATTACCGCCCCGAAGCCTGGCGCGGCAATGACGCCGTTCCCCGGCATATCGATTGATGTCGTAGACAACGAAGGCATCAGTGTCGCCAAGGGAGAAGGCGGATTCTTGGTGGTGAATGCACCGTGGCCTGGCATGTTGCGAGGCATTTGGGGCGACCCCGAGCGCTACCACGAAACCTATTGGAGTCGTTTCGAAGGACGGTACTTTGCCGGTGATGGTGCCAAGCGAGATGACGACGGTGACATTTGGGTCCTTGGGCGTGTTGATGACGTCATGAATGTCTCGGGCCACCGACTCTCGACCGCCGAAGTCGAACACGCCATCGTGGGCCACGATGACGTTGCGGAAGCCGCGGTAGTTGGCGCTTCCGATGACACCACTGGTCAAGCTGTCGTCGCGTTTGTGACATTAAAGAGTGGCAAGGAGGTCGATGCCAACTCTGAGGCCGAGGCCGCCGTTATCGCCTCTATTCGCAATCATGTAGCCGTCTCCATTTCGCCGATTGCCAAGCCGCGGCAGATCATCTTGACTCCCGATCTTCCCAAGACGCGCTCGGGCAAGATCATGCGCCGGCTTCTTCGAGACGTAGCTGAACATCGAGCACTTGGTGATGTGACGACCTTGACCGATCCGACGGTGGTGGCAATGATTGACGCCCTCATGGCGGCTCACGCTAGCGACGACGACTAGGAATCCTAAGATTCGCGAGGGCGTTTTCGTGGTGGAATTCTTTTCTCAATAACGAATTGCTTCTCATTGAGATGGAAGACGATGGGGCGAGTCCCGCGCGTCAACATCGTCGCTGACCTCAGCGCTTCTCAACTCGGTTCCTGTTGGTCCGTTCGCTTGTGTGACCAAATAGGGAGGAAACCCGATACCGCAAGGGTCGGGTCGCTCCGATAGGGTTGCTCAGGAGTTTCATTCATCCTTTGCTCGTAACCTGAGCATCACGTCCAACCATCGGGGGAGGGTTGTGACATCAACGCGACGTCACCCATGGTTCTTGCGACCCGCGCAGCCCGCGAATTGGAAAGCGGCGCTGCTCGGTTTTGGCATCGTTGAGAGCGTTGGCTTGCTCGTTCGAGGGTTACTTCTGTGGGCGCAGCCAGGCGTCTGGTATTTCCCTGATTCCAAGTCCTATATCTATGCCCTCGCGTACCCACGCGAAACGGCATCTCGGCCTGGCGACATTGCAGCGTTTTGGTTTCATCTGACCTTTGGTAACTACCACGAGCACGACGTCGTCGTGCTGCAATTCATTTTGGGCATGGCTTCGATCGGATTCCTCTACGACGGATTGCGACGCATAACGGGAAAGGTCGGCGCTATCGCATGGACTTCGCTTTACGCGGCGCTACCCATCATCGCGGTCTATGAACGCACTATTTTGTCCGAGTCGCTGACGATTGATTTTGTGGTGTGCTTCCTTTGGGCCACCTGCATCGCCTTTTCGTGCCGTCAATGGTGGCTTCGGCCGTGGTTTGTCGTGGTGGGCGTGGCGAGTTTGGCTGCCGCGGCTTCGATTCGAACCGCCTTGCTTATTCCGTCAATAGTTGCCGGTCTTGCCCTTGGCGTTTCGTGGATGGTGCTTGAGCTCATCGATAAGCGATCTATTCTCAGGGCGGCAACGAGCGTGGTGGCCCTAGCTGCATCCGTCGTGGTCTTTATCGCGCCACTTGAGGGAACCTTGAGCCAAAACCAGCGAGTGTTTTCCATGCGAACCCTGAATGTATTGTCAGGTTCGTTCTTGGCTGCCCGTTGGAACACCATTTTGCCGTGCACCTCATCTTTGGCAAAGCAGTCTGACGTTAAAGCAGCCCTTCGCCAACTGTGTCATGAGCATGACACCAGTCAGTATCCCGGCTTTTCCATGAATTTGGTTTGGGTGCCCAACACAGCAATTTTTCAAGCCGGTCGTCTTGGGCCATCATTAGCCAACGACCAGCGTGAGCTATCAGCGATCACGATTGCTGCGCTCATATCTCACCCGACGGCCGCAATTGGCGGCATGACTGCCGTAGCACTCGATGAACTCTTCGGGCCGGTGTTTGTCAATGTCGCGCAATACGACGATGGTTACCAAATGTGGGTACACCAAGGAACGAAGCAATATCGCCAGGTGCTTTTAGATTGGTCACAACGTAGCTCCGCGCCGAGGCAAAACGTGCTCCCGGTGTTTCGATCGATTGCACTCCAAACTTCGAAGATTCCCCAAGCGCTGCTTTGGCTTCTGATTGCTGGCATTGTGGTTCGTCTTGTTTATTTTTTTGTAATAGTGCGGCGACGTGACGATGTGCCTGTTGCTCGAGATCCTTGGATCGCAAAGAGCCGATTTGGCATCGGGGTCGTCGCGAGTTTGTTTTTGGTGGGAAACGTAATCGGGATCGCAGCAACGGCCTTCGCGAGCTTCCGATACAACTTGGTACTCATCGCACCTTTGATTGTGCTCTTGGCGATGACATGGGGGCGGTGTCCAATAACGGGCTCTCAGAGTGCATCCTCCGACGACGTTCCACTCGCGCCCGACTCGGCGTCGCCCGAGGGCGGCAACGCAATTCCAGAACTCAATCTCGCAGCAGCTGATTGTTTGGCAATGAAGAGCAAGTACTCGTTCTAGGCTCGAGGAGTAGTCGCGGAGCGAGGTTGCGTGGGGAATAAGAACTTGAATGTACGTGAGAACCCCACGGCGGAACGTTACAAGTGGGTAGTGCTCTCCAATACGACGCTTGGCGTGTTGATGGCCACTATCGATACGTCGATCGTGTTGATTTCGTTGCCCAATATTTTCGATGGCATCCACGTCGACCCGCTACAACCCGGAAATACCTTTTACATGTTGTGGATGATTCTGGGGTTCATGATTGTCACCTCAGTGCTTGTGGTGAGTCTCGGACGCCTTGGCGACATGTTGGGCCGGGTCAAGATGTACAACCTTGGCTTTGCCGTTTATACCTTCTTCTCTCTCTTGCTGTCCGTGACGTGGATGAGCGGAACGGCCGGAGCGATTTGGTTGGTGGTCATGCGCTTGTTCCAAGGCGTGGGAGCGGCATTTCTGATCGCGAACTCCACGGCCATTCTTACTGACGCATTCCCTGAACATCAACGAGGTATGGCGATTGGGATTAACCAGATCGCTGGCATTTCAGGAAGTTTTCTCGGTCTGGTACTCGGGGGTCTGCTCGGCCCTATCCAGTGGCGCTTGGTATTTATCGTTTCAGTTCCCATCGGACTCTTTGGCACCGTGTGGGCCTATCGCAAACTCAGGGAAGTACCTCATCGAATCGATCACCACATGGACTGGTGGGGCAATGCCACCTTCGCCCTCGGACTCATCGCCCTCATGGTCGGCGTCACCTATGGAATTCAGCCCTACGGAGGCCACACCATGGGATGGACGAGTCCTGTCGTACTCGGGATGTTGGCCTTAGGCGTGTTGTCCCTCGTTGGGTTTGCGGTGATTGAGCAGCGCTCAGACGACCCGATGTTCCGACTCGAACTATTCAAGATTCGAGCTTTTAGTGCGGGGAGTCTGTCTACCTTGCTATCTGCGATTGGGCGAGGTGGCTTGATGTTCACCATGGTGATTTGGCTGCAGGGCATCTGGCTGCCCCTTCATGGATATTCGTTTTCGAGTACCCCATTTATTGCCGGCCTCATGCTGCTGCCACTGACCGCTGGGTTTTTAATTGCCGGACCGCTGTGCGGATACTTGTCAGATCGTTTCGGGGCACGGCTCTTCACGGTGACCGGTATGGCGCTCGCCACACTCTCGTTTTTGTGGTTCCCAGCTCTGCCTGCGGTATTTCGTTATGAAGCCTTTGCGGCCTTGCTCTTCATGAATGGCATTGGCATGGGTATGTTTGCCGCCCCGAATCGAACCAGTGTGATGAATGCGTTGCCGGCACAACACCGGGGGGTTGGTTCTGGCATGAACTCCACTTTCCAAAATTCCGGGCAAGTGATTTCGATCGGGGTGTTCTTTACCTTGATGATCATTGGACTTGCTCGATCACTTCCCGCGGCACTCACCCAAGGTTTGACACGAGTGGGGGTGCCCTTTGCAACGGCGCAGCATGTGGCGTCACTACCACCAGTGTCAACACTCTTTGCGTCATTCTTGGGGTACAACCCCATGGAGCATCTTTTAGGCCAACAGGTGCTCACGGGTTTGAGTCCTTCGAACCGCGCAGTGGTGCTTGGTCATGAGTTCTTCCCCAACGTCATCAAGAACGCTTTCATGGCGGGGCTTCACCCGGCCTGTTATTTCGCCGCGTTGTTATGTGCGGTGGCTATGGGAGCGTCTTGGCTGCGCGGATCCAAAGACTCCTTGGTTGCGGCCAACTCGTGCTTGCCTTGAAGGGGTAACCATCTGCGATCACCTTCGTAATTCCTCACAGCAGCACAAACTTGTGGTGCTCTCCATTGAGGACGGATTCGAGCCACGAAAATAAGTTAAATCAATGGCCGCCAAGAGCCATAGTCTGATTTTCTCTTTTGTTGACGATCTTTCGGAGGCAAATACGGCTCAACACGAGATTCGCTTGAAGCAAGGTACGATTTGTCGCTAGAAGCAGAACGCTCGCAGAAACAAATGTTGCTGCTGGCTCAACCTGTGATGATCAGGATTCTTGCTCCCGTAGCTCAGGGGATAGAGCGTCGGTTTCCTAAACCGTGCGTCGCAGGTTCGAATCCTGCCGGGGGCACCAGTTAATGATGCATGGATTACTTGGAAGCAGCCAAGGTTGAAGCGAAAATTTGCCACGCCAAGAGTGACTTCGCAACAAAACTCAAGATGATGTAGGTCCGTTCTCCGGTGAGGTAGTTGGCGAATCGTCCAATCTGTCGATACTGCAGATATTGCACGATGGCAAAGCAATTGAATAGTACGAAGATTGAGAAGTAAATCCCAAAGACGAACCCAGGTGCATGCTGAGATGCATCTGGAGAGAACAAATAAATCCCCAACGCAATCCAAGGGATGGCACCCGCAATGCAGCCAAGCCAGAATGGTTGCAGGGAACCTCCGGGTTGTTCGTATCGCTCTTGCATCCAGCCAAATCCAATCATGGAGCCGTTGACACCGACCAGGGCGATGAGCGCCGCGATGTCGCTGATACCCGTGAGTTGAGCAATTGCAAAAATCATGATGGAGGAAGACGCGGCATACTCAAGCCATCGGTATGGGTTGCGACTCATCACTAAGTTGGCTTGATAACTCGCCCAACGGGGGCCGGCAACGGTGAAATGAGCGATTGCTGAAAGCGCAAAAAACACTGCGATGAGTAGCGCCATGGATACCGAACCAAATGAGACCAGTTGGTACTTATTCGATCCAGGCTGTCCGGCCATGTACCTCGCAACGACGGGCAGCGCAAAACTATTGGCCAAGACAACGATGGCGATGGCTGAGGCGAGATGGAGCAGGCCCGCATAGATGTTGAGCCGCCGAAGTGACGTCATGGACGGGGAACTCATGGGTGCCTCCTATTGATCGCGTTCCTAGGAACCCTAATGGTGCCGAGATGCCATGAGTTGAGATGCAGTGTCTCGTAAGATGAGCCAGAGAATAAGCGCTGGAGAATCTGTGGAATTAACAATTTTGATGCCATGCCTCAATGAATCTGAGACCCTGGCGATTTGTATCAACAAGGCCACGGCGTATCTTGAGCTTGCGGGTATCGACGGAGAAGTACTGATTACCGACAACGGAAGCAACGATGGCAGTCAAGAAATCGCTCGTTCGCTCGGCGCACGCGTTGTTGATGTTCCTTCGCGGGGATACGGCAACGCCCTGATTGCCGGGATCGCAGCGGCGCATGGTGAGTTTGTCATTATGGGCGATGCCGACGACTCCTACGATTTTTCTGATCTTGATGCATTCGTCGCTGCATTGAGGAGTGGCAACGAACTCGTGATGGGTAATCGCTTCAAAGGTGGCATTGCCGAAGGGGCCATGCCACCTCTGCATCGCTATCTCGGCAACCCCGTGCTTTCATTCATCGGTCGACTCTTTTTCAAATCGAAGATCGGCGATTTCCACTGTGGCTTGCGTGGATTTAGACGTGATGCCATTTCAAATCTTCAGTTGGAATCCGGAGGAATGGAATTTGCCAGTGAGATGGTCGTCAAGTCTGAGTTGGCACGGCTAGTTATTGCCGAAGTGCCGACCACCTTGCGCAAGGATGGCCGGAGTCGCCCGCCACATCTTCGAACGTGGACTGATGGGTGGCGACACTTACGATTTCTTCTGCTCTACAGCCCTCGGTGGTTGTTTTTCTATCCCGGGCTCGTTCTCATGGCGATTGCTCTGGTGAGTGGAATTCTCATCGAAACGGACAAGTTGACCGTAGCGAACGCCCGATTCGGGATGGATAGTTTGGTTGTCGCCGCGGGATTGCTCATTATTGGCGTGCAAGCCGTTTTGTTCTCCGTGTTGACGCATCTCTACGGAGAGCAAGCAGGGTTCCTGCCGAGGAATCAGAAAGTTCATTCTCTTCGGTCAAGAATTTCCCTTGAGTCTGGTGTCGGTATTGGCGCTGTGTTGGCGCTTGCTGGGATTGTGATGCTGGTCGTCGCTTTCATCCTTTGGCAACGTTCGGGATTTGGATCACTCAATGTTGTGAGCCAGCTCCACTTGGTAGTTCCCGCGGTGACCCTGTTGGTGGTCGGAGTCCAAATTTCCTTGTCGAGCGCGTTTATGGGAATTTTGCTTATCAAGCACCATGACTAGCGATCATCCCGAAGCTTTCGCGCAGCCCACTCGACGTGAAATTCAAGCTAAGCGCCACGAACACCATTCCAATGAGGAGCTATCAGAGCAAGGCGGCGCACGAGAGAAACTCTCGTTCCATCTAGTTGACTTGTTGATTATTGAGACGGCAGCCATCGTGTTGCGAACCTGGATGTGGGCCACGCAACCAGGCGTTTGGTACTTCCCGGACTCGAATATCTATATTTACGCCCGTCAATATCCGCTGTATTCCTCATCGCGACCAGGGGCCATCTCGACCATTTGGTACTACATGACCTTTGGCGTCTTTGATGAAAGATCGCTCGTTGTGATGCAATTTGTTGCAGGTCTTGTGGCTGTCGCCATGGTCTACGACATGCTTCGACGCATCGCTCATCGCTATGCAGCGCTTACGGTCTCACTCGTGTTTGCCCTGTTCCCTATGACGGCGATCTACGAGCGTTCCGCGATGACCGAAGCGTTGGCCCTTGATTTTCTGGTTGGAGGATTTTGGGGATTGACGATGGCGCTGAGGTCGAAAAGTTGGTGGTTTCGCCTCGTTGGCGTTGTCGCGAGCCTTGGCTTGTTTGGGCTGTCGGCTGTCGTGCGCTCAGCACTCGTCATCCCTATTGCTGCGGTTGTGGTCATCGCCGGGGTGGTGTGGCTCATTCGGGAACAGGGCGGTCGTCTCAACCCATGGGTAATGGTGAGAAGCGTTGCCGCCCTCGTGATTGGTGGGCTGCTCTTTATCGCTCCCCTCGAGGCGCAAATGAACGCGGCAGAGACATCAGTTGGCGTTCATTCATTGAATCCATTGACGGGCTCCTTCTTGGCTGCTCGCTGGACGCAAATCATGCCCTGCACCTCACCCCATGCCACGCTTAAGCTCGTGAAGCGCGTTTTGAAGGAACTCTGTGTTGACACTCGATTCACGCAAGGAGTTCCCGGGTATTCCATGAATCTCGTCTGGTATGCGCACCTGCCTATCGGCAAAACAGTCTTTGTTAACCACAATTTCCCCGTCGTCGAGAAAGAGCTTCAGACGATTGCCATGAAGGCAATCGAACAGCATCCATCATTTGTCGCTACCAGCATGTCGCGAGTAGTGATCAATGAACTCCTCAGTACTCCCTACATTGATGCTCGCGATTACAACAACGGTTATAAGTTGTTTACCTATTCAAGTTTCAAGCACCATCCCGAGGTGCTGAAGCATTTCCTCCAGGTATCAACCAAGCCGGCGAAAGGGACCTATCCCTTCCTGGAATCGCTCGCCATAAGTACCGCCCGATGGCCCCAATATTTGTTTTGGCTGGTGCTACTTGGCCTCATGTTCAGGTCTGCTTGGTGGCTCATTGGAGTGATCCGAAACACTCGCGCTAGAGCCATTCGAAGCCAAACGCAGCGCAATTACCTGTGGGGGAGGGCCACCATGGTGGGGGCTGCCTGGATTTTTCTCGTGGTCTACGTCCTCAGTGTGGCCTTTAGCGCGTTTGCGGTCTTTCGCTACAACCTGATGCTCATGCCGTCACTCTCGATTCTCTTGGCTTGCATATGGAGCCGACCGGTGAATCTTGATGTGACAAGCGAAGAGAGGAACGAGGAAGTTGCCAGTTCGATCGATGTCAGTTCCTCATATTCGCTGAGATGATCACATTAGGATCGAGTTATTGACTTCGAAAGGACTGAGATGGCGAGCGTCAGCACGTATTTGAACTTCATGGGAGACACTGAAGCTGCGTTCAGTCTTTACGGGCGAGCGTTTGGCTCTACCATGCGAGGTTTGCAGCGCATGGGCGAAATCCCTGACGGACCTGAACTCAGCGATGAAGAGAAGATGAAGGTCATGCATGTGGAGCTCGACATCCTTGGTGGCCACACGTTGATGGCGACCGACATGCTCGAATCCATGGGGCATCAGTTGCGAATTGGCAACAATGTCACGGTTTCATTGCAGTTTGATTCTCGCGAACAAGCCGATGCAACCTATGCCATCTTGAGCGAGAATTCGACCGAGGCCACGGGCATGTCTGAGATGTTTTGGGGGTATTGGGGCGTCTGCCTTGACCAATTCGGTGTTCGATGGATGTTCAACGTCTCTTCGTGAGTAACCCAGAGGACCGCGAAGGGTCCGACAACAGTCACCAAACGTCGCCGTGGTCTCGTCGCCTAGATGTATTCGCAGTTCTTTCATTCTTTCTCGGCTTGATCCCAGGTGTGGCAGCCATCGGCAACTACGGCTTTGCTGATGACTACGGGCAAATGGCCCTCACCAATCATCAGGCAGTCGGGTGGATGAAGTCCATGGTGGGCTGTGGCCGACCATTGCAAATTTTGGCCCTTGGCGTGTGGAAGCTGTTTCCTGGCATTGAAGATCTCTGGATTTATCACGCGATTGCAGCATTGGCCGGTGGAGTCCTAGCGTGGGTGCTCTATCGCTTCATGAAAGCACTCGGCAGAAGTGCTCCGAGTGCTGCGTTGCTCGGTGCTGGGACGGTGGCGCTCGTTCCCGGGCTCCTTATCCAAATTGCGTGGCTGCAAATGTTTCCCTTTCTCATTGCAACCATTGGAAGCGTTATTGCGGCCACGATGCTGCTCGAGAACAAGAGACGTCCGTGGATTGCGGGCTTCATTATCGGATGCGCGTGGCTTTGTTATCAGCCATCAGCCCTTGTTGGCGTCGTCTTGATTGCGGCGACCCCCTTTCTGGCCGCTAAAGACTCAGCAGTTGACTCTTGGCGAGGACTGTGGTGGAAGCGCCTCGTTGAATCACTCGCACCGGTGGCAGCGGCCGGGGCTATATCGATCCTGATGGTGAAAGTTGCTGTGGCGCAGCACTGGGCCAAAGCAGGGGGTCGACACCAGTTTCTCGGCAATCTAGGCCACCACCTCCACGTTTGGTTTCATGCACAACTCCCTATGGCTTTTCGGTTGTGGAGTCCTTTTGGACTCTCGCATCGAGCCTTCTTCGTTGAGCTTGCACTTGGAATGGTGTGTGTCATCAATGCATTGCGTCGACGCAGGGTGCTTGACCTGGTGATTGCGGTTGTGGTCATGGCGATAGCGAGCTACCTGTTGGCCTTTGCTACCGCAGAAATTGATGTCGATAGCCGGGCTTTGGTGGCTTCCCAAGTGGCCGTGGCGATTCTCGTGTTGTGTGGGTTGAATCAACTCGTTGAGTGGGCCACAAGACGTTGGCGCGTTGCAACGACTGGAGCGCTGGTCATCCTCAGCGTTGTTTTCTGCGTGCACGCCACGATCCTGCTCAACCATGACTGGAAACGTCCGAATGACCTTGAGCTCACCTTGGTCTCGGATGCACTCACGCCACAGAAGTGTGAGCACCTCCGCTATATCGTGTTGGCGCCATCGCAGACGAACGCGCTTGGGCCAGCCGAAGCCAATGAATTTGGTTCACCAACATCCAAAGCTCCCTGGATGGCCCAAAAGATGGTTCAGCTGATTTGTGTGAGCAAGGGCGTGACAAACGTGCCGCTTCCTCACGTCGTGCCAACTGATGTGGAGCCGAGTACGACTCTTGATTTTGCAGCGATTCTGAATCATTAAGCCCCTTGGTTTTCGAGACTTTCTCTGGTGAGTAGCGTTGGGGATGTTGGCTAAAGGGAGGTCAGATGGGAAATCAGTGGTTCGAGACAGTTGCCGTCGCGCAGCGCCGGGCGCAAAAGCGCCTCCCATCTTCCGTCTACGGTGCATTGATCGCCGGCTCAGAAAAGGGTCGCAGTTCGTCCGACAACCTCGATGCTTTTGATGAACTTGGCTTTGCTCCCCATGTTGCCAACTTGCCCCGAAACAGGGATCTCGCCACCAGTGCGTTAGGCCTGGACCTACCCATGCCCGTATTGATTTCACCTACTGGCGTTCAGGCAGTTCATCCCGACGGTGAAGTAGCGGTTGCTCGTGCCGCCGCAGCGCGTGGCGTTCCCATGGGTTTGTCAAGTTTTGCATCGAAGTCCATTGAAGAGGTTTGTGCCACCGGAGCGTCGGTATTGTTCCAAATGTATTGGTCGGGAACGAAGGACCAAATGCTTGAGCGCCTTGATAGAGCCAAGCGTGCAGGTGCCAAGGGCATCATCGTGACCCTCGACTGGAGTTTTTCCAATGGGCGCGACTGGGGAAGTCCTTGGATTCCAGACAAGCTGGGAATCAAAAACATGATCAAACTTGCGCCACAAGGACTTAGTCGTCCACGGTGGTTGTGGTCATGGTTGAAGACGGGACAGTTGCCCACGTTGGGAACCCCCAACATGGCACCAGCGGGTGAAACGCCCCCAACCTTTTTTGGCGCCTATTACGAATGGATGCAGACTCCGTTGCCAACGTGGGAAGACATTGCCTGGCTCCGTAATTCGTGGGATGGCCCCTTTTTGGTTAAAGGAGTGTGCCGAGTCGACGACGCCAAGCGTGTGCGGGACCTTGGCGCTACGGCATTGTCAGTTTCCAATCACGGCGGCAATAATGTCGACTCGACCCCGTCTCCGCTTCGAGCACTCTCAGCAGTCGCTGATGCCGTGGGCGGCGATATCGATATTTTGCTTGACGGAGGCGTCCGACGCGGCGGCGATGTGGTGAAGGCCGTTGCGCTGGGTGCGAAATCCGTGATGATTGGTCGGGCGTATCTCTGGGGTCTTGCCGCCAATGGTCAAGCAGGCGTCGAGAACGTCCTCGACGTACTGCGTTCAGGTATTGACTCGACCATGACGGGAATTGGGGTGGATGCGGTTACTAAGCTCACCCGCTCTGATGTTGTGGCGCCCGAAGGGTTCTACCGGCACCTCGGCGCCTAAAGCGCTGGACCTTTTTCGAGGGTAAGCACTGATGTGTGCCGCCCATTCGAACTATCAGTCCAGACCACGGTGATCTTGGTTCCGGGGTGGTAGCGAACCATCAGGTTCGTCAAATCGCCACTTTGGTTTACGGTGATCCCATTCACGCTCAGGATGCTTGAACCGTTGCCAATGCCAGCTTGCGCTGCAGGGGAGCCAGACACCGATCCGAGAACAGAAAGACCGTTGCTTGACGTAGTCGAGCTCGAAGGACTCACCTCAACGCCGATAAATCCGGTTTGGCCGATGTGAATCGTGTCTGAACTTTGGTTCGTCACAATCTTGTGGGCAAGGCTTAACGCTTCATCAATGGGAATCGAAAATCCTTGAGCTGATCCAGTCGAAAATTGAAAGCTTGTGGACGCCGCGGTGTCCATGCCGATGATCTTGCCTTGCATGTTGACCAACGGGCCGCCCGAATCACCTGGTTGAATTGGAGCGTTTGTTTGAATGAGGCCGGCCAAGGTTTCAGCGTTGGAGCCATTTTCGTCAGTTGCAGTAATGGACTGATCAAGCGCCGTGATCGAGCCTGCAGCATGAGACGGCGTGCCGCCTACGCCGCCGGCGTTGCCAACGCCCACGATGGACTCACCAACGGATGCATACGAGGAATTTCCAATGGGGTCAACCGACAAGTTGCTTGCCCCTACGGCCTTCAGGACTGCAACATCCTTACCGCGGTCATAGCCAACGATGTCTGCGGTGTAGGTCTTGCCGTCGCCGATGTCGGTCACTGTTACTGACGTCGCCCCGTCAATCACGTGATTGTTGGTCAGGATGTAACCGTTTGAGGTCAAGACAATTCCTGTGCCGGCGGCCGCTGCTTGCTGGAGGCCGATGGTGGTATTTACGTCAACGAGTCCAGGGCTGATGGCTTTGGCGACGGCAGCTACCGCGCTCGAGCTCGCTGCACCTTCGCCGCTCTGCGTACTTGTATCTCCCGATGTCCCCGTGGCTCCCGTGTCACCCGAGGTGCCCGATGACCCTCCGAAGGGATTGAAAGTTTGGCCGGAATCTCCCGTAGTTGGGGAAAGTGAACTGGCGTCGTTGCCGTGCTCAGTTGGCCATAGTGAGTGGCCGATGGCTGCGCCGAGTACCAGGGCGGCAGCGACGGCAACCACGCCAATGAGCGTCAGGGCTTTCTTGCCGCGGGGAATATCACGGCCACCGCCTGCGCTCGCCGGCTCGTAGTCCTTGGGTGGCGCGGAGAATGGCGCTGCTTGCTCTTGATCGTCGCTGCTGTCCCAGAGGCTCCAATTGGGTCCTGTGGGAGATACTGGCGCAACCGCCGTTGGCTCATTGCTTTGACCAAGTGAGGATGGCTGCTCGTCGTGAGCTTCGAAAGGGTTGTGTGTGCTGTCCATCATTCGCCTCGAACTTTCATCTCGATCCGATACCCCTAGTCAATCGGATCACCATCGCAGCAGTCTTGGCAGAGGTTAAGACCTCGCTAAGAGTTGCCGAGGTCTACTTCGACGATTTCCCCCGTGTCTACATCAAAGACAAATCCCCGGAGTCCCTCATGACGGAGTTCAGGTTCAGCATTGAGTCGCTGGGCAGTAAGGCGGACGTTGGCATAGACATCCTGGAACGAGCCAAATTCGCGCGTCGAGGTCTGCTTGGTATCGGTTGTGAGTTCGTCTCTCAAACTGTCTTCATCGAGCCCTTCAAGTCCGCAGCGAGTGTGTTGGATCACCATGATCTCTCGGGTGCCCAGTTTGCGTTGAGACAAGATCAAAGAACGGACTGCATCATCGGTGTCGAGACCGCCTGCATTGCGAATGATGTGTGCTTCACCGAGATCTAATCCCAGCGCCCCAAAGAGGTCCAAACGTGAGTCCATACACGTCAAGATGGCCAGTCGCTTCTGAGGCTCGGTGGGGAGTTGGCGAACTCCGTGGCGCGCTACGTAATCAGTGTTATGGGAAACAAACTCTGAGATCGGGTCCATACCTTCCATTGTCTACGAACACTAGAGGCTCAACACACAAAACCGATCAGTAACCTTGGCCATATGGAACTTCTTGGAACCATCGACCCGACCTTGCCCTTGGTGGTGGTGGCGGTGGATCTTGAGGCGAAGGAGCTCCAAACCTCGCTTCCTATCCTCATCACTGGCGTGGGGAAGATTGCGTCGGGCCATGCGGTGCTCGCAACTCTCGGCCCCTTGGCGCCAACACAACGTCCCGCCATGGTGCTGAATATGGGTACCGCCGGAGCCTTGATCGACGGCATCAGCGGCACGCACCTGATTGGTCGGGTCCTCCAACACGACCTTGATGGCCTTGCCATCGAAGCACTAGTGGGACACAATCCGACGCCAGATTTGATGCTTGGCGATGGGCCAACCTTGGCCACGGGGGACCGATTCATCGCTACCGAATCTGAGCGCCGGGCGCTCGCACAGCGAGCACAGCTCGTTGACATGGAGGGCTACGCGGTGGCAAGAGCCGCGATGGCACTCGGCGTTGAGGTGGCGCTGGTGAAACATGTGAGCGATAACGCGAACGAAGCAGCATCGCTCACCTGGGCGCAAAGTGTGACTGCCTGCAGTCATCATCTCGGCACATGGCTCGCAGGCCAAGGATATTGACGCAGAACAAGGAGGTAGTCATGGACCACCAACACACGAGTGATGATCTTCGCGATGCAGCCAAAGCGTTGCGAGATTTGATTCCCGAAACCTATCGAGCCTTTGCAGGGCTCAGTAGAGAAGCGATGGGTGATGGTGCATTGTCAAGAGCCACCAAAGAGCTCATTGCCTTGGCCATCGCGGCAACGCGCGAATGTGACGGCTGCATTGCTGCCCATGCCAGAAATGCAGTCGCGGCAGGGGTTACCCGACAAGAAATTGCAGAAGCAATGGGTGTGGTGATATTGATGAACGGCGGCCCGGGAACGGTGTGGGGACCGCGAGCCCTTGAGGCTTTCGATCAGTTCTCGAAAGACTGACCATTCTCAGCAAGTTCTGCTTTCACTTCATCGGATGGCTCGAAGAGGCCGCGAGGCCACGCCCGGTTGACCCGGACCACATTGATTTGGGTTGCGTACATGAATAATTGTGCGCCCAAATTCAGCCAAAAAATCAGTCCTAAGACAATTGCGAAGAAGCCATAGATGGCAGTGGTGCGGTGTAGTTGGTGCTGAATGAGATAGCCACCGAGGTTTTGGAGAGCTAGCCAGCCCAGTCCACCCACCATGATGCCTGGGATGAGTTGGCGTCCCGTTACCTCCTTAGGGCTGAGAATGCGCATAGCGACGTAGTAAGCCACAAGGTCCACGACGGCGGTGCCAAGCAGTACCAAGAGTCGAATGACTAAGGGGCTGGTGTGAAAAATGCCAGCCTGGGAGATGCCTGTGAGCACCGTGGCCGCACCGACGGAGAGGCCAATAACGCCAAGCAGGCTCAATCCACGAAGGGTGCGCACCAAGATGTTTGGCTCTTCGTGACGAGGCCGGCTCCATGCTTGGTGTGACGCCGTCTGCAGCGCTGACGTGAGGCCGAGTGCACCCCACAACAGAAACAGGGCCGAGGCGATCAAGGCAAAGGCGTTGCCCTTGGCGAGAGCATGGATATTTTTGGCGATCTCATCCCCGATGACGGGGAAGTCCGCAAGTGCCGCGTTGATGAGTCGTTTGGTTGCCTCAGAATTTGCTCCGAGAATCATGCTGGCGAAGGTAATGAAGAGCAAGAGAAGGGGAAAGACCGAGAGGAGGCCGTAGAAGGTGACCAGGGCAGCAAACATGGAACCGCGACGATCCCCATTGCGCTTGATGACGGCCACCGCGAAAGCACTTGGGCCGAAACGTTGTTGTTTTGCGTCGATCCAGTCGAGTGCGCGACGAATCATTGCGGGAGGAAAATTCATCAGCTGCGCTCTATTTGGTAGTCAAGGTGCTTGATGCCGTTAACAAAACTCGACAGCAGACGATCTGGTTCGGAAGTGGTGGTGATGCCAGGGACCTTGAGCGAAAGTTCACGAAACAGAGTCGAGATTTCACGACGTGCAAGATGAGCTCCGAGGCAAAAATGAGGTCCGGGTGCACCAAAGCCAAAGTGCGGATTGGGATTACGTGTGATGGCAAATCGCTGTGGTTCCTCGAATACATCCTCGTCGCGATTGGCGGAGTTATAGAACATCAGCACTTTGTCGCCTCGATGAAGGTCTACGCCACTAAGCACAACATCTCGGGTGACGGTGCGTCGCATCCAGGTAATCGGGGAGGCGAATCGAATGATTTCTTCGACGGCGGTCTTGTGGTGCTGGTCAAAATTTGACCACCACAGATCGCGCTGATCGGGGTGCTGACTGAGCGAATAGAGGCCGTGAGAAATCGCTGTACGCGTTGTTTCGTTTCCTGCAGTCATCAGGAGCACGAAAAAGGAAGCTAACTCTTGGTGGCTGAGGGCGTCTCCATCGATGTCAGCTCGCAAGAGGGCACTCGTGATGTCATCAACTTCGTGGTGGCGTCGATGTGCGGCGAGGTCTTCCATGACGCCAACCATCTCGGCCGCTGCATCCAAGAAAGCCGTTACCGGATGGACACCTTCGGGAAGGTACTCATCATCCGCCATAGACAAAATGATGTTAGATGCCCGCAATACGGTTGCTTCTTCCGACGGGGGGACGCCCATCATGCGGCAGATAACTTGCGATGGGAAGGGAGCGGCCACGTCGATGACAAAGTCGCCCCCGTCTCCTTGGGCGATGCCGTCGACAATTTCGCTGGCAATGGCCTCGATGGAATCCTCAATGGCCCGCACTCGTTTGGGGCTAAACGCGTTTGCCACGATGCGACGCAGCCGTGCGTGACGAGGATCGTCGGTTGAAATCATCCCAGAGAAGTATTCAGCCATTTCGGGCGGAAGATCCAAAATGGAGACGGCACCTTGGCCGGAGCAATAAATGTCTGGATTTCTCGTGATCTCGGCAATATCGCGATACTTGGTGACGGCGTAGTAGCCGGTCGATTCGGGCATCGCAATGGGGGTGTCAGGAAAGAATGGCTCGTCGTAATAGGAAATGGGCAACTCGGCTCGAAGTCGCGCAAATGCAGATTCTCGAACACTCCAGGGTTCTGCCCAAAAGCCCATGGAAGATAGGTTGATGTCCTCGATACGCAATGACGGTGAAGTGGACACGCACCCACGATAGTGACCGCCGCGTATCAATGAGATGCTGTCACCTCTAGGCTGAAATCCATGGAGCATGCAACCGGAAGCAACGAGCCCTCAGCGCCATTGAGCGATGCTGATCGGTCTGAACGCCTCGAAGAGGTACGCAAGCTGATTGAGATGATGCGTCCCGCGGTTCAAGCCGATGGTGGCGATCTTGTCTTGATAGCCGTAGACACCGAATCCGGTGTGGTCGAGGTCCAACTCCAAGGTGCGTGTTCGAGTTGCGCCGTGAGCTCTTCAACGCTGCAAGGCGGCGTGGAGCGCATCTTGAAGGGTCGACTCGACTGGGTGACCGAAGTTATTGGTGGGGTGGACGAAGAAGAGGACTTCGCCTATTCGGCGTCGCTTGGCACGGGGGGCTGGACACCAAAGCCGGCCACCTGATGGGACCTGCGTTACTCAGAGCCGGCAAGCGCACGTTCCGTGCCCTGAAAGTAAGAAACTATCGGCTGTATTTCACCGGACAACTCATCTCCATGTCAGGTACGTGGATGCAGTCGGTGGCCCAAGCGTGGCTGGTGTTGCGACTCACGAACTCTGCCGTGGCGCTGGGACTCGTGGTGGCCATGCAGTTCATTCCGATGCTCTTACTCGGAACATGGGGTGGACTGATTGTCGATCGTTCTGCAAAACGCCCTATTTTGTTCGCGACGCAATCGGTATCGGCGGTGCTTGCCCTCACCCTGGCCATATTGGATTCCACGGGGCACATCACGGTGGCGGAAATCTTCGTCATTGCCTTGTTGCTGGGCTGTGTCAACGTTTTCGATAATCCCGCTCGCCAGACCTTCGTGCAAGAGATGGTGGGTCGTGATCTACTCCCTAACGCTGTGAGTCTGAATTCGGTACTCATGAACTCTGGTCGCATCATCGGCCCAGCGGTGGCCGGAGGCATTATCGCCACCGCAGGTATCGCCACTTGCTTCTATGTCAATGCGGGCTCATTCTTGGCGGTCATTATGGCTTTGGCGTTGATGAACACCAAAGCACTCACGCCAATTCGCACTGAAACAAAAGCCAAGGGTCAGCTACGCGCTGGCTTGAGCTACGCATTCTCCGATCCCACCATTCGCTCGGTTTTGCTCGCCGTTGGCATCGTCGGGGTGTTTGCCTTTAATTTCACGGTCACCTTGCCGCTTCTGGTGAGAAATACTTTTCACCACGACGCGGGTTCCTACGGTCTACTCATGGCGGGAATGGGAGTGGGTGCGGTGCTGGGAGGGCTCTTCATTGCGCACCGTCAACGACCCTCAATCAAGTTGTTGGTGGTG
>CAIKAC010000013.1 GCA_903825305.1 uncultured Actinomycetes bacterium
CCTCGTTGGGGAATTTGATCGGCGATCCTGATAATAAGGCCCGGCTTACTATGGAAAATTGGGTGGACACGGTGGGGTTGAATTATATCATGAACGCCGTGGTTACTCCGAAGAACCAAATTTACCGGATCGTTGCCGGACATTACGTGCAGGCTCACCGCGATGGCGTAAAATATTCACGGGAAGTCTGGGGTATTAAGTCCAATCAGCGAATGGATATTGCCATTGTCAGCTCGCATCCGGCGGACTTGGATTTCTGGCAGGGCACAAAAGGTATTGTTAACTGTGAGAAGGTTATTCCCGACGGTGGCTTGTTGATTATCGCCTCGCCCTCCACGGAAGGCGTCGGCCCTCATCCGGAATATATTGATTATATAGGAACGGAAGATTATCAGGACTTACTAAACGGTGCCAAACAGGGCAAATATAATTTGGAAGAAGTTTTACCGTTGGCAGTGGGCGCAGCGGTGGCTAGGATCCGGAAACGGATCAATATCGGTTTTATAACTTCCGGAATGACCCGGGAACAGATAGAAAAGTCAGGATTTTTATATTTTGAAACCATCGAAGAGGTTATCGCCTTCGGGTTGAAAAAATACGGTCCGGACGCTAAAATTGCCATCGTTCCCATGGGGGCTTGCTCTATCGCCTTCATCTCGACTGCTAACGCGACGTTACAGATGTCATCTCGCGAGGAAATGCGTGGCCGAGTTTTGGCGCTCTTTGCTATTGGCTTTTTGGGATCTACGCCGATTGGCGCACCACTCGTTGGCGTGATTAGCGCACTCAGTAGCCCTCGAGTCGCCATTTTGGTTGGCGCTCTATCGTGTTTGATCGCCGCAAGCTTGCTCGCTTTATCGCTGAGGAATGGTGGGCGCGCTCGCTTGAACAACGCAGCGCTAAGCGTTGCTTAACTCTGGGGAACTTTGGGTTCCTTGGGAAGCCCGAGTGCTCGCTCGGCGACAATATTTCGCTGAATTTCTGCTGCACCACCCCAAATAGTCTCGGAGCGAGAGAAAAAGAACGAGGACTGCAATTTGGAGACGGGGTAGCCACCGCTACCTTGAATGTGACCAGAGATCGGTGACTCATTAAAGCCGCTGCCGGTGAGTATTTGTCCCTCAGGTCCGAGCAGGTCGATGTAGAGCTCCATGGTGCGCCGGTGACTTTCAGACCAGAACATCTTGTTGCAGGCATTCAGCATCGCCGTGTGTTTTGTCCCATTGAGGGCGTCGGTGAGGCTCCGATAGCCATTGATTTCCATGATCTTGATATCGGACCAAGCCTTCACGAGCTCTTGGCGGGTTATCGCATCAGTATTGACGCCCCGACGCTTGGCGGCGTCCACGATCTCATTCCATTCCTTGAGAAAGCGACGAAAACCCGTGGTCGACGAGGCTCCACGCTCAAAACCGAGGGTGGTCATTGCCACCTTCCAGCCGTTATTCACGCCACCAATGACATTGTCTTTAGGAGCCCGAGCGTCGGTAAAGAAGACTTCATTGAACTCTGCCGAACCGTCAATCTGTGTGATGGGTCGGACCTCGATACCTGATTGATGCATCGGGACGAGGATGTAGCTAATGCCGGCATGCTGGGGTGCATCATTGTCGGTCCGGGCCAACAAGAACATGTAATCGGCATATTGTGCCTGCGTGGTCCAAACTTTTTGACCGTTGATCACCCATTCATCGCCATCAAGCACTGCCTGACATTTGAGTGCAGCCAAGTCGCTACCAGCATTGGGCTCTGAAAACCCTTGGCACCACGAGATCGTGCCTTGCAAAATTCCGGGCAGGAATTCCTTCTTCTGCTCTTCTGTGCCCCATTGCAAAATGGTTGGCCCCACCAAGGTGTCGCCAAAGAAATCTGCTCGAAGTGGTGCTCCAGCTCGAGCGAACTCTTCGGTGGCTACCACTTGTTCAATAATGCTCAGGCCTTTGCCACCATATTCAGTTGGCCAACTCGCACAAATCCAGCCACCTTCAAAGAGTTGTGCAATCCACGACTCGTTGAACGCGGTGCGCTCAGCATCGGTCATCGAGAAGCCCTCGTCAAACCATCCTTGCGGGAGGTGGGCTTCTAGCCAAGCTCGGACTTCTGCGCGGAAGGGTTCAGTGGAAGCGGGGTATGAAAGATCCATGGTCTGAAGCGTAGTCATTGGGGGGCTCTGCGTCTTCGAGTTGCCGATTGGCCCATATCGGGGGAACATGGAGGAATAGCTTCATGAGCGTCTGCCTCATGTTCAAGGTCGGAGAGCCCGTGTCCCGTTCGATCTCACAGGTCATTAGTGAAACCAAAGCTTCAGCACGTCGATCACGAGCCGTGGTGATTCCTGACCGTGTTGCGCCGCGTCCAGCCGAACCTGGAGGGTATCGGATTGCCTTTTTGTGTTATCGGGGCAACCCCACCTGCGGTGGACAGGGGGTCTATACCCGTCACCTAACAAGGGAATTGGTGGCGCTGGGCCACAGCGTGGAGGTATTCGCGGGCCCACCGTGGCCAGAGCTCGATGAAGGTGTTGGCTTCACGCCCGTTCCCAACTTGGACCTTTATCGCGACCCCGACCCCTTCCGAATTCCAGCACCGCGAGAATTTCGCTCTCGCGAGGATTTCGAAGAGTTCGCCATCATGCTCAGTGCGGGCTTTGGGGAACCACTCACCTTTTCTCATCGCGTTGCCAAAGTGCTTAACGGCCGGCGAGATGAGTTCGATCTGATTCACGACAATCAGTGTCTTGGCAACGGCATCGACGATCTTGTTCGCGACGGCTGGCCGCTCCTTGAAACCCTGCACCACCCCATCACCGTTGATCGCTCAATTGCTCTTGACCATGCTGAAGGGTGGCGTCAGCGCCTGGGAACTCGTCGCTGGTTCGGGTTCTTGCGCATGCAAGCTCGCGTTGCTCGAAAAGTACCGGCCATCGTGACGGTGAGCCACAACTCAAAAGCTGACATTCATAGCCAACTGGGCGTTGACCTTGAGCGCATCACGGTCGTTCCTGTGGGCGTTGATCACGAGGTGTTCACGCCCCGCCACGACGTAGCCAAGGTAAAAGGTCGCATCATGGTGACCTCTTCTTCTGACGTCCCCATGAAAGGCCTCGTTCCGCTTCTCGAGGCGGTGGCGAAGCTCAGAACCAGTCGAGAATTAAGTCTGACCCTGATTGGCAAACCACGAGCCAATGGTCGAGTTGCCAAGGCGATTGACCGCCTCGGACTCGACGATGTGATCAGCGAAATTTCAGGGGTGAGTGACGCCGAACTTGCTCGGCTCTATGCCGAAGCAGAGGTCGCCGTGGTTCCGTCGCTCTATGAAGGGTTTAGCTTGCCAGCCATTGAGGCGATGAGTTGTGGGGTTGCCGTCGTGGGGACCACGGGGGGAGCGATTCCAGAAGTGGTGGGTACCAGTGGTGAAACCGGTCTGTTGGTGGAGCCCAATAACCCCGAAGCCCTTCGCGTAGCTATTGAGCGACTCCTCGACGATGCATCACTGCGCGAACGACTTGGTGCAGCAGGAAGAGCCCGTGTGATTTCTCGTTTCACTTGGCAGGTGACTGCTCGAGGCACTGCGGCATGTTACGACGCAATTTTGAGGGGTACCGCCCTGCCAGAATCGGTGGACTTTGAGACGTGCTGACGGCTGACTTTGATCAATTGGGGCTTATTGCTGGCGATCGAGTACTTGATTTGGGATGTGGATTCGGACGCCACGCATTCGAGATCGCGCGCCGCGGTGGCCACGTCGTAGCCGTGGACCCTGGAGAAGACGAAACTGTAAGTGCTTCGGCCACCTTTGCCGCGATGGCAGAAGCGGGCGAGATAGGTGCCAGTACCGAGGTGTCAGTGCTGAGGGGCGATGGCCTGCACCTACCCTTCGACGATGCGTCATTTGATCGGGTGGTGTGCTCAGAGGTGCTGGAGCACATCAATGATGATGAAGGCGCTATTGAAGAGCTCAGTCGGGTGCTCCGAAGCGGGGGCACCATGGCCGTTACGGTGCCTCGCTTTGGCCCCGAGTGGTTGAACTGGCTTATCTCAGATGCCTACCACGAGACGCCTGGCGGCCACGTGCGCATCTATCGTCGAGCTTCTCTAGAAGCAAAACTTCGTCGAGCCGGACTTCGTGTGACCAGCCACAGCCATGTCCATGGCCTCCACAGCCCCTATTGGTGGCTCAAGTGTTTGGTTGGCGTGAGCAATGATGAGCACGTATTGGTTCGCGCGTATCACCGCTTTTTGGTGTGGGACATCATGAATCGCCCTGCGCTTACCCGTTGGCTGGAGCGCATTACGGCACCCATTATGGGCAAGTCACTCGTGATCTATGCCATCAAGGATGTGGCATGAGTACCTTGGCCGAACGCATCCCCGATATCCCAGGGATTCTGAGTGCTAGCGAGTTGGTCGCCACCGTCGATCATCTCGCTGCGCTGCAACTCAGTAACGGCATGATTCCCTGGTTCGGTGGTGGTCATTGCGATCCGTGGAACCACGTGGAAACGGCCATGGCGCTCTCGATTGATGGGCGAGATGCCGAAGTGGAGGCCGCGTACCAGTGGCTTGCCGAGACGCAACTCGGCGACGGGAGCTGGTTTAACTACTACCGAGCCGAAGGAGTCAAAGACCAGCGCATTGACACCAATGTCTGCGCCTATGTGGCCGTGGGTCTGTGGCATTACAGCGTGCTTCGTGGATCAGAATCACTCCTCATCAAGCATCGCGCCATGCTGGAACAAGCCATGAATTTTGTGGTGGCCCATCAGCGCAGCGATGGCACCATCACCTGGTCGCGAGATGCCAGTGGTCGATCTGAGGCCTATGCCCTCTTGACAGGGAGTTCATCGATTTTGCTCTCGTTGCGCTGCGCGGTTGCTGCCTTTGAAGCAATGGGAGAAACTCGACCCGATTGGGAACTAGCCGCGGGGCGCTTAGCCCACGCGATTGCTCACCACCCCGGGGCCTTTGCTCCAAAGCGTGAATTCGCAATGGACTGGTATTACCCGGTGCTCTCCGGAGCGCTTGATACTGAAGCTGGCAACAGCAGAATAGATCGATACTGGGATGAATTTGTCATGGACGGTCGAGGGGTGCGTTGTGTCTCGACTGAGCCATGGGTAACCGCAGCAGAGACCGCAGAGCTCGTCATCACGTTGGAATCGTTGGGTCGCCATGAACAGGCCCTGAGTTTGTTTGCTTCAGCACAGGCACACCGCCAGAGCGATGGGTCGTATCTCACGGGCCTGGTGTACCCCGACGTGGTGAGTTTTCCGCACCGAGAAACCTCGAGTTATACCGCGGCCGCCATTGTGCTTGCAGCCGATGCCCTGAGTCACACCACTCAAGCAAGTGGTGTGTTGGGCGGAGCTCAGCTAGCAGGCGTTGTCGATGTCCCTTCGCCCCCCTGCGCTCGACGACACTGATTCATCGAATGCGGCGAAGCAAGGCAAGCGATCCGCAGCGATCAACCAACGCGAAGGCTCCACTCGCCAAAGCGCGCTGGTAGATCTCGAAGGGTGGACGACCACCATCGGCTGGATCTTCAAATACGTCGTGAATGGCGAGAATGCCATGTATTGCAACTTTGGAACTCCACGCGTCATAATCAGCGTGGGCTACGACCTCGCCATGACCGCCATCGATAAACAACAAGTGCAGTGGCGTGGACCAATGGCGAGCTACGGTGAGCGAGTCGCCGACGATGCCCACGACGGTACCCTCGAGCTGGGCAGTGGCGATGGTGCGCTGGAAGTGGGGCAAGGTGTTGAGGCGTCCATCGGCGGGATCGACAAGGTCCTGGTCAAAGTGCTCCCAACCCTGCTGGTTCTCCTCTGACCCATGGTGGTGGTCAACGCTAAAGACCACTGCACCGGTCTCCTCTGCCCCAATGGCTAGGTAGACCGCGGACTTGCCACACCAGGAACCGATCTCCAGCATGGTGGCATGGGGGAATTGTGACCCGACCTCGCGCGCGATATCGCAAAGAGCGAGTCCCTCATCATCGGGCATAAAGCCCTTGGCCGCTTTTGCACACGCAATGAGGTGGTGTCTGCGTTCGAGATTCATGGCCTAGTGAACAAAAATCGTGACGAGGCTGTAGATGCCGAAACCGAGGAGTACGAGACCACCAGCCTTGCGAATGAAGGCCAAGGGGAGGACGCGCAAGAGTACGCGCCCTGAGAACGCAGCAATGCCCGAAATAGCAACCAGGGCAAGACTCGCAGCCACAAATACGGTGAGCATGTCGTGGCTTTTGGCGACGAAATTCATCGTCAATAGCTGCGTGAGGTCGCCAAATTCACCAACGAAAATCACCACAAACGCCGACGCTGCCACCCGCAGGAAGGTGCCGAGTCGTTCATTTCGTGCCTCCGTCTCACCCTCTTCTTCTTCTGTTTCTTCGCTTACGAACAGCAAGTAAGCAGCCCCTCCAAGGAAGAGCACGGTTTCGAAAATGTGAACGACACTGTGAGGCAGGAGCAGGATTAATCGACCGGCCAGGCAACTCAACGCCACTTGTGCGATAAAGGCCGATCCAGCGCCGAGCCAGACGGCACGAGGATTGGATCGAGACCCCATTACCAAGGTGGCGATCATGGTTTTGTCGGGGAGCTCCGCGATAAAGAGAACTCCAAAGACCGTGGCGAAGAGTGCGAGGTTCACCCGACGAACGAAGTCAGTGTTTCTCCGAGCGTCGGGGCAAGCCGCTCCGCCATGGCTGAGCGATTCCGCAGGCGCTCAATGCCTTGGACCACGGTGCGCTGGCCAACTTTGACCGGATGGGCCTCGAGGAACGAAGCGATCTCATCCGCCTTTTCCCGGCTTGTCACGATGCGCGACACACCCATCACCATCCGCGATTGAGCATCAACCGGGAAACGGTTCATAGCTTCATCCCAGCGCTGGCACAACAGATCAAAGATCTCCAAACCATTTGCCCGGTTGGCGAGCAGTGCGCTCACTTCATAGGGTGCATCTTGGGTGCGAATGTCGTTGCTGAAACATGCCTCAAAGGTGCGACGTGTCAGGTTGGCATCGTCAAATGCGCTCAAGGCTCCGAGGTAGCGCTGTTCTGCCTGAGGATCGTCTGCAGACTTGTAGAGACGGTAGATCTCGTCGTAGTCGCCAGCGCGCCCGACGGCGGCCACTATGCCGATGATGGCACTGGCCAAGTCGCCCTGAAGGTCGCCGGCATCAAAGCGCTTTAGTGCTTCACTGCGCACCGCTTCATCGGCGCCGAAGGTTCCAAGTGCCCCCAAGATTTGGGCGCGCAGTGAGGCAAGGGTCTCGCTTTCACCACTCGTGGCCTCCCAGCCCAATTGCTCAAATTTTGGTGAAAGGATTGCGCGAGCTGCGGCCTGAAGATGGGGCCGCTGCTCGTCAGATGCCATGCGATTGAGGGTGCCGAGCGCCTCGACCACCACGGCCCAGGTAGCCGTCTCGTTGCTCGACACGATGACCGAGGCAAGGTTCAAGAAGTCTCTGAGCTCAACGGCGCCGGCTTGGGTTGCAGCCCAGGTGTCGGCAACCAAGGTGGCTTGTTCTAGATCGTCAAGGTCAGAGAAATTCGCCATTACGTCAGCGAGTTCACGAGATCCATAGGCGGTGCGGTACACGCCCCAGCCACCGGCATTGACCACGGTTGGGCCCTCAATGGCAAGGGCTGATTCGCCAAGAATGTGCCTGCTCACCACCGAATTACCCAGGGGGCGGGTTAACACGGGCACCTGCCAGAGCTCACCAATGGATGACTCACCAACAGCTGGCGCGAAGGAGAACGGGCGTTGGCTCATGGCACCGTTCTCGACGGTCACGACTGGGTGGCCTCCTTGGAGGATCCAGGTATTCATAATGGTGGCAACTGGTTCGCCCGATGCTTCTTCGAGAGCGTTCCAAAGGTCGGTGGTCACCGTGTTGGCGTAGGCATGCTTCGTGAGGTATCGGCGGATACCTGCACGGAAAATTTCCTCGCTCAAATATTGCTCGAGCATTCGAAGGACTGATCCACCCTTCTCATAGGTCAACAAGTCGAACATGCCGCGAGCGTCTGCAGGGGAGATGACTTCAAACTCAATCGGTCGTGTGGCGTGAAGGCCGTCGATCGCCATAGCCATTTCGCGGCTGATGCCAAAGCTGACCCAACGCTTCCAGTTGGGACGGAAGGCATCGACGCACTTGACTTCCATGAAGGTGGCAAATGCTTCGTTTAACCAAATGCCTTCCCACCAGTCCATGGTGACGAGGTCGCCGAACCACATGTGGGCAATTTCGTGAGCCACCACGTCAGCCACCCGCTCGACTTCATTGCGAGATGCTGTTGCCGGGTCAACAAGAAGTGCGGTTTCGCGGAAGGTGACGCAGCCCAGGTTTTCCATCGCACCGAATGCAAAGTCTGGGATCGCTACCAAATCAAGCTTGTCTCCGGGGTAGGGGATTCCGAAATAGTCAGAGAAATACCGCAGAGAAAACGCGGCAATCTCCAATGCGAAAGGAGCGAGCTTGCCCTTACCCTTGGGATACACAATGCGAACCGGAACCCCGTCAACGTCAATGGCTTCGGTGGCTTCAAAGGGTCCCACCACAAATGCCACCAAATAGGTGGACATCTTCATCGTTGGTGCGTAGGTGATGACCTTGGTTCCATCTCCCGGGCGCACCTCGGAGACCACGGGACTGTTCGAGTAGGCCTCAAGGTGCTCAGGCACAATCAGGGTGATATCAAAAATTGCCTTTTTCGAGGGCTCATCAAAGCAGGGGAAGGCACGGCGCGCGTCCGTTGCCTCCATTTGCGACGTGGCGATGGTTTGGGTAACCCCATCGGGATCCACGTAGGTGGATCGATAGAACCCGGTCAGAAGATCATTTAAGACTCCCGAGAAACTGATCGCCAAGGTGGCGGTGCCTGCAGTAATTGTGTCGCCGGTGGTAATCGTGGCGCGTTCTGTTTCCTCATCCAGTGTCACGGTGCAAGGAATGCGGCTCCCATCTTCTTTTTTCAGCATGAGGTGATGAAAGGTGAGATCCACGGCATTGAGCACGATGGCATCTACGTCATTGACGATGTCGAGGTTGATTTCAACGTGACCATCAAAACGTGCTTCCTCAAGGTGAGGAATCAACGAGAGCTGGTACCGACGAGGAAGGACCTCGTCGCTGAGGCGGTACGGGTTTGAGGTTGAAAGCATCCGATCAGGCTATCTGCCGAGCGCCTAGCGTGAACGTCGTGAATGATGCCGTACCTGTCTCGCTGAATCCCAAACCCCCCGTTTTGCTTGATGTGGTGGGTATCGGTTCCCCCCTTCTGGATGTGGTCTCACGGAGCGATGATGCGCTCTTAGAGCGCTTAGGTCTCCCCAAGGGTTCGATGACATTGGTGGACCGAGACGCTGCTGAAGCCATCCATGCATCCATGGGGACCACGATTCAAGTATCGGGAGGTTCGGCAGCCAATACCGTGGCAGGCGTGGCCAGTCTCGGTGGCAGCGCTGGTTTTGTGGGTCGGATCGCCGATGACGAAATCGGGGCCCTGTTTTCTCATGACATTTCGGCCATAGGTGTTGAATTCGAAGCCGCAATCGTGCCGAGTACCCATGAAGGATCGGGTCGATGCCTCGTTATCGTGACCGAAGACGCCCAACGAACCATGGCTACACACCTAGGAGTAGCCAATGGATTCGCACTCGAGGATCTTGACCAGGGCATTATCGAACGGGCTCAAATTACCTATCTTGAGGGTTATCTCTTTGATCAAGCCCCAGCCAAGGAGGCGATGCGAGCCGCGGTCAGAGTTGCCCATGATGGCTACGGATCAGTCGCCCTTTCGCTGTCCGACAGTTTTTGTGTTGATCGCCACCGATCTGATTTTCTAACCCTGATCGAAGAGGACGTGGAACTGCTCTTCGCCAACGAGGACGAAATACGTGGTCTCTTTGGTGCTACCACTACCAAAGCCGCCCTCGAGGCACTCGATGATCTTGGCATTGTGGCCGCGATAACGCTGGGCGAAAAGGGTTGCGTTGTTGTTACGCCCTCGGGTCGGGTTGAGGTGCCGGCGGTATCGGTCGCCGAAGTGATTGATACCAATGGGGCTGGTGACTTATTCGCAGCGGGCTTTCTCTATGGCATGACGCACAACTACGAACCGGTTCGTTCGGCCGAACTCGGCGCACTATGTGCAAGTGAAGTGATTAGCCACCTTGGTGCTCGACCTCAGCGAGACTTGCGTGAGCTGGCACTCAACGTTGGTTTGCTCGATTAACTAAATCAGATTCCGGCGTTGCAAGTCATAGAGCAGCGCGGCTCCAGGAATCGGTGGACCCCAGTAGACGGCAATGCGCCAGAGCACAGCGGCAATGAGAGCCGCATTGTGCTCCACGCCGACGGCAGCGAGACCAGCCACCACAATGGCCTCAGGCGCCCCTAGGCCGCCAGGAATGGGCACCACGCTCGACGCCGATGAGGCCAGGGCAACAATGACGATGATTGCGGAAAGATTCGCACTCTGATGAAGCGCCGACAACACGATGCACATGCACGCGGTCATGGCCGCCATGCTCAGCAGTTCTCCAAGAACGACGATGAGTCCGTTGAGGGGTCGTTTTACGACACTGAGAATTTGAACTCCGGCTCGGTGGAACCACGCAATTATCTTGCTGCGCATGCTGGGCGCCTTGATGAAAATGGTCACCAAAATTGCCATAGCAATAATGACTGCAATGGTCACCCACTCACCCGAGGGAACGTCGCCTTTGAGTTGCGAGACATTCAGGCTGCTTGACGCACTCGCGGCAGCCACCGCGAAGATAACCAGTCCTGATCCCACTGAAACGATGTCACAGACGCCAAAGGCTGCCGCCGATGCAGCAGAGTCGAGACCACATCTGGCAAGAAATCTCATGGTGAGCGCGGCGGAGCCAACACTCTCGGGGGTGAGCATGGCGGTAACTGATTCGCCGGCTTGAAGTTCAATGGTTCGAGCCAAGGGGAGTTGCTTACCCGCGGCACCAACGAGGCAGATGGCGTTGCCGACATAGATGCCTGGCTCGACGACAAGCAGGAGCGCGAGGAGCCACCACGAAACCGAATGCGTGGCCAGGTAGGTGGGCAAGTGGGTTGCGTAACTGACAAAAAAGGCCAACAGGGCCAGGGTCGCCATGGCAACGCCCAAGGTGACGGGGGTGAGCTTTATTCGCTTGGCGAGTTTGGCTAGGTCTCCGTGAAGTTCAGAAGGCTGAATCTGGGCAAGAAGGTGATGTTTGGTTGTGGGCGTCATGGCTGCGCTTGGGCGGCCTCTCGTGCATCGAGTTCAGCATCAATCTGGCGAGCTTTGGCTTCTTCTGATTTCATCCAGGTGAACGCTACAGGTCCCATGGCGAGGAGCATGAGGAAGTCGCCACCAATCCACATAATGGCGCCGCCCAAGCGAATGTCCGAGATCACACTTGGCCCCCAATTTCTCGGCATTTGCGCCAAAGCAGGCACGGTGTTGTGATCACTCATTGCCAGCGCCAGGCCCGTGAAGGTATCGACCGGTACGGCTAATGCCAAGTAGACGAGCCGCTGGCCGGGGCCTAGAGGATGGCGCATGGGCTCAATATTGACGACCGGCCTCCAGAATAAATAACCAACGAGCAAAAAGCCCAGCTGTTCGGCATGGTGAACCCAGAGGTGTTCCATCATCACGTTGAACAGACTCGTCAAGTGGGTGACCGGGATGAAGATCGCATAACAAGCAAAGCCAATGGCGGGACGACCAAAGAACTCCCCAACGCGAGAGTCGACGATTCGATTCATCAGCGATCCGAGTGCACCGGGGGTGGCTTCGAGGAGTAGCTGCAGGGGAGCGCCCATGGCAAAGAGGGCGGAAGAGACCATGATGAGCAAGAGGTGCTGCACCATGTGGTCCGAGAACAAGGTCATGTCGTAGGTGCCAATTGCAGATTCGGTAGCGATGAAAACGCACAAGAGCCCAGTGAAGGTAATGACTGAACGCTTTGGGCTCCAGCGTCGATCCTTGATCCTTGACCAACGGCGAGCCAACACGAGGTAACAGAGGCCGTAGCCCACGATCAAGATGGTGGGCACCCAGGCAAAGCTAAATTCGAAGGCTGTCTTGATCGTGAGAGGCCCGGGTATCGGCATGGCATCCATGGCCAAGAGCAAAGACATGTTTAGAACGCTACTTGGCCACCTGAGGAGGGCAAACGCTGAGTAGGCTGAAGATCTCATGACTAGCCCGTGGTTTTCTCGACGTGCATTGCGTATCCACGTCTTATCTCTCCTCTGGGTTGGCGTCTGTGCCGCCGCTGCATGGTGGCAAATATCGCGAGCTGCCGATGGGAATGCCTTGTCTTGGGTCTATGCCATCGAATGGCCAGTGTTTGCCCTGGGTGGCATTTACGTGTGGTGGCGCCTGTTGCACACCGAACCAGTAACCGCCGAGCAACGAGAAGAGCGCCGCAAACTCGAAGAGGGACTCAGGGCTCAGGCTCAAGCTTCGAAGCGACGCCCGGACGATGAAGATGAGGCTCTCAGGGCCTACAACGACCACCTCGCCAATTTGGCTGCTGAAGATCAAACGCGAAGGACAGAACCATGACCGATATGAAATCGCTGCCGACATCGCTCAAGCTGTATCGCTACATGTCATTTGCGGTTGGCGTCATGCTCTTGATTTTCTGCGTGTTCATTATTTTGCGCCACGGATTCGGCGTGGGGGCTAAAGCCGAGATGGTGGTCGCACAAATCCATGGTCTGCTCTACATGATCTACTTGGCAACCGTGCTGAACGTCTGGCTCAAACTTCGTCCAACGTTTGGAAAAATCGTGGGGATGATCTGCGCCGGCTTCGTGCCGTTCTTGGCATTCTTCGTTGAGCACGCCACCATCGCGAGTCTCGCGGCAACAGCATCAGCGAACGACAAATAGCCCGACGCAAGGCCGGGAAAGATTCACCAAGGGAAAGAAATAAGAGGCTTGGTGCGGGGCCGCTGGGCCTAGCCGCGACCGCAGTTCGGCTTCTTGCCGTGGTTGGCCTTCTTCTTGGCCCGGAGCTTGCGCTTGACAGTTCGCTTCGACATAAGGTTGTCCATGTTACTCAAATCGGCGCCTCCTGAGTTCGCTGGCCTCCGTCGTCCTCGTGGGAACATGGATTTGTGAGCGCTCCCCTCGTGTTAATCGGCACGCCAATAGGCAATCTTGGTGATTTAAGCCCTCGAGCGGCCCAAGCTTTGGCGGCAGCTGACGTCATGTACTGCGAAGACACCCGTCGCACCCGAATTTTGCTGAATGCCCTCGACATCCCGTCTAAAGCCCGCTTGGTGTCGCTTCATGAGCACAATGAACGCGCCAAAGCCCAACAAGTGGTTGACAAGCTCAAGGCGGGCGAACAGGTCGTCGTCGTCTCTGACGCTGGCATGCCAGGAATTTCTGACCCAGGGGCGGAGCTCGTAGCCGTGGCCGTGGCCCAAGGCTGCGATATTACGGTCATTCCAGGACCGTCCGCGGTCCTTGGCGCGCTCGTCATTTCAGGACTCGCTACCGACCGCTTCGTTATGGAAGGTTTCTTGCCACGCAAAGGACGCGAGCGGAGAAACCGCCTCGAAGCCCTCGCCCACGAAGAGCGCACCACCATCATCTTTGAATCTCCCCACCGTCTCGTTGACACCTTGCAGGATTTGGCAGACCTTGGTGACGATCAACGAGGGGTGTGCGTGGTCCGAGAACTCACCAAAATCCACGAGGAAGTCATCCGCGGCACCCTGCGTTCGGTGGGCGAGCACTTCGGCGGCGGGGAAGTCCGAGGTGAAATCGTCATCGTCCTAGGCGGTGCACAACCACAAGCTGCTCGTGAGGTCTCTGATGCAGAGATCCGGGCCCATCTCGAGGCCTGCGTGGCATCGGGTATGTCCAAACGAGACGCTGCGTCAGCCGCCGCGGCCGAACTCAAGGTGCCTCGCAGTAGAGCCTATGAGCTGGCCTCTTCGCTCACCCGCTGATCGCCGGTACGATGCATGGCCGTGGGCCGCTTCTATATCACTACGCCGATTTACTACGTCAACGACGCTCCGCACATGGGGACTTCGTATACGACGGTCAATGCTGATGCCCTTGCTCGTTGGCATCGGCTCATCGGCGACGAGACCAAGTTCTTAACTGGCACTGACGAACACGGCATGAAAATCGCCGAAACGGCTGAAAAGCATGGTGTCTCTCCGCAGGCTTGGACCGATGCCACGTCGGCGCGATTTGAAGAGGCGTGGGCCACGCTCAATATTTCTCAGGACGATTTCATTCGCACGACCCAAGCGCGTCACTACGAGACGGTTGGCACCTTCCTTACCAAGATTTATGAAAACGGATACATCCGCAAAGACACCTATCGCGGCCTCTACTGCGTGGGCTGTGAGGACTACTACACCCAAGATCAGCTCGTCGATGGCAAGTGTCCAAGTCACAATCGAGAGCTTGTGGAGATGGAAGAGGACAACTATTTCTTCGAGTTGTCCAAATTTGAAGATCGACTCCTTGAATGGTTTGAAGCCAATCCGGCTGCCATTCAACCCGCTTCGAAACGTAATGAAGCCCTGAGCTTCATCAAGGGTGGCTTAAAAGACGTCTCCATCACCAGAACGTCGATTAGCTGGGGCATTCCTGTTCCGTGGGATGAAGGGCACGTGTTCTACGTCTGGTACGACGCGCTCATTAACTATTTGACCGCCATTGGCTATGGCCGAGATGAAGCCGAGGTTGAAAAGTGGTGGCCCCACGTTCACCACCTGATCGGCAAAGAAATCATCCGCTTCCACTGCGTGTGGTGGCCAGCAATGTGCATGGCGGCGGGGATAGATCCGCCCGCTCACGTGTTTGTCCACGGCTGGTTGCTCGTGGGGGGCAAGAAACTGTCGAAATCGATGGCAGCTGACGAATCGGCACCGGTCAAACTCACCGACATCACGCCTGCCTCTCTCGTGGAGCAATTCGGCGTTGACCCCGTTCGCTATTACCTCTTGAGAAATACCCCGCTCGGCACCGATGGCGATTTTTCCATTGAGGGCATTACCGAGCGCTACAACGCCGACCTCGCGAACAACTTGGGAAACCTCGTCGCTCGGCTCGCCACCGTCATCGGCTCAAAGTCTGGTGGTCGCTCGCCCGAGCCAAGCGAGACCTCAGAGTTGAAAGATCGAGCCGCCGAGGCGGTGGCTCAAGCTCGCGATGCGTGGGAGCGCTTTGCCCCCCAAGAGGGCCTCGAGGCCACGTGGCGACTCATCGGAGCGGTGAATTCCGCATTGGAAGTCGCAGAACCCTGGAAGGCAGAACCTAGTCCTGAGGTCGACGCGGTACTCGGATCTGCGCTCGAAGCCCTTCGCATCATCACCGTATTGATTTGGCCCGCCATGCCCGACACCGCACAAGCCATTTGGGGGCGAATTGGCCTTGACGGTTCGCCCACCGATGGTGGACTCGATGCCCAAGTGCTGTGGGGAAGCGCGCCGCAGGCTCGGGTGGTCACCAAGGGCGATCCCCTGTTCCCTCGCCGCAAGGACTGACGAGCAATGACTGCGACGTGGACTGACTCGCACTGTCACCTCCAAGAGCAATTCTTGGATGCCGATGACACGGCGACGAGCCAGGTTCGCCAGGCCCTTGAACGAGCCCACGAAGCAAGCGTGTCATCCATCGTGGTGGTGGGTACCGATGAGGCAACGTCGCTGCAGGCACTGGCGCTAGCGGGTGCCTCTCGAGATGGGGCATTCGGCCACGATGCGCCCAAGATTGCAGCCACGGTGGGGCTTCATCCCCACGATGCTGCCGCCGACATTGCCTGGCTTCACGAGATGCTCGAGCTTCATCACGACGAGGTCGTGGGGATAGGTGAATGTGGGTTTGACTATTTCTACGAACACGCTGATCGAGGGCTACAGCGAACGACATTCCTCGATCAAATTGCTCTGGCCAAGCAATATGACAAGGCTTTGGTCATCCATGCGCGAGACGCATGGGACGACCTCTTCACGGCTCTCGATGAGCTAGGAACCCCTGAACGAACCGTGCTGCACTGTTTCACGGGGGGTCCCGATGAAGCGCAAGCCTGCCTCGACCGAGGCATGTTTGTCTCCTTCTCAGGCATCGTCACGTTCAAAAACGCGGCAGCGACGCGAGCGGCGCTCAGCGTCGTGCCAGACGACCGGCTCTTGATTGAGACCGACGCCCCCTTCTTGGCCCCGGTCCCTCATCGCGGCAAAAAGAATGAGCCAGCCCTGGTCGGCGTGGTGGGTGGCTTCGTGGCCGCCGAGCGAGGGGTGAGCGAAGCACACATAGCTGCGGTGACCTCAGCTAACGCTGCCGTCGCATTTGCCCTGAGCCAAAACCCATTCTGACAAGGGGAAATAGTAATTATTCGCGCTCTGACGAGGCATTATAGAAATTTATTGCTTCTGACCTGTTGTTTTAGTGAGATTGCACGTTTGTGATTTGCACATCGGGCGGGGAGTCCCTAGCGTGGTTGGCGCCCGGTAGGGGGATGGAGGTCCCACTACACGGAGGATGTGTAAGGCGGAGAAGGGAACCGTTCTGAGACCCAGACATACGCGGCGAAGCCGTAACCGTGGTCGCTTGATGTTGGCTACGGGAGCGGTCGTGACGATGATCGTTGCGCCCCTTGTGATGTTGAGTGATGCACCAAGCGTCGCCGGCAGCGCGGTGGCGGCGCCTGCTCATGGAGCAAGCACTGCTTCGGCCAACACGGCCGTCAGTTCTTCGGCTCCCCGAGTGGTGACCTTGCGACAGATACAGCTCACGGATGCCCGAGTGGTCGAACACCGCCACGCAGCTCAGAAAGCGGCAGCAAGAGCCCTAGCCGCGGCCAATGCGCGAGCCCAAGCGGCCCAGGCTGCTCAACTCGCGGCCGAAGCCAATGCCCGGGCTGCAGCCAGTGCCCAAGCCGCCGCCGCTGCGAGGGCTTCGGTTCCCGCAGTCCACCACGTGGCGGTTCATCACCAAGTAGTTGTAAGCGCAGGAGCGAACAGCCGAACCGGCCTTGCGACGTATTACTACTGGCACAGCGGACAATGTGCGAGCCCTTGGCTGCCTCACGGAACCACCGTCACGATTCGAGACAACGCAACGGGCAAGACCACGTCGTGTGTCGTTACTGATACCCAAGGCAACATTCCCGGACACATCATCGACCTAGATCCCAGCGTGTTCACCCAGCTGGCTCCCTTGGGTCAAGGGGTCATCGGGGTTACGATTAGCTGGTGACACTTTCGCGTGCAGCGTCGGTAGCGCTGCTGGCGGACCATGGGTTGACGCCGAAGCGCAAATTCGGCCAGAACTTCCTTGTTGACGCCAACACCTTGCGCAAAATCGTTCGCTTGTCAGGGGTGGGTCCTGGTGATCGCGTCATCGAATTCGGCCCCGGACTCGGTGCGCTCACCGAACAGCTCTTGGAAGTTGGAGCTGAAGTCCGTGCGGTGGAAATTGACCGAGACTTGATCGGGATATTGAAAGAACGCCCGGAGCTCGAATCCGTGAAATTCTTTGAAGCCGACGCCATGGACGTCGATTTCAATCTCTTGGCGCCACCACTTGAGGGGCCCTACGATCTTGTCGCCAATTTGCCCTACAACGTGGCAACGCCGCTGGTGATGAGGGTGCTGCGTGAAGCGCCCCAGATCCGATCCATTTTTGTGATGGTGCAACTTGAAGTGGCCGAGCGCCTTGGTGCAGGTCCTGGCGACGATGCCTACGGATCGGTGTCGGCGCGCCTTCGCTACTGGGCCAAGGCCGAGTTAGTTGGCAAAGTGCCAGCCACAGTATTTGTACCGGCCCCCAAAGTGGCATCAGGGCTGGTTCGTATCGTAAGGCTTGATACACCCGCCGTAGATCCTGACCTGGCGCCCGTAGCGCTCATTGAGCGGGTGGTGACCATGGCCTTTGGTCAGCGCCGGAAAATGCTTCGACGCTCACTGCAAAGTTTGTTGAATGAAGAGGATTTCATCGCCGCCGGTGTGGATTCCTCACAGCGTCCCGAACAACTCGACATTCAGGCCTTTGGAGCCCTTGCGGGGAGAATTTCGTGAGCGATCTCATTCATCTCACAGCCCCCGCCAAACTGACCTGGTCGCTCCATGTGGGGCCTCGAACCCCCGAAGGCCTCCATTCCGTGGAGGCAGAAATGATCAGCCTTGATTTGGTTGATGACCTCGTAGTGGACTGCTCACAGTCGGGCGTTACGATCAGCGCCGAAGGGGTGAGCATCGAGGCTGTCCCACACAACCAAGAAAATTTGGTGGCTCGGGCTCTCGCTATGGTCGGCCGAGAGGCCGGCGTAAGCATCACCAAGCGCATTCCCGTTGGTGGAGGGCTTGGTGGGGGATCTTCCGATGCAGCGGCGATTCTTCGCTGGGCTGGCTGCGATGACATGACTGCGGCGGCCACCCTGGGCTCTGACGTGCCGTTTTGCATTCAAGGCGGCAGAGCCATGGTGCGCGGTATTGGGGAGCTCGTGGAGCCGCTCAGCTATGTATCTCGCACCGTCGTGCTGTGCCTGGTGCCCATCAGCGTGAATACCGGGCTGGTGTACCAAGCATTTGATGAACTGGAACGCGGTGGCGACTTGCAGCGAGGCAGAAACGACTTAACCCAAGCGGCGGCGCTGGTGCAGCCTCGGCTGGCTGATATCTCGCGAGCCCTTCACCATGAAATCGGGGTCGACGTCGCCCTTGCAGGGTCTGGGTCAACCTTGTTTGTCGAAGGCAGCAAGAAACAACTCGGCATCGAGAACATGACCACGCTGAACGTGGGAGACCTCGAGTGTCGATTGGTGGAGTGTGTGAGCCTGAAGCCAGAAACAGGGCGGTAGGTGTCGCAAGACCAAAGGCCTTGAGAAACGGGCTACTACTTACCTGCTGCGCGACGCTGCCAGCGGGTGGCCTTCAGCATCTTCTTGTGCTTCTTCTTACGCATGCGCTTACGGCGCTTCTTGATTAGCGATCCCATGAGGGTGCCACTCTACTTGCTAGCGACGCGTAGAGCCAACCGGACGATCGACATCGACGTTCGAGGCCTTGATCGACAGGGCTTGGCGGGGACACTGGCGAACTGCCATTTCCGCGTGGGCCTTGGCCGCACCTGCCACCTGGCCTCGGATGATGGGGTAACCCCATGGATCCAACGCAATGATTTCAGGTGCGATTTCTGCACAGTGTCCGTAGGCATCGCACTTAATGGGATCAACGATCAGGGTCAGGATGCGCTTGGCCATTAGAACAACTCCTCTTGAGGTGGCAAGGTCAGATAGGTCTTGGCACCCACGCGACCACAGGTTTTTTGGTGTTGGTGGGTGGCGACGTCATCGGCAAAGACGTGTAAGGCGGAGCGAACCATGCGAATGACACCATCGGGGTGCGCACACGCTCCGCGGCCCTCGAGAATGTCGGTGAGGTCAAGCAGGCTGCGATCGGCATTGGCACTGTGTCGACCGGTGGCCAAAGCTTCGATTTGTCCGGCCATGCGAGGAAGACCAAAGAGGCAGGGCCCACATTGGCCAGCTGATTCATTGGCCATCCACCGTGCGATGCGCGCAGTTTCGGCAATGGGGCATACGTCGGCGCCGAGCACCACCACGATGCCAGCTCCGAGATTGCCACCATGTGCTGCCATGCCTGAGGGGCTGTAGGGGCTATCAAGGGCACTTGGCGATACCCAGGTGCCGCCGTAGCCTCCCAGCAAGATTCCAGCAATGCCACCGCGGGGGCGTGCTAACGCCACGATGTCGCCGAGGGAGGTGCCAAGGGCCACTTCAAAGACACCCGGTGCATCAACTGCTCCCGAAATGGTGACCAGCGTGCTTTCGGGGCTATGGGTGGCGTCACCGCTGCTCCACCATTGGCCGCCATGACGTGCGATGAGACCAACGTTGGCACAGGTTTCTGCATTGTCGACCAAGAGCACCCTGCCTTTTGCAATGACGGGACTCGGTCGACTCGGCCGAAAGCGCGGCAGGGAGGCACCCTCATCAAAGAAATGCGCAAGCGCAGTCTCCTCTGAAGCCACGTAGCGACCGTGTGGGCGCTCAATTTCCATGGGTCGCTCATCAAGTCCTCGTCGATCGGCAATTGCGCGCTCCATGAGCTGCGCGATGCGATCGTTGTCGTCGGCAATGCAGATAACGATGCGATCAGCCCCGATGAGAGCTGCGAGAACCTGAGCACCATCCAAAATCAGATGAGGAGCAAACGCGGCAAGCACCGAATCTTTTTGACTTGCTGGCTCACCTTCCATGAGGTTCACCACCATCCGGCCCTTGCGACGTTGGCTGGCTACATAGGCGACTTTGGTGGCAGTGGGGAAGCGGCCACCACCACGCCCGGTTAGCCCAGAGATTTCAAGCTCGTGCAGCATGGCATCGGCCCACGCTTGGTTTCCCCGCTTGCCCGGCAGATTGAGCGGTCCATGAACCTCGATGTGCTCACCGAGCGATAATGAGCTCGTGGGATTGACGCCTTCAAGGAGTCGATAACCGTTCATCGTTGACCTCGCTTGACTGGTTTGCCTGGTCGCTTCGATTCACGCAAAGACGTGAGGTGATCAGCGGCCGCACGGCGATTCAGCGCCGTTGAGCCGGGGCCAGTTTTGCCCAATCCGTGACGGCGCGGCGATTGCCAGATGCGCCAAAGGAGGGCACCGCCAACGGCTGCGACGCAGGCGAAGACAAAGAGGTCCATCCAGGCAAAGCGGACGTCGGTGCCGATCATGATGGTGTGGACGACGGCGATCACGAAGGCGAGGAAGGAAAGCCAGTGAACCAGCCGCCACGACTCAAATGACATCTTGGCGCGAACCAAACTGGTGATGATGATGGCGATCATCAGATCGAGTGCAATGGTGCCGAGGGCGACTTTGAATGGCTTGTAGTGAGACGTGAAGGGAATGATCACCGAGAGGAAGGAGATGTTGACGTAGGAGTCAAGAACCGACCCCAAGATGTGAATGGCGAGAAAGATCAAACTCAAGAGCGAGATGCGACGGTGAATTTCCGCGATGGCAAAGCGGGGCACGACCCCGGTGCCAATTCTGGTTGAGGTTGAGATGCCGAGCACCATGACGATGGTCAACAAGAGCAAGGAAACAATGCCCGTTGCTCTCGATGAGTACCAGAGATAGTGCGACGTTAACGCCAACATTATGGTTTCCCTTCCGTAGGTTCCACCCAGCCACCCACACGCTCGATAGAGCCATCATGGCGCACCAGTCGGGCTTGGGTGGAACGTTGCGCTAATTCAAAGATGGCATCTTCGCCCCAGATGATGGCAGCCGTGCTCAGCGCATTGGCATCCACCGCACTTGCCGCCACGACACTGGCCATGGCCCATGGAGTCTGTGCACTGCGTCCCGTTCGAGGGTCGATGATGTGGTGCAAGGTGGCGCCATTGCGTTGCCAGGTGCGAACGATGGATGACGAGCTCGTCATGGCGCCAGCCGCTAAGCCCACCACTTCGTCGATCTCGTGTTCGGCCACCGCTGACTTTGCGCTCATGGCAAGGCCAATGGCCCAACCGCCCTGAGGGGCTGATCCAGCAATTCGCAAATCTCCGCCAAGGTCGACGAGAACACCACAGCCGAGTTGTGCCGCAATAGTCGTGGCCGCAGCGTCGGCCGCAGCTGACTTTGCGCTTGCACCGAGATCAATGGCGGTCCCTAGGGCCAGAGAGACTCGGTTGTCGTCGCCAATGGTGATAGCCGTCCATCCAGGAGATGGGTTGGTGGAGGGTAGTGCTTCGTCGCTGGCGGTCAGGGCATCGAAGTCCCGGTCATAGCCAAGGCTGATGAGGGACGGTGCAATCGTTGGATCGCAGAGTCCATCGCTGATTTCATAGGCGCGCTGCGCTTGGTTCAAAAGGCTGAGAAACCATGGGGATGCGCTAACGCTGCCATGGGCATTGAGGCGCGAGATCTCGCTGTCTGCGTCAAAACGACTCGCAGCGCTGGTCGTGGCCGTGAGTACCGCGTCAAGTATGGTTCGAGCCTCGCGGAGGCAACCGGGATCCGTCACCGCAAGGGTGGCACTCGTGCCCCAAATGGAAAAGTGTTCTACCGCGCTCTGTGTACCTTTGCCTTCGCTCATGAGCCACCCGATACAGCGGTTGCCGATTGCGAGGTGCTTGTGGTGCCGGTGGTGCCAGTCGTACTCGTGGTGGCGGTCGTTCCCGTCGTGCCAGTAGAACCCGACGTGGCACTCGTTGCCGTAGTGCCCGAGCTGGCGCTCGCTGAGACGCTGCTGCTCTTTGCGCTCGCACTAGCCGTGGTGGAGGCGCTCTGGTCGACGAACATGGTCATGGCCCCTGCCATCGCCACACTGCCGAGAACAGCGAGGGAGGTCGTGGCCTTAATGATTGCGTTGCCGTTGCGTCGAGATTGCATGGGTGCTCCTTAGGGGTAGGTACCCATTGTGGGAGGCCTGGCTAAGGAGACCTTGGGGACGAGATAAGAACGGCTGAAGAATCAGCCAACAGGTACGAAGTTCGCGGGCCGTTGAGCGCCGCTCGCGATCAAGAACCGCCAGAAAATGCTGTCGGTGGTTGTTGAACCGGAACTTGGGTGACGCCCGTCGTTCCCGTTGAGCCTGAATTGCTTGGTGTAGGCGTGGTCGGTGTGGTCACCGGAGCACTCGCCCCCGCGCCGGAATTTGTGTTGCTTGGCGTCGAACTCGATCCAGAACTGCTTGAGCTCGAACCCGAAGAAGACGAACCAGAAGAAGACGAAGACGAGCCCGACGATGATCCGGCTGAACTCGAACTTCCCGTGCTTGGGGAGCTCGATGCACCGCTCGAGCCGGCAGCAGGAGTGCTGGGTGCTACCGCAGGGTTCGAAGCGTTGGAGTTCGCTGGGGCGACCGTACTGCTCGATCCAGCTGAGGAACTGTACGACTTGCCCGCATAAGCGTGACCGACGAATACCGTCATGACACCAGCCATACAGACGCCGCCCACGACGGTGGCCGACGTGGCCGCTTTAATTGCTTTGCTTCCGTTGTTCCTTGAACGCATGGAGACTCCTGAGAAGAGGGGTTACCCCTATTCTCGGCGCCCAAGGTAAAAGCGACGTGGTCACTTCATAAGAAATCGTGAAGAATGTTTAGAAATTAACTTGTTGTTGGCAGCGTAAGTCGAAGCGTTGCGCCGCCGCCGGGAGCGTTCAGGGCTTCGATGGTGCCACCTTCATCGGCAACCACCTCCGCCACGATGGAGAGTCCAAGTCCAGATCCCGGAAGGGCTCGAGCTTCATCAGAACGGTAGAAGCGATCAAAAATCTTGGTGAGATCCTCATCTTTAATCCCTGGACCTTGGTCGGTAACTTCCAAGGTGCCATCCGCCAAGGTGACACTGATCGTGGAGCTGTCCGGCGAGAACTTCAATGCGTTGGAGAGCAAGTTGGAAATAGCTCGGTGAACACGGTCACGGTGAACGAAGACTCGGGTGGGCTCAAGATGAGCCTCGAAGGTAATGCCCCGAGCTCGGCCGTGAGCGTTGAAGACGTCGACCAGTAGCTGCACCATCTCATCGAGATCTTCGGTGGTTGCTACTGAATCAGTTTGACCTGAGCGTGCGAGTTCCGTGATGTCGCCAACCAAACTCGTCATTTCGTCGACCTGCGTCATGACGTCATTGAGCAGTTGCTTACGATCCTCGGCCTCGAGTCGATCGAACTGCTGAAGAACTTGAGCGTTGGTTCGCATCGAAGTCAAGGGTGTACGAAGTTCGTGACTGGCGTCGAGGACGAGTTGTCGCTGCTGAATTTGGCTACGGTCAAGGGCGCTGAGCAGGCTATTGAAGCTACGCCGCAGGCGGCCCAACTCATCTTTGCCACCTTCATCGAGCCGTTGGGTTACATCGGTCGTCTCAGCAAGTTGTTCGATTCCTTCGGTTACCGCGTCCAAGGGGCGAATGACCAGGCGAGCCACCAGCCAGCCAAACAACGCGGCAAGTACCGTGCCAAGAATGGCTACGAGCAACAATGCCAGTTCTAGGTGGCGAAGTTGCCGGTCAATGCCGTTGAGCGGAACCGCAATTTGCAGCGCGCCCGAGGTGGTCATCGTCGTCGTCTGCTGGTTGGCGCCGACTACTTGGCCCGCGTCGAGAGGAATAATCAGTTCGCGGTAGTACGCACCGTTATCGCTAAAGCTCGCAAAGGCTTCTTCCTCATTGTCCCCAGTGGCGATAGACCGAGCAACGGGTCCTACGGGCAGGGTGCCAAAGGGTGATGATGCCAACACGGTGCCGTTGGCGTATATGACTTGAAAGATCTGGCCGTTGAGGGCATCGGTATCGATGAAGGGCCCGCGATCAATTTGGGTAGCAGCTGCACTCAGCGAGTCATCGGCCGATGAGACCAGCGAGTTTTTGGCGACGTACCATGCACCCGCGCATGCGATGATGACGGCGACGGCAACGGCGAGCGAGGTCGCGATAACGATGCGAAGACGAAAGGTCACGACTCTCGCAGGCTGTAGCCAATACCGCGAACCGTTTGGATGAGTCGCGAATCGCCATTTTCTTCAAGCTTGCGCCGTAGGTACCCGACGTAGACGGCGAGTGAATTGGTGCCCGAATCAAAGTCGTAACCCCATACGCGATCGAGAATTTGCTCTCGAGTAAGGACTTGGCGTGGGTTCTCGAGGAACATTTCGAGAAGGTCAAACTCGATCTTGGTCAAGGAGAAAGAGCGCTCTCCGCGCTTGGCTTCACGCGTTGACACATCAAGTGTCAAATCTTCAAATCGCAACACCTCGCCACTTGCCCCTGGCGCTCGGCGGCGCAGCAGCGCTCTTAGCCGAGCGAAGAGTTCAGACAAATCAAAGGGCTTGGGCATGTAGTCATCCGCCCCGGCATCGAGTCCTTCGACACGATCGTCAACCGCGCCTCGAGCCGTGAGCATGAGAACCGGAGTCATGTCTCCAAGAGACCGAAGCCTTCTGCACACCTCAAGGCCATCAATGTCAGGCATCTGAAGGTCAAGGATGACGGCATCAGGGGCCCGTTGCCCCAGAATCCTCAAGGCTTCGGTTCCATTGGCAGCAAGATCTACTTCGTAGCCTTCGAGCACCAGGGCCCGGCGGAGCGAGTCTCGGACCGCTTGGTCATCGTCAACAACAAGAATGTTCATGCACGGACTCCTTGGAATGGTTGCCAGAGTGAAGGATAATCACCAAGCGTCGGGTGTGAACGACTCCTGTTTCGCTTTCATCAAGGCGAAACAGCGATTTATGAGATCTCGATAAGAGCCATGATCGCCATCACGCGTCGATTCGTGAAGAAAATTCGGCGCGATTCGGTGCCGCTCATGACAGACCCTCATGCGCTGAACCCAATTGAAGAACTTGCTAAGAAGCCAAGTCCTACGCATTGGCCCATGCACCATGGCCTGTCAATTCTTCCGCGTTTGTGATGGAGTGCTGCTCGGGATCGGGTCTCGTTGAGGCGATCATCAGAGGGTAGGAGCAATAGAAATGCCGTGCATTAGGCTCATTGCTCGGTCTGACAAGCAGCTCACCCCCTGATCCTCGAGACGCCGTGTGCCAACAGAGGCGACAGGGAGTGAAATACTTGAACGGCCAATCAAGAGCACGCAGTAGCCCGATCACGGTCTCCATGGGTGCGCTTGAGCAACGGTTCTTTCGCGGGTAGTTCAATTGGCAGAACAACGGACTTTGAATCCGTATGTTGGAGGTTCGAGTCCTCCCCCGCGAGCGTGAGATATTCCGGCAGCCTCGCAAGGGCCGGGGGAGAGGTAGCCACATGGGGTCGATTGCCACGGGCGGTCAGCTTGGTGCGATCGTTCTCGCCGCCGGTGAGGGAACGCGAATGCGCTCCTCGACACCAAAGCCACTCCATGAATTGTGTGGCCGTGCCATGGTGCTGCACATCCTTGACGCCTTAGCGATGATTGACGTTGATCGCGTGGTAGTCGTTGTAGGGCATCAAGCCGAGCGGGTGCGCGCCGCCATTATTGACGGGGCCCCACAAGGCCTTGACGTGCAGTTCGTCACTCAAGAGCAACAACGCGGAACGGGCGATGCCGTGAGTATCGCTCTAAGCGCATTTGACCACTTTCGAGAAGGTGACGATCTTCTCGTGATGCCAGCTGATACTCCGTTATTGACGAGTACCACCTTGGCCAATCTTGTTCGTCGCCATCGAGCAGTCGACACAGCCGTGACCTTATTGTCGACGACCCTTGAGGATCCAACCGGCTACGGGCGAATTTTGAGGGCTCGTGATGGTCGCGTCTGTGGCATTGTCGAACAAGCGGATGCAACGGAGCAAGAGCAATTGATCCGTGAAATCAATACCTCGATTTACTGCTTCCGAGCCGCTCTCGTGGGCCCGGCCTTGCGCCGAATTTCAGCTTCGAATGCCCAAGGTGAGTTGTACCTCACCGACATCGTGGGTGTGTTGTTCGAGGCGGGATACCAAAGTGATGCACTCGTCGGCGACCAAGACGAAGTGGCGGGGGTCAATGATCGTCTCCAGCTCGCCGCGGCTGAAGCGGTGATGCGCCGTCGCATCAATGAGTCCTGGATGCGTCGCGGCATCAACCTTGAAGATCCTGACGGCACCATGATCGATTGGTCTGTTGTGCTCCATGCGGACACCCAGATTCTCGCGGGCACCTCGCTTCGCGGACATTGCGAGGTGGGTGGTGGCTGTCGCATCGGACCCCATGCGGTAATTGAAGACGCGCGCATTGGTGAAAACGTGATCATTCGTAGTGCCGAAATCCGTGGCGCCACGGTTGGCAACGCCGCGACCATTGAGAGTTTTTGTCAGTTGGGTCCTGATGCACAGGTCGCCGATGCTGAGGTGCTCGAGGCGTTCACCAAGCGACCGTAACTCGCGGGAACGAACGCGGCGCCGAAGGGCTTCGTTTCTTGGTAGCGTTCCCCGCGTGGAGATGATTCCCAAGCGCCGAATGATCCTGGCCTCTGGCCGTTCGCACCCCGAGTTGAGCGCCAAGATTGCCGCTCACCTTGGCATTGAGCTCTCAGAGCCCAATTTGAGAGAGTTTGCCAACGGGGAGGTGCATTGCCGCTTTGACACCTCGCTTCGAGGCTCCGACGTCTTTTTGATCCAAACCCACTGCGATTCGGTCAATGACTCAATTATGGAGCAGCTCATCATGATTGATGCTGCCAAGCGTGCGTCGGCCAAGCGCATCACCGCGGTGTGCCCCTTCTATGGCTATTCGCGCCAAGACCGCAAGTCAACGGGCCGAGAGCCCATCACCGCCAAGCTCGTGGCCGACATGCTGCAAGCAGCTGGGGTCGATCGCGTGATGTCGGTTGACTTGCACTCTGGTCAAATTCAAGGGTTCTTCAATGTTCCCGTTGACCACCTCACGGCAAGTCCCATCATTGAGAATTACCTGCGCGAAAACGTCAAGAGCGATTTGGTCATTGTTTCGCCCGACGCTGGTCGAGTGAAGGTTGCTGAACGCTATGCCAAGCACCTCGGCGCCGACCTCGCCCTGGTCCACAAGACCAGACCCCGTGGCACCATCAACCAGGTGGAGGCACTGCACGTTGTGGGTGACGTGGAGGGTCGACACTGCGTCTTGATCGACGACATGATCGATACCGCAGGAACCATTTGTGCCGCTGGGGATCTCTTGATGAAGTCAGGAGCTAAAGATATTTGGGCAATGGCGACCCACCCCATTCTCTCGAACCCTGCGGCCGAGCGCCTCAAGAACTCTGCCTTTTCACGGGTGGTGGTCACCGACACCCTGCCAATTCCCGAAGAACACCGCTTTGACGGGCTCGAAATCTTGACGGTGGCCGATGTGATTGGCCAAGGCATTGACGCGGTCTTTGAGGACAACTCCGTTTCGGAGATCTTCGGTGGGGAAAACCTCGCCTAAGGGATCGGTGGAAGTGTCCCTGTGGAGGCACTAACATGGGACCCCCGTCCGGAGCCTGGTGGTTCTGACGAAACCTGCTGCCAAGGAGCAAGCTAGAAATGTCCGAGATCACCCTTACTGCCAAGACCGACCGCGAGACCGGAACGCGCGCTACGCGTCGCCTGCGTCGTGAAGGCCTCATCCCTGCTGTTGTCTACGGTCACGGCATGGACCCCGTCGCCATCGCCGTGAACGGCCCTGACCTTCGCGTGGCGCTCAACGGCGAGGCTGGCTTGAACCAATTGATTGAGCTCAATGCTGATGGCAAGAGTTACCTTGTCCTCGCCAAGGTGCTTCAGCGTCACCCAGTTCGTGGCACCTTGCAGCACGTTGATTTCCAGATCACGAGCCGCGACGAGACCGTGACGGTGGAAGTACCCATCACCGTGGTTGGTGACGCGGTTGAGGTTCGTCACGCTGGTGGCGCCGTGGACCAGCAGGTCTACACGATTTCCGTGTCTGCTCGTCCTGGCAATATCCCCACCAACATCGATGTCGACATCTCGCACTTGCAGCCAGGCGACATCTTCCGTGTCGCAGACTTGGTCTTGCCTGACGGTGTCGTTGCTGCTGGTGAGCCAGAGACCGCTGTTGCCATCGCCCACGGCGCTCGCGCCGCTGAGGCTGAAGGTGGCGAAGGAGCCGAGGCGGCTGAGTCCGCCGAGGCGTAACTCCCGTTATGGCGCTGCGCCGTCGAGGCGCGCAAGAGCGCTTAGGTGATGCCGCTGACCTTTTGGTGATTGGCCTCGGAAATCCCGGCAAAGAGTACGAGGGAACTCGACACAATGTCGGGGCCATGGCCGTCGAGCGATTAGCAGAGCGTTATCGCGCTTCGCTCAAGGTAGAGCCTCGCCAGCGCGCTTCGCTTGGGGTAGTGAGCGTGGACGGCAAAAGAGTCGCGCTGAGCATCCCAACGACCTACATGAATGAATCGGGCGCAGCCCTGCCAGGGCTCCTCAAGCGTTGCGGCCTGAATGACGTGTCCAAGATTTTGGTCATTCACGACGAGCTTGATCTTGATGCAGGAAGGTTGCAACTCAAAGTCGGTGGGGGAATTGCCGGACACAACGGCCTTCGCTCCATCAAATCTGTCTTGAATTCTGCAGAATTTTTGCGACTCAGAATTGGTGTTGGCCGGCCACCGTCTCGAGAGGCGGGGGCCTCGTGGGTGTTGTCGAAAGCCCGAGGTGCTGACGCCACTGCCATTGAGGATGCGATCTCGCGAGCCGGTGACGCCGTCGCGCTTGTGGTGTCCAACGGCATTGAGCGTGCGATGACGGAAGTGAATACCCGTGGCTAACGCGCCGCTTGGCGGACTGGCACGTCGCATAGCAAACACTGAAGCCATTCGACGCGTCGCTGGCAGTGACGGAGCGACCTTGAGTGTTGCGAGCCAAGCCCACGCCATTGCGCTGGCCGCCCTCGCGAATGCAAGTGACGACACCGTACTGGTGATTTGTTCCACGCAGGCCGAAGCCGAAACGCTGAGCCATGATCTTGAGTTTTTCCTTGAATCCGACACCCACAGCACTCACGGATTGAGCAACGCGGCAGTGGCCTTACTGTCCGCGTGGGACACCTTGCCTTTTGAGCGCGTCAGCCCCGATGTGGCGACCATGGGGTCTCGCCTCGAGGTGAGGATTCGACTTGAAAGTGATGATCGCCCGAAGGTGGTCGTCACCTCGATGCGTGGGGCTCTCCAACTCGTGTCACGGGACGAAGTCGAGGTCATTCGCATTACCAAGGGGACGCAACTTGATATTGAGGAGTTTTCGGCGTGGCTTGTTCGCCATGGTTACCGTCGCGAACCTCAAGTTGAGCACCGCGGTGAGTTCTCCGTTCGGGGTGGCATCATCGACGTCTTTGGCGCATCGGCCACAACACCGCTGCGCATTGATCTCTTCGGAGACGAAGTTGATCGACTCTTCAGCTTCGACGCAGGTGATCAACGATCCAAAGACGCCGTATTGGAAGCCGTCATTGTGCCGGCTCGTGAATTCATTCCTAACGATGCCGCCAGGGAGCGAGCTCGCCTCCTGGCAGACGACCAAGCGTGGGCTCGTCCGTCGCTGGAGCGCCTTGCTGGCGGTCATTGCTTTGATGGAATGGAAGGCTTTGCGGGACTTGTTGATCAAGAGCGCATCCCCCTGACCTCTCTGCTCGGATCGTCGGCGAGCATTGTGCTCATTGAGCCCTCACGACTTCGATCGCGAGCGATCGAGTTGCTCGATGAAGAGCGTTCTTTGGTGACTTCCCTGCTCGAAACCTGGGGAGCCGATGGCCTCGATGCCGATGCTGCTGGCCTCCATGCCGATGTCGACGAACTCCTTGCCTCAAGTGCCGCCACCACGATCTCGATGCCCTCGATTCCCGAAGGCCCAGAGACGCCGTCATTGCCAACCGGATCGATTGAGGTGGTGGCCGGCGATGCCGCTCGACTGAGTTCGCAGATCACACGATGGCGAGACAAGCGCTTCCATGTTGTTGCAGCGGTGGCGACACAACGATCAGCTGAGCGCTTTATGGAAGTAGTCGGGGCTGAAGGCATCGAGACCACCTTGCGCAATAGCGTGCCAGCAGACGAAGAGGTCAGCGTCGTCGTGAGTGGGCTCTCTCGAGGCTTCGTACTCTCCGAGCAGCGCATTGCCGTTCTTGCAGAGTCAGATATCACCGGCCGACGCACGCCGCATCGCGCGCCCCGTCCTCGGCCGAAGGTGACGACCGGGTTCTTTGATGATCTCGGCATCGGCAGTTACGTCGTGCATCGCCATCATGGCATCGCCCGTTTCTCTGGGGTGACCACCCGCACCCTGGGGGAAGCGACGCGTGAGTACCTGATTTTGGAATTCAGGGGTGGGGACCGCATCTATCTTCCCGTCGATCAGATCGACATGATTACGCCATACTCGGCTGGCGACGCTCCCACGCTGTCCAAGATGGGTGGAGCTGATTGGCAGAGAACGCGGAGCAAAGCTCGGTCTGCTGCATCGGAAATCGCCGAAGAACTCGTGGCGCTCTATCGCCAACGCTTGGTGAGTCCCGGTTATGCCTTTCAACCTGACACACCGTGGCAGGCCGAAATGGAAGCGGCGTTTCCCTATGAGGAAACCCCCGATCAGCTTGAAGCCATCAACGCGGTCAAGGCCGACATGGAAGCCGCTCGACCCATGGACCGACTGGTCTGTGCCGACGTTGGCTTTGGGAAAACCGAGATTGCTGTCAGGGCGGCATTTAAAGCCGTGCAAGATGGCCGTCAAGTTGCTGTCTTGGTGCCGACTACCTTGCTTGCGAGTCAACATCATGAGGTCTTCTCGGAACGTTTTGGCGGCTATCCCATCACCGTCGCCCTCTTGAGTCGATTTCTCACCGATGCTGAAGCTCGCCAGGTTCGCGAGCAACTCAAAGAAGGAAGCATTGACGTCATTGTGGGTACGCATCGCCTCCTAAGCGAAGACATCGAATTTAAGCATCTTGGTCTCTTGGTGGTCGATGAAGAACAACGCTTTGGCGTGAGTCACAAAGAGGCCATCAAGGCGATGTCGGCGGGTGTCGATGTGCTGACCTTGACGGCGAGCCCCATCCCACGCACGTTGGAAATGGCATTGACCGGCATCAGAGATCTCTCCATGGTCACGACCCCGCCCGCAGATCGACGCCCAATTCTCACCTTCGTAGGGGAGCGAGACGATCGTGCGATTGTCGAAGCTATTCGACGCGAACTCTTGCGTGACGGCCAAGTGTTCTTCGTTCACAATCGTGTTGCGGATATCGAAGACGTCGCTCGAAGAGTGCGAGAACTCGTTCCTGAGGCTCGCGTTGCGATTGCCCATGGACAAATGGACGAGGGAAGCCTTGAGCGCGTCGTGATGGATTTTGCCGATCGACAGGCGGACGTATTGGTGTGCACCACCATCGTGGAGAACGGCATCGATATGCCAACGGTCAATACTTTGATCGTGGACCGTGCCGATCTTTTGGGACTCGGGCAACTTCACCAACTCAGAGGCCGCGTAGGTCGAAGTGGACAACGCGCCTATGCCTATCTGTTCCATCCAGCCGACATGGTCTTGTCTGAAACGGCCTATGAGCGCCTCCGAACGATTGGCGAAGCGACGGAGTTGGGGAGTGGCTTCAAAATCGCCATGCGCGACTTGGAAATCAGAGGAGCGGGAAATCTTCTGGGTCGCGACCAGTCTGGCCATGTGGCGGCTGTTGGCTATGACCTCTATGTGCAAATGGTTGCCGAAGCTGTTGCCGAAGCTCGGGGCGACATCGTTCCGGACGTCATTTCGGTGTCCATTGACCTTCCGGGAGAAGCACACCTGCCCGAGAACTATGTGGCGCAGTCCGATGTTCGTCTCGAGGCATACCGCCGATTGTCAACGACGACCAGCGACGAGCAGATCGAAGATATGCGTGCTGAGTGGCTCGACCGCTTTGGACCCTTGCCTGCCGCGGCTGAAGGCTTGCTCGATTTGGCTTCGCTTCGGGTTGCGTGTTTGAGAATCGGCATCCAAGAGATCAGCGTCCTGCCAGCCCGCATAGGGGGCCGCGCGGTGCCCTTGGCCAAGATTTCGCCCATCACCCTTCGCGCTTCGGCTCAAATTCGGGTGCAACGCTTAGTAGGAGATCGTGCCTATGACGAATCCACCAAGACGCTACGAGTGGATCTTCGTCCAGAATGGTCAACGGCGGCCGGATTGCGTGACCTTCTCGATCAATTGGTACCCGCAGACTCCTGAGTGAATCAAGACGGCCTGAGAGACCCTCTAGGATCTTCACATTGTGCGACGTCTTCTTGTTCCTGTAGCTGCCGTAGTTGTAGTGGTCGTGGCGGTCGGCCTCATCCTTGGGCTGAGCGCCCCATCCAATGCCGCCACCGTTGGCAACGAGCGGCTGAGTAATTCGAGTTTCCAGACCGAGCTCAAGACGGTAGCGAACTCATCGCCCTACCTGTGTTACCTCAATGCACAAGCACTCGAGAAGTCCAATGGTCGCAGTGGGCTGGGTCCGGTGTTTGCCGCTAATTCCAATGGGTGGGCCACGACCTATGCCTCAACGCTGCTCGGCCAGCGAGTCGTTGATGACGTCATCGGCCAATGGGCCACAGCCAACCCTTCCGAGGTCGTGGTGTCTAAGGCCCAGGCAACCGCGGACTTGGTGAGTTCCATGAACGCGGTCATTGCCACCGTCGCCGGTTCGTCGTATCAGTGCTCGTACACCGGTGCCCAAACGCTCGAGACCATGCCGTTGAACTTTGTCCGACAAGAAGTTGCGGCTCAGCAAGCGTCGGAGAGTTTCTTGATTACCCACGGAGGTGTCAAGCTCGACGCTGCATCACTTGAGCGCTACTACAGCCAGCACCAGAGTGACTTTGACACCTACTGCCTCTCGGGAATTTTGGTGGGGAGCCAGTCTTTGGCGCAGTCACTACGAACTCAAGCCCTCAACGGCGCCAGTTTTGCTGCCCTAGCCAAAGCCAATTCGCTCGACGCTGCATCAGCTGCCAAGGGCGGTGCGTTGGGCTGTTTCTCTCCAGCGTCGCCGAGTTATGCCGCGGTACTCCAAGACACCAAGGGGCTCAGTGTGGGGGGAATTACCCAGCCGCTGGCCTCGGGCAGTTCTGACTACGTGATCTTGCAACTCACAAGCCGCTCAACGTCGAGTTTTGGCAGCGTTGCTTCACAAGTTCGCCAAGCCGTCTTGTCGGCCGATGGGGCTGCAGCTCGACCCGCTGCCGTCAAACTCTTCACCCAAACGGCCGTGTCGATTAACCCGCTCTATGGCTCTTGGCAGGTGAGTGCGGCAGCCAATGGCGTCGTCATCCCCGTGCTTCCACCGACGGCTTGGATTCCGAACGCCTCTGTGAATATCCCTCTGGGCTGAGGTAGCTCATGTCAGGCCGCATCACGGTCGTCGGCCTCGGACCTGCGGGTTCGAATTTCTTGAGTGCTTCGACGCAGCATCTGATCGCAGAACACCCTCACGTAATCTTTCGCACCACGGTGCACCCGGCGGCCGAAGATTTTCCCGGGGTGGCGAGTTTTGACCACCTTTATGAAGCTGCGACGTCGTTCGACTCGCTCTATAGTGACATCGTTGAGACGCTGGCTTCGATGGCCGCTGATCACGGTGAGGTTCTCTACTGCGTCCCGGGTTCGCCACTCATCGCTGAGCACACGGTTGAGCTCCTCATGAAGCGCGATGATCTCGAGGTCACCGTGATCCCAGCTATGAGTTTTCTTGATTTGTGTTGGTCAGCACTCGGCATCGATCCAGTTGCTCGCCAAGTGCAACTTCTCGACGCGCATCAAATGGGCGAGAAACTTAACCACGGTGGCCCGCTGCTCATTAGCCAAACGCACTCTCGCGCGGTCTTGAGTGATATCAAACTCAGCGTTGACACTGACCTCGTGGGTGATCGCGATGTGGTGCTGCTGCATCACTTGGGCCTTGATGACGAGGTGGTGCTCCGCATGCCTTGGCACGAGATGGATCGCTTCGAATCAGCCGATCACTTGACCTCGCTCTATGTAGAAGATGTTCGAACGCTCGAAGATGCGTCCCGAGATCTCGTGGCAATGATGGCGCAATTGCGCGACCAATGCCCGTGGGATCAGAAGCAGACCCATGGATCCCTGGCGCGTCATCTTCTCGAAGAAGCGTATGAATGCCTTGAAGCTATTGAAGAACTTGCTCGCTGCCTCGAGCAAGATGATGCCGAGCATCTCGATGCCGCCTACGACCACGCCCAAGAAGAACTTGGCGATGTGGTGTTTCAAGTGGTCTTCCACGCTCATCTTGCGGCCGAAGAGGGGAGATTCGACCTTGCGGGAGTCTTTGATGGCGTTCGAGAGAAACTCATTGGGCGCCACCCGCACGTCTTTGGAGACGCGGTTGTAGAGAGCGCGGACGATGTGGCCGCTCGTTGGGAAGAAATCAAGCGGGAGGAAAAGGGACGTCAATCTGTCACTGAAGGCATCCCCGTGGCGCTGCCATCGCTTGCTCGCTATGTGAAGCTTCGCCGTAAGGCCCTTGCCATCGGCATGGAACCCCTTGACGCTGTGGTTATTCGAGACAATCTCTCCACCATGCTTTCTCGGCTCGAGTCCATGGACATGGCCATGGATGATGCAACGGCGAGTAGCGCCACCCCCGCAGCTGAGCTGCTTGGAGGGTTATTGGTCAATGTTGCAGAACTTGCACATCAACTCGGCGTTGACCCAGAAGAGACGTTGCGGCTGCGGACTCACGAGCTAACCGCGGCCATTCAAGAATTTGAGCGCACCAAGTAATTTCTCAAGGTGCCCCGGGTATGCACCGCGATAGCGGTAGCGTTGATGGCACCTTACCTATCTTGGAGAAGCTTGTGAGTGAGATTGACATTGTCCGAGGCCGCCAAGTCCTGGACTCTCGTGGCAACCCAACAGTCGAAGCGGAAGTGGTGTTGGCTTCTGGGGCTGTAGGACGTGCAATCTCACCATCGGGAGCATCGACAGGCGTCCACGAAGCGGTTGAACTTCGAGATGGCGGTGAGGCGTGGCTGGGCAAGGGCGTCTCACAGGCGGTAGACAACATCAACGGAGAGATTTTCGCCATTTTGGAAGGCGCAGAAGCCCTCGATCAACGAGCGGTAGACCACGCCATGATCGACGCTGATGGGACAGACAACAAAGGCCGCCTCGGTGCTAACGCCATGCTTGCCGTATCGCTCGCCGTGGCGAAGGCCACGGCTCAGGAATTAGAGATTCCCCTCTACCGCTCGATCGGTGGCGCTAATGCCCACGTCTTGCCGGTGCCCATGCTGAATGTCATCAATGGTGGGGCCCACGCACTCAACTCCATCGACTTTCAGGAATACATGTTCATGCCCGTTGGCGCGAGCACGTTTTCTGAAGCCCTGCGCTGGGGCACCGAGTGCTACCACGCACTGAAAGGCGTGCTGGCCAAGCGAGGACTCTCCACGGCGGTTGGCGATGAAGGTGGTTTTGCCCCTGACCTGCCCAATAACGAGGCCGCGATTGCCGTGTTGTTGGAAGCCATTGAAGCGGCTGGTCGCACACCTGGCGATGACATCGCCATTGCTCTTGATCCCGCGACTTCAGAGATTTACCGAGATGGTGTGTATGTTCTGGCCGGAGAGGGCCGCTCCTTGACTTCCGCCGAAATGGCTGACTACTGGGAAGATATTGCTCGGCGGTATCCCATCGTCTCCATCGAAGACGGCATGGCCGAGGAAGACTGGGAAGGCTGGTCGTTACTGACAGAAAAGATCGGTTCTTCTGTGCAACTCGTCGGCGACGACTTGTTCGTGACCAATACGGAGCTGTTGGCCAAGGGTATTGAGCGAGGTGTCGCCAACTCCATTTTGATCAAGCTCAATCAGATTGGCACGCTCACGGAAACCCTTGACGCTGTTGCGCTCGCGAATCGAAATCGCTACACATCAGTGATTTCGCACCGTTCGGGTGAAACCGAAGATGTCACCATCGCAGATTTGGCCGTGGCGACCAATGCCGGTCAAATTAAGACCGGTGCACCCTGTCGCTCTGATCGAGTGGCAAAGTACAACCAGTTGTTGCGTATAGAAGAAAACCTCGCAGACGAAGCCGTCTTCCTCGGCCGAGCTGCACTGTCGGGAGGCGGAAATGGAGCGAAGGGCTAAGCGAAGCACCTCGTCGCGCGCTGCCTCGACGCCGGTGAATACGGCTGAGGCGCTTCAGCGTCGACGCGGGCGCGCCCTCATTGGAGCGTCAATTGTCGCTTCTCTCGTCATGCTCGTGGCATGGTTCCCAGCGGCTGCGCTCTTTCACCAGCGCAGTGCCATTGCTGCTGCGGCTACGCAGGTGGCCACGTTGCGTCAAGAAGACCAACAACTCGCGCAAGAAAGCACGCAGCTCACCTCCCCATCAGCCATCTCGCAGTTGGCCAGAAGCCAATACCAGCTCGTCGAGCCGGGGCAGCGTCTCGTCCAAGTGCTCCCAGCGACGGCCAAGCCAACGACCGCAGCCTCAGGTCAAGCTCCCTATCCCGGAGACCCTGGCTATGCCAAGATCATGGCCCCCTCGGCTGTGGCGCTCTTGCCGAATCAAGCAAACGAGAACGCACAGAATCGCGCTGGCACCCCCGGTCAAACGCTGGTGCACCGCATTCTCAATACCCTTGAGTTTTGGAAGCGATGACCATGTGGTCGGCGACGCCGGCCGACGTTGACGTCGTCACTCGGCTCTTGGGCCGCATCCCTGAAGGTCCGTTCCGGGTGGTGGTTCGCCGTAATGGCCGCGATCCCGTCGTCATTGAAAATGCGCCTCACTTGAATGACGGCACGCCGATGCCCACGCTCTATTGGCTTTTGGATCCGGAGGTGAGGGACGCAGTCAGCCGAGTCGAAGCGGCCGGGGGAGTCAAACGATACCAAGAAGTTCTTGATCCAGACCTGATTCAGGCGGCTCATGACGCATATCGAATTCGGCGTGAAAGCTTGGTTGAGCGCACAGAATTGCCTCAGCCTTCTGGTGGTGTTGGCGGTACGAGAAAGGGCCTTAAGTGTCTCCACGCCCACTTGGCGTACTTCCTCGCTGGTGGCGATGACGCCGTAGGGCGCATGGTGGCAGACGAGGTGGCCGATGCCCTCTTAGGAGTTGCACTCGTTGCCGACGTACCTGTGACAGGCTTCTGAGTGTGAACAGCACTTGTCGCGCTGCCATTGACTGTGGCACGAATTCAACTCGGCTCCTGATCATCGATCAAGAAGGTGCGACCGTGCGTCGCGAGATGCGGATTACTCGCCTTGGCCAAGGCGTTGACGCTACGGGCGAACTCTCCGAACAAGCCTTAGCTCGAACCTTTGCGGTACTTCGTGAGTATCGGAGCCTATGTGACGACCATGGGGTACACCAGGGGCGCCTCGCGGCGACCTCAGCGGCGCGCGATGCTGCTAATGGGCCATCGTTTCTAGAAGAAGCAAGCCGAATCGCTGGCTTTAGAGCAGAAATCATTTCCGGAATCGAAGAGGGTGAATTGAGTTTCGCCGGAGCCATGGCGGACCTTGAACCATCGGGTGGTGACGATCTCGTGCTCGATATCGGCGGCGGATCCACCGAAATCGTGATGGTACGCGGAGCAAACCTCAAGGCCTATTCCATGCAGGCCGGTTGTGTCCGCATGACGGAGCGCGCCCTCAAGTCAGATCCTGTGTTGAGCGAGGAGATCGAGTTAGCTCGGAGACTCATTGCTGAGCAGATCGATCTGGCTGTGGTGGCAATCCCGGAGCTCGAAGAGCTGACGCCAGGCAGTCGCTTGGTGGGGCTGGCTGGAACCGTGGCGACCTTAGCCATGATGGATCTGGGACGCGAAGAATATGACCGAGACGCCGTTCACCACCACTGGCTCGGCCTCGATCGAATTTCTTGGTGGGCTGAACGCCTCGCCGCAATGACCATTGCCGAGCGAATGGAGGTGCCGGGCATGGTTGAGGGCCGCCAAGACGTCATACTTGGCGGGATCTTGGTGTTGGAGGCAGTATTGCTTCGCTTGGGTCTCTCAGGCTGCCTGAGCTCCGAGGCTGACATTCTTGATGGTCTTGCCGCCTCGGTGAGTGCAAACGAAGAGCAAGCGTCCTAGCGCGGGCGAGGAGTACGGGAGTGAGATCGTGAGGTTAAGCCGAACAGGAACACCAGTCCCGCTCAGCAAACATGGTCGGCGCGTCACGATCCGTACGCTCGAGCCGTCTGACTATGACCAGTGGATTGAGATTCGCCAGCGCTGTCGAAACTGGTTGCTGGTGTGGGAGCCGCGACCGGCTGGGGCCACCTTCCCTCCTGAAGACAGGCATAGTTTTGCGAGTCGCTGTGCCCTGCGCGATCGTGAACGCCAAATGGGCAGTGGTTTCGGTTTTGGCATTTTTGTCGGCGAGCAGTTAGTTGGAGAACTCACCTTGTCGTCAGTCATCCGAGGACCATTCCAAAATGCAGTGATTGGCTACTGGATCGATCAAGCACAAGCTGGCAATGGCTACGTGCCCGAAGCAGTCGCCACAGCGCTGGCATTTGCGTTCGATGATCTTGGGCTGCACCGCATTGAAATTGCCATCATCCCGAGAAATGAGCGCTCACGTCGTGTGGTCGAGAAACTCAATATTCGGCTCGAGGGCGTGGCAGAGAAATTTCTTCAAATCAATGGCGTGTGGGAAGATCACGCTCGCTTTGCCATCACGGCTGAGGAGTGGCGCGAGCGCCGAGACGAATTTCTGGATCGCTGGATATTGCCCGAGCTCTAGCGCTGGTCAAGCGCCAGTTCGAGGTGCCTAGCAAAGCGAATCTCGGGAATCGACACCACGCGCACGGTGCCTGAGTGAAATTCTCGCCGAACAGCCGCTAACGCTTTCGTGGCCTGAGACTCGTTCATTCCCACGGCCAAGACACTGCGCTCACCGCTGCGGCCGGTTAAGAGTGGAGTTCCGGGCAAGCCCACCGACACACAGATCTGTGAGATCTCGTCCGTAGTGAGGTGCTCGGGCGCTTGGATGCCAAGAAAGCGCGGCAAGGTGGTGGCGACTCGAACTTTGGCCAAGTCGCCCAGCATCTGCAGGGAATCGCGCGCAACGCGGACGTGGCTGCCTGCGACATCACGCCAACTCACTGCCACCTCCTCAGGAGTAATGCCTAAATAGGAAGCTCGAACCAGCAGTTCGACGTCAAAAGCAAAGCGTTTGGTGGCCACCAGATGAAACAGCACCTTGGCCCAGGCGGTTTGCATGCCTTTCCAACCACATTGGGTGTCACGCAATTCAACCGAAGAGACGCCTCGAACCAGCGCATTGAACCCGCGACCCGCCCGCGTGCGCAGCCCCGTCCCATAGTTGATGTGACCTTTCACTACTCGAGATCCGACAGCTAAACGATGCTGAGCGAGAGCAGCGAGCATGTCGGGCATCTGACGCGGATCGATGGCGAAGTCGGCATCGGTAAAAATAACCAGCGGGCTTTGCGTAGCAAAAATGCCCGCTCGAACGGCTGCACCTTTGCCTTGGTTCTCTTCAAGTGAAAGCACTTGTCCATGAGGAATCTGGCGAGCAAGTTCGGCAGCGACCTGCGGCGTGGAGTCGCTCGAACCATCATCCACGTAGAGCACCGCTGTGTGGTCAAGGTCGACGCGACCTTCGGCGTGAGCCGTCAAGAGGCGCTCGAAACCCGTTCTGAGTCGCTCTCCCTCATTGAAAGCGGGTACGACGATGGTGGCCAAGGGTGTTGTCATTGGATATGGCCACAACTAAGCATCCCTGAAAAGATACTCATGCGAACGTGGGGTGGGGTTTCGTCAAGGACTAATCTTGGCGAACGGGCTTACAACAAGCATCGGGGGCGTAGCCCAATCGGCAGAGGCAGGGCGCTTAAACCGCCCCAAGTGAGGGTTCGAGTCCCTTCGCCCCCACGAATTCGTCAAATTTGGCCCAATGCGGCCTGAGACCCGGTGGCCACCCTGTATCGTGGTCACCCGTGGCACAGAGCCCTACTGGCAAAGCAGTATCGAAGGTCGCCTCCACCGGAGGTGGGCGCACTTATCGAGCACAACGACCGACGACTTACTATCTCGTCTTGGTTCTGATTGTCGTGCTCGGCCTCGCATCCGTAGTGGCTGCACGCTTCAGTTACAAACACGGTGCCGTCACCACCACGACTGCCGCTGCGCTTCCTCAAGCGGGAACGACGACCTACGCGGCGATGGCGTTTGACTTCTGTGGCCAGTTAGAGCCCACCTTGACCGCTGCGCCACTCGCGATCACGTCCATCCAGGTATATGGCGATGGTGTGCTCAAGATTGCGCCCACCAAGGCTGCTACCTCTGGTAGCAACTCCAAGCTGTCGCTCGTTGCCAAGGGCTACCCCGGCATCAAGTTCAGTGCCACCTCGATCAGTTACCCGACGAGCAACACGACCAATGCTGCGCTCACTTATACCAATGGCGAGACCTGTCCAGCAGGTACGCCTGATGCTGGAAAGACCGGTCAAGTTGGAGCCTCAGTGTGGAGCAGCTTCGCTTCAACGAGCGCAACCACCTATGCCAACCCGGCAGAAGCTCACGTCCAGGGTGACTCACTCATCACTGCATCCTTCGTGCCCTCGGGCTCCAAGGTGCTTCGCCCAGCACAGGCAAGTATCACCAAGATGCTCAAGTACAACGCGGGCAGTGTGACAACGACGACCATTCCGACGTCATCAACCACCACGCCTTCGACGACCTCGTCAACCACGACGAGTTCGTCAACCACGACGACGACCACAAAGAAGAGTTAGGCCGTTGAAGGCCATCGTCTTGGTGGGGGGTGAAGGGACGCGGATGCGTCCGTTGACCTTTACGACGCCAAAGCAGCTCCTACCATTGCTTGGGGCACCCATTTTCGAAGACGTCGTCTCACACCTTGGAGACCACGGCGTGACCGAGATCATGTTGTCGCTGGGGTACCTCCCGAATGCTTTTATCGAGCAATATCCGAATGGAGAGTGCCGTGGCGTTGCCTTGCGCTACGCGGTCGAACCTAGCCCCCTCGACACGGCTGGAGCTATTGCATTTGCGGCCCAAGACTTCATTGCCGACGAAAGCTTCGTCGTGGTCAATGGTGACGTCTTGACTGACCTTGACCTCACGCAACTCATCGAGTTTCATCAAGCATCGGGCGCCCAAGGAACCATCGCACTCCATCCGGTTGCCGACCCATCGCGCTTTGGCGTCGTGCCGACTGATGAAGACGGTCGGGTGATCGCATTCGTTGAGAAACCTCCCGCCGACGAAGCGCCGACGAATCAAATCAACGCCGGCACCTATGTTTTTGAAGCATCGGTGTTGGATCGCATACCGCTCGGCGAACGAGTGTCTATCGAGCGCGCGACCTTCCCTGAAATGGTGAGCGACAAGGTCTTGTTTGCGAAATCTGATGCGTCGTATTGGCTCGACACCGGCACGCCAGCGTCCTATCTCCAAGCACACGCAGATCTGCTTTCAGGCGCGCGTCAAGGGGCCCAGGGGCTCGTTGGTGGGTCATTCGTGGGCGAGCATGCCGAGGTTGCTGCGGCGACGCTGGTCTCTTCGTCCATTGGCGCAGGATCGTTGTTGCGTGCGGGCGTGGAAGTCCGTGACTCCGTGTTGCTTCCGGGTGTGAGCGTGGGGGAGGGGTCCACGATCGAAGGATCCATTCTTGGCAACAACGTGACGGTGGGCGCTGGGACGAGTATTCGCAACCTCAGCGTGATCGGAGATGGCGTTGAGATCCCCGCAGGGGTGACCATCGACGGCGAAAGTATCTCCGCATGAGCAGCAGGGTTCTCGTAACTGGCGGCGCTGGTTTCATTGGATCCACGTTGGTGGATCGCCTCATCGCCGAAGGCTACGAGGTCGACGTCATTGACGATCTCTCGAGTGGCAAGTTGGCCAATCTGGCAGCGGCGCGAACCACGGGCCAGCTGAGTTTTCATCAACTCGATATTCGAGACGAAGCGGTGGTGGCCCTCATTGAGCGTCGCCAGCCTGAGATCGTGTTTCACCTCGCCGCCCAGGCCGATGTTCGAGTTTCTGTAGATCGACCTGCCTTCGATGCGTCGGTGAACATTTTGGGTTCTATCAACGTCTTAGAAGGCGCTCGTCTTGCCGGATCACGACGCATCGTGGCAGCAGCGTCGGGTGGAACACTCTACGGAGAACCCAGCGACGAAGACATTCCTACTCGAGAAACCGTGCCGCACCAGCCGTTGTCGCCTTACGGCGTCTCTAAAAAATCCATGATTGATTACTTGGCCGCATATCGGGCGCTCCACACCATGGAATACGTAGCTCTGGCCTTGGCCAACGTATATGGACCACGACAAGATCCTCATGGCGAAGCTGGCGTGGTGGCAATTTTCGCCGAGCGACTCTTGAGTGGCGATCGCATCACCATCTTTGGTGATGGCTCTCAGACTCGGGATTTTGTCTACGTTGATGACGTCGTTGACGCCTTTGTTCGCGCATCAGAGCGATCAGGGGGCTTAGTTATCAATATCGGGACGGGAACCGAAACCTCGGTTAATGAGCTCTATGAGGCCATGGCCTCGTCGGTTGGTGTGACCCAAGGAGTGGTCTACGCCCCAGCGCGCGTGGGTGAGTTGCAGCGAAGTTGTCTTGATGTTGCGCGAGCCAAGATGCAGCTTGATTGGTCGGCCTGGACGGGTATTGCCGAGGGGGCACTCGCCACCATCGAGCACATTCGAAGCACGAACGCTTAGCGAAAGAGATCACCTTCGGGGGCTCGTACGACATCCCCGACAACGGAACCATCACCAAACCACGATGATGGACAACCTCTAATGATGGCGACAGGCACGCCGGTGGCCTTTCCCATGACGAGCTCAGCGGCAGCACAGAGCTCATCGACAATGCAGACCTCTGTCGCTTCGAGGGTGCGCCCATTCGCATCGGTGGTGCCGCGCAGGTCCAAGATGGGCTTGATGCCAGCGCCCCCGATGGCCACATCGCAGACCCCGTTTCGCCACGCTCGCCCAAAGGTGTCTGAAATAAGGACGCCAACGTTGACCCCGCAACTACGAGCCAGGCCGTTCTTGAGTCGCCACGCGGACTTATCAGGGTCTTTGGGCAAGAGCGCTGCCGTTCCCTCGTCCACATTGGAAAGGTCGACCCCTGCATTGGCACACACGAAACCGTGTTCCGTCTCGACAATTAGGAGTTCTCCACGTTCTCGAAGAATGCGTCGAGAAAGTGACAGCACGAGTGCTTTCTTGGCCTTGGGGTCGTGATGGTCGATGGCAACAATGCGCCCTTCAGCCTTCGAGACGATCTTTTGCGTCACGACGAGGACATCGCCATCGCGAAGCCGCTGATCTTCTGGCAGTGCCTGCAATCCAGTGAGCACCGCATCATGAAGTGAGTCGCCAACCCCAACTTCACCAATGCCCGCTACCGGAATGAGTGTGATGGCGTTATGCATCGAGAATGCTCTGGCCGAGGGTGGCTGATACCGGACCACCATCCATGATGGTGTTGGTCACGATGACCTGCATGCCGAGTTGTTCGATCGCAGGGGCAAGCGATGCATCCACGGTGTCGATCACCATGGTTGATGCGAGATCGCGGTACATGCGTGCGACTCCGAGAGCTGATGCCTCAAAGCCCAGTTCACGCATCAGGCGTTCAGCGGGACCCTTGATCGCAACGCCGCCAACGATGGGAGAAACCGCCACCACTGATGCTCGTTTTGCCGAAAGGATGGTGGTCACGTCCGGGATGGCGAGGAGCGGTCCGATTGAGATGAGGGGATTAGAGGGGGCAATCACAATGTGGGTGGACGATTCAAGAGCATGGCGAGCAGCATCAGTCAAGGCGCACTGAGCGGCCGCCTCAAGATTGATGGAAGCGATCGCGATGTCGTGGTGGTGTTTAACGAAATACTCTTGAAAACTCAAACCTTGCCCATCCGCGCTGAGAAAGCGAGTTGGTGCAGCGTCATGGGTCGCTGGCAGCAAGGTAATGGGGCATCCCAGTTTGACTGTCAGCTCTGCGGTGACTGTTGTTAAGTCGGCGCCTTCGCTGAGGCGTTGTGTTCGATAGAGGTGAGTGGCCAGATCGCGATCGCCAAGGCTGAACCAGGATTCGCCACCGAGACGGCCCAATTCCTCCATCACCCGCCAGGTCTCTCCGGTGAGACCCCAACCCGTTTCTTGGTTGTTGAGCCCGGCCAAGGTGTAGGTAATGGTGTCAAGGTCAGGGCAAATCCGCAGACCATGCAGATCAAGATCATCACCGGTATTAACGAGGCCAATAATGTCGCGAGGATCAGAGACGCTCGCGAGCGCGGCGAGCAGTTTTGCCGCCCCCACGCCACCGCTGAGTACACAGGTTGTCATGCGTTGATCGTAGGGGAGGGGCGCTAGGTTCGTCTTCCATGGATGCCGCATCCCTCTTTTCATCATGGCCAGGCACTCGACGGGGCCTTGCTGGTTTGGACCTTTCGGGTTCAGAACCTCGGATCTTTGTCGAATTCGGCGATTTATCCGGTGAATTCGAGTTGGCCTCGATTACCAAACTCGTAACCGCTCTGACGACATTGTCGTGTATTGAAGGGGGCTATCTCGATCTCGATGATGAGTTAGATGATCGCGGGGCAACCATCCGTATGGCACTCAGCCACGCGGCGGGCTACAGCCCAGACTCCGAGGAGGTGCTCGCGGCACCAGCTACGCGCAGGATTTATTCCAACTATGGATACCTTGCCGTTGCTCGTCAGGTCGAAGCCCGACTTCGTATGCCCTTTTCCGAAGCAGTGCTTGACTTCGTCGCGCAACCTCTCGGTATTGCTTCGACCATGAGTGAGGGGCATCCTGGTTTTGGAGCCAAGGGCAGTATCCATGATGTGGTGCGACTCGTTCACGGCCTCACTTCCGACGCCGTGGTGGGCGATGCAATGCGCCGTTACCTCAACAGCGTTCAATTTGACGGTCTTGTGGGGGTATTGCCCGGTTTTGGACGAATGGATCCGTGTCCGTGGGGAGCCGGCGCTGAAATCAAAGGCCACAAGTACCCCCACTGGAGCGGTGAATCCTTCGGCCCATCATCATTTGGGCACTTTGGGAGGGCCGGCGGTTTTGTTCTGGTGGATCCTGAACGTCAGCTTGGGATCGTCGCACTCGGAGAAGTCGATTTCGGTGCGTGGGCGGCAGCCTTGTGGCCGTTGTTAACCGACGAAGTTGCTCGACTGGTCTGAGGCTCCCTCGCTTCAGGCGGCGAGATGCGAGAATAGAACGATGGCCACTGAGGAAAGCACCCCCATTCCTCGCGTTGGCATTGACGCCACTTCCTTGCTTGGCCAACCAACAGGGGTTGGGGTCTTCACCCGAGAATTACTGGGTGCCTTGGTGGCGAGGAAGCAGGTATCGCTTCGCGCCTTTGCCGTGAGTTGGCGACGTCGTGATGAACTCCTTGGGCTCGTCCCTGAAGGAGTGGAGGTCGCACAACGAGCGATGCCGGCCCGCCCCCTCAAGGCATTGTGGTCGATCAGCGAGCGCGGTCGCATCGAACGCTTTGTGCCTGGGCTCGATGTTGTTCACGGCACCAATTTCACCGTGCCACCGTCTCGAACGGCCGGCAGAGTGGTGACGGTTCATGATTTGACCTGTGTGCGATTCCCCGAAATGTGCCAGCGAGATACCTTGAAGTATCCAGCGCTCATCAAGCGGGCGCTGAAGCACGGTGCCGTCGTGCACACACCATCGCACTATGTCGCCAATGAGGTCTGTGAATACTTTGGGGTTGGCCACGATCGCGTGGTGGCTATCCATTCGGGAATCCCCCAGATGGCAGAGCCCGATGCCAAAGGCGCTCGTGACATCCTTGGCGATACCTGGCCCTACATCTTGTCCATCGGCACCGCAGAGCCGCGTAAGGATCTGCCCGGCCTGGTGGCAGCGTTTGATGCCCTCGCCGAGCAAGAGCGTGATCTGCGACTCGTTCTCGTGGGGCCTCAAGGTTGGGGGAGTGGTGCTCTTGATCAGGCACTGGCAACGATGCGTCACCGCGACCGTGTTGTCCAAACAGGTTTTGTCAGTGACGGCATCCTCTCTGCTCTGATTCGTGGCGCGAGAACCTTGGCCTATCCCTCGATCTATGAAGGCTTTGGTTTCCCCCCCCTCTCGGCCATGGCAGCTGGCGTGCCCGTGGTGGCGACCAAGGCGGGGTCGCTTGACGAAATTCTCGGTGGTGCTGCGCTCATGGTTCGCGTTGGAGACACCGAGGCGCTGAGCGAGGCACTTGGCATTGCGGCGACCGACGAGGCCCAGCGCTCCATTTTGATTGCTGCGGGAACGGCACGAACGCAGGACTTTTCCTGGGACCTCACCGCAGCGAGCATGGAGCAGCTCTATCGACGGGTTGCGAACTCATGAGAACCGTTGCCCTTGGCATCGAGCAACTCAGGCAGCCGATTCCCGGAGGCATCGGCACCTATGTCCGAGGATTGGTTTCCGGTCTCGAACAGACGCACGATCCAGAACTTGCATTTCTCCGATTTGCGTCTAGAGGCCCACAGCGCGACCCCCTCGCGGCTGGAACCTTTCCTCTATCTACGACCTCGTTCCATCACCGCGTCCAAGTGGCTCTCTGGAGCCGCGGCATTGGGGGCGCTCCGCGCGGGTCTGATGTGGTGCACCTGTGCTCACTCGCTGGGCCAATGAAGACCACGCTCCCCATGACGGCCATGGTTCATGACGTGTCGTGGCGAAAGTTCCCTGAATTAACTACCGCGCGTGGCCGTCGTTGGCATGAACATCAGCTCGCAACCCTGCTCGCTACGACCGCCACGCTTATCGTTCCCTCGCAGCGCGTTCGAAGTGACTTGCTAGCGGGTGGTGTAGGAGCCTGTCGCATTTGTGTGATTGGTGAAGGTGCTGACCATCTCCCCGAACCCAATGGACAGGCAGCACGTGATCTGCTTACGCACCATGGCGTGGACGGTCCTTTTGTGTTGTGCGTTGCAACCTTGGAGCCGCGCAAGAATTTGGATCGACTCGTCGCTGCCCACCAACAAGCATCTCGCCGGGGATTGGCCGTGCCTTTGGTCATTGTCGGGCCTCGAGGCTGGGGAATGGGCCTCTCAGAGCACAATGCGGTGGTCATAGAGGGTCATGTGACCCCAGAGGTCCTCGCGGGTCTCTACGCAGAGGCTCGTGCGCTGGCCTACGTTCCTCTTGAGGAAGGCTTTGGACTCCCTCCTTTGGAAGCCATGTGGCAGGGGACTCCGGTCTTGAGTTCAACGGCAACGCCAAGTACGGAGCAAGCGAACGGTGTGATCCGAGTCGACCCCTTGAGTCTTGATGACATTGCTGATGGTTTGCTGGGGATCGTCGAAGCCGCAGAAGATCTCGCCGATGCAGCAAGAAATTTTGCACGACAGCACACCTGGCGAGGGGTTGCTGAGCAACATGAAGCCTTGTGGAGGACGTTGCAGTGAGCGTCCGCATTGGTCTTGATTTGTCAGCCGTACCCGCTCGACCCGCCGGGGCGGGTCGCTACTGCGTTGAGTTGGCCAGGCAATTGGATGCCAATCCTGAGGTCGACCTCACGGCGATTACGCGTCGAAATGACCAAGAGCGGTGGCGACAGCTCATTTCGTCGAGCACCTTGTTGAGTGTGGTGCCCGATTCTCGTCCCATGCGATTGGCCTATGAGCAGTTGCGCCTGGGAAGTCGGGTGGACCGCCTTCATCTCGATGTGTACCACGGTCCCCACTACTCTCTGCCGGCCCGACTGCGCGCACCCATGGTGGCTACCATTCATGATTTGACCTTCTTTGATCACCCGGAAGTCCATGAACGTTCCAAGGTCCTCTATTTCAAAGGCGCGATAAAACACGCAGCGCACCATGCGGCTGGCGTGATTTGTGACTCTGAGAGGACTGCCCGACGACTCGACGAGCTCTTCAACGTGAGAGGTGACGTGACGGTCGCTGAGTTGGGCATTGATCACGATCGGTTTCAACCACGTGAAGATCACCAGCACGACGCAGAAATCTTGGCGCCCTTAGGAGTCGCGTTGGATCGCCCCTTTGTTGCGTGCGTCGGAACTCTTGAGCCGCGGAAGGGTCTGACGACCTTGCTCGATGCATTTGAAGCGCTCGCCAGGAAACACGAGACCCTTGAGCTGGTGATGGCTGGCCAGCGGGGCTGGAACTTGTCGGAATTTGATGCTCGTCTCCAGCAATCTCCTGCCCGGAGCAGAATCAGGATCTTGGGCTACGTCGACGACGCTGTGGTGCCAGCGCTCTATCGCCAAGCCTGCGTGGTGGCGTATCCGTCCATCGACGAAGGATTTGGCTTGCCCGTGGTTGAGGCCTTGGCCTGTGGGGCCATCGTGGTGACCACGCAGGATTCAGTTATGGCGGATCTCGCCGGCGATGCAGCCATCTACGTGGCCCCTCTCGATGCTGGCGATCTTTCTCATGCCATCGAGGGCGTCATGAGCCTCGAGGGTGCCGCTCGGGCCCAGATCAGTGATCGAGCTCACCACCACGCGCAGCGCTACACCTGGGCGCGCTGTGCGGACGCGACGCTCGAGGCCTACGCCAAAGCCATGGCGGCCAAGGGCGAGGGTTCGGCGAGACACTAACCTCTCCCATCATGCGAGCACTCATCACCGGAGGGTCAGGATTCGTCGGGACGCACCTGCGTCGTCACTTGGAGGCGTCGGGCGACGTGGTCGCCATTAGCGACATCGAGACCGACATCACGGATGCTGACGCCATCGCCGCAGCCGTAGCGGAGTACGCACCAGACGCTATCTATCACCTCGCGGCGTTATCGCACGTGGGCGAGTCTTGGGATAACCCAAGTTCGGTGCTGAGTGTCAATGTCATCGGTACCGCCAATGTTCTAGCCGCCGCCCGCCGCGCTGGGGTGGAGCGGGTCTTGGTGACCAGCTCAGCCGATGTGTATGGTTCCGTCGATGCATCGGCGTTGCCCTTGAGTGAGACGTCGCCAGTGGCGCCGGCAAATCCCTACGCAGCATCAAAAGCGGCTGCCGAAGTGATGTGCATGCAAGCATGGCGCAGCTTCGGACAAGGGGTCATTATCGCTCGTCCCTTCAATCACATTGGTCCCGGCCAATCGACGCGCTTTGCCGTGCCGGGTCTTGCGAGTCGCATTCTTGAGGCTCAGGCGGCATCGGCTCCGTCATTGCTGGTCGGAAATCTCGCCGCTCAGCGAGACTTCACCGATGTTCGTGACATCGTGATGGGTTACCGCGCGCTCATTGTTGATGGCAGCCCCGGTGAGGTGTACAACCTCAGCTCAGGCACGGCGGTGTCACTTGCCGATGTTGTGGCCATGCTCCAATCCATCATCGGCACCACGCTCGAGTTGCAGACGGACGAGGCCTTGCTGCGTCCTCTCGACACACCAGTGCTGAAAGGCGATGCGCAAAAGATTCAAGCCTCGGTCGGGTGGCGACCGAGGCTTGATCTTGAAACGTCGTTGCGCGACATCGTCGCGTCACTGAAAAACTGACGCTAGGCCTCCGGGGCCTCATCCGTCGCTGCATTGTCTGAAGACGCTGCGGTCGGCACGACCTTTTCGCGAATCTTGGATCGAACATCAGATCCCGTCTCGCGAACCATGCGAACGACGCTGGCAGCTCGGTCGGGGAGGTGACCCTCGGTCGACGCGACCACCTCTTCCACTTTGGTCATCAAAGTTTCAACATGGCTGTCGGCTTTCACGGCAAATTCCTTTGCCTTGGTCTTGGAATCGGCCGGCACTTTCTCAAGCAGAGCTTTTGCCTGAGATTGCACCTTGGCAGCGCCCATCAGCCCAAATCCGATAGCGGTATTGGCCACATCCTTGGCCTTGGATGCGACCTCAGCTGTAAAGGGGGCTACGTCAGTCAATTTGGCAGCTGCGGTGGCAGCAGCCGCGCTGGCGGCTGCGCTCAAGCGCTGTGTCGTGCTCGTGGTGGTCTCTTCTTCTGAAGCCATAACGGTCTCCTCGTTTTCCCGTGGCGAATACCGCCACCGACACATAAGTATAGCCCTTGTTAAACATTTGCAAGCACCCGAGAAGCAGCTCCTTGGGGAACTAACCTCGGAAGCCTGATGGAGAGCCAGGTACCCGCAGTCGTCGCCTTGGTGGTGGCCGCAGAACCCGATGGGTTCTTCGCCAGCACGCTGAGCACCCTTGCCGACCAGGACTATGCCGCCTTGAGCATTTTGGTTGTCTCAAGTTCCACTGAGCCAGACATTGAATCGCAAGTCGCACGGTGCGCCCCAGGCGCCTACGTCAGTCGTCTCGAGGAGAATCGAGGCTTTGGGGCTGCCGTGAATCATGGTCTGGCCCAGATTCAAGGGGCTGACTTTGTCCTGGTTTGCCATGATGACATTGCCCTCGCCCCCAATGCCGTTTCTGCCATGGTCGAGGAGAGTTTCCGCTCGAATGCTGGAGTAGTTACTCCCAAAGTTGTCAGGTATGACGACCACCGTGTCCTTCTGCATGTCGGCCAGACTGTTGATCGCTTCGGCACCTTGGTGGAGCGGATTCAACTTGGCGAAGTAGACCAAGGTCAGCATGATTCAGTGCGAGATGTTTTCGTGGCACCGGGTTCGGCCACGTTGTTTCGAGCCGACCTCTTGGCCACCTTGAATGGCTATGACGAACGCTACGTAGCACTTGGCGATGATCTAGAAATCAGTTGGCGTGCCCACCTCGTTGGCGCTCGGGTGGTCTGTGCACCGACTGCGGTGGTGGCTCACGCCGAACGACTGGGCTCGGGTTTTGCGCAACTCCCCATTCCTCCAGGCGAAACGAAACAGTTGAGTCGTGAGCGGCTTTATCGCCGCAATGAGCTTCGCAGTTTGTGGCTGTATTGGGGCCGGACGGCTCGGGCGTGGACCCTGTTGTTACTCGCGATCTTGAACCTCGGCGAAATTGTGGTTGCGGTGATGGGGCGCGATGTTGAACGTGCCGTCAACATTCGAGAAGCATGGCGTGCCCTTTGGAGAGAGCGTGCTGCGAATCACCAAGCGCGTAAGCGCATTCGACTCTTGCGAAGCGTTTCTGATCGGGTTATTCACAAACAAATGGCTCCGGGACCAGTTCGTCTGCGTCGATTTGTGGTGACCTTGGCACGACATGGCTTTGATGTTGCTCGTGGAGCGCTTGCGCCTGAGGAAGTCATTGAAGACGATGCCAGCAGCAGCTTTGGCGGTGCGTTTAGTGACGATGAGACCTTCGACGAACTCGACACCATCGCAGAGCGAAATGCGCAACGTCGTCGCTTGGGTTCAGGCCAAGCCCTGACGGTAATCACCCTGATTCTTGCCGCGGTGTTGTTCATCGGATCTCGTAATCTCCTTGGCGCGCGGCTGCCGATGATCGGGCAACTCTTGCCTCTTGGCTCGTGGGGGGTCATCTTCCACCTCATGACAGGAACGTGGCAGAGTGCCGGGCTTGGGACGACTGCGCCGGGCCATCCCGGATATGCCGTCATCTTTTTGCTCGGCTTCTTGACCTTGGGTCACGTGGGATTTGTGATGCGGCTCCTGCTTTTGCTTTCTTTGCCGATCGGGGCCATTGGTGTAGCCCGCCTGATCGCCCCCGTTGCCACTGGTCGAGCCCGCCTTGTCGCCGCAGCTGCGTATTTGGCAACTGGTCTTGGCATTAACGCCATAAGCGCTGGCTCCATTAGTTCAACGGTGGCCTTTGGGGCCATGCCATTTTTGTTGAAGCGCATTCTTCGCCTTGCCCGAGTGGCACCATTCGACCACTCCTTTACCCCCAAGGTTCGCATCGGTACTCGAGGATGGAGAACAACTCAAACTGGTCAAGCAACGGTGTTGGCCCTCTTGCTCGCCCTCGTCGGAGCACTGAGTCCGGCAACGATTCCCGTCATTGAAATGGCGGCGCTCAGCACGGCAATGGTCGGGCTCTTGGTGAGCCCGAGTGGGGCATTGATGGGACAGATAAAAATCCTTGCCGCCGTCTTGGGTTCGTTAGTGCTGTTGGCTCCACTCACCGTGCCCGCGTTGCTGTCGGGTTCCGGGTTCTTCAATATCTTTGGCACACCTCAAGCGGCGTGGGCCTCACCGGGAATTGGTGGCTTGCTTCGGTTCGCGACCGGACCCTTTTCCGTGAGTTGGGTGGCGTGGCTGCTCCCGGCAGCGGCGCTGGGCTCTTTGTTTCTCGTTCGAGCAGAACGTTTTGTCCTTGCAAGTCGACTCGCTGGCATTGGGGTCGGTTCCTACGCCTTAAGTTTCCTCGTAGCACGACACCTCATGGGGGGATTTGCACCCATCGTGACCGTGGCGCTTGCACCCGCCGCAACGGTCGTGGCGGCGCTGTGTGGCCTCTTGGTGTCAGCCTTTGAATTTGATGTGCAGGCCCAACGTTTTGGCTGGCGCCAACTGTTGGCAGTTGGATCCATTTGTGCGACCCTTGTTGGGATTGTGCCGTTCGTCTTGGCTGCGGGCAATGGGCGGTGGCAGTTGGGTTCGACGGGCTACGGAGATTCACTCAGTTTTGTCAATACCGGTCTTCGTCCCGGCGATCGCATTTTGTGGCTTGGTCAATCGTCAGCATTACCAAGTGCGAGTTGGCCGGTAACGAGTGATCTTGCGTGGGCCACGAGCACCGATGGTTTATCGTCAGCGAGCAATCTGTTTGCTCCGGCGACAGCGACCGCCGCTTCAGCGATTACCGACCCCATCAAAATGGCATTATCTGGTCAAACGGTCACCTTGGGTCATATGCTCGCTGCGGAAAGTATCGCTGCGATCGTGGTGGTGGGTTCGGTAGCGCCGAGCGTCCCTGGGATCCAACACTCCGCGGCTGTTGCCGCGCCGACTGCATTACTGACATCGCTCGCTCAACAAATTGATCTGACGGCAGTACCAACGTCTGGCTCCACCGTGGTCTATCGAAATCAATTCTCGTACGCCGCGTTGGGGCAACTCCAGGGCGGCACCTATGTGCCTTTAGCTCACCCTTCTGACCGCTCAGGCGAGGTGACCACTGCTGGCACGGTGTACGCGGGCTACGCACCCTCGGGCGCATTCTCGCTGCGCAGCGGAAATAAGGCCTTGCACGCGACTCCAGCGGCCTGGGCGGCAACCTATGGGGCTCCAAGTGGTCCGGTCACCTTGGCGCTGACTGCCGCTCCGCTCAATGCCTTCTTTGCGCTGGCCATGATCTTCGCTTGGTTAGTGATCGCACTGCTCTTGCTAGGGCGGCACCGCTGGCTTGACTGGTGGTGGCCGGGCGCCAAGTCCGCCGTGGATGACCTTGATGCAGAGGACGAATCATGAGTCCAGCTCACGCACATCGCACACGAACCACGAAGGGTCGGGCACTGGTTATCGGCCTTGTCGCGGTGGTACTTGGAGCCGGGGTTGGTGTTGCTCGACAGCTTGGCCCTTCGCATCCCGCTGCACCGATAACGCTGCCGCCGAGCAGTATTGCCTCAGATGCATCAGCGTCTTCCGTCATGACCTGCGGAGGGATGGGCATCAACGGTGATTTTGTGGCATCGGCCACTATCGAGATCACCAATACGTCGAGCGCTCCTCGAGCCATTACCGCACTCGTGATGAGTGACACCGGTGGGCGCCAAAGTGCCCCGATATTCACGGTGGCACCCAAGAGTACGTGGACCTTCAACCCCATTCATGTGGTGGGCAAAGGCAGTTGGCTCGCGGTGCGAATTGTGGCCAATGGGGGAGGCGTGAGTGCAGTTATGGTGCCCACCTCAGGGCGTTCATCGACGGTCACGCCGTGTATCTCGCAAACGTCAACCCATTGGTATTTCTCTGGTGGCTCCACGAGTCACGGCGATCAGATCAACTATGCAATCGTGAATCCAAGCATCACGCCCGCCGTGGTCAACGTCACCTTGATCGATGGGGCAGGGGTATTGGCACCACAAAATGCTCAAGGCCTCGTGGTGGCCCCCGGTAGCGAGCTCTTGCTTTCGGGCACCGCCGAGGCTCCCCATTCAAGTTCGTTGGCGGCATCAATCACCGCTGAGCAAGGCTCAGTCGTTGCCTTTGCCACGCAAATGCGGCCAAGCACGCTATCGAGCGTGATCATGGGCGGGCAGTCGGCACTCGCCACGAGTGCCGTACTCGCCCACGCCAGCCAAGACCCGGTTAGTAGCGAGGTTTTGTGCATTACCAATCCCACTGCCACGTCGTCGACAGTCAGCGTGATGGCACATTCTCCTTACGGAAAAACTGCTCCTTGGGTGGAGGTCGTGCCAGCATTCTCAACCTGGAACTTGACCTTGACGGGAGCGTCGAGAATTCCTCTCACGGCGCCCTATGCGTTGACTTTGCGCGCTACCGGTTATGGCGTGAGTGCAACCTTCATCGCCCAAGCTGAGCATGCCAGTCACGCAGCCTTGGCCATGATTCCTCTTGCGTCACTGGTGACGCCGCCTCAGTCAGTAATCCCATGGGCCGGCCTGTCTTTAGGGTCGGTCACGCTCTTCAATCCAGGAACAAGCAGCGAGAGCGTCATTGTTGGTGGATCGAGTTCAAAGAGTCACTACGTGGTGGCACCGGGAGCCCTCGTGGCGCTCAGCCCATCAACGCTCACCGCTTCAGCGTTCACCGAGATCCACGGGACCGTGGTTGCCGGCGCTTCTTACAGTGGTGCAGCGCTGCCATCGCTCAGCGCCTTTGCGGCGCTGGCAAAGAACTAGAACTCCAGCAATCCGTTGGGATCAGTGGTTGGTTCAGCCAACACCGTGGGATTAGCAGCTGGATCGCCGACGAGCACCGAGGAGCCGAGCCGAGGTACCTCGCCCTTGCCATTGGGATGCACGGGCTGTCCGTAGGCCTCATCAACGAGCCTGCCCACTTCGACGCCATCAATGGTTTCGCGCTCTAGCAAAGCACGAGCAACGGCTTCGAGACCTTCGCGGTGGCGATTCAACAGCTCCATGGCGCGGGTTTCTTCAGCCCGCAGAATCTTCTCCATCTCATCGTCAATGACGCGGCTGGTGTCTTCTGAGTAATCGCGGGTATGCATCAAATCCTCGCCGAGGAAGACTTGACCCTGTGACCCCCAGGCCATGGGGCCAATCTTGTCGCTCATGCCCCATTCGCGAACCATGCGACGAGCCAACTCGGTGTTGCCGACGAGGTCATTAGAGGCACCAGTCGAGAGATCCCCATAGATAATGAGTTCGGCGACACGGCCTCCCATGCGAACGCACAGGGAGTCTTCAATTTGCTGCTTGCCGTGGATGTGCTTTTCCTCTAACGGCATTTGCATGGTTACACCGAGTGCCATCCCTGAAGGGATGATGGTCACTTTGTGTACGGGGTCGGCTTCTTCGAGCACATAGGCCAACACCGCGTGGCCACCTTCGTGGTAGGCGACTCGTTCTTTTTCGGCATCGCTCAGCACCGTTGACTCGCGAGGTTGGCCAATCAGAACACGGTCGCGAGCAGATTCAAAGTCCTGCATAGAGATTTCTTTGGCGCCACGACGAACGGCGAAGAGCGCCGCTTCATTAACCAAGTTGGCAAGGTCAGCGCCGCTCATGCCGGGAGTGCCTCGCGCAATGAGTTCGAGATCAACACTGGCATCGAGCTTCTTGTTCGCCGTGTGCACCTTCAAAATAGGAAGGCGCTCGTCGAGGTCGGGGAGGGGGACCACGATTTGACGGTCGAATCGTCCCGGACGGAGCAATGCCGCGTCCAAAATGTCGGGGCGGTTGGTTGCACCAATGAGCACAACGCCGACCGCGGGGTCAAAGCCGTCCATTTCAGAGAGCATCTGATTGAGCGTTTGCTCACGCTCATCATGGCCACCACCCAGACCAGCGCCGCGCTTGCGACCAATTGAGTCAATTTCGTCAATGAAGATGATGGCGGGAGCTTGCTTGCGAGCCGTCTGGAAGAGGTCGCGGACGCGGCTTGCGCCCACACCAACGAACATCTCCATGAAGTCTGATCCAGACACCGACAAGAAGGGAACCCCCGCCTCTCCAGCTACTGCACGGGCAAGCAGCGTCTTACCAGTACCTGGGGGGCCGACAAGCAAGATGCCCTTCGGGATCTTTGCCCCAATCTCGGAGAAGCGCTCGGGATGTTTGAGGAAGTCAACCACCTCGGAAATCTCTGTTTTGACGCCCTTATAGCCGGCTACATCCGCAAACGTGGTCTTGGGCATGTCTTCGTTGAAGAGTTTGGCCTTTGAGCGGCCGACACCCATGATGCCGTTCATCTGTCCCTTGGCTTGGCGTCCTATAAAGACAAACATGCCGACGAACAGGGCAATGAAGAAGATGTAGGGCAGCCACGTAGACAGGGTGTTTGACGGGGTAACCACGTTGACCGTGACGCCGTCACTGCGCACTTGGGCGATATCTGTGGCCAAGGGAGGGTTGAATCCCATGGACGTATAGGACGCTCCGTCTTTAAAGGTTCCCGAAATGGCACCCGTCGTGTTGTCGAAGGTCGCGGTCTTGATTTGGTGGCTATTGGCGTCCGCCAAGAACTGGCTATAGGTCAATGACTTGGCTTGCGAGTGCGGGATGATCGACGGGATCACGATGACGAGGAATGCAGCAATCGCCAGCACAATCCAGATGAGGCGAGCATTGGGCTTGCCATCTTTCATGAAGGGATTCTTGGACTTAGGTTTTTCGCTGGTGGATTCTGGATTTGGCACGTTCCCATGCTAGGCGCAGGGTGCTACGTCTTGGTCATCGCCCTGGACGAGCATGGCGGCGACCATTGACTAACTTTGGGGCCGTGATGCCACCGACCATTGAGGGTAACAATCCCAGCACTGACTCGTTGTTTGGCTCGGGTCGCCTCGACCGGATGGTGGCCTGGCGGTGGATTTTTATTGCCCTCTTGGGCTTTATCTGCGCGCAAATCACATCGGTGGGCCTCCTCTACGCCGTAGCAGCCGTCAAGGGCGACTCCAGCGCCGTGGGTGCGTTCTCGAAATTGGCCTCGCCGCCTCAGTGGGTGGTTCTTTCTTCTCTTTTGGGGCTGTGGATTGGTTTCATTGGGGCTCCCGTAGTGGCATCGAGGCTTCAGGGTGCGCCAACTGCGCTCGGATTTTCGTTTCGGTGGATCGATCTCGCTGGCGTGGGAGTGGGCATTGCGAGCCAATTGCTTATTGGACTGATCTATCGGCCATTCATCCGGCACATCAAGGACTTCTCTGGGCCGGTTCACAAACTGACTGGCTCAAGCCACGGAGCTGGCCTGTGGGTGATTGCTCTCTTTACGGTGATCGGAGCACCCATTGCCGAAGAACTGTTCTTCCGAGGCCTGCTGTATCGCGGACTCGAAGGCAGCATCGTTGGCGGTAGAGGCGCGGCCTATATCGCAACGTCGATCGGTGCCATTGTTCTTGACGGGACGCTTTTTGGCGCCGCGCACTTTGAGTTGGCGCAATTTGCCGGACTGGCAATTTTTGGAGCCATCTTGGCCACCGTATTTCGTCTCACTGGTCGCCTTGGTATGTCCATCGTGAGCCATGCCACCTTCAATGCTTTGGCTATCATCTCGGTTGCGACGACGGGAAGTTTCCTATGGCATCTGTAGCCACTTCCAACACTGAAACCAAGACCTCTCAGAAATCGTCCTGGTCTACCGCTCGAGATCTTCCAAAAATCTCAGCTTTGATTGCCGTGATTGGCGTGATCTGGGTGACGCTGTGGCAACTGCATCCATCGCTGCTGTTTTCCAACACGCTCGTTACCGGCGGCGACACCGGCGCACACGTTGCACTGGCTGCGTACCTCGAGCACACCTTGTTGCCACATGGCCACCTCACCGGTTGGTATCCAGGGTGGTACGACGGATATCCGATTTACACCTATTACTTCGTGTTGCCTGACTTGCTCGCGGCACTCGGGGCTCACGTTCTTGGTTTTGACATTGCCTTCAAGCTCGCGACCGTGCTCGGGGCGCTCATCCTTCCCATCTGCGCCTATGCAATGGGTCGCCTCTTTGGCTTAAAAGGTGCACTTCCGTCAGCGTTGGCTGTCGCCACCTTGCCGTTTTTGTTCGACGGAAGTTTCACCATCGACGGAGGCAACCTGTTCTCAACCATGGCGGGGGAGTACTCGTTTTCGTTCTCTCTCTCTATTGCTTTGCTCCTGATCGGCCTCGTTGCACGAGGGGTGCGCACTGGCAAAGGCACATTGCTGACACCCCTGGTCGCCATGGTGTGCCTCGCGGCCCACTTTGTGCCCTATCTCTACGCGATAGTGCTTGGGCTCACCGTCGCACTGATGGCGCTTATTCCCCAGCACTGGCGTGGTGACGACACCCTGGATACCCCCGAAGGCTTGCTCCGAGATCCCAATGAGATCAGTCGCCGGAAGGTAGTCAGATGGTGTGTTCGAGTAGCACTGCTCGCAGCAACGTTGAGCGCGTGGTGGGTGCTGCCCTTTGCGACCAGTCAGCTCTATGCCAACCCCATGGGCTATTCCAATGACACGGCCTTCGTCGCCCACCTCTTCCCAACGGCCGACCTGTGGGTTGCGGCATTGGCGCTATGTGGAGTGATCTACGGCATTGCCCGTCGAAGTCGATTTGCTTTCACTCTCGCCATGGGCGCTGCGGTCTTTGGCTTGGCATTTCGCTTTATGCCTCAGGGGAGTTTGTGGAATGAGCGACTCATTCCCCTGTGGTTCATTTCGCTCTACCTCCTCATGGGTTACTTTGCCGGTGGCGTGGTCACCGAAATTGCTCGGTGGTGGCGCAGGCACCATGAACGCGAGTTAGGGCACGACGCCAGCGCAGCTGGCGCGCAGTTCGGCCCCCTTGTCCTGCTCCTGTTGGCACTCCTTGTTGTGATTCCACCCATCATCCCCAACGCCACGCTCGATCGGGCACTCTCGAAAATTGGCATCACGGTTGGTGCCAATCAGGTGTCGTCATGGGCACAGTGGAACTACTCGGGATATCAGGGAAAACCGGCATGGCCCGAGTACCACGCCATCATGACCATGATGGCCACGGTAGGCGCTGAATATGGCTGTGGACGCGCCATGTGGGAATACAACAGCGATCAAAATCGTTTCGGTACTCCCATGGCACTTATGTTGTTGCCCTATTGGACGAACAATTGCATCGGTTCGCAAGAAGGCTTGCTCTTCGAATCTTCAGCAACGACGCCGTATCACTTCTTGATTCAAGCGGAAGTATCTCAATCTCCTTCCGATCCTCAAGTAGGTCTGCCCTATGGGGGTCTCAATGTGGCGCTTGGCGTTCAGCATCTTCAGATGCTTGGCGTTCGATACCTCATCACGGAAACGCAAGCGGCTACAACGCAAGCGGCGAGTGTGCCGAGCTTGACCAAACTGGACTCAACGGGTCCATGGCCAGGGGGTTCTAAGTGGACTGTCTGGCTCATCCATAATTCGCCAATGGTGGTGGGTCTGAATCAGACGCCGACAGTCGTGCCCGGGATTGAGAAGAACCACACCAGTTGGCTCAATGCCAATGTTGCGTGGTTCCTTCATCCCTCTGCGTGGAGCCACCTCCTCGCCGCATCGGGTCCGACAACCTGGGCGAGAGCGGGCCAACGGGTCCCTGCAAGCTATGGCCACATCGCCGATCCGACCGCCATAACTGACGTTTCCATGGGATTACAGGGCTTGAGCTTCACGTCATCGCAGTTAGGTAAACCAGTCTTGGTCAAGGTTTCGTACTATCCGCGCTGGCATGTTCGCGGCGCGATGGGTCCCTACCGAGTAAGTCCGAATCTTATGGTGGTGATCCCCACAGCGCACCGCGTCGTCATGACCTATGGCACCGACCCGATGACGAGCCTTGGCGTCGTCATTACGTGGATCGCACTCTTGGTAGTGGCTGCTTTGGGAATTCTTGGCCTGTGGCGCCGGCGTTTTAGCCCACAATCGAGCTAAGCGTCACCACGCCACTGGGAACCGTTGGCGAAATTGGCTTGCCCCACTGACTAAAGGTCACTGATTTTGATTCGGTGCCTGAACTTCCCGTCACGGTGATAATTCCAGAGATCGGATGTGCTGAGGCGGTGATGATGGTGAGGTTGGAGGTGCGCTTATTGCTTCCGGACAAATTGGTCTTCTGCGTCAAGACGGTCGTGGGTCCAAGCACCGCGCTTGAGGTGCCCTTAGCAGTAGGCAAAAAGCCGTGGAGCTCCGACACCAAGGTGGTGGCGCCACTCAAATTTGAGTAGGGCTTGTCACTTGAGCTCACCGAAATCCACGTGGTGGTGTAGGTGGGAGCTTTGGCCTTGGAGATGCCAAGGACGCCTTCGAGTGCTGAAGCGGATGAGTCTTTGAGGTAGATCACGCCATTGATCTTGAGGATGCGAAGACTGACCTGATTGTTGACCAACAGGGTTTCATCGGCACTTGACGCTCCCGCAGCCCCCACAATAACCTCCGTTTGAGAGCCAATTTTGGTGGTGTCGGTGAAATGTGCAGTATCTGATGCGCTCACCGCCGCATTAATGCGGTTCAAGGTGCTCGAGACCTGAGGGCTGCTTGAAGAGGCGGAGGAGCAAGCAGCGGTGGCGAGACCGAGTCCTGCAAGGGCGAGGATAAGAGAGCGCTTCACGGAGGGTCACCCTAGCGCCTTCTTGGTTGAGCAATGTGGCAGGCACCTCGGCTTGAGGCGCTCGCTGGCCTAGGATGCACAGCCGTGACCGATCTATCCAAGGTATTCAAGGCATACGACATTCGAGGGGTCTATCCCGAACAGATCGATGAGCATCTGTGCCGCGCGATTGGCTCGGCCTTTGCGAGTTACGCGGCAACACCAAGCATCTGCATTGCTCGAGACATGCGACCCTCTGGTGTGGCCCTTGCGGCGGCCTTTGCAGAAGGAGCCCGATCAGTTGGGGTGGAAGTGATCGACCTTGGATTGGCTTCCACTGACTTTCTCTACTTTGCTGCGGGCAAGCTCGACATGCCGGGTGCCATGTTCACCGCCAGCCATAACCCAGCTCAATACAACGGCATCAAACTGTGTTTGGCAGGGGCCAAGCCAGTTGGCCGCGACACTGGGTTAGCCGAAATAGAGGCTGCGACCGTGCGTTTTCTTGAGCAACCAGCGAGTGGAGCCTTGGCGCCCGAACGCAGCGTGGACATGCTCGATGAGTTTTCCGCACACGTGCACAGCTTTGTTGATGTGGCCGCGCTCACCCCGCTCAAAGTTGTGTGCGATACCGCCAATGGCATGGGGGGCCTCATTGCGCCCCTGGTCTTTTCCGGCCTTCCCTTTGACGTTGAGATCTTGTACCCAGAGCTCGACGGGACCTTTCCCAATCACCCAGCTGACCCCATTCAGCCAGAGAACTTGGTCGACTTGCAGCGTCGGGTCTTGGAAACGGGCGCTGATATCGGCTTGGCCTTTGACGGTGATGCCGACCGTGTGTTTTTGATTGACGAACAGGCAGAACCTATCTCGGGCTCATTGACCACCGCGTTAGTCGCCTCCGCCATGCTCGAGCGCAATCCTGGATCAACCATTCTCTATAACTTGATCTGCTCACGAGTTGTGCCAGAAGTCATTGCCGAACACGGTGGTGTGGGGGTTCGCACGCAAGTGGGCCACTCCTTCATCAAACAAATCATGGCGGAGACGGGGGCGGTGTTTGGTGGTGAACATTCGGGCCACTACTACTACCGAGACAATTACCGGGCTGACTCGGGGATCATCACTGCCCTGATTGTGCTGGAGATGCGCTGTCGATCAGGCCAACCCATGTCGGCCATGCTCGAGCCCTTCCGGCGCTACTGGGCCTCGGGGGAGATCAATACTCACGTGGATTCTCCGGCCGACACCGTGGAGGCAGTTGCTGATGTGGTGGCCTCACAGGGGGCGACCGTCGATCGACTCGATGGATTGACCGTTGATCATGGGGATTGGTGGTTCAATCTGCGACCATCGAACACCGAGCCGCTCCTTCGCTTGAATGTTGAGGCCCCGGACGAAGCACAAGGCAAAGCTCGGGTGGAAGAAGTAATTGCGCTCATTGCGTCGGTGGGGGCCTAAATGCTCAACGCCAGTCTGCTCGAGATCCTGGTGTGTCCCAACGATCGCGGGTCACTGCGGTACTACCCCGAACTCAGGCTCTTAGAGAATCCGCGCACGCACAAGGTCTACGAGGTTGTTCACGATATTGCGGTGCTGTTGCCTGAGAGTCAACGAGATGCCACCGCCGATGAGGCCGCTGCCATGGAGGCCCAGGCCTCAAGCGCGATTACGACGGGTTCGAAGAGTTAGCCACAAACGCAATGGCCTCGCGCTTGTGGCGCGCATAGTCCATTTTCCCTGAAGGACTCCGACCGATGGTGTCCACAAAGCGGATGCTTCGAGGGGCTTTGTAGCGTGCCAAGTGTTGACGCACATGCTCAGTCAAGGCTTCGGGGTCAGGACGAGGTGCCGAAGCGATGAGCTCAACGATGCCCACCACGACTTCGCCGTAGCGCTCATCGGGGACACCAACAACGCAGGCATCGGCCACACTTTCATGGCGCTTTAAGACTTCTTCCACTTCTTCGGGATAGACCTTTTCGCCGGCCGTATTGATGCACTGGCTTCCGCGGCCCATGAAATTAACCGTGCCGTCGGTCGAAACGATGGCGTAATCACCGGGGATGGAGTAGCGCTTGCCGTCAATGACACGAAAGGTCGCTGTGGTCTTGGCCTCGTCTTTGTAATAACCGAGGGGCACTCGTCCACCCAATGCCACCATGCCAATTTCGCCAGATCCTGGGACAACATCGCGATTGTCTTCGCTGAGCACTCTCACCTGTTGAGACACCGTGAAGGTTCCGGTCGTGGTGGTGTCGTTCCCCCGCGATAGCGATGTCCCCACCCCAATGGCTTCGGATGATCCGAGGGAGTCAATGAGGAGCAAGCGTGGCTTGAAGGCAGCGAGAGCATCTTTCATGTCTTGGGAGAACATCGCGCCAGTAGAGAGAATGGATTTCAACGAATCAAAGTGGTACTTGCCTGGGTGGGCTTGTATTTCGGCCACCAACGGGCGTGCGAAGGGGTCGCCGACGATGATGAGTTGGGCGACTTGCTTGGCATCGATCGTGGCGGCAAGTTCAGCCGGGTCATAGTGACGGCTCTCGAGCAAAATGACGTGGCCACCTTCAATCAGGCTCTCAAGAGCTTGAAATTGTCCCGTGCCGTGCATGAGGGGACAGGCCGGCAAGAGGGGGAGACTCGGGCCAAGTTCTCGAAGGCGATGCTTCATTGCTTCGAGGCCACCCTCGAGATCCCAGCGTCGATACGCACCAACATTGAGTCGGCAGAACAAGTCATCTTGACGCCACATCACACCTTTGGGCATCCCTGTGGTGCCACCGGTGTACATGAAGAGCAGGTCATCGCCGCTCAACGGTGCCGGTCGCTCAATCACCTCGGGCGTCTCAGCGATGACATCTTGATAGTTGGTCGCCCACTCGGGACATGGCGCCGAACCGTCATCGACGAAGAGCCAGGCAACGACCTTGGGCATCGCATCTTTCATGGATGCCACCGTGTCGACGAAGGACCCATGGAAGATCACCACTCGTGCATCGGCGTTGTCCCAGAGGTAGCTGAGTTCTTCTGTGCCGTAGCGATAGTTGGTGTTGACGGGAATGAGTCCCGCGCGCATGGTGGCGATAACGCCAATCAGGTATTCAGGGCAGTTGTAGAGATATTCAGCAACGGTTTCTTGATGCGAAAGCCCTTTGTCGAGTAGCCATTGGGCGAGCGCCCGGGATTCTCGCTCCACCTGTTCCCACGACAAGGTGCGATGACCTTGGGTGATGGCGGGCGCTTGAGGCTGAATCTCAGCGATGGCTTCGATGACCTCGGCGTAGTTCCAGTTACTCACGCGACCCCCTCAGATAATGCTGCGCAGGAAATCCTAGGGCACCATCATCGAGGGGCAAGACTTACGCGGTGGGCAGCGGTCCCGCGTTTCCGTAGCCCTGGCGTTCGCCCGTGCCCGCCCGAGCAACGAGCTGTTCTGGTTCAAACAGCATCCAATAGGCGTTGCGGGCATGTTTGCGGCTGCGGTTGTCGAACACTTGGGCGAGCACGGCTGGATCGTCGGCTTCATCTTCGTGAACAAATACTTCCAAAATCGGCGTTGACGTCATGAGCTGCGCCATCATGATTCCTTGGCTTGCCTCGTGGGCGCAGATCTTGTCGACATCGGCAGAACCGGGCATGCCACAGGCGACCACGATGGAACAGTCATCGCGTTCGATCATGTTCTTCGCGGCCACCGCGAGGTCCTTAAAACCCGGTACGGTGCGGCGAATCACGTGGAAGCTTTCGTTAAACCCATCGCATTTGCTCAATTCATCAAGTGCCGCACCACCCATGTCGTATCGGGCGAACATGGTGTCAACAACGCCAATGGTGATCATGGGGAGGGCTCCTTGGGGGATGAGGGAATACCTAGCCTCTAGTTTGCCTGCTCGGCGCATACCTTGTGCCAGGAGGGGTAAAGCAAGAGGTTTCAGGCAGGAGCCCGAGAGGTCCTAATCTGTGATCATCGTTTGGTCTACAAGCAGAGGGAGCCGACGTGGCGTGGGATTTTGAAACTGAACCGGAATTTGAAGAGAAGCTCGCATGGATGCGGGAGTTCGTCGTCGAAGAAATCTTCCCCCTCGAGGTTTTAGGTCTCGAATTCGACCAACTCATGAAGTTGATTGAACCCTTGCGCGAAGAGGTCAAGGCTCGAGGACTCTATGCCGTGCACCTTCCCCCAGAACTTGGCGGTAAGGGCTTTGGTCAGGTGAAGCTTGGGCTGATGCACGAAATCTTGGGTCAGTCCATGTACGCCCCCTTCGTCTTTGGCAACAATGCTCCCGACTCTGGCAACGGTGAACTCATCGCTATTGGTTCGGCACAAACGGGCCGCATGGATCAGCGTGAACAGTGGCTTGAGCCCTTACTCAATGGCACCGCTCGCTCAGCATTCGCCATGACTGAGCCAGAAGTCGCAGGATCTGATCCGACGCTGCTTCGTGCTCGCGCATTCAAAGACGGGGATGAGTGGGTCATTGACGCCCACAAGTGGTACACGACGAATGGCTCGATTGCTGATTTCTTCATCGTGATGGCCGTGACCAACCCCGATGTCCACCCCTACCAAGGCAGCTCGATGATCATCGTTCCTGCCGACACCCCTGGGGTGAAGGTCGTACGTGACATCGCCTCCATTGAAGATCCAGAGGGACGTTACGGACAGTATTTCAATCACTCAGAAGTTCTTTTTGAATCGGTGCGTGTTCCCGTGAGCAACCTCCTCGGCGTGGAAGGGCAAGGCTTTGCCCTCGCCCAAGAGCGCCTCGGACCAGGCCGCATTCACCACGCCATGCGCTGGTTGGGCCAATCCAAGCGTGCCCTCGACATCATGTGTGAACGAGCAGTATCGCGCTATGCCCACGGTTCTGTGTTGGCCGAGAAGCAGACCATCCAGAACTGGGTGGCAGATTCCATGGCCGAAATGCACGCGGCTCGGCTCATGACCTTGCAAGCAGCTTGGAAGATGGACAAGGTTGGCGCTCCAGCCGCTCGCGTAGAAATTGCGATGATCAAGTACTACGGCGCACAAGTGCTCTACAACGTGATTGACCGCGCTATTCAAACCTGCGGTGGTCTTGGTTACTCAGCTGATCTTCCCTTGGAATCGATGTATCGCCATGCCCGTGCCGCTCGGATCTATGACGGACCTGACGAAGTACACCGCATGACCGTGGCTCGATGGAAGCTCAAGCAGTACGCGCCCACCGACATTCCAACCGAATACATTCCAGCGCGCGCCAAAGATGCCAAGGAGCACTTTGCCGCGATGTTGAATTCGCTCTAAATCAACCAGGGCGCAAGTCGCTCGTTAATCCATGCATGCAAGGCATCGCCTTGAGTGTGCAAGGTGGATTCGTCGACTTTGGTCTTGGGCAATTTGAACAAACTTCGTGGCCGACGATCGAAATACAACTGACCAGCTGGCGGTTGCCCGAGGGGTTGGGTCGCAGCCCAGAGCAAGGTGTCGGCTCCAGCTTCGACGCCTCGTAGGACTGGCTTGAGAAGTGTTGAAAACGTAGGAAGCGCTTCGCTCAGGCCGGGGGTATTGGTCCAGCCCGGATGAACGGCCAAGGCGTGACACTCGTGAGTCCAGGCTTGGTGAACCATTAGGACGATTTGTGCTCGTTTGGCTCTGGCGTAGGCCACGGTGCCTTGGTAGTTCTCCGCGGTCATCTCGAGCTGCTCGAGATCGAAAGCTTGGCTATACATGCCACCCGATGTCATGGCGATAACGCTTGTCTGACTCGAAACCTCCAAGAGTTTAGTGAGCAGCGCTGGACCTAAGAGGTGGGTTGCGAGGGTCATTTCGACGCCTTGGGCGTTAGTGGTGAAGGTGTCAGAGAGCGCACCGGCATTATGAATGATCACCTCAGGAATAACGCCAGTCTCGCGAATGCGACTGGCTAATGCGGTGACGGCATCAAAGTCCGAGAGATCGCAGCGATAGCCCGTAATGGATCCCGCGAGACTTTCAGAGTCGGCCACCACGTCGTCAAGGCGATCTTGGTTACGGCCAATGCCGATGACCTGACAACCCAAACCCGCTAGTGCGAGCGCGCTGTAGCGACCAAGCCCTGAGGTGACGCCACTGAGCAAGATCACACGACCGGGGCGAGGCTCGAGATCCTCGAAGTGCTCCAGACGTCGGCGAATGCCAAAGCCAAGGGAGGAAAAACTTCCGACCACGCTGGCTTCGAGTGCGCGGTCGACCACATGGCGAGATGCTTTCACTGGCTCAAGCCTAGGAGGCAGTGGGTCAATGATGACCGGGGGAGAGCTCGCGGATCGCTTCGCGCAATTTGTCACCCGTTGCCGCTATTGCCAAGACGGGAATGGTGACACCATGCTCAACGTAGCGTTGAATGTGCGCTCGGCAGGCTTCGTAGGAGCCGTGCACAATGAGGTCATCGACCACATCATCGGGGATGACCTCGAGGGCACGCTTGCGATCTCCGGCCTCCCATGCCTCCCACATCGCCTCGAGTTGAGGCCCCCGACCAATCCATTGCTGAAAGGCGGCGTAGCCCGCAACGTTGAGATAGGCCGCCACCATGCGCCTACCGATGGCGCGAGCCTCTTCGGCATTGTCGCTCGGGATAACAAAAATGCGAGCCGTGACCTCAATGTCGCGGCCGGATTCTGCCAGGACGGTTTCGACGTCACCGGCACTGAGCCAGTTCAAAATCACGCCATCGGCTTCGCGGCCTGCTAAGCGCAACATGCCAGCGCGCAACGCCGCGAGGTGAATCTTCGGAGGCTGCTCAATGGGTCGGCTGAGTTTGAAACCTTTCACGCTGAAGGTTTCGTATTCCTCCGTTACTTTCTCACCACGCAGTGCTGCGGTGAGAAAGCGCAAGGTGTCTCGTGAGCGTTGGTAGGGCTTGGTGTAGCTTTCGCCATTCCAACGCTCCACGATGACGGGGCTCGATGCCCCAATGCCGAGGGTAAATCGTCCCGGGGCCAATTCCGCCAATGCCGCAGCCGATTGGGCGATGAGGGCGGGACCGCGGGTGTACACCGGCACAATGGCCACGCCGAGCTGGAGGCGAGGCTCGATGGCGGCAGCAAACGCGAGAATGGAAAAGCCGTCAGCACCATCGATTTCTGCTGACCAAAGATCGCTGTAGCCAAGGTCAGCAATTTCGTGAATAACCTCGCGGTGCTCAAGCAAACTGATGCCTTCAAAAGGGACGGTGATGCCGTAGCGAGTGGTCATAAGTACTCCTTAGTCGTGATCTAAGCCGTGAAGTCGAGTCCCTGTGAGCGAGGTGGCTCCGTGCCCGCCCGCCTCATGCCCTGCTCAAGTGCCGCAATCACGGTTTCTATGACGTGTACGCGAGCGAAGTGTTTGGACTCAGCCGGTATCACCGACCAGGGCGCATAATCGGTATCAGTTCGACGCAGCATTTCGTTGATGGCCACTTCATAGTCGGCTCGCTTGGAGCGGTTGCGCCAATCCTCGTCACTCAGTTTCCAACTCTTGAGAGGATTGTCTCGCCTTCCCTCAAAACGACGCAATTGCTCTTGGTCGGAAATGTGAAGAAAGCACTTCACGAAGACGACACCCTCGGCGGCCATGGATCGCTCAAAGTCATTGATTTCCCCATAAGCCCGCTCCCACGCAGCTTCATCGACGAGCTGCTCGACGCGCTCCACGAGCACGCGGCCATACCAAGAACGATCAAGGACCACCATGCCGCCGTCGCCTGGGATGGATCCGAAAAAGCGCCAGAGGAAATGGTGACGTCTATCGTTCTTGTTCGGCGCGGCAAAGGTGTCAACGCGATAGTGGCGAGGATCAAGCGGAGCGACGAGTCTACGGATCGCACCGCCTTTACCAGCTGCATCCCAGCCCTCCATGAGTACCAGCAAAGGTGGCCCAACGCGATCTCCGATGAGACCACCGTTGACGAGTCGGAGGTGGAGGAGGTGGCGCTGAGCGGCGAGGAGGCGTTGGTCGGCTTCCTCTTTGCTCAGCGAAGCTGAAAGATCAACGTCTTCAAGCCGAGTGGTCATCACTCCATTCAACCCCACGCAGGACCCGCCCGCGTGGGGTTGCGCCTTTTCTAGGCTTCGTGACGCCCGAAAATGCCGAGGTGAGCGCCGGCAGCAATGGCGCCACCAACGAGGGGAGCCAAGAGAAAGAGCCACACCTGCTTAAGCGCTGTGCCGCCGACAATCAGAGCAGGGCCAAAGCTTCGAGCAGGGTTCACCGAGGTGCCGGTTAGAGGAATGCCAAAGAGGTGAATGAAGGTCAAGGTCAAGCCGATAGCCACACCAGCGGTGACAGCGTTACCAACTTTGGATGTCACAGCCAAGATGACGAAGACAAAGACTGCGGTCAAGACGACTTCAATGAGAAATGCCGAACCCATGGAGATGTGGGTAATGGAGGCCGATCCATAGCCATCGGCACCGAGCCCCGTGGTGGTGCGGTTGTACGAAGGCGAGCCAGAGAACACGCCCCACAGCAAGAGCGCGCCACCGATGCCACCGAGGAATTGGGCAATCCAATACCCGAGTCCCTCAACGACGCTCATCCGACCTGAGATCACAGCACCAATGGTGACCGCCGGGTTGACGTGGCATCCAGAAACCGCACCAATGGTGTAGATCAGCCCCAAGAGCACCAAACCGAATGCCAGAGCGGTCGTGACGACACCGACGCCGACATTGCCGCCATCAAGTTTGAAACCAAACATCAAGGTAGCGACGCCACAAGCGAAGAACACCAAGATTGCGGTGCCGATGAATTCGGCAATGAGACGTTTGGCGAGTGACATGGTGACCTCCTACAGGGCAGCCTCGGTGGCGGGGCTTGCTGCCTCCAAGGGTAAATGGGATCTATTCGCTAGCGGTGGATCGTGCTAGTTGGGTAGCCAGCGAAACGCGGGAGCGCGTCGCTCAGAGAAGGCCGCCACCCCTTCGTCGAGATCGCCAGCATCTCGAGCAATGGCTTCCCACGTAGCAATGGTGTCGCGTCGTGCCGAGCCTTCGAGCACCGCCTCATCAATGACCGCTTTGGTGGCCAGTTGGGTCAGTAGTGATTTGCTGGCCATGGTCGCGGCTAGGTGATTGACGGTGGCTTCTACCTCATCATCGGCGACCAAGATGTCGATGAGTCCCAGATCAAAAGCCGTTTGAGCATCAAACAGCTCAGCCGTGTAAATCAAGCGCTTGGTGTGAGATGGGCCGATCAGCGACGCAATCCGAAGTAGCGCGGCTGGGGGGTAGGTCACCCCCAGTTTTGAAGGAGTAATGCCAAAGGTGGCAGATTGACCGGCCACTCGAATATCGCACGCCACTGCCAGCTGCACGCCGCCGCCGACACAGTTCCCCTGGATGGAGGCGATCGTTGGTCGGGGGAACTGAGCCAAAGCCGCTTCGGCGGCGGCATTTCGGGCGCGGTATCCGTCGTCAACTCCGGCATCAGCAAGTGAACCGGCAACATCTTTAATGTCGGCGCCAGCGCAAAAGTGGCCATCGGCTCCGGTAAGCACGAGGACACGGATGTCGTGGTGGGCGACTTCATCAAGGACATCGGGCAAGGCTGACCACATATTCATCGTGACGGCATTACGTCGAGCTGGATTATTGAGGGTCACCGTTGCAATCTCTTGTTCGATGGTCACGATGAGTTGATCTGTCACGGGTTCTCGCTTTCGATATCGACCTTATGGAGCCTAGGTACTCGGGTGATAGCCAAGGTTCATCACGTGGATCACCGGGGCCTGTTGACCTGAATTTAGGGACATGATCGGGCCCAAGCACTTGACAGTGCTAGCCTGTCAGTCCGGTTGAGAACAGTCTCGCCGTGAGTTGCTCTGCTTTTCCGCGTGATTGTTTCGCTTGGGTCTAAGAGTGGCTGCCCAACAGAAACGGAATAATCGCGCCATGGCGTCTCCAGAAACCCCCACCTTTGCCGACCTCGGTCTGGCCCATGACCTCATTGAGGTTCTCAAAACCAAGTCCATTACCCACCCCTTGCCCATTCAGGCAGCAACTATTCCTGATGCACTCAAAGGCCGTGACGTCTCGGGTAAGGCCCCGACGGGATCAGGCAAAACTTTGGCGTTCTCTTTGCCCCTGGTTTCACACATCAAGAAGTCAAAGCCAAAGCGCCCCACGGGTCTGGTGTTAGCCCCTACCCGCGAATTGGCCAACCAGATCGCTAAAGACCTCATTCCCTTGGCTAAGACCAAGGGACTCTTTGTGCACGCCTTTTATGGAGGCGCAGGATACGGTCCTCAGATCAAGGCTTTGGAGCGACGCGTTGACATTGCCGTGGCGTGCCCTGGACGACTCGAAGACTTGCTTCAGAGTCATTACCTCACCTTGGAAGATGTGAACTTCGTTGTTATCGACGAAGCAGACCGCATGGCTGACATGGGATTCTTGCCTTCGGTTAAGCGCTTGTTGAACCAAACCAACAAGAAGCGTCAAACCGTGCTGTTCTCCGCCACTCTCGACGGTGCCGTTGATGCACTGGTTCGCGACTACCAAAGCGACCCTGTGCTCCACGAATTCATGCCGGACGAAGATGAATCCGGCACCATGACCCACAAATTTGTGTATTTGACGCCGGATGCTCGCGTGGAGCGCACCGCTGAAGCCATTGACGAACACGGTTCGACCGTAGTCTTCGTACGTACCCGCCATGGTGCTGATCGTTTAGCTAAGCAACTGAGCCACCACGGCATCAAAGCTGCCGCCATCCACGGAGACCGCAGTCAAGCGCAGCGCGAACGTGCGTTGAAGTCATTCACGAAGGGTGAAGTGCAAGCCCTTATCGCTACTGACGTCGTTGCTCGCGGTATCCACGTCGACGACGTTGCCTGTGTGGTGCACTACGACTTGCCCCAAGACTCCAAGGACTACGTCCACCGTTCAGGCCGTACCGCTCGTGCCGGCGCTGACGGAGAAGTCGTTGCCCTCGTGATTCCAGAATCAAACCGACTCGGTGCGATGATCATCAACCAGTTGCAACTCACACCTGAGATTGAGGGTACGCAGCCAGAAATTCGCCCTCGTCCACAAAAGCCCCGTTCGGGTGGCGGTCACCGTGGTGGTGGCCACTCACACAGCGGTGGCGGCCAAGGTCGTCCTGGTGGTCGCGCCAAGGGTGGACGCCCGGGGGCGCGTGGCGGCAAGCCCGGTGGTGGCGGACCTTCAGCTCGACGCAAGGGTCCTCGCAAAGCTTCTTAAGGCTGCATCGCCGATTCAGGTTCGTGAACAGCCTTCGGATCGCGAGCAATCCAGCGAAGCAAAGCGCTTAACCGCTGTGCCGTTGGCTCAACGGTAAGTCGATCAACAATTGCAATCCTTGGAAGATGTAGTTGGCGCTGGGCCCATGGGGGAAGCAGCGCTTGAGCGGCAGTCGTCAAGGTCAGGTGCGTCGCGAGTTCGTGCGGAAGTCGCCGAACGCCCTTGAGCACAAAGTTTCGAGCTTGCCGGGCTTCTCTTGTGAATTCCAACTCGGGTTGGATGGCCACAAAGTACTCGGCAAGCTCGCGATTAGTCATTGGCACCCAGGTCGCCCCAAGTGCGAAGGCGATCTTGCTCATTTCTTTGAGGTAATCGTCCTTGTCGGCTTCGCTGAGTTCTATCGATCCATAACGCTCGGCTCCGGCAAGGAAGCACGAAACCTCAGCGGCGTGGACCCAGGTAATCAAATCGGGATCCGTAGCGCGGTATGGGCGACCGTCTGATGTGGTTCCTTGGACGCTGGCGTGAATCTTGTTCACGAGGTCAATGGCTTGTTGCGCATCGTCGGCTGTTCCAAAGCTCGTGATGCCAATGAAAAAGGCGGTGCGCTCGAGGCGGCCCAAGGGGTCGCTGCGATACGCAGAATGTTGGGCAACGCCAGCCATTGCGAGGGGATGGAGCATTTGCATCAACAGCGATGCCAGGCCGCCGATCAACATGGACGGCAAGTCTGCGTGAATTTGTCGAACGATGGAGTCGGGCGAGAAATAGGCGAGGTTTGGATCCATGCAAGGCGGTGGCGGGTCTCCCGGCAAACCAATGGAAGTGCGCAAGCCTTGATTGAGGGTACTGTGCAAGTTCGTCAATAACTCCGTTGACGCTTCATTGCCACGTTGGCGCGCCTCGTCAATAACTGAGCCCATTCCCATGCCTTCACCCTACGGGCGAGGACGGATCGTTAGGCCTTGGTCACGAGCGAGAGGCCCGTTCATTGAGCATGGCGGCATAGTCAATGGCTTGTTGAATTTCATTTGTGATGGACAAGGTCGCGGTGAGGAGGACTGGGCCGGGTGTCGTCACACCGTCACAGCGAGGAGCTTGGGCAAGGAGATTCCCCATGGGATCAATGATCTGACTGGCTCCCAACAATGCGGCTGATGGGTTTACGCCACATTGGCCTGCCATGATCCAGAACTGTCCGTGTGCGAGGGCATGAGCTCGATACCACGAGTCCCAGGTGGGCGCCCCAGGAATGTCATAGGCCGCAGGCTCAATCACAAGTTCGACACCGGCCTGGCGCAATGCGAGTTGGGTCTCTGAAAAGTCTCCATCGAAGCAGGTCACAAGGCCCACGCGACCCAACTCGTCATCGTCGATAACCGTGATGCCCGTTCCTTTTGCAAAGACTAAGTGCTCACCAGTAACCGGATAGGGCTGGAATTTGCGATGGGTTCCAACAATGGCGCCTTTGCGATTGATAAGCACTGCCGTGTTGTAGATCGCTCCGCCGGCTTTCTCGGGAATAGTTCCCGCATGGATCCAGATGCCGAGTTTGGCGGCAGCAGCACTCAAGACATCAGTGGTGGGTCCCGGAATGGTTTCAGCTAGGGCCTGTGCGTCAACGGCAAGGGTCTCGGGGTTGTAACCCATATTCCATAACTCAGGCAACACCACGAGATCAACGCCATGACTGGCTGCATCCTCGATGGCCATGATCGCATCGTGAAGATTCTTCTTTGCGTCACCTGGCGCCGGCAGCCACTGAATGACTCCCACGCATAGTTCAGGCTTCATCGCTGTCTCTCCACGCGCTCACCCTATGCGCTCAGGCAACTAGGCGTCGGCAATTCCTGAGCGCGCCAGTGCCGCGTGAATGTGGAATGCCGCACGCAACGGACCCTCCAAAGTGGTGAGGAGATCTTCGTGGGGGGCCGGAGTCTGGGCGCTGATGGCCACGTTGGTTGCTTCCGCCAAGGTTGCGTAGAACCAGTATTTATTCTGAAAATTGCAAAAGGATTCAAAGCAATCGCGAAGTTGAAAAAAGAGCCAACTGACCTGAGCGGGGTATTCCGTGATGACCTCAAGGTAGTCAGAAAATGGGCCACCGGCATCGGGCCGCGTGACCGGTGTAATTAAGACATCAGCTCCCTGAAAATATTCAGTTTTGCCAATTGCTCCGGTGGCAATCGACTCTGCGATGGTTTCGAGTCCACGACGAATGCCAACGAGGTCAACGGGGGCGTCCATGTCGGAGAAGATCTCATCTTCGGCATCAAAATATTCGTTTGTCATAGGGCTCCCTTCGTTGGCGTGCTTCCAGTATGAGGGGAGGGTGTGACAGCGGCCCATAAGCACCGCCAATCACCGAAATTCAAGTTTGGCAAGCCGCGAACAGATTGATCGTCTTTGTGCGCGAGTCATAGAATGCACGAATGGCTCCCTTCATTGGCCGAAAGAGCCAGGCTTCAACCAATCTGTTCGCGCTGAGTGATCGTGACGAACTTGCCATCACGATGGCTCTGGGATCGCCGAAGGATGCGCTGGATGCATTTCGTCGCTGGGGCCGAGGCGTGGTCTTCGAAGATTTGCCGACCCCGACCCACCGCCTACTTCCACTCGCGGCCCAAAAACTCGAACACTTGGAATCGCTTGCTGGCGACGAATTACTTGGAAAATTCACAAAAGCAAGTCGCATCTATTGGCTGAAGAGTCAAATGACGGCCCGGGCGGCTGGCCAAGTTGTTGCCATGCTGCTGGAGCAAGGAATACCAGCAATGCTCGTGAAGGGGTCAGCTGTCGTATGGCATCTCGGCGGCAATGTTCGATCCCGGCCCATGGACGATATCGACCTTCTGGTGAGACCAGATCAGGTCAGAGAAGCTTTGGATGTGTTTCATCGAGCCGGGTTTGTTGAAGATACGGGCGCGCTCAATGAACGTGACCTTGGCTTGCTTATCAGTCAGCGACATGCCATTGGTCTGCACAATGCGGAAGGCATCCAACTTGACCTGCATTGGCATCCGATCTCATGTTCAAGAAACGCTCGAACCGCTGAGCATTTTTGGGAGGGAGCACAGCAAGGTTCGGTGGCTGGATCTCCCTGCCTTGTGGCCTCGAGGGCTGACTGCGTTGTTCATGCCATTGCTCACGCCTATGGAAACCGTCCCTTCATGGAAGCTCGGTGGTTGCCTGACGTGTACCTTCTTGCGTCTGACCCCCACGTGCCGGTGGATTGGGAGCGAGTCGTAGCGACTGCTCATCTCACGCGTTGCGCGGTGCCCGTCTCGCAGGCGCTCGACGTAGCAGCGAGACATACTGATCTCTCGGTGCCTAACCTCGTCTTCGGCCGCCTAGGACGAGGAACCTGGGTGGAGCGCACCGTGACCAAGCCTCGCCTTGCCCAGTATGGGGCGATGCGGCCGGCAACTCAGCTAGAGAGTTTGGTGGACGCCTATAACGAATATCTCTCTGGCGATGTTTCGCAATCTGGGGCGATAAGAAACCTCATCGGTTTTCTGAGCACGTATTGGTCGGTTACCCCTAGATCGGTGGTGGGCCATGCCGCCTTTGTGGCGTTAGGCAGACCGCAGCGTCTTCGGCGCTCTAGGACTCGCTCGACGACATACGCGGCACATATGCCTTGTTTGCGACCGGGAGAACAAACTTGGTTCACCCTCGGGTCTGAAGGTGTTACAGCTCTGGTTCGGGGTTGGTCCAACCCGGAGGCTCATGGAACCTGGTCAACGGGTGCTGAATCCCAGGTTCGAATTGGCATAGAGGATGCGAAGATCCTTGCAATCACCTTCACGCCGTTTCTGGCTCCGGGGCACCCTCGAATCGAACTCGAAGTGGTGATTGACAATCAACTGTGCCAAAGATTTGTCTTTACTGGCACGATGTGGTTGACGCAACAAATTCGAATGGAACTTCCCTCCGACCCTCTCAGCGGGAAGCGTGATGCTGATATTCGTTTCATTGTGCGACGACCCATGAGTCCCGGTGAGGCCTGCCTTGAAGCAGGTACGAGACCACTTGGTATTTCTCTTGCGAGGATGGAAGTTTACTGACCTTGATTCTTGGCTCGCATGGCGAGAACCGAGTCTCGCGCCAGAGCAAGATATGTCCGTTTCAAGCGCTCGGAGTCTCGCGTCCAATTGGCATCATGGACCCGACGCTCCAGGGTGACTTCCTCGATGGTCGCAACCGTCAAGCCAGCTCGTTGACATCTCAGAAACCACTCCATGAACTCGGTTCCCGCGAGCTCAGGTCGAGTGGTTTGTCCGCCACCTTCGAGATAGAGGGCTCGTCGGGTGGTGAGATTGCCAGCGACGGCTCCGGGTTCAGGCTGTGAAAATGCTTCAAAATTCCCTGATTCGTTGCGATTTACTTCGAAGCGAACCATCGAACCAGTGACGCCAACAATGTCCGGCTGGGTGCGAAGGAGCGATTCATGGAGGTCAAGCCGCTCGGGCGTCATCCGGTCGTCGGCGTCAAGAAAGGAGATGAGTTCTCCCTTGGCTCGTGCTGCTCCTAAATTCCTCGCGTGTGAGACCCCCGAAGGCGGTTGCTGCAAGACCACAACGTCGCGTGATCGAGCAAGCTCGGCGCTGTTGTCGCTGGAACCATCATCAACAACGATGACTTCAGCCGCGGGATAATTCTGACGAAGGCTGCTCTCGATGGCCTCAAGAATGAAGGCTGCTCCATCTCTCACGGGAATAATGACGCTTACGCTGAGTCGTTGTGTCATGGCGCTCCAGTTTCACTGATACCGGTGTTGATCCGCGAGAGACGAGCGCGAACCGCGGCCAGCATTCCTTGGGACTTCGCGCTCGGGATTGAATTGGTAAGCGAGTCTTGGTGCTGGCGATAACTAAACACCAACACATCGATGGAAGTCACTTCATAGCCGGACTCGACGAGGCGAACGAGTAAGTCCACATCTTCACCAAAGCGCAAGTCTTCATTGAATCCGCCGACAGAGCGAAAAGCCTCAGTGGTCAGGTATAGCAAGTTGGTAGACGGACAATGCGTGGGTTGCGAATACTTAGGCGGGTGAGATCCGTGCTCGAGGTATCTCATGGATCCGACAATGACGTCTCCAGAGATCCCGATGAGATTGAGGCGTGGGTCTGGGCCTTGAATTTCACAAATGTCATCAGCATCAAAAAACCAGATCAGGGGAGTGCAGACCTTGCTCGCCCCAAGGTTCCTGGCGGCTGAAGGACCTATTGGTTGGTCACTCTTAGCACGAAAGCAACGAAGTGCCACCTTGCACTCTTTGGCCGTCGCCATGGCAATCGATGGTGACTGATCGGTGCAGGCATCATCAACCAAGATGATTTCTTTTAATCCAGACACCTGGGACAGACTCTTGATTGCTTCTGCGATAAAGGGTGCGCCGTTGTGAACCGCCATGACCACGGTCACTGGCTGATCTTGTTCTCGGTACTTAGTCATGACAATTCATCAAGTAAGGCGCCGAGTTGATTCGGCGCTTGCGTTCGGTCGGGGCCAAAGGTGATGGCATAGGAGGGGAGGGAACGCAGCGTCTCGCTGATTTGATGCATGGCCAACGCCTTAACCGTCCGCAATTGAAAGACGGTGCTTGGCATGAGCGCCACCGCGGCTGAAAGCCGAGAAATGTTCCGCGGACCTTGGGGTTCAGATCCGAGTTGAGGAAGGACCACGCCAACTAGTTCTAGCGAGTCGACCACTTGATTTCCATAATTTTGAGTGAAGTCGAAGATCGATTTATCATCGTCCCCTCTCACGGCAACAATCTCCTGGTGGAGCTCGGGAAAATATTCCAACGAGTTGGGAAGCAGCTTGCCGACACCAAATAGATTGATGGCCCTCGGTGGGTGAGAGCCGCCGAGGAGCGAATAATCGTCAGAGACGTATTCCCATCCAGCTGCGAGACACGCGATCGCCGATGTTGACTTTCCGGTTCCTCCGGGACCCACGATCAGAAGACCTTTCCCATTTCGTCCAACCGCGGCTGCATGGACCAGCGCCACACCATGGTCTGCGTTCAGCCAATGGAAGAGATGGATGAGGGGTGCCGACTGCTCCCAATAGGGCAGGCGGTTGAGCTCTTCAATCCAATAGATTCCACGCTGTCTTTGACTGTCCCACAACATATATGTGACGGCTTCAGGTGCATACATCGCCGTGATGTGTTCTTCGTGCTGCCCGGCGTCTGGAGCGACTTTGCCGGGATCGAGCAGGCGCAACTCGGTTGGAGCGTGGTGGCCCCTCGGTAACGGTCCACTCCAAACCCGAATCTGAGCGCTCGCGTGGTTGCCGCTTACCCACCTTCGCCTTAGTGGGCTCAACACGATCCGAGACAATTCTTGACCTCGAATGGTCAAGCTGACGGAGAGTTCACCAATGCATAAATCTTGCTGGACCGTGACCTCATCATCGACATAGGCATCGAAGGCCGCCCACAGCTGTTCGAATTGTTGCCGGCGAAAAGAAGTCATAGTGGGCTGGTTCGCGATGGCCGCACTACTCTTCGTTACGAATAGTCAGACCGTCTGCGTCGTAGTCAATGTCGTGGATGGGGTCTGCGAGCAACATGTCTGCCATGTCCGTAAATTTGGTAACCCCAAGTGGCCCAGGTCCCGGTTCGGCCCATTTGCCGGCGGAACTTGCTTCCTCCGACATTGCAAGGAGCTCTTCGTTCGCCAACCAGGTAAGAAATTCTGAGGGATCACCATCAGAAATAAGATCATCAATGGGCGTCTCAGACAGCAGTTGTGTCCAGAGCGCAGTGGCTTCAGCAGAAAATGAGTAGTACGCCCCCGTCTTCATTTGAATCACCACGGCCTCGCCATCAAAGATCTCCGAGATGACGTCGAGGGGATTGAGGCTGTAGCCCGGTTGGTTCGGCATCGTTACTGTGCTCCTTTACGCCTTCACGCTAGTTCAGGGTCGCAAACGCTTCGCGTCTCTTGGTCGTCTCGTGACTTTCGGTGTGATCGCAACAGATGTGACGTCTTATTCCTTGGACGCGCGACCTTGATGCTGTTGAGCTCGAAGGATCATTGCTCGGGTGGTTGCTAGAAGTCCTAGTGCTCGCGATTGATCCACTGAATTAGTTTTGGAGCGAGCGTGCTGTCGATAGGAGAAAATCAGGTCATCAATCCAGCGGACACGAAATCCCTGCTCTTTGATGCGAATGAGCAGGTCTAGATCTTCTCCAAAATCTTTCATCGACTCGGTGAATCCACCAACTGCCTCGAAGGTGGCGCGGTCGATAAAAATCACCGATGTGATCGGCATGTGCGTCGGTTTGCCAAATCGTCGAGGAACAGAACCATCTTCAAAGATGCGGACTTTTCCCGCCACTACGTTGAACCCCTCATCGATGAGTCGAATTCTGGGATCATGTGTTTTTACTTCACAGATGTCGTCAGCATCGAAAAACCACAAAATGTCACCCGTGGCCGCTTTGGCGCCAATATTGCGAGCTCGCGCAGCGCCACAAGGTTCAGACCCCTCTGCGTGGATGAGATGAACCGGAACGTCTGCTTGAGAAGCGAATTGCTCAACTATGTCAGCGGTGGAATCACTTGAATGATCGTTGATAACAATGATTTCGCGCAGGTGATCAAGTAAGCCAAAGCTTTCCAAGGTCTCCTGGATATGCATCTCAGCATCTTTCGCAGCGATGACAATGGAAACTCGTTGAGTTGGCACCGCAACATTGTAGAGATCTCGGTTCTCCCTAGAGGTAATTGGGTGTTGGCCGAGGTCGTTTGTCGCACGGCGCCATTGGCCCGTTCCAAAGTAAGGCAACTTGCTAGCATCAAGCGAGGAGAAGCCATCGGCTGCTATTTCGGGCCTTGAAACGACAAAGCGAGGGTTGGCGGACAGTGACGAGTGGCAATCATCGTTGCGCAATCGCAACGATTGCAGCACGCAACTATTTGGCGTCACTGGTCTTGTTGGGCGAGTCGGTGATGGCCGTTGATCCTGGAGCCGACTTCTACATTCTCATTATCGATGCCTTTGATTCAGATCTTGAAGATCTTCGTATGAGATATCCCACGTTTCGCTGGATTGGCGTAGACAACATCGGCGTTGAACCATCGCAATTGACCCGTATGGCGTTCTACTACGACGTCACGGAATTCGCGACCTCCTTGAAGCCTTGGTTGCTGAGTTCCTTATTGGAAATTTTCGAGATTGCGATCTACCTAGATCCTGACATTGAGGTATTCGATGACTTGAGTTCCATCGAGGATCTTGCACGTCAGAACGAAGTTGTTCTCACGCCACACGTGCTGCGTCCTGTTCCACGAGATGGGCTACAGGTGGCGGAGGAAAGTTTCTTGCTTTCGGGTCACTTCAACCTTGGGTTCATTGCAGTGTCGAAAGCTGCCAGCAATTTCTTGGAATATTGGAAGGAACGCCTGGGGCGCTACTCATTGCATCGCGTCAGCGAGGGCTACTTCACGGATCAGCGATGGGTTGATGCTGTTCCAGCGCTGTTCGATCACGTCGTCGTGAAGGATCCTGGTTGGAACGTTGCCTATTGGAACCTTCATGAGCGCCGCATTGCCGATACCGGAGAAGCTGGGCCAACACAACGTGGCTCTTTCTTGGTTAATGGATCGCCATTGCGGTTCTTTCACTTCAGCGGCCACCGCGCCGAACAGCCACTGACTGCGTCCGTTCACAGCCCCAAATTGCGAGTTGACATCACGAAAGATCCTGCGTTAGTGAGAATATTCACTGAGCGGGCCCAACGCATCTTGTCGTTCGACCAAGAGGCTGAACCGTATCGGTGGGGGTACTTTCTCGATGGTCGTCCTATTCCACAGGTCCTCCGCACGGCCTATTGGCATGCCGTTGACGACGCCATCCGCACCGGAGATCCGCTGCCGCCCTCTCCCTTTGATGCGGACGCCGGAGCTGCCTTTGATGAATGGTTGAGCGAGCGGATTGAATTCGATCTTCCGCGCATCGCCTTGTTATGGGTTCAGTTCAAGCCCGATTTCGTGGCGAGCTTTGGCGAACTTAATTTCGATAATGTTCGCTGGCTGCCTCATTCATTACTCAACAGTCCCGATTTCGTTGCATCAGCGCGCCGGGGTGACCTTGAGGTGCTTGAGTCCATGCTTCCTCGCAATATCCGAAATCAGCCGGGCATCAATCTCATCGGATATCTGCTGGGGGAGTTTGGCCTTGGTGTTCATGCGCGTGGCATCGCTTCAAGCGTGTTGGCTGCTGGACTTCCATTGAGTCTGTCTCCGCTCACCGCTCCGGGACATGTGCACCAGGCCCAATCGCTTCCAGGAGTTCAATCGTTGGCCTATGACGTCAATGTGGTCTGTGTCAATGCAGACGCACTTCCCCAGTTGGCGCAAGATGCTCTTTGGCAACGCATAAAACACCAACCCATTGTGGGGGTGTGGAACTGGGAACTTCCTCAGATGGCGCCAGAGATGGTGGCGTGTTCTGAGTTGCTTGATGAGATTTGGTGTGGCTCTGAATTCATTGCCGAGTCAATTCGCTCGTCTGGTGCGCATTGTGAGGTCTATGTCCATCCCCTGTGTATTGAAGCCCCAGCACCCACCAAATTGCTCCGAGCAGACCTGGGACTGTGCGATGACGGATTTACCTTTGGATTTTCTTTCGACTATCGATCGGTAGAGCGACGAAAAAATCCTTTCGGGCTCATCCGGGCTTATCGAGAGGCATTCCAAGGAGACGAGGGCGTGCAACTCGTCATCAAGACGATCAACGCAACATCCGAAGATCTCTACAAGTTGGGTGAGGCAGTTGGAGGGAGAAGTGACATCCGGGTCATAGCGCGCCATTGGAGCGATGCTCAGATGAGGGCGTTTTATCAACTCATTGATTGCTACGTCTCGCTTCATCGAAGTGAAGGCATCGGCTTGACCATGGCAGCAGCAATGGCATCGGGAACCCCCGTCATTGCAACGGGTTGGTCTGGAAACATGAGCTTTATGGACGAATCGAGTGCCGCGCTCGTTCCCGTCACCATGACCGAGGTTGGCGTTGGGTTCGAACCCTATATGCCAGATGCCCTCTGGGCAGAACCAGACGCGTCCGCCGCGATAGAAGCGATGCACTCGCTGGCCAAAAATCCAACGTTTGCACTGGCTCTTGGAGGGCGAGGGAGAGAACATTTACTCTCAATCGCGTCACCCCAAGTCGCAGGAGCGTGGATGTCAACACGTTACAAAGCAATTTCCAAAGGAAGCGGTCGTCGACAGTGACACAGAATATGGATTGGCAAAATCAGAAGGAACAGTTGATCTCCTACGCACAGAATCGCGAAGACATCCTTCTGGCGCGCGCACTGAAGCCCTGGGAACACTCCGGCTTTTGGATTGACATTGGAGCTGGCCATCCCCGATTTGATTCAGTAACCGCCCTGTTCAGCAATTTCGGGTGGCGTGGCATCAATGTGGAGCCATTGGATGAGGAATTTGATCTCCTCACCCAAGAACGTTCAAGGGACATCAATATTCACACTGCGGTGGGCTTGCACGAAGGAACGGCCACGCTGTACGCCGGCCCCCCAGAAAATCGAGGGATGTCGACCTTGGTCGAATCCCAGGGCGAGATGCTCTTGGAGACAGGCTTCACCAAAGTGCACGTGCCGGTGATAACTCTCCAGAGCATCGTGGACGAGCATGTGAGTGAAGTGGTCGATTTCTTGAAGGTGGATGTCGAAGGCTTTGAGTACGAAGTTCTCTCCAGTGTGAATCTTGCGGCATTGCGACCTCGCATCATTGTGGTGGAAGCAACGCTACCGGGGACCACCATCGACTCTTCTGGACCTTGGGAGTCACTTGTGATTGATGCGGGATATCAGCTCGTGATGTTTGACGGGCTCAACCGCTATTACTGCCTGGTCGATGGCGATCCAGCCATTCAAAAGAGTCTGTCGATACCCGTGAACGTTTTGGACAATTTCGTTGAATACCGAACGCAGATTGAGATCGGCGCTGGACTCGCTCGCATTAATCGCGACTATCGCGAAGCCCTAGATGACCTCGCCGAGACAAAAAGGCAGCTGCATCGCATGCAACAAGACCTTATTACTTCGCAGCGTAAATGTGCATCGGCCCTGGAATCGCTGGTTCCCTTCGAGCAGAAAATCGATGACATTGAGTCTCGACTGGGATATCAGATCTATTCCAACATGGCCCATCGAATTGCCAACCATCCGTGGCTGTTCACATCAATAAAGAAAATCTTGTCGTGGTCTTCTTCTGGCAGCGATTGACGAAGAGAACATGGCGATCATTTTGGTTGGTTGAGCAATCGAAACCATTGAATCGTTTCGTCTAATCCTTGACGCAAATCCATCACTGGCTCCCAAGAAAGGAGCGACCTCGCCCGCCCGATGTCGGGGCATCGCCTGGCTGGATCATCAGTTGGTAGGGCTTCGAACTTGATGGGACTGTTTGAACTGCATGCCTCAATGATGATCTGGGCAATCTCCAAGACGCTGCGCTCATCTGGATTTCCTAGATTGATGGGACCCGGCAGATCTGCATCAGCCAATGCCATGAGGGCGGACACCATGTCTGAAACGAAACACAAACTGCGAGTTTGCTTGCCTGTCCCGTAGATCGTGACATCAGAGCCAGCAAGCGCTTGGGTGATGAAGTTTGAAACGACGCGACCATCAGCGGTATCGAGTCGGGGGCCGTAGGTATTGAAGATCCTTGCTATGGCCGTGTTGACGCTGTGTTCACGGGCAAAAGCGGACGTAGATGCTTCTGCAAACCGTTTCGCTTCGTCATAAACGCTGCGGGGACTTGTCGGCTCTACATTTCCTCGGTAGGTCTCGGTTTGAGGGTGGACGAGGGGGTCCCCATAGACCTCTGACGTGGAGGCCAGCACAAAACGCGCCCTGTTGCTTCGAGCGAGCTCGAGTAATCGAAACGTGCCTTCGGATCCGACACGAAGCGTCTCGAGGGGGCGTTGCAGGTAGGCCTTAGGCGATGCCGGGGATGCGAGGTGGTAAATGATGTCGATGGATCCTGTGGGCGGTAGCGGATCGCAAATATCTACTTCGCTGAAAGAAAACAATGGTGTCTGCAAGGCCGCATCAAGATTGTGCAGTTTGCCCGTAGAGAGGTTGTCAAAGACGGTCACAACATCTCCTCGGGCAATGTGTGCATCAACGAGGTGAGAACCGAGAAAACCAGCACCTCCGGCGATCAAAATATTCACATGCCCCCCAAGCCTCGGTAGCGAAAACCACGCGCACGCATCTCATCGGGATCGAGCAGATTCCTCGCGTCGACGATGGTCGGCGAGCGCATTGAGAGAGCCATGGCGGAGTAATCCGCGGTCACAAATTGAGGCCATTCGGTGAGGATCACAAGTGCATCAGCACCCATGGCTGCCACTTCGGCTGTCGCAACGATGTCAAGATTATGGATGTCGATATCAGGTTCACTGGTCATGACAGTGGGGTCATAAGCGCGCACCGTTGCCCCTCTGGCTTGGAGCGCGTGAGCGATGAATACCGCGGGGGAGTCGCGTCGATCGTTGGTGCCGGCTTTAAAGGTGAGACCCAAGATGCCAATGACCGCATCATGGAGGGGCCCAGTTTCACTGGCCACCAATTCGATGATTCGTTCGATGTGGTGCGTGTTCGCGTCTACTGCTGCTCGCACGACCTGTAGCGGTTGCTGGAATGTTGCCCCCACGTGAAGCAACGCGCGCGTGTCTTTGGGGAAACAGGAGCCGCCCCAGCCTGGTCCTGCATCCATCATGCTGTGGCCAATGCGAGGGTCGGCGCCCATTGCTGCTGCGACAGTTGCAAAGTCCGCACCGGCGCTTTCGCAGAAGAAAGCAAGGTCATTCATGAAACTCACCTTGGTGGCGAGAAAGGCGTTGGAGGCGTATTTTATTGTCTCCGCGCTTTCTGGAGTTGTCATGAAAATGGGCACATCAGGATGTGTCGTGAGACTGACAACAGCTTCGCCAGCTTCGCGATTCCGAGCGCCGATGACGATTCGATCAGGGTGGTCGAGATCATAAATGGCATGCCCTTCTCGAAGAAATTCGGGATTCGAGACTACGGAAACATCGTTGCGATCCAGCACCTGCTCCAAGAGGGCCGTTGTTCCTATCGGGGCGGTCGATTTCTTGACCAGAATGCAGCCCTGCTTCAAGGCCGGCCCGATTTCTCTCGCGGCATTGATGAGGGGGTTGAGATCGGCTGATCCATCCGGGAGAGGGGGCGTTTCAACGCAGAGAAATACAAAATCACAACCTGCAATCGCTTTGATGGTGTTGGAAGAGAAGTGAAGCCGATGGGATGCAATTTCTTGATCGAGAAGTTCCTGAAGTCCAGGCTCATGGATAGGACTCACGCCTTGTTCCAAGCATGCGATGCGTTGCGGATCGCGCTCGGCAACCATGACCCTATGGCCACTTCGGGCGAGCAGAAGGGCGGTCGGGAGACCCACGTATCCCGCCCCTATGACGCAGATCTGTTTAGCAGCCATTAGTTCTACTATGGCAAAGAAGCACGAGGACGGCGCGCGATAGGGCAGGTGGCCGCCGTCGGCGAAGAACCGGTTCGAGCCGAATTGGAAGGCGTCAGGGCAATCGCTGGGATCCTCATCGGTCGATGGTCCAGTGACAGTGGATGAATCGAATTTGGCTCAGTGCTTGATGAGCGGTGAATCGGAGAGCGGACGAAAACGAGTCTTGATGAGGAAAGGATGTGCTTGCTGCCCCATCACCCATCCTGAGACGCCGTCACCGCGAACCCCAGTTGTGAAAACAAAGAATCTGAGACGGCGTGTTTTAACTCGTGATGGTAAACGTTTTGCGAGCACTCCCCGCGGAGCAAGAGACCGATGCAGTCGCAGTACCAGGGTCAGTAGATGTACCAATTCGCCAGGACCACGTGGCGTTGCCAGCACCATTGGTAGTTTCACGGCCCAAGCCTGAGGCATGGCTTTGATAGCCACTGGGCAATGTGACCGACAGCGTGCAGCTCTGCCCAGCCTTGGTGGTGTGGATACTGAGTGATGCATAGGAGCCACGGATGATGGTTCCCGGTGCATTCGAGATCGCGACATGGCCCGAGCCACTTGGAGAACCAGAGGGGAGTGAGCCAGCTGACGACGTGCTGAGGTGCTGACCCTGTGCATAGTCATGGGCGAGCGCCGCGGCAACGCCGTGAATGGTTGCCATACCTGTCGTGATCACCCCAAGTTCTCGGTTGTAACTCAACGAAGAGGTTGAGAAATTTTCACTCCCCAAGAACAAAACACCTGAGGTGCTAGTGCAATCTGCGCAAATGGCCTTGGCGTGAATGTAAACCTGCGAACTTGAGAGGAGTGAAACATGGACACCTGCCGCTGCAAGTTGGCTAAGAGCGTTGGTCCACGATGAATCTTGCGTCATGACGACCTTGACCGTGACTCCCCGGTGAGCGGCGTTAGCGAGGGCAGATTCGACTGCATAATTTTTCATCTCCTCGTTCTCAACCAGCAATTGATGCCGAGCACTACCAATGAGACCGACGAGCGAAGCGGTCGAACCAGGGCTCCAGAGGAGACCATGAGAGGAAACACCGGCGCCACTATTGCCGGAGAAATCTGCCGAGAAGGTCTGGGTGATGGCCCGTACGTCTGGTGGGTTTGTGTCTTCGACCCAAAAATCGCGTGTATTTGCATAGTCGGCAGGAACGAGATTTCCGGTGCCGATGTAGGCACGCTGGCCGTCCACTACGAAGTACTTGGCATGGAAGATCTGTCCAGGTGGGGCCCAAGCGACCTTGACCTTGGAAGCGGAGAGCGTGGCGTAAGCCGCAGCATTTTCTGACCGACCGAGGTACGCAGCATTCAGCAAGACCCTGACGTTTACCCCTCTTCGCGCCGCCCCGATGAGGGACTGCTCAACGTTTGTGTCTTTGAGCTCATAGATGGAGAGCACGATGCTGCGTGACGCTGCAGCGAGGGCTGCATTTACAAACCCATATCCCGAACTTGGTTCCACCCACAGGTGGGTAATCGGGGAAGCAGGAATTGCCGCAGTGGCAGATTCAACGAAGATTGGAAATAGTGAACTTGCGAGCGCTAGGACGAGTGCTAGCAAAAAAGTCGGAACTCTCAAGAATCGTTCAACAGCATGGTGAGATCTCATGAGAAGTCCTCGCCTCGAACTGTCGCATGATCCGGATTCATACGTGCTCACTGCGTGTTATCAAAGCACACGACTTTGCCCGGATTCGCATCACCGGATTGTTCGGTGTAGGTATTCGTTGTTGATGCTGGGCACTGTCCGGAGGTTCCGGTCACGCCAACGATTTTTGCATAATGCGAGTTATCGCAACCGGTAACGCCGGTGATGCTGTTGCCACTAGCGGTAATGCAGGAACCAGTCGTGAAGGAAAGTTGTGTCGTCGCGCCACTTGCTCCACTGGATCCGCTCGAGCCAGAGGTTCCGCTTGCCGTGCTCGCCGAAGACGATGAAGCGGCACTGTTGGAAGAATTGGCATTGTGTCCAGCGATAATTGCGCCGGCAATAACAAAGGCGATGACCGAGATCCAGACACCTGCCCGACGAAGTAGCGGCCGTCCGGGCGGCATGGGGTGGGCGAGGGGGACGAGCAAGGGCTCCGAAGGCGGGCGTGGCTCTGCCATCGATGAAATGGTGCTCAATGTCCCAAGATTGTGGAGCACATATCCGATATTCGCAAAGAACGCGATTATGCCCCACCAACCCTTAATGAGGGTGTCATTTTGAACCTGGCGAAACATGGCTTTGGCACAGCCCTTGCAGGCATTGATTCGCACCACGCCTTTTCGTCTTGTGATGATGAGGCCAATACCTTGGTGGAGTTCAATGAGTGTTGCTGGCCCATGTCCACAAAACATGCATTCGCCAGGACCAGGTTGGCGAGGCAAGTTCGAGGTGCCCGCGCTTTGGTGATCGCTAAAGCCAAGGCGAAGTCGAGCATCGTATTCAGCTCGAAGGCTTTGATCAGAAAGCACTTCATAGGCCTCGGAAGCTTCTGACATTCGCACTGTCAAGCGTTCGACTTCTTCAGCGGACGCACCAACATGGCGATCAGGGTGAAGGTCAAAGGCGAGTTTGCGATAGGCCTTTTTGATCTCGTCCGTCGAGGCAGAGCGACTCACGCCAAGAATGTCGTAAAACGTTGGGGCGGATGCCACAGACTTCCTTTCCAATAGCTCGTGGTTTGGTGATTGTTTAGGAGATAACACGGCCCACCATCGCTGTTGATGGCGGGCCGTGCATTCTTAGAAGGTTTTCAATCGTGAATGGTTACTCTTCGCCCATGGCCGAGGAGCGATCACTCTTGCTGAACGCGATGTTGTTCATATCCTCGGTTGACAGTGAGTAGGCAAGGTGCATCTTTGATTTCACTCCATCAAAGGCCCCATCAATACCGCGACGCGACGCCCGAAAGGTCATCGAGTCTTGCTCGCGGAAACCCATCTTTTGGCCTTCATCGATTGCATCTTGATTGGCGCCAAGGAAGGTGAAGTTCCAGCCTTCTGCCATCCTTGCTCTCACACTGTCCATAACTTGGAGGTGCGTCCACTCACGGCTGGCATTTTCCATGCCGTCCGTCACGACGACCACCATGACTCGCTCAGGACGCAGCGCTTCGGGCTGCTCCTCGAGCCAGTGCTTCGTCGTCGTGATGGTTCGCCCAATGGCATCGAGCAATGCCGTGTTGCCACGAGGTACCAAGCGGTAGGGGTGCAGTTGGTCGATGGGGGTGAGCTCGGCGACGAGTTCGTAATCACTATCAAATTGGGCCAAAGTAACAACGGTGTCAGTGCCGCTTCGTTCTTGAAGCGTTGAGACGATGCCACCTTGCATGTCATCTTGAATAGTTACCATGGACCCGCTTCGGTCCACCACAAAAACCAGCAGAGTGGTGTCCTTCGTGATGGAAGGGGTGGTGGTGCTTGGAGACTCAGTAGTCATGAGCCATCTCCTTTCTTGCGGGATGCCCGCTTTGGTGGAGCCGACGCTGCTTGCGACGGCTTGGTCTTTGCTTCCTGGATGAGTTGGTGGACGCGAGCTGGACTCACGCCGATTTGGCGAGCGACCTCTCGAACTGGGAGGCCCTCGTCGTACGCTTCGGCCACGGCGTGAGCTCGAAGCGCGGAGAGTTGTTGGATTTGGCGCTGAGCTTTTTCCATTTCTCGAGTCGCTTCTTGGTAGCGACGTCGAGCGTCAGGAATCTGTGCCAGCACACTGAGGAACTGCTCGTTATCTTGGTCTCTTGGGGTGGGTTGTTCATCGGAGGTCTTGGCCATGTCTAGGGAGGGTAAACAAACAAATATCAAATGTCAAGGGGGTCTGAACAAATTTGGCGAAAACGGCGGATGCGATCGCGCTTCCGCTTTTCTTGGATCCGGCCATAGAGATAGAAGCCGGCGATAAGTGCGGGTAGCCACAACACGCCGATCAACACTTCGACCAGATAGCCACTCGTGGCTGCAATCCAAAGCAAGAGCGCTATGACGGACAGGGGAATTATCTCCACGTCGTGTACTCCTGCTTGTGTTGGCTCGTGATCTGTTGATGGTGGTGGCGGGCGAGCATCTCTGCCATCACACCCACAATGGCCACGATGCCAAGCATGGCCTTGGCGGTGCCAGCTGGGCTCTTGGCTCTAAAGCCTGGAATGACTACCCCAAGGGCAATCACCAGGATGAGGATGATTTCCATGATGCAACTCCTGTGTTTCGTTAGGAGTCATGGTGCCTGAGGGTTGTGACACGCCTTCGACGTGAATGGTGAGCAGCTGTTTCCAAGCGCAAGGAATCAGAAATCCAACCCCGGTCAGTTGTCTTATCCGGGCAGGAGGTGACAGACCTGCGGGGTATTCGTTGCCACAACGCGAGCAGCGGCTGCTTGCAGTGCTGAGCGTTGGATTCGATGGCCATTCACCGCGCCCACGATGCCCGCGGCCATAGCTTGGGCATTGGCGATGCTGATCTGGTCACTTGCTGGATAGGGTCCGAGGAGTTGATCTGCGCCTGCGCGAATCGAGAGCACGCTCGCTTGTGCGAGGGAGAGGTGTGCGCTGCCAATGGCGCCAGCGCCAAGCGAGTCGGTGACGATAAGACCGCTAAAGCCAAGATTACGAAGGGCAGCTACGGCCTTAGGCGACAAGGTGGATGGAGCCGTGGTGAGCCCTTTGATGACCGCGTTCGACAACATCACGGCTGGTACGCCGGCTGCGATTGCCGCTTGAAATACACGAAGGTCCGAGGCCTGAAGCGTGGACCATGACTTCGTGACCGCGGGCCCATTGTCAGTGTTGCCACTCGCGCCTCCGAGACCGGGGAAGTGCTTAACCGTGGCGATGATGCCAGCACTGTGCAGGCCCTGATCAAAGGCAACAACATCGGCAGCGTCTCGTTGTACGTTGCCACCAAATGAACGCAACCCAACGGGATTAGTGGCGCCCGGGTAGGCGGCACTCCCATCAACGTCAGCCACCGGAGCGAGGTCCATGGTGATGCCGGCTTTCGCCATCGCCAACCCGACGCGTCGAGCCAAGGCGGCGATCTGGGCTGGGGACATGGTGGCGCCCATGACGTGGGCCCATGGCCAGCTGCCTGTGAGGCCAGAAACTCTGATGATGCCTCCACCTTCATCATCTGTCATGACCGCGAGGTTTAAGTGAAGTGGCGTGAGCGTTTGGAGCGATCGCAAGGTGGGAGCGAGATGAGGTGGGGTGGCGTCGCCATAGAGCAACACACCACCAAATCCGTCCTTTGCCGCTTGGGTCATAACGCCAAAACTCGTCGAAAGCGCCGATACAACGACCGTTTCTCTGGCGAGTTGGGGAGTGGCCCAGTTGGCAACCAGCGTTGACGCACAGGAAAAGGGGGTGGGGACGGTTGTCGTGGAACTGGTCGACGCAGAAGAAGCACATGCAGGCGTGATGCCGACAGCGACTGCGAGCAGCGCGGCTGACGCCAGCATCATGGATTGCTTCATCTTCATGACTTCACCCTAGGAGCATGAGATCTGAGGTACTTGTCGCCACTACCAAGTGTGGGCCACGGCGGTATTTCATGGCCTATGCGACTCTTAGCGAATGACGGCTCGCTCGAGAACGATGAGTGAGCAAATAACGAGGCCAGCCAATACCGAAAGAAGGAGTTGGCGAAAAGTTCGTGAAGTTCGATACGAAAAGACCAAGGCAAAGGCACTCATGAGAACAAACCCGGCGCCCACACCGAGGTAGTCAACGCTACGAGCCGGCAACTTCGCAACAACACCAATCAGCATCACCATAAGGGGGATGCCCCCACCGGACAGAACCCCTAAGTAAGTACTTGCAGCCTGGGCGCGTTCTTTCCACGTAGCACTTCGCCTCTTGTTGTATTCAAATCCATACGCGAGCGCTACGCCCGAGACGACGAATAAATCCACAAGAGAGATCAACGTGGCGAACCAGTCCTTCCACGCCGAGACATGCAATCCTGCCTCCATAGCGGCGAGGGTCGTTACGGTGAAGATCCCCACAACTACGGAAATGGGATTGAATCTTTGAGGCAAAAGAATCGCACCAATCCAGCGAACAAGCGGGGGTGGTCGGTTCTCTTGGTCGCGTTCAGCGAACCCAGCTACGTGATCATCCACGGTTCAGGATTCTACGGTGCCCACCATGAATTCTTAGGGTGATTCGAATGATCGACTTTTAATTGAGAGCGGTAGATGGCGCTGTTTACGGTGCCTGTTGTCGCCAACGTTGGAGGGCAATTCCGGACCAGATTAATTCGACCACGCCAAAGGGCCATGCTCCAGAGGCAAAGCCATAGCCACTTGACAAAAGACAGCCCAAGGCAAAGAGCGCTATGAATCGGCGCCCGCGGCGTTCTAGGGCATACATCACCATCATGAAACTCACGGCGCAGATGCCGTATAGCGTCACTGCCATCCGATCTGCTCCCTACCGTCAAAAATGACAAGCTGGTTCGGCACAACCACCATCTCGAATTTCAGACTTCTACTCAGGCAGGGGAATTAAATTCCTGCGACGATCCACAAAGATCACGGTTTTTCGTTTGAAGCCAACTTTCGACGTGTCCAGCGAAGTACAAAGACACCGAGACCAAGAGATCCAACGCCCAGCATGACCGATGGCGAGAGCGGCGCTCCGGTAGCTGGCAGCCCTGAAGGTCGCGTCGTCGTGGTAGTCGTGGATGAAGCTGCCAAGGTAATGCAGGAAGGTGCAGACGTTGACGAGTAAGGGCCATTGCTCGCTCTAATGGAGAAGCAATAGCGAGTTCCCGGGGAGAGGCCGGAGATAGTCGTGCCGGAAGGATTCACCGGCGTGGCACGAATCCCAGGACCGACGGGACTTACGAGAAGTTCGGAATCTGCAATTGGTTGATTGCCCGGATTGGTCGGGGGAGTGAAGGTTAACGAGACCGAGCTGTGGGAGGTCGCAGAGACATTCGTGATGGTCGGTTTGCTCGGCAAAAGTTTCAACTGCTCAATGGTCTGGTCCTGAGATTCAACAACCCAGAGATCGCTTCCATCGAAGTAGACGCCGTTGAGCCCGTAGTTCACTGTCGGTGCTGGACCAGGCATCGAGATGATCTGGGTTGGGTTATTCACTGAAAAACCGTAGAGAGCACCAGGAGTTCCACTGGGGTTGACGTACCAAACCCACGTTCCATCCGAAGCAATCGAGGTTGGTGTAACGGAACCAAGCGAGATTGGCCCCCCTACCTGCTGACCGCTTGTCAAATCAACTTCAATCACTTGGTTGCCTTCGGCGGCCCAGAGGTGCTGGCCATCGCTCGTCAGTGCGGCGACGCTTGAAGCGTTTTGTTGCGCAGCAATGGAGAACCTAGGGGCGCCGAGCGTGGTGGTTGAAGAGGAGAAGTCATACGCTGCCAACGAGCCATTGGAAAAACCGAGCCAAAGGGTCGAACCAACCAGCTGAATCGATCTAGCCTCAGGGCTACTTAGGCCACCTATTGGACTCAGCGTAGAAGTACTCGGGACAAATCTCCACATCTTTCCGCTGGCGTCGAGGAAAACAATGGACGATCCTGAAACGAATCCACCCGGCATCGGGGTATTCACTGTTCCGTTCAAGGTTAGAAAATCTACTGCTCTGACTTGTTGACCCGAAGTCGGATCGATTTCCACGATGCCCGGATGTTCGATTCCTCCAGCAATGGCGAAGCCGGTGGCGAATATGTGACCACCAAGTTCGACGACGGTTGAGCCGAGGTAATACGACGCTCGGAAACCGTTGAAGGCAATAGTTTGGATTGGGCTCGAACCATTGTCGTTCGGAGCGAGTTCGGTCATAGTCGAGGCCGTGGGTGCCCAGAGATGACTGCCATCCCAGAACATGCCACCCCAAGGCACGGTAGGCGAGGCGTAGATGGTGCCCCAGTTCGCAACGGGCTGAGTGTTTGGCGTTGCTTCCGCAGGCGCACCGAGCAACCCTGAGGCGGCGACGATAGCGACCACCACGAATGGCGCAAAGAGCCGGCGTAGTCTCGAAACTAAAGGTTTGGTGACCACACTTGGCATCCAACAGTTCCCTTCTTGGTGGAGGTGAATGGTCTCAATCTATACATCGGAACTCATCAAAGAGAATCCGACATACGTTTTAGCTTCAGTTCTTAGTGAACAAAGATAAATGCTCTTAGGCCGATCTTCGTAAAGAGGCGGAGTTCCGAGGAACGGCAACATCGCTTCCTCTGCTGAGAAGTTAAGAATGCTCCTGAATTTGTGGAGGTAAGGGGATTTGAACCCCTGACCCCTTGACTGCCAGTCAAGTGCTCTACCAACTGAGCTATACCCCCGAAGGAAGAGTCACTTTATCAGTGCTGGGCAGGGTGAGAGTGCAGGCAAGGGCGGTACGGAGAGTTGCCATAACCTAGAGAGATGGCCAGAGCCTTCCCCGTAACCGAAATCGAGTCCAAGTGGCAGGCCTTTTGGCTTGAGAGCGGCACCTACGAGGTCGACAACGACGATCCACGGCCATCGTTTTATGCGCTGTGCATGTACCCGTATCCATCGGGATCTGCTCATCAGGGTCACGTTCGCAACTACACCTTTGGTGATCTGAACGTTCGCTATCAGACCATGAAGGGCCACGCGGTGCTTTCGCCCTTTGGCTTTGACTCTTTCGGATTGCCGGCTGAAAACGCTGCCATCAAGACGGGCCGACACCCTCGTGAATTCACCGATGAGCGAATCGAAGAACTCCGCGGCAGCGTGCGCAAACTTGGTGCGGTCTATGACTGGCGCCGAGAAGTTCGCAGCCACGATCCTCGATACATCCGCTGGAGCCAGGCCATCTTCTTGAAGTTCTATGAAGCCGGGTTGGTGTATCGCAAGATGGCGCCGGTGAACTGGTGCCCAGGCTGTTCGACCGTGCTGGCCAACGAACAAGTGCTTGCCGATGGCACCTGTGATCGTTCGGGTGACATCGTGGAAAAGCGTGATCTCGAGCAGTGGTTCTTCCGTATCACCGCCTATGCCGATGAACTGCTCGAGATGCTCGACGATCTTGAATGGCCCGAACGCGTCAAGACCATGCAGCGCAACTGGATTGGCCGAAGCGAAGGTGCGCAACTCACCCTCAAGGTCGAGGGGCAAGATGAGTTAGGCATTGAGGTATTCACGACGCGTCCCGACACCAGTTTTGGCATGACCTATGCGGTCTTGGCGCCAGAACACCCTTTGGTGGATCAACTCACCACGCCAGAATGCCGTGAAGCGGTTGAAGCGTTACGAGAACTGGCCGCTGGCTCCACAGAAATTGAGCGGACGAGTTCTGACAACAAGACGCTCGATAAGCGCGGTGCGTTCACCGGATCCAAAGTGATCAATCCCTTTAATGGGGTCGCGATCCCCGTATATGTCGCCGACTATGTCCTCATGGGTTATGGCACCGGGGCCATCATGGCGGTGCCGGCAGAAGATGAGCGTGACTACGCCTTCGCTACGGCCTATGGCTTGCCCATCATTCGCACCACCGAGCCAGAGGGTGGCTTGCCTGAGGATTTCGAAGGTGCCTATACGGGTGGCGGCATCAAGGTGAACTCAGGTTTCCTTGACGGCCTCGATGTGCCAACGGCCAAGAAGAAGGCCATTGCTTGGTTGGAGGAGCAGGGGATAGGTAGCGGCACCGTCAATTACCGCTTGCGCGACTGGCTGGTATCTCGCCAGCGCTTCTGGGGATGCCCCATTCCCATCATCTATTGCGACGACTGCGGGGTCGTGCCGGTACCCGACGACCAGCTTCCCGTCGTCGCCCCTGACGATGTGGAATTTGTACCCTCTGGCCAAAGCCCCTTGGCAACCCATCAGGGCTTTGTGGAGACGCTTTGTCCGCACTGTGGCAAACCTGCTCGACGCGAATCCGACACGATGGACACCTTTGTGGATTCGAGTTGGTACTACCTGCGCTTTTGCGACCCGTTCAGCGACGATGTGCCCTTCTCTCCAGAAGCAGCCCAGCGCTGGATGCCCGTCGATCAATACATCGGCGGCATTGAGCACGCGATTTTGCACTTGCTCTACGCGCGCTTCTTTACCAAAGCCCTTATCGACGTCGGATTCGCTCCAGGGATTGAACGCGAACCCTTCAAGCGACTCTTCACCCAAGGCATGATCCGCATGGACGGATCCAAGATGTCCAAATCCAAGGGCAATCTCGTGGCACCGACCAAGTACTACGAAACCGTTGGCGCTGATGGTCTTCGCCTCTTCCACCTCTTTGTCGGTCCACCAGCCGATGATTTTGACTGGACGGATCAAACTGACCAAGTCATCGATGGCTGCGCCCGCTTTCTTGATCGCCTATGGCGTTTGAGCACGGGCGAACACGTTTCAGGAAACGGGGCCAAGGACGATACGATCCGCCGCATGACCCACAAGACGATCAAGAAAGTTACTGATGACCTTGATCGTTGGAGCTACAACACAGCCGTGGCCGCGCTCATGGAGTTGCTCAATGCGGTGATGAAGGCAAACGCCGAAGCCGAACTCTCACAGCCGGTGCGCGACGAAGCCGTTGATGCACTTATTCAGTTGCTCGCTCCTATGGCTCCCCACATGACTGCTGAGTTGTGGGAGATGCGACACGGCACCCACGTCCATGAACAGCACTGGCCCGAGTTCGACCCTGACCTGGTGGTCGAAGACACCGTGACCATGGTCGTGCAAGTCAATGGCAAGGTAAAGGCCAAGATTGAAGTGACCGCCAATGTCTCAGAGGACGAGGCTGCGGCCATTGCCTTGGCTGACGAGGCCATCGTGGCTGAACTCGATGGTGCAACACCGTCACGGGTTATTGCGCGGCCACCAAAACTGGTGAACATCGTTCGCTGATGGCGGCCGCTGAAGCGCTGCGAATCGAGCACCGTGACGCCACCTTGACGGCACCGGCCCTGGAGATTCGATATTCGAACAAACGGCGCCGCACCGCTACCGCGTGGTGGGAGGGGGCAACCTTGGTCGTAGCCCTGCCAGCTCGGATGAGAGTTGCTGATCGCGAACCAACGATTCAGTGGCTCATTGAAAAATCATCCAAGCACCGACCCGTCCTCCACAAAGGAGATGAGGGACTGTTGCTTCGTGCCAAAGAACTCAGCGAAGAACTTGATCTCCACGTAGAACCTCGTTCGGTCCGCTTTGTAACGAATCAGTCAAAACGCTGGGGATCATGCACGCCGCTCACCGGAGAGATCCGCCTCTCAGATCGACTGAAACTCGTCCCCTCGTGGGTCCTTGATGCTGTGTTGGTCCATGAGCTCGCCCACTTGGCAGTAGATGACCACTCGGCTCGGTTTCACGAATTGGCGAATCGTTTCCCCAGACAACATGAGGCCACCATCTTTCTCGAAGGCTTTCACTTAGGGCTGGGTGCTAGGGGAGAAGACGACTAGTTCCCTTGGTCGCGCAGGAACTCTTCGAATTCAGCGACGAGTTCATCTCCCGTGGGCAACTCATCAACACCCAGAGTGTTGCCTTCGGCGGCATCGAGGGTGACTTCGAGTGAGTGCACCATGTGCTCGTGTTCAGGGTTGGAAGAGATCAAGTCGTCGACTTCACGGCGCGAAGTATCAGCCGCGCTGAGCAGCGCTCCTTCATCGAAGCGCAAGGACCCAACAACGTTGACACCCTCAATGAGGGCCGCTGATGCTTGGGGGAAACTCATGCCGGCAACGTAGTGAGGAACGCGGGCCCACAAGGTAATGCAGTCAATGCCTGCTTCACCACAGGCCAACTCAATGGCTGAAGTAATGCCAGCGGGAACTTCAATTTCACCTGCCGCCATGCCGACATTGTCGAGCAGGTGACGAGACTCTGCCGGCACGGTGCCCGCCAGCTTCACGGGACGCGTGTGCGGAGCTGGGGCAGGGAAGGCACCTAAACCCATCACCAGGCGCACATCGAAGCGTTGAGCAAGATCAATCACGGAATCAACGAAGGGAGCCCAGCGGGTGTCGGGTTCAGGCCCAACGAGAAAGAGCACGTCGTTGCCGTCAAGGTCCTTGCCCGCTCGCAGCTCAATTTCTGGCCAACTCAATCCCTGGTTCACGCCATCCACGATTCGCACGATGGGTCGGCGAGCCCGTTGATCCAAAAATTCATCAGCATCGAAGCAGGCCACCAAGGTGGTGGGGCCACTTTCCAGCAGTGAGTTCATCGCCGATGATGCGCCGAGACCGGCGTCGATCCAGCCCTCAAGCGAGACAATGAGGACCGGCTCGGAGAGACTGACATCCTCGATGAGTTCATAGAGCAGTTCTGGGTCGAATTCGTTCATTTCACCCTTTAGTCAAGCAGTTCTGCAGCACTTTGAGCCAGCGCCGCAATTTGAGCCGGGAAATGATCCACGGAACCACGGTTTCCGCCGCCCGAGCCACCAAGTTGACGGAAATAGACCCCTTGCAAAATGCAGGCCAAGCGCCAGAAGGCAAAGGCCCGGTAATAAGCAATGTTGGATAAATCAAAGGGACTCTCCGCGGCGTAGGCGGCCAAGACTTCATCGCGAGTAGCAAAGCCCGGCGCCGCTGACGGTGACTCATCAGTAAGCGCCCGCAAGGTATCGGTGGGCTCGGGCCAGTACACGAGCATCATGCCTACATCAGCCAAGGGGTCGCCCAAGGTGCAGATCTCCCAGTCGAGAATGGCTTTGACCTGGCCGGCTTCATCGATCACGGTGTTGGAGAGGCGATAGTCCCCGTGAACGATGGCACCTGCTTGTTGTTTGGGGATCGATTCGCCCAAGCGAGCAGCCACGCGTTCGATCAGCCCATCATCGATGGTGTTGAGCTTCATCTGTTCGTATTGACTTGACCAGCGCTTGAGCTGGCGAGCCACATAGTCTTCAGTTTTGGCGAAGTCGCCGAGGCCCACCTGGGAGGGAACCACTCGATGAAGCTCTGCCAAAGTGCGTGCCAGGTTCCCACCAGCCGCAGCCCTCAGCTCTGCGCTCTGGGCCATGGCGTCGGCCTCATCTCGCAAAATGATCCCCTCGACGAAATCCATGACGTAAAAAGGGTGCTCATTTACTGATGGGTCCGTGCACAAGCCGTAGACGCGAGGGGCTGGCACGCCACCGCGCCCTAGGGCGCTGAGCAAGGTGTGCTCACGAACCATGTCGTGAGCGGTGGGCAAAATGTGACCAGTGGGAGGGCGGCGAAGCGCCAGGGCACGGCCGTGGCGATCTGTCAACCGATAGGTCAAGTTGGAACGGCCACCCGCGATCAGCGCAAAGTCATAGGGCCCCTCGAACTGTTCGATATTGGCGTTGAGCCAATCGGTGACGGCGTCAACGTCGATGCCAATGATGCTGGGGGCCTGGTCCATGCCGAAGACGCTAGTAGGTGGGGTGAGGGCATTGGTTCGGCGCCGATAGCCTTCAGAGCATGGCTGACGTGACCGATGCAACCTTTCAACAAGCAGTGCTGGAGCGCTCTCACCACGTCACCGTGGTGGTTGATCTCTGGGCTGAGTGGTGTGGACCCTGTAAGACCATTGGCCCCATGCTCGAGCGCGCTGTCGCTGAGCGGCCAGGCCAGATGGAGTTGGCGAAAGTTGACGTTGATGCCAACCCCATGACCGCCCAAATGTTCCAAGTGCAGTCCATCCCCGCTGTCTATGCCTTGAAAGACGGAAAAGTCATCGATGGGTTTGTCGGAGCGGTTCCCCAAGAACAAATCGATGCCTTTCTCGATCGGATTGGACCCAGTGAGGCTGATGACCTTGCGGCCATGGGGGATGAAGCATCACTGCGCGCCGCACTCGAGATCGATCCAGGACACCGGGCCGCCATCGAACAGCTGTGTGAGTTGCTCCTTGAGCGCCGTGAACCAAATGAAGCGCTAGAGCTCCTCGCTCGGATTCCAGAAACCCCAGAACTTCACGCCTTGGCGGCCCGAGCCCGATTAATCCAAGCCGATGTGGATTTAGCCACAGCTTCGATCACGGCAACTCTCGATGACCTACTTGACCGTGTGGCAAGCGATGACGCAGCGCGACAGGAATATCTCGACCTTCTCGAAGCTTTGGGGCCGAACAATCCAGAAACTGCCACCTATCGCAAGGCTCTTGCCTCGCGGCTCTTCTAGGCTTTCGTCGTGCTTCATCCCATCTCAGCCCCGCGACTCGATCTGGGTCCTCACTCATACGACACCTCATCTCGCGCTCTGGTGATGGGAATTTTGAATCGCACCCCCGACTCGTTTTACGACCAAGGTGCGAACTTCGCCTTTGATGCCTTCTTGACGAAGGCTGAGCAACTCGTGGCCGACGGCGCTGACCTTTTAGACATTGGTGGCGTGAAGGCGGGGCCTGGTGAAGAAGTCACCGAAGCCGAAGAACTTGATCGCGTGGTGGGATCAGTAGCCGAGATTGCCAAGCGATTTGATGTGCCGATCTCCATTGATACCTGGCGCGCTTCGGTTGCCAAAGCGTGCTTCGAACAAGGTGCCGTGGTGGGCAACGACATTTCAGGCTTTGGAGATCCTGACTATCTGCGTGTCGCCGCTGAAGCGGGAGCGTCGGTGGTGGCCACTCACATCAGGCTCAAACCCCGCGTGGCGGATCCCAACCCTGAATACAACAACTTGATGGAAGATGTCACGGCGTTCTTGCTTGACCGGGCACACCAAGCAGAAGCACTGGGCATCCCGAAAGAACGCATCATTATTGATGCGGGCCTCGATCTCGGCAAAAGCACGCCGCAGTCACTCCGTCTCTTGCGCGGCAGTGATCACTTGGCCTCGCAGGGCTATCCCTTGCTGCTCTCTGCTTCGAATAAGACCTGTCTGGGCGTATTGCTTGATCTTGAAGTCGGGAATCGTCGCGAGGCATCGTTGGCGGCCAATGCCTTGGGAATTTTGCGTGGGTGCAGGATCTTGCGCGTCCATGACGTCGCCGGCATGGTGCGGGTTCGCGATGCCATGCAGGCCCTCTTGGAGGCTCGATGAGCGAAGCCGCCAAGGTCACCTTGGTCAAAGGCGACGATGAAGCGGTCGTGGCGAGTGAATTACGAACGGTGCTTCAAGAGTTGGTCGGGGATCGCGATGCCTCGCTCGTCGTAGAAGAACACGGCGACGGGGGAGCAGGTGCAGCTAATGAAATTTTGGATGTCGGTAGTGCGGTGGACGCATTCACGACCGCACCCTTCTTGATGGACCGCAGAATCGTGGTGCTGCGCGATGCCGGGAGAATCAATGCCGATGGCGCCAAGCAACTGATTGACGCCATGGCTCAAGCGCCCGACGCTTGCCTATTGGTGCTCGCGCGGTGGCGAGGCACGATGCCCGTGAGCCTTACCAAGGCAATCAATGCCCAGGGCCGCGTGATTGATGTTGCCGTTGGCCAAAGTGCTGCTCGAAAGAAATACCTCGCCGAAAACTTAAAGGCAGCACCGGTGCGACTCAATGCTGCGGCTACTGAGGTTCTCGATAAGCACCTTGGAGACGATCTCGGTCGCTTGAGCGGCTTGCTCGAAACTTTGGCTCGCGCCTATGGCGATGGCGTGACCATTGATCCAGGCATGCTTGAGCCTTTTTTGGGGACCCGGGGAAACGTTCCCATTTACGAGCTCACCGGCAAAATCGAAGAAGGCAAAGTAGGCGATTCCCTTAATACCTTGAACCGCATGATGGGCCCCGGTGGAACCTCAGCGCATCAGATCGTGGCCTTGCTTGATAATCACTTCACCCGCATCGCCCGCTTAGAGGGATCTGGGGTGCGTTCAGGTGACGAAGCAGCAGAAATGCTCGGCGTAGCTCCCTATCCAGGGAAAAAGCTCTTTGGCCTCTCGAAGAAAATGAATCACGACAAAGTCGTGAAGGCACTGAATCTCATTGGGGACGCAGACCTTGATCTGAAGGGAACGTCAGGACTCTCCGAGCAAGCCATTGCAGAGGTGCTCGTGGCGCGACTCGCGCAAGTGGTGGCGTCGAAGTAGTTCGACGCAGCGGTGTTACTTGGCGGCGTTGAGTGCGTTGAGTCGACGCATCAGTCGGCTCTTGCGGTTCGCAGCTTGGTTCTTGTGGATGACGCCCTTGGCAGCAGCCTTGTCAATGCGCTTGAGAGCCATACGCAGTGCTTCAGCGTTGGCGTCAGTACCCACCGTGGCGACCGCGCTCTTGGTGCGGGTCTTGATTTCAGAGCGGACAGCCTTGTTGGAGAGGCGACGACGCTCGTTCTGGCGGTTGCGCTTGATTTGACTCTTGATGTTTGCCACGAAAAATCCTTGGTGCGATCCGTTGGGACACCCGGTTGAGGGCCCCACATGGAGTTTCCATGCTAGCAGGCCCTAGGTGGGAGGGCCATCGCCGGGAAAACCGATAGCCTAAGGGTCCCGTGGCCGCCCAGAAATCCAACACAGCACTTGAAATTGCCAAAATTCGCAATTTCTCTATCATCAGCCACGTCGACCATGGAAAGTCGACCCTGTCTGACCGCATCCTAGAAATTACTGGAGCCGTTGATGCTCGACAGATGCGAGCCCAATATCTCGATTCCATGGATATCGAACGCGAGCGTGGCATCACCATTAAGGCGCAAAACGTTCGTGTGAGCTTTGAGGGCCACACCCTCCACCTCATTGACACGCCGGGACACGTGGACTTTGGCTACGAGGTGTCGCGATCCTTGGCAGCCTGCGAAGGGGCCGTGTTGTTGGTCGATGCATCGCAAGGCATCCAGGCCCAAACCCTGGCTAATTGCTATCAAGCCCTCGAAAATGATCTCGAGATCGTGGCCTGCATGAACAAGATCGACCTGCCAGCTGCTGATCCTGCGCGCTGTGCGGCTGAAATCGAAAATGTGCTCGGCATTCCTGCTGATCAGGTGCTCTCTATTTCTGCCAAGACCGGCGAAGGGGTGCCCGAGCTGTTGCGTGCCATCATCGAACGGGTCCCGGCACCCGAGGGCGATCCTGATGCGCCACTGCAGGCATTGATTTTTGACTCCAGCTTTGATCAGTACCGAGGCGTCATTTCATCGGTCCGCGTCATGAATGGCACGTTGCGAAGCGATGAGAAGGTTCGCTTCATGCAGGCCAATAAGACGCACGAGATCGAGGAGATCGGTGCCCGGACACCTACCCCCGTGCCCTTGCCGGCCATCGGGCCAGGCGAAGTTGGCTATCTCATCGCTGGCATCAAGACCGTTGGTGATGCGCGTTCCGGTGAAACCGTAACGACGGCCACCGGCGGAGCCACGGAAGCCTTGACGGGCTATCGCGACCCTAAGCCCATGGTGTTTTGTGGTCTCTATCCCATTGATGGCGATGATTTGCCGGACATGCGAGATGCCCTCGACAAACTCAAACTCAATGACGCCAGTGTGACCTTTGAGCCTGAGAGCTCCCATGCCCTCGGCTTTGGCTTTCGCTGTGGCTTCCTAGGACTGCTTCACATGGAAATTGTGAAAGAGCGCCTTGAGCGCGAATTCAACCTCGATCTCATCGCGACTGCACCGAGTGTGGTGTACCACGCGTATCTGACCGATGGTTCCATGCAGGTCATTGACAATCCTGTCGAGTTGCCCGAATCAACCAAGCTCGACCACATCGATGAACCCATGTTGTCCATCACGATTCTGTCGCCCTCTGACTACACCGGAACCATCATGGACCTGTGCCAGTCTCGCCGGGCTGAGATGACCAAGATGGAGTACTTGAGTCCCGAACGCGTGGAACTCGTCTACGCCATTCCGTTGGCCGAGGTCGTCATGGACTTCTTTGACGCGTTGAAGTCGCGCACCAAGGGCTATGCCTCGCTCGATTACGAGCCGACGGATTATCAGACCTCTCAGTTGGTTCGCGTCGACATCTTGATCAACCACACACCCGTTGACGCCTTCTCGACCATTGTTCACCGCTCGAGCGCCGAGTACTACGGCCGTCGGATGGCAGAACGCCTCAAGGAACTCATTCCCCAGCAAATGTTCGAAGTGCCGATTCAGGCTGCAATCGGGGGTCGGGTTATTGCGCGTGAGACGGTTCGGGCCCGCCGCAAAGACGTATTGGCCAAGTGCTACGGCGGTGACATCACGAGAAAGCGCAAGCTGCTCGAGAAGCAAAAAGAGGGCAAGAAGCGCATGAAGAATCTCGGACGGGTCGAAGTACCCCAAGAGGCCTTCGTGGCTGCCCTCAAACTCGAGGATTAGGCGTCCCTTCGCACTTGGCACTCGGTAGACTCGAGTGCTAGATGGTCACTCATGAACCCAACCACCGACGTCGCGCTGACGACGCCCTCGACGACCGCAAGGCCGCCATCATTCAGGCCGTCGTTGAGGAGTACATCGGCACAGGCCAAGCCGTGGGATCAAGCCACGTAGCCAACGCCGATGGTGTTCAGGTGTCGTCGGCCACGGTGAGAAGCGAGATGGTGGCCCTAGAGCGTGAGGGTTATCTCGTGCAACCCCATACGAGCGCGGGTCGTATTCCGACCGACAAAGGCTTTCGCTATTTCGTGGACCATTTGACCCAACCTGGGAATCTTGGACCCGGCCAGCGTGCGCAAGTATCCAACTTCTTTACCCAAGTGCAAGGTGGCTTGGAAGACGTTCTTGAGCGCACCTCATCGTTGCTGTCAGATATGACGCGCTATGCCGCGGTGGTGGTGGGACCCAGCCATGAGACCACCACCGTGAAATCAGCGCAGTTGGTCGATCTGGGATCTCGTCGCTTGGTGGCGGTGTGTGTATTGAGTGACGGCGCCGTTGAAAATTTCAGTTTTGAGATTGGCGAAGAACTCGATGTTTCTGTGATTTCAGCCGCCTCCGTTGCCCTTGATCAGCACCTGAGGGGAGCAACCTTGGGGGCGATGCCCGCCATGAACCCCAGCGGACACCGTGCCGTCGATGAGTTAGTGCTGAGCGCTGCGACGGGACTGATGGCGGCGGTCAGCGCCGATGCCGAACCGGTCTATGTCGGTGGTTCGTCGCGACTCGCCCATTCTTTTGATGCCATTGAGACCGTGCGAGGGGTATTGAGCATTTTGGAGCAACAACTCGTGGTGGTCTCACTGTTGAGAGACGTGCTCGACAGCGGATTGAGCGTGGCCATTGGTTCGGAACATGGATACGAGCAATTGTCGAGTTGTGCCGTCGTGGTTGCCCCCGTCGAAGTTGATGGGGTCTCGGCCGGTGCGGTTGGCCTGTTGGGGCCAACGCGAATGGATTATGCCCAAGCCATGGCGGCAGCCGAAGTGGTGAGTCGACAACTCGCCGAACGCATCGGAACCGAACGGGGCTTGATGGCTCCAGGGGAGCATGGCCGTGGCTGAGGACTTTTACGCCCTCCTTGGCGTTGGGCGCACGGCCAGTGCCGATGAAATCAAGAAGGCCTATCGACGCCTTGCCAGAGAACTCCACCCCGACACCAACCCCGATCCAGCCGCCGAAGAGCGCTTCAAGGAAGTGTCGATGGCCTATGAGGTGCTGTCTGATCCGCAACGTCGCCAGCAGTACGACATGTACGGCGATCCACGTGACCGCATGCAAGGCGGTGGCTCACCGTTTGATGCTGGCATGGGCTTTGGTGACATCTTTGACGCCTTCTTCTCGCAAATGGGCGGCCAAGGCCCGGGCGCAAGACGTCGGGGACCCGTTGCTGGTTCCGATGTCGAAGTGGTGATGGATCTCGAGTTGGTCGAAGCTGCCTTTGGAGCGCAACGCGATCTCAGCGTACGGCTGCCCGTTGCGTGTTCTGAGTGCAATGGCTCGGGAGCTCAAAACGGTACGTCGCCCGAAACCTGCCCTGACTGTGGTGGTGCTGGCGAAGTACGTCGAGTCCGCCAGTCCTTGCTTGGTCAAATGGTGACCTCAGCGCCGTGTGGGCGATGTGGTGGCTTCGGTACGGTTATCGCCACCCCGTGCACCAAATGTCGAGGTGATGGACGCGTCACCGAAGAACGCACCTTGACTGTCGATATTCCAGAAGGCGTAGAACATGGCACCACACTTCGTCTGACCGATCATGGAGCGGCCGGTCCTCGTGGCGGCCCGCGCGGGTCGCTCTATGTGCATCTCAGAGTTCGAGAAGATGCGCGTTTTGAACGCGTTGGCGATGATCTTCATGTAACTATTCATGTGGCCATGACCCAAGCCGCCTTGGGAGCCACGATTGAGATTGAGACCCTTGAGGAGCCCACGTCCTTGCGGGTGCAACCGGGAAGCCAATCGGGACTCGTTACCAAGATCAAGGGCCAGGGTGTGCCTCATCTTCATGGTCGGGGCCGTGGCGATCTCTATGTTCACCTCCAGGTCGATACCCCAACGCAACTCAATGAAGAGCAGATGACCTTATTGGGGCAGTTGGCGGATCTCAGAGGCGAAGCCATTGAGCCCGCTGAAGAGCATCACGGTTTGTTCTCCAAGATTCGCTCAGCCCTGTCATGAGTACCGCGGGAGCTCAGCGTCGCGCAAACTGCGCGGCGCAGGTCTTTGTCGATGACGTGGGTCATCCTGTGCTCACCGATAGCGATCGTCACCACTTGGTCAAGGTTCGGCGGCTTCGCGACGGGGAAGAAGTAGTTGCGAGCGATGGCCGCGGTAACTGGCGAGTTTGTGTGATGGCTGGTGAAGATCTCGACGCTGCTGGCGAATTGGAATTCGAAGAACGCAGCTCAACGTTTGGCGTGGCGATGGCGCCGGTTAAGGGAGATCGCTCTGAGTGGGCGGTTGCCAAACTCACCGAACTCGGTGTTGCTTCCATCACGGCTTTGATCACTGAGCGCGGAGCGGTGCGCTGGGACGCCCATCAAGCCCACAAGGTGCTCGAGCGCTGGCGCCGCGTCAGCGTCGAGGCAGCGTGCCAATCGCGCCAAGTTCACCTGCCCACCATTGAGGGACCCCTTCGAGTGAGCGATCTCAAGGGCCCCGGCGTGGCCATGGCGGCGCTCGGGGGAGCGGGTCTCACCCAAGAGGTTTCCACCATCTTGGTAGGGCCTGAAGGAGGCTGGAGCGACGAGGAACTCAGTGCTGGTTTTGACCGTGTTGAGCTTGCCGGTGGGGTTCTGCGCACTGAGACGGCTGCCGTGGTGGCCGGTGCGCTTCTTGGGTGGCTTCGAGGCGGTACGGTTCCACTAAGTGATATTCGCTAGAGGAGAACGGACACCTTGGTAACAGCCCCAGCAGACTGCTTGTTTTGCAAGATCCTTGCCGGCGAGATTCCTTCGACCCCGGTCTATGAGAATGACGCCGTCTACTGCTTCCGAGACATCGCCCCAACGGCGCCAACCCACGTGTTGGTTATTCCTCGTCGACACATCGAGAATGCCCATCACGTACAAGACAGCGATGCTGATGTGATGGCCGCCATGATGGGCGCAGCCCAAGAAGTTGCTCGCCTCGAAGGCATCGATGCTCCCGAGCGTGGGTATCGCTTGGTGATGAACGTAGGGGAAGATGCACAAAACTCGGTGCCTCATCTCCACCTTCACGTGGTGGGTGGCCGCCACTTGGAATGGCCCCCCGGATGAGTAATTCGATTCGCAGTCAAGAGACCCCGAGCGGCGTGCCGGTGGCCATCACGGTCGTACCTCACGTTCATTTGATGGCGGCATTGTTGGGCCATCGCGACGAGTTGCTTCGCCAGGTAGAAAACGCCTTCCCAGAGTCGCGCATCACGGTGCAAGGAAACCAAATTGAGGTCATCGGCCCCAACGCTGAACAGATTGCTCGACTATTCGATGAGTTGGTGATTTTGCTCGAGACGGGCCAAACCCTTGACGCTGTCAAAGTTGAGCGCACGCTCGACATGGCCAGAGAAAACGTGCGGGCTTCAGAAGTCATGGGCACCACCGTGATGAAGTCCTCTCGCGGCAAACCCGTTCGTCCCAACACCGCAGGCCAGAAGCGCTACTGCGACGCCATTGGCGAGAACACCATCACCTTTGGTCTCGGACCTGCTGGTACGGGAAAGAGCTACCTTGCGGTGGCACTCGCAGTGCAAGCCCTTCAGTCAAAGAAAGTGCAGCGCATTGTGCTGACGCGCCCCGCAGTTGAAGCCGGAGAGCGCTTGGGCTTTTTGCCTGGAGACATGATGGCCAAGGTGGATCCCTACTTGCGCCCGCTCTATGACGCGCTCTTTGACATGCTCGAACCAGAAGGTGCGCAACGGCTGATTGAGAAAGGGGCGATTGAAGTAGCACCCTTGGCGTTCATGAGAGGCCGTACCTTGAATTCGAGTTTCATTATTTTGGACGAAGCACAGAACACCAGTCCCGAGCAGATGAAGATGTTCTTGACGCGTATCGGGTTTGGCTCCAAAGCCGTGATTACTGGTGACGCGAGCCAGGTGGACGTCCCCGGTGGGCGGTCCGGATTAGTCGGCCTCGAAGCGATCTTGGGTGATGTTGATGACATCGCCTTTGTCCACTTGACCAAGCGCGATGTTGTTCGCCACAAAATCGTGGCTGACATTGTGGATGCCTATGACCGCGCTGCTGAAAAGGATGCCCGTTGAACATCGATGTGTTTGGCGCTGATGAACAGCAAGCGTTCGAGATTGATTTAGAGGTATACACGCAGCTGCTGGCCTTCGCCTTGGCAGCTGAAGGGGTTCGACCCCCCGCTGAGGTGAATCTGCTCTTCGTTGATGACGAAACGATTGCTGCCCTTAATGAATCGCACATGGGCAAGCAAGGCCCAACGGACGTCTTGAGTTTCCCCATTGATGACGAGCCAGTATCCCCTGGTCGCAGTCCCGATGCCGGGGCGCCGGGACCGGGTGGAGGCAGTGAAGCCGAGTCATTGCGATTGGTGGGGGACATCGTGATCGCCCCAGCGGTGGCTGCGGTGAATGCCGTTGAGCATGACGTGAGCCTCGATGACGAATTGCGCTTGTTAGTGGTGCATGGAGCGCTGCATCTCTTGGGCTGGGATCACATGGCAGAACGCGAAGCAGAGGAGATGGAAGCCCGCGAACAGGTGCTGTTGCGCGAATTCGCCAAGGATCGAGCAGCTCAGTGATCGCTGCGAGTTTTAGTGGGGTAGATGTGGTCTACCTCGTCATTATCATCGCGCTGCTCTTGGCCTCTGGAGCCCTAGCGGCAGCCGAGACGTCGCTGGTGCGCACCAACAAAGTCAAAGCGCGCAGTCTTCAAGAAGAGCGCCGACGAGGTGCCAAGGCACTCGTTGATCTGGTGGAGCACCCCGAGAAATTTTTGAACCCCGTGCTGCTGCTCGTACTGATTTGTCAGTTGGTATCAGCGACCTTGATTGGTGTGTTGGCCGCCAATTGGCTGGGATCCTGGGGCGTGTTAGTTGCCACTGCTTTCGAAGTCGTGGTCATTTTCGTCTTTTTTGAGGCGGTACCAAAGAACTGGGCCGTTCACCATCCCGAGCGAGCGGCCTTGGCCTCGGCTCCTGTCGTCAAAGCAGTCATCAACTTTCCGCTCATCAAAGCGATTTCTACGGTGCTTATTGGTTTGGCGGACCTCATCTTGGGCCGTCGTGGCGACAATGCCCATATCTCGATGGTGACGGAATCGGAACTCCTCGCCATGGCCGATGTGGCACAAGCCGAATCAGTGATCGATTCTGAGGAGCGCGAATTCATTCACTCGGTCATTGACTTTGGCGACACGGTGGTGCGAGAGGTCATGGTGCCGCGACCTGACATGGTGGCCTTAGAAAACACCATCACCGTGAGTGATGCACTGGTCGAGGCGCTCGAACTTGGCTTTTCGAGACTTCCCGTCTACGAAGAGTCCATTGATGACGTCATTGGCATCGCCTACATACGAGATCTCATGCGACTCGAGCGAGATGGCCGCGGTGATGAGTTGGTCGCCGAGCACCTACGCAGCGCCACCTTCGTTCCCGAGACCAAACCAGTGCCAGCCTTGTTGCGTGAGATGCAGCGCGAGCGAATCCACCTCGTCGTCATTGTTGACGAATATGGCGGCACCGCAGGCCTTGCCACTCTCGAAGATCTCATCGAGGAATTGATCGGTGAAATTGATGATGAGTTCGATAAGGCATCAGCGACGGCCACCAAAATCGACGAGCACACCTTCTTGGTTCCCGGTCGGATGTCTATTGATGAGGTGGATGACTTGATCGGTCGAGAACTTCCCAAGGGCGGATTCGACACGGTCGGTGGATTATTGATGGACCTCCTCGGTGCGTTCCCCGAAGCCGGTGAATCCGTCGACGCCCCGGGAGCAACGCTCACCGCCACGGAAATCGATGGTCGCAAAATTGAAACGGTGCAGATTGTGCTGATCGATGACTCAGAAGAGGATGCCTAGTGCGATCTGGATTTGTTGCCGTGGTTGGTCGACCCAATGTTGGTAAATCAACCCTGGTTAATGCCTTCGTTGGAGAGAAAGTAACCATCACCTCAGCGAAGCCCAACACCACCCGCCATCAAATCCGCGGCGTCTTTACCGACGAACGCGCCCAAGTGGTGTTCGTGGACACGCCCGGTATCCACCGCCCCAAGACCAAATTGGGTGAACGCCTCAATGACTCGGCCTATGCCGCATTCGAAGGCGTCGATCTCATCCTCGCGCTCGTCGAAGCGCACAGCGAGATTGGTCCCGGTGATCGTTTGGTGCTCGGCCACGCCCTTGAGGCCGCTCGTCGGTTCTCCCTGCCCCTTTTTGTGGTCGTCAACAAAGTTGATCGAGCTGGAGCTAACGGCACGGCTGATCAACTCATGAAGGTCAGTGCCGTTGTCGATGAACTCGGCCAGGGGGATCTTGTGGGGATCGCAGCCGCGGTTGAGTATTTTCCGGTATCGGCTAAGAGTGGCAAAGGCGTAGAACGCCTCTTGGGCAGCATTATCGACCGTTTGGAAGATGGACCAGCGTTTTATCCCGAGGACATGGCGAGCGACCAAAGTGAAACCGACTGGATCGCTGAGCTCGTTCGCGAACAACTCCTGAGTCGCTGCCATGACGAATTACCACACTCGATTTTCTGTCGCGTGACCGAATATGAACTACCAAGGATTCGGGTTGAAATTCTGGTGGAGCGCGACAGTCAAAAGGGCATCGTGATTGGCAAAGGTGGCGAACTCTTGAAAGAGGTGGGCATTGCCACAAGAAAGCAGTTGCCCGAAGGCGTCCATCTCGAACTTTACGTTCGTGTTGAGAAGGGTTGGCAGGGCCGCACCGAGGTGCTTGACCGCTTGGGCTTCTAGTTCTGGGTGATTCGCGCCAAAAACGCGAGCACTTCATCTCGGTCGCGGGTTCGCTTGAGCGGCGGAAGCGCATTGAGCAGCACCTTGCGATAACTCGCCGTTGCGAGTCGATCATCGAGAATGGCCACGACGCCTTCGTCGCTGATGGATCGAATGAGGCGGCCTGCTCCTTGGGCGAGCAAAGTGGCAGCTCGAGGCAGGTCAATCACGCTGAACGCTCGCTGTTCGCCAACAGCCGCACGCCGCGCCTGGAGCAAGGGATCATCGGGGCGACCGAAGGGGAGCCGGTCAATGACGACTACCGAGAGGCTTCTGCCCGGGACATCGAGCCCTTGCCACATGCCCATGGTGGCGAAGAGGCAGGCGTCCTCGTTGTCGCGGAAGCGTTCGATGAGTTGCGGGGCACTTGAAGCATCACGCTGCACCAAGATGGGGTGATCGACTGCTTGTTCGACGATGGACGAGACAATGTCGAGGGCGCGATAGGACGTAAAGAGCGCAAGGGTGCGACCACCGGCGGCATTGATGAGACCAATGATTTCGGCCGCCATCTTTTCTTCGGCGTCTTTGGCTTTGCGATCGCCGAGGCCTTCGGGGACATAGAGCAATCCTTGATTGGCAAAATCAAATGGGCTGCCAGCATCAATCTGGCGAACTTCGCTTTCGTCGAGTCGAAGCCGCTCGGCGAAGCGAGGCGGGATGGTGGCCGACGTTAAGACGACGGTTGATTCAGCAAAGAGTTGTTCGTGCAGCAATGGGCCGACTTCAATGGGGGAGAGCACAAGGTGACGCTGGGAGCGAAATCCTTGCACCCAACACACCTCTCCTGGTCGCTGAGCGACGATGCGAGCTATTTCTTCTACCAGTGCCGTGGTCATCGCAATAGCTCGAGGCGCTTCGGTGTTGCTACTGGCATCGACGTTTCGAAGTGCGCTGAGCAGTTTGCGTAAGGCTTGGTCAGCCCGGTTAAGGATCGCAGCGAGATCAACATCGCGCGCCAGTGATACTGGTGCCGCATCAGGATGGGCAAGGAGGGCTTCGGCGAGATCGTCGCTCACCGCGATGACGTCCGTGATGATGGTGGGATCGGCTTTGAGCATGGGTCGAGCCGTGGTCGCAACCGTACGAAGTCGGCTCGGAGCCAACTCTATGCCCAGACACTGGGTCATGACACCTTCGAGTTCATGGGCCTCATCAATGACGACGAGGTGGTGTTCAGGAAGCACCGATCCTTGGGCGGCAAGATCGGCGCCGAGGAGATGAAGGTTGGTAATGATGACGTCGGCCTCTCCCGCTTCGGCTCGGGCGCGTTCAGCAAAGCAACGAGAGCCTGACGGGCAGTTAAAGACTCCGGGACATTCTCGCGGCCCCACTGACACCATGGACCACGCCTTATCGCTGACGGGCTCTTCGAGGTCGGCGCGATCTCCCGATACCGTCTCTGATTCCCACGCCATGAGGCGCTTTACCTGAGGGACGAGGCGCTCTGATTCAGCGGCTGAGGCGTCTTGTTCGTCAAGGCTGGCCTGGAAGCCGCGAACGCCCAATTCGACGACCCGTTGCCTACAGGCGTAATTCTGTCGGCCTTTGAGGACCGCCACGGAGGCGCCACCAAGTTCAGCGGCCACGAGTGGGGCGTCACGCTTGGCGAGTTGCTCTTGCAGGGCTTTCGTGGCGGTGGCGATGACTACCCGCTGGCCGGCTCGAATAGCGGGAACAAGATAGGCAAGAGATTTTCCCGTTCCCGTGCCGGCTTGGACGATGAGGTGTCGGTGTTCAGCGAAGGCATCTTCAACGGCTTCGGCCATTTCGACTTGACCTTTGCGCAGTTCGCCGCCTCCAGGGAGTGCTCCGGTGACGGCAGCAAGGTCCTCGGCAGGGGTGGTGGTGACTGGTGGGCGATTCGACACGGTCCTTGAACCGTAGCGAATTCCTGAGCACTCACCAATGACCTCGCCTCACCAACTAGCGTCAAAGCGTGCCTCGTGAGTCAAAACGACCATTCCAGACCTTTACTGATCCGACGATTCCCTCTGAGATCGACCCGTCGCGTATCCCGACCCATGTGGCTTGCGTGATGGATGGGAACGGCCGCTGGGCCAACGCGAGAGGCCTCCCACGCACCGATGGCCACGCAGCTGGCGAAGAGGCGTTGGTCGACTGTGTCGATGGCGCTCTTGAGCTCGGCGTGTCCTGGCTGACGCTCTATGCCTTCTCTACCGAGAATTGGAAACGGCCGGTTGATGAGGTTCGATTTCTCATGGGCTTCAATGAGGGTTTGCTCATGCGTCGCCGCGATGAACTCAACGAAAAGGGTGTTCGCATTCAATTTGCAGGTCGTCGGGATTGGCGAGTGCCCAAGCGGGTCCTCAAACGCATGGATGAAGCAACGGAGCTCACGAAAAACAACCGACGCCTGACCTTGACCATGGCGTTTAACTACGGGGGCAGAGCTGAAATCGTCGATGCGGTGAAGGCCATGGTGGCAGACGGCGTGAGTGCATCAAAAGTTTCGGAACAGCAGATTCGCAATTATCTCTACCATCCCGAGATGCCCGATCCCGATTTGGTGGTACGAACCTCGGGTGAATATCGAATCTCGAACTTTTTGCTCTGGCAAATTGCATACTCAGAATTGACTTTTCCTGAGGTGCTGTGGCCAGATTTTCGCCGCGCTGATCTCTATCAGGCGGTGTTGGAGTATCAGCAACGCGAACGTCGATACGGCGGATTGGAAACCTGATGATCAAGTGGATTTTGGTGACGCTTGGCCTGATCTTCCTTGTGGGTGTCTTTGGCACCGCGCTCTTCGTGCTTCACGGCCTCTTGGTGTTCTTGGTCGTGGTGGTTGCCCTCGTGTTGTTAATTGGCATTGGCAACTACCTCAATTCCGTGCTGGGCATTAAATACAAGGCCCAGCAGTTCAATAATCCCCGTCGAGACCGGGATGCGAAGTCGGACGAGGCTCCGTGAGCCAACGCCGCGATATCGGTATCGTTCTTCGAACTTACCGACTCGGTGAAGCAGATCGCATCGTGGTGATCATGACTCGCGAATATGGGAAAATTCGCTGTGTTGCCAAAGGAGTTCGAAAAGTCGGATCTCGCTTTGGGGCCAGGTTGGAGCCCATCACCTATGTTGACGTAGCGTTTTGGAAGGGCCGGAGCGAATTGAGCGTGGTGAGCCAAGTCGAAGTGCTCGACCGATACAGCGCGATTCGAGAAGACTATGACCGGATGACCGCTTCGATGTCCATGCTCGAAGTCGTGGACCAGGTGGCCCAAGACAACCATCCCGATGAACGACTCCTCGAGACGTTGATCCGCGCCTTGGGGGTTCTCAATGATCCAACGAAAGATCCTCAGCTCGTTGCCGCGGCCTTTTTTCTCAGGGTTCTTGAACTCGATGGTGCTCGTCCCGAGGTTGAGCTGTGTGTGTCTTGTGGAGAGTCTGAAGAACTCGTCGCCTTTGATTTTCTAGAAGGAGGGGCGCTGTGTCGCAGCTGTCGGCGTGGTCGGCCACTCTCAGGCGAAGCGCTCGGGCTGTTGCGTCGGATTCTCGGTGGTGGACTGGGCGGTGTTTTGAGTGCCGAGGTGCCCGATGGAGCGGCCGAGGTACGGGCCATCAGCGTTGAAGCCATGGAAATTCACTTAGACCGCAGGCTCCGCAGCGTTCGCTCCCTAGGATCAGGGTCGTGAATCAGGGCCCTGCCATTATGTGGTTCCGGCGCGATTTGCGCCTCGGCGACCATCCTGCACTCCATGAGGCAGTGCGTGTGGGCGCTGAAGCCGGTGTGCTTGGCGTCTTCGTGCTTGATGATGCGCTGCTAGCGCCATCGGGCAAGCCTCGCGCCGCGTTCTTAGCGGGATGTCTCGATGCGCTCAATGAAGCCATGGGTGGCCATCTCGTTATCTTGAAGGGCGATCCCAGCATTGTGATCCCTGACCTCGCACGAGGTATCAATGCCTCGGCTGTAGTGGTCAGTGCAGATTTTGGACCCTATGGTCAACAGCGAGACAGCGCTGTAGAAGCCATTCTCGCCTTGGATCGCATTCCCTTGGAGCGAGTGGGGTCGAGTTATGCCGTTGACCCGGGCACGGTGCTTTCCGATAAGGGGGCGCCGCTCAAAGTATTCACGGCCTTTCGTCGTCGATGGGAAATCATCGGTCCTCACGTGGTGCTCGATGCACCGGATGTGAGCTGGGTCGATTTCCCTTCCATGGCCACCACCAGCCAGATTGTCGATGATGCAGGACGCATGAGACCTCAACGTTTTGACGGTCTTGATGATGGGGTGACCGTGGGTTCCTTTGAACCCGGAGAAGCCGCGGCACTCGCTCGCCTTGATGAGTTTGCGGGAGCCAAGGCTTCGTATTACCGCGACATGCGCGACATCATGGCCGAGCCGGGCACGTCCGGCCTAAGTCCATATTTGCGCTTCGGGTGCATTCATCCGAGGACGGCACTTGCCCTCGTGAATGGCGATGACGAAGGCTCAACCACCTTCCGATCAGAAATTTGCTGGCGAGAGTTTTACGCTGACGTGCTCTTTCACGAACCCCAAAGCGCTCGTGAAACCCTGCAGCCTTCATTGGCTGATTTGCGCTGGGACGATGGCGAGATAGCGGAAGGTCGTTTCCAGGCCTGGGCGAGAGGTGAAACGGGAATTCCCCTCGTTGATGCCGGCATGCGACAATTGCTTGCCGAGGGCTGGATGCACAATCGCACGAGGATGATTTGCGCGAGCTTCCTCGTCAAGCATCTCCACATCGACTGGCGTTGGGGCGCTCGGTGGTTCATGGATCGTCTCATCGATGGTGATCTGGCGTCCAACAGCCATGGCTGGCAATGGACGGCGGGCACGGGCACTGACGCTGCTCCCTTCCACCGCATTTTCTCGCCCATCGCCCAAGCCGAACGCTTTGACGCCGCGGGAACCTACATCCGCCGCTACGTGAGCGAACTCGCAACCGTCGAGCCACCGCAGCTCTACGAACCAGGTGGCGGAAGCGGCTTGCTTCGTCCTGATGGCTACCCTGCACCCATCGTGGATTTGAAAGCAGAGCGTGAAGAGGCGCTGTCCCGTTTCGCGCACGCTCGCGGACGATCGTGAGCCACGACGCTGAGGCATACGGCGTCTACCTTCACGTTCCTTTTTGCCGGCAACGCTGCGATTACTGCGCATTCGTGACGTACACGAATCGCGACCAAGACATCGACGCGTATGTGGATGGCGTTCTTCGAGAATTGGACGAACAGGATCGGCCAGCAACGTCGGTGTTCTTTGGCGGTGGTACGCCATCGATGCTCCCAGCCCACGTGATGGAGAGGTTGATTGCGGCCATTGCCGTGCATCCCGGGGCAGAGATCACGATGGAAGTCAATCCCGAAGATGTCACCGAGGACTATCTCCACGCTGTCCACGATGCAGGAATTACGCGAGTCAGCGTGGGCATTCAGTCAACGGCTCCCCATGTGCTGAAAAGTCTTGGCCGCATTCACAGGGCCGAAGGCGCCAGAGAGCTCGCAGAGCTCATTGACGGGGTGGGGTTTTCTTCTTGGTCGATGGACTTGATTCTTGGCACCGTGGGTGAGCGTGATGAAGACGTACGAGAAACCCTCGCTACGGTGCTCGATCACGACGCCGCACCACCGCATCTGTCGGCATATCTCTTGACGCCTGAGCGCGCTACGCCTCTTGGCAAAGATCCGCTTCGTCACCCTTCGGAAGAAACGCTTGCCGATCGCTACCTGCTCTTGAACCAAGAGCTAGAGCGAAGACATTACGGCTGGTATGAAATCTCCAACTTTTCTCGCGATGGCCACGAGTGTCGTCATAATCAGCTCTATTGGGCTCAAGGCGATTACCTCGGCGTGGGGCCTGGCGCCCATGGCCATCTTCGAGGTCGGCGATCCTGGCGAATTGCCAATCTCGACACCTGGCTGGAGCGGAGTGCGCGCCACGAAGACACCGAAGCTGGTTGTGAAATCGTTGAAGAAGCATCGGCTCGCTTTGAGCGAGCGGCGTTGATGTTGCGCACTCGTGTTGGCGTGCCTGCGGCTTGGCTTGCCGATGCGGATGAGTTGAGCGAATTCGTTTCCATCACGGGGGACCGAGCGATTCTGACTCCCCAAGGACGCTTGATGGCCGACGAAATCGCTCGGCGACTTGAGCCGACCTCATAGGGGCCCCAGCGCCCTCGTCGCTAGGCCCTAGGCTCTAGTGCCATGAGTGAACCCACCGAATTCAATGATCCTGGCTTGATGGACAAAATCGTGAGTCTGGCCAAGCGCCGCGGCTTTGTCTTTCCCTCTGCTGAGATCTACGGAGGTTTTCGCTCCACCTATGACTACGGCCCCTTGGGCGTGTTGATGCTGCGCAACGTCAAGAACGCGTGGTGGCGTTCCATGGTTCAATACCGAGACGACGTAGTCGGCCTTGACGCTGCCATTTTGTCGCCTCCCGCCGTCTGGGAAGCCTCTGGCCACCTTGGAAACTTCTCTGACCCCATGGTTGATTGTCGCTCCTGCAAAGAACGCCACCGGGCTGACCACATTGGCGATACTTGCCCTAACTGTGGCTCGAAGGACCTAACGGAAGCGCGTGATTTCCAACTGATGTTCAAGACTCACGCGGGGCCGGTGGAAAACGATGGATCGGTGGCGTACCTACGGCCAGAAACGGCTCAGGGCATGTTCATCAATTTCCTCAACGTGCAAACCACGACTCGCAAAAAGCCACCCTTTGGTATCGCCCAAATTGGCAAGAGTTTCCGCAATGAGATCACGCCAGGAAACTTCGTATTTAGAACTCGCGAGTTCGAGCAGATGGAAATGGAATTCTTCGTGCCGCCCGAAGAGGCAACGACCTGGTACGAATATTGGATCAAGGCTCGATACGAGTGGTACCTCGACCTCGGCATGCCCTCTGAGCGCTTGCGGCTTCGTCCGCACGACGCCGATGAGTTGAGTCACTATTCGGCAGGAACGACTGACGTTGAGTTCGCCTTCCCCTGGGGTTGGGGAGAACTCGAAGGCATTGCCAACCGAACGGATTACGACCTTAAGGCTCATGAAGCTGCGTCGGGGACGAAGCTGCAGTACTTCGATCAGGCGAACGACACCTGGTACACGCCCTATGTGATTGAACCAGCGGCAGGGGCGACGCGGACCATGATGGCCTTCCTCATCGCTGCGTTCCAAGAAGACGAAATTGGTGGCGAAGCTCGCAGTGTGCTTCGCCTTGACTGGCGCTTGGCGCCGTATCAAGTGGCCGTGTTGCCACTCTCGAAAAAAGACGAGTTAGAACCGACTGCTCGAGAAGTGCTGGCATCGTTGCAGCCGCATTTCCAATGCGACTACGACGTGACGCAATCCATTGGTCGGCGCTATCGCCGACAAGATGAGGTGGGAACCCCGTGGTGCGTCACCATCGACTTTGACAGCCTCGAAGACCGGTGCGTCACGGTTCGAGACCGCGACACCACGGAGCAAGTTCGCGTGCCGATTGATGGCCTGGTGGCTGAATTGATCAGCCGCACCAAGAAGGCCTAGGCCATCTTGCGGTAGCGCTGGATTGCAAGCGGCGCTAGCACCACGACAAATCCAAGCGACCATGCAAGGGATTTCCAGATGATTCCGGGCATGGCGTAATGGCCACCGAGCATCAAACTTCGAGCAGCGTTTACCGTAATGGTGACTGGCTGATTATTGGCAAAGGCTTGAAGCCATCCGGGCATGCTTTGAGTCGGCACGAAAGCTGATGACGCAAAGGTCAAGGGGAACAGCAGCGGGAAACTCATGAGCTGTGCTGTTTCGGCATTAGCAGCGGTGAGGCCAATGATGGCAAATCCCCACATCAGGCCATAGGCAAAGAACAGCATCAAGAGTGCAGCAAGAAGGTAGTTGGCAACGCCACCCGTTGGTCTAAATCCAACCGCAAAGCCAACTGCCGTCAACAAGCCAATAACAAAAATATTGCGACACACATCGGCGGTCGTTCGACCACCCAACACCGCAGCGCGAGACATGGGCAGTGCTCGGAATCGCTCGAGCAAACCAGTTTGGAGGTCTTCGGCCAATCCAATGGCGGTTGAGATTGCTCCGAAGCACATGGTTTGGACGAAGATGCCGGGCATCAGGTAGTTGACGTAACTGCCGCCCGGGACAGGAATTGCACCGGCGAATACGTAGCGGAACAAGAGGACGAACATGATGGGCTGCAGGCTCGAGAAGAACAGTGCCTCTGGCGTCCTCATCAAGCGGATCAGATTGCGCTTGGTAACCACCGCGATGTCGCTGATGGTCCACGTCAGGGCGTTTCCAGACTGCGTGGGGGGAAAGGCAATGTCGGTCATGATGACTCCTTGGCGCCGCGGCGACCTCTTGCAGTACTCGATTGGGTGACGGCTTCGGTGTCAACTTCAGTGGGCTTTCCCGTCAAAGCCAAGAACACGTCATCAAGGCTTGGCTCACGAAGGGTGAGGCCCACAACGGGGATGCTGCCCGCATCGAGGCGGCGCAGTACTTCTGCGGCCTTTGGCGGCCCCTCTTCAACGGTCAACTCCACGCTGTTGCCATCAAAGTGCGGGGCTTTGGGCGAAAGATCGGCAATGAGTTGTGAGGCTTCTCGTGCTTGTTCTGGAGAATCAGTGGTGATGGCAAGCACCGTTGCCCCCATGTCTGCTTTGAGCTCTGCGGGGGTGCCGTGGGCAATGACTTTGCCGTGGTCAATGACCACGATGTCTTCGGCCAAGCGGTCGGCTTCTTCGAGGTATTGGGTCGTGAGCAACACGGTGGTGCCACCGCGCACGAGACCCTCGATGACTTCCCACAAGCCTAGACGGCTTTGCGGGTCAAGACCGGTTGTGGGCTCATCAAGAAACAAAATCGGCGGGGATGAGACCAGCGCTGCAGCGAGGTCAAGGCGCCGGCGCATTCCGCCTGAATAGGTCTTCAAACTGCGGGACCCCGCATCGGAGAGGCCGAATTGTTCGAGGAGTTCTTCCGTGCGTTGCTTGACGAAGCCGTGGGGGAGGTGATTGAGCCTTCCGATCATCTCCAGGTTCTCAATGCCAGTGAGATTTTCATCCACCGTTGCAAACTGACCCGCAAGGCCGATAATGCGACGAACTTTGGCGGCGTCTTTCACCACGTCGAGCCCCAAGATGGTGGCGGTGCCAGCATCGGGGCGCAAGGTGGTGGTCAACGCTCGAACGGCAGTGGTCTTACCCGCTCCGTTTGGCCCCAAGAGCCCAACGACCTGGCCTCGACGAACCGTGAGATCAAATCCATCGAGCGCCTTGACTTGGCCTTTGCGGAAGGTCTTTTTGAGGCCGCGGGCCTCTACAGCGATATCAGTCATCGCTCTGAGGTTAGCGATATTGTCGCTTCTTAGCGGTACTTAACGCCCGATTGTTTGGATTTGGTCTTAATCGCTACGTTGATCTTCACGAGCTGCTCGACGAAGAAGTAACACAGGCCGTCGGGGATAGCCCGGATTCCTGCACGGTTGAGCCACCAGTGGTCGTTGCGAATCTTGGCCAGCCGGCGTCGAGCGCGTTCTTCGAGCTTGGGCCGAGGCGGGCGAGAAAAAGACAAAGGTGGAGGAAAACTCTTTGTAGAAAGGTGGGCCGTCATCTCGGCGTTACCTAAGGTCACCCGGGTGCGGACACGAATCAAACCCGCAAGATTCTTTGATACTCGGGTGATCGACACTGCTTCTGGGACAATGATGCGTTCGGTGACGAGGAAGTGTTCGTCGAAGAAATAATCGCCAGCAATCAAATTGGGAAATCGATCGAAACGGGCGCGACCGGCTCGATTGGTGCCAAAGAATCCTTTCCCGGCAACTGAGTGCATGCCCCATGACTTATGACCTGGAAAGCGGTCGCGCATTCGGTAATAGGCCTTAACGGGCCAGGTTGATTGCGACCAGTCGAGCTCTACGCGCGGCGCCACGGCAACGGCTTCCTCTCGGGTGGCGGTGGCGACCAAGAGGGCAATTTCTTCGGGACTCATCACCACATCGGCGTCACAGTAGAAACGTGGATAGATATCGCCAGCGAGATCGTCTCCTGTGTTGTAGCCCTCGAGTTGACTGGCCACGTCGGTTTCGTGCACGATGACCCCGGGGAATTGGCGCGCACGATCGGCGGTGGCATCAGAACAGCCATTGGCAACCACGATGACGCGATACTCCCCAGACGCAACCTGTGGCTGGAAGGCTGCCAAGAATGTGGCGATGCGATCCTCTTCGTTATGGGAGGGAACAATGAACGCAGCAATTTCTTGTCCGGTGCCGAGATGGTCCATGGGACTCGAACGCTAACACTCAGACCTAGCCATGAGGTGCTCCCATCGTCTTGAGGTGGAACACAGCCGTCAATCCTGCGGTACCCTCCCTGCATGGCTGTTCCTCCCGAAGAGATTGCTCAAGTACGGGCAGCTACCGACATTGTGGCGCTCATTGGCGAGCAAGTAGCTCTTAAAAAAGCGGGTCGCCGTTGGAGCGGTCTGTGTCCGTTTCACGGAGAGAAGAGCCCTTCGTTTTCGGTCAATGCCGAAGAGGGATTGTTTTACTGTTTCGGATGTCACAAGTCAGGCGATGCCATTACCTTCGTTCGCGAAACGCAAGGCCTTGATTTCATCGATGCGGTTCGTCTGCTTGCTGATCGAGCGGGCATTGTGCTGCACGAAGATGAAAAGGCGACCGGCGCCTCGAAAGATCGAGCGCAGCTGCTCAGCGCCATGGAGCAAGCAGTCGAGTTCTATCACCAGAGGCTCTTGTCGTCCCCCGATGCTGGCCGTGCGCGCGATTACTTGCGTAGCCGCGGGTATGACGGCGATACGGTTCGGACGTTCAAACTCGGGTGGGCGCCAGATGATTGGGATCAGTTGGCCAAACACCTCAAGGCTAGCGATCACATCTTGGAAAAAACGGGACTCGGCTTTGTCAACCGACGCGGTCGACAACAAGATTTCCTACGAGCTCGTGTCGTCTTTCCCATTTTCGACCCGGGCGGCCGAGCCATTGCCGTTGGCGGCCGAATCTTGCCACCAGTTCCTGGGGCCCCATTGCCGGATCGTCCAGAACCTAAATACAAAAACTCTCCCGAGACGCCGATTTATTCCAAGCGGCGAACGCTCTATGGCTTGAATTGGGCCAAGAAGGCCATTGTGGAGAGCTCGGAAATCATCGTCTGTGAGGGCTACACGGACGTCATTGCCTTTTTTGAGGCGGACCTTCCGCGGGCGGTCGCCACCTGTGGCACCGCGCTGGCCGAAGAACACTTTGCCGTGATGCGTAATTTCGCCAAACGGATTGTCTTGGCCTATGACGCAGATGCCGCTGGGCAGAACGCCACGAGTCGGGTCTATGAGTGGGAGCGAAAGCACGAGATTGACGTAGCGGTTTGTCAACTCCCCACAGGTACAGACCCAGCTGACTTGGCCAGGAAAGACCCCGAAGCACTGCGTCAAGCCATTGATGAGGCGAAACCATTCCTGCGTTTTCGGGTGGATCGCGTGTTGAGCCAAGGAACAATGACCACCGCCGAGGGACGAGCGCGTGCTGCAGAACAGGCCATCGCGGTGATCGCTGAGCACCCTGATGAACTCGTGCGCGACCAATACTTGATTGACGTCGCTGATCACTGCCGCTTAGACGTTGCCATGCTTCGTGATCGCTTAGCTAAGCATCGTTCCGGCGAACGAGTCGTGGTGGCTCATGAGAGAGCCATTGCAAATGAACCCAGTAGTTCAGACGACGAGCCTGAACACGGTGTCATCGAGGATCCTCGAGACCGCCCCGGCCTTGAGGCCTTGCGCCTCGCAGTGCATCGACCAGATCTCGCCTCGGGTCGACTCGAAGCATTCTTGTTTGTCAACGACGACCAGCACAAGGCTGCTGAAGCGCTGCTCAGTCATGCAACGGTCGCAGATGCCATAGAGGCAGCCCCACCCCCTGCTGCAGCCTTGCTGCGCCGGGTCACGGTTGAAGAACCCACGATTGACGAAGACGTTGCTGACCCGGTAGGGCCGGTCATTGCACAGCTGTTGCGAGTCTTGGTGCGCCAACGCGTAGCCGAACTCCAGTTGGCGCTTCGGCGAGGCGAAGGCGATCTCGCGAGTAGCGCCAAGACTATTGCTGAGTTGCAACTCGCGGTTGAAGATCTTGGTCAAGAAGAAACCGGCATAGAAGCAGAAGCATGGTTGCTTGAGTGGTTCGCTCACGATCTTGAGGCAAGCAGTGAGTGATCCTGTGCTGCCCGAACATCTGCGAGTCGCCCTCGATGAAGCCCTCGAGCTGCGCGGGGGAGCGGTGGCGCTGAGCCAGCAAGGTTTTGACGAGATCATTGATGAACTTGGGGTGGACGACGCTCATTTTCAGCCGATCGTGACCTATCTTGTCGAGCGCGGATATCGATTCGATGAAGGTGATGAGCTTGATGTGGCTGATGTTCCTCGCCTTCGCATGCAGCGTGGTGCTACGACGCCTGATGACGGCGTTTCGGCGTACCTCTCAGAAATCGGCGCGACGCCACTCTTGAGTCCAGACGACGAGGTTCGCTACGCCCGAGAAGTGCAACGAGGACTTGTGGCAAGTGAACGACTCGCGCTCCACGAAGCCTGTTTAGAGAGCGATGACGGTGCCGACGAGTCGCATCTCTTAGATACTCATGAACTTCGACGACTCAAATCGCAAGTCCTAAGGGCGGAGCAAGGTCGTAATGAACTCATCCGGGCCAACCTTCGACTCGTGGTTTCGATTGCCAAGAAGTATCGAAACCGTGGCTTGGCTTTTCTTGATTTGATTCAAGAGGGAAATTTAGGACTCATGCGGGCCGTGGAGCGCTTCGACCCTGAGCGAGGGTTCAAACTCTCTACCTATGCCACCTGGTGGATCCGACAATCCATGATGCGAGCCATAGCCGATCAGGCGAGAACAATACGCATCCCGGTGCACATGATGGAGCACATCACCCAGGTGGTAGCCACCCAACGCCGCCTCACTCAAGAACTCGGCCGAGATGCCACGGCCGAAGAAGTGGGCGCTGAACTCTCACTGAGCGCGGAAAAGGTTCGAGAATTTCTCCGGCTCAACCAAAGCACCCTGAGTCTTGAACAGCCCATTGGTGAAGGCGATTACTCGCTGTCGGACACCATCGAAGACATTGACGTCGATGGACCCGAGGAAGAAGCGGCGAAGCATTTGCTCGAAGAGACCCTCCACGGCGTCTTGGGGGATCTCGATGAGCGCGAACGCATGGTGGTCGCCATGCGCTTTGGCCTCGGTGGCGCCAAGGCGGCCACGCTGGAAGAAGTGGGCAAAGAATTTGGCATTACTCGGGAGCGAGTGCGCCAGATTGAGGCCAAGACCATGGCCAAATTACGCCGCCCTGAGAATGCTGCGGCCTTGCGAGCATTTCTTGGCGTGGCTGATTAATTGGCCCGGCGCCGAGACCCCGGGGTGTGCCTGCTAGATTCAAGTCTCGTTATTCCGAGGTAGCTCAATGGCAGAGCACGCGACTGTTAATCGTGTGGTTGAGAGTTCGAGTCTCTCCCTCGGAGCGCAGTATTGATGGTCCTGAGGGACCATTGCCGGAGGGGGACTATGGCTGAGACTGACGACAAACGTTGGTTTACCCGATCGGAAACCTTTCCCGGGCTTCGCATCCTCACCTGGCAAGGCAAAGTCGCATTTTGGCTCTACGCATTTTTGGTCGTGGTCGCCATTGCGATTTATGTCGGCTCCAACCTCGGACTCATGGTCTTTGTTGTGGCCTTTTACACGGCGGTCTTTTTCGGCATCGTCCTCGTCAAGTCCGACATCAGGCCGCCAGAGCCGCCCTCACATGACGATGGAGAGCGCTAGCAGCCAGTTCCGCTCAGGATGATAGGCTGCGCGGTTACCCTGCCGTGTGAAAGGCCTGGAGTGCCTACCGAACAGGTCCAGGCGTTGGGTTGTGCCATCACACTAAAGAAGTCTCGTTGGGAACTGGTGAAATACTGAGCGGGATCGTGGTGGAAGCCGGGAAGTTCAAATGAATAGCTCGGACGGCGTTGGTGCATCGGAGATGAAAACAGACCGATACTCGGCCAATCTGGATTGATGTCAAGCTGCATGCCCGTCACAATGCCAGCCGCGATTTCCGCCTGGGCGAGCTGCGAGGGCAAGGTTCCATTCATCGTCGCCACGTAGATCACGTTGCCTTTGGCATCCAGGCCGAGCCCCGAACGGGGCTGGGCTCCAATAGATGCCAGCGTGGCTCCCCAGTTGCCCCAAGCAGGGTTTGCTGCCAGAGCCGTGAGTTTGGCGCCGGCCACCAAGAGAGGAAGGTTCTGACGGCATGAAATTGCAGCGAATTTCTTGGTGGGCAACCCAGCCCCCCAGGCAGCAATTTTGAGTTGCCCAAGGTTATTGATGCACGCGGTGGCCATTCCGGGAACCATCGCCTCTAAGACTTGGCCGTCCATGATGACGCCACCAGCGTTGGCGTTGGCTTTAAAACCACCGTTGAATGCTGCGAGGACACCGACGCGCAATTCTCCATCAGAGAGTTGCGGCTTGGCGTCGGCAGGCACATTGGTGGCGGATCCCGGGGGATCAATGGTGCCACCGTGGAGGTGAAAGGCCACCGTTCGGCTCCGAAAGCGAACCGCCGTAAAGCTGATACCCGGGTACACAATGGTCTGGCGATCCACCATGACGCCACGGGCCGATCGGGCGACCACCTTCCACCCACGTTGGGGCAGCTCAAGAGGCTGGGGTGCGATGGTCGTGGAAGTCGTGGATGAACCCGTTGGAATGGTGCTCGACGGACTTGAGGTAGTTGGCTGAGAACTCGAGGGACTCGCAGCTCGCACGGTTGCATCAGCTGAGTCCATGGTGCTGACTAGGGCCAGCGAGGAACTCGCTACGACGAGCGTGGCGAGGGTTGTTAGCAACTTCTTCATTGGAAATCCAATCGTGGTGGAGGCGAGGCAACCGTCAAGGGTAGTGGTGCCCGCCAGGCCAGCGATGTCGCCCATGATCGGCAGGGGGCGCTCTTGGATCGACCTCTCGTCTCGACCTCAATTTGCGGACCAAAGAGACGCGGAGTTTTTACTTAGCCCGGTTGATGAAATCAAAAGTGCTGCAATTTAGGGATTCCTGTGAATTCTGTGGCGATCCTGTGCAGAGGCTTAATCCGTAGAAATTGCACGCAAAGTTTACTTATAAATGCCAGATGGGTTACCGAGATCATCCAAAGATAAAAATTCTTGTGGCTACGGTGCTCAGTGGAGTCCCCCAACGAAAGGAAAACCCTTCCATGAGCATTTCCCAGAAGCTCTCTCGAGGCCTCGTGCTCTCGGGAGCGGCATTGGCCGTTTCAGCTGCACTAGTCATCCCGGCTGGTGCATCGACCAACGGTATTTTGAGCCACGACTTGTCATCAGGTGCCGGGACTGTCACCTCGGCAGGTTCAACCTTTGACGCCCCATTGCTCAACGTTGCCGAGCCTGCATACGCATCACGCAACTCGCACGCGACCATTGCTGCCTATGGCGGCGGTGGCTCAGGAGCTGGAGAGACCGCAGTAGTTACGGGAACCGCAGAACTTGGCTTCTCGGACGTACCGCTTCGTCAAATTGACCTCGCGGCGAAGGCTGGCAACGGCTGGGATCAAAACATTGGTGACTTTGTGCAGGTCCCTGTTGCCCTTGGTGGCGTGGCCATTGTCTTCAATGACACGGCGATCTCACAGTCGATCTACTACAAGAAGAGCGGTTTGGTCCTGACCTCAGCCATCTTGGCCAAGATCTACAAGGGTCAAATCACCAAGTGGAACGACCCCGCTATCTGCACCGTCAACCCCGTGTGGGTGGTCAAGCACAGCTGCAAGTTGCCCAATGCCAGCCTGACCGCTGTTGCTCGAAGCGACTCTTCGGGTACGACCTTCGCGTTCACGAACTTCTTGAACAACGCGCAGCCCACCTTGTGGAGCACGCAGCCGAGCAAGGTCAGCATTGCCGGTAATGGCATCTTGGGTGCGGCCGGTAACGGTGGCGTTGCTCAGACCATTGGCTCCGAATCAGGCACCATTGGTTATCTCGAGTACAGCTACATCGCTTTGGGCAACCACTTGAGCATGGCCAAGTTGGTCAACCAGGCTGGCAAAGTCGTCAAGTGCAACACCACCACGGTGGCCGCTGCAGCTGCTCACAAGGGTGCGGTTGCTCCTGACAACCAGACGTGGAAGTTCTCCATCGTGAACCAAGGCGGCGCCAACTCATGGCCGATTTCGACCTACTCGTGGGCCATCATCAAGAAGCACCAGAGCAACGCTGCAAACGGCACGGTTGCTGTGAAGTTCCTTGACTGGCTCAGCCACACTGCCCCCAAGGGAGCCGCAGCCTACGGTCAGGACTACGCCGCCCAAGAAGGCTACGTGGCGCTGCCCGCCAACGTTCAGGCTTTGGCCCGTACCAACTTGCTCCAGGTTGTTAATGGCAGCAACCAGCGACTCCTCAACTAAGCGTCGCTGAGGAGACTCGGAACAAGACGATGATTGACCTAGTCAACGAATCGAAGTTCAACCGTCGAGACTTGGCCTTGGGGGATTCCCCCAAGGCCAAGTCCGATTGGCCATTCAAGCTCGTAGTCCGAGGAATCTCGGTGCTTTTTGCGTTGGTCATCATCTTGTTCGTGTGGAGCATCATCCACCAATCACTGCCAACGTGGAAATCCCAAGGCTTGGGATTTCTTACCAATACCAGCTGGGCGCCTGGATTAAATCAGTTCGGTGCGGCTCCGTTGATTCTCGGAACGCTCATCACGGCATTCATCGCGTTGCTCATTGCCGTACCCATTGGTTTGGGCACGGCCCTCGTTATTACCTTCTTGCTACCGGCAAGAATTCGCACCGTCATGACCAGTCTGGTCGAATTGCTCGCCGCCATTCCCTCGGTGGTCTACGGGCTCTGGGGGCTCATTGTCCTCGTGCCTCTCTTTTCCAACACTATTGAACCCGCCTTACAGTCATGGACTGGTGGCATCGGAATCTTTTCGGGTGCCACGCAAGGTCTCGGACTCCTGCTTGCTGGCATCGTCTTGGCCGTCATGGTGCTGCCCACCATCGTGGCTATCTCGCGAGATGTGATTGCAGCTGTTCCGAGCGAATTGATTGAAGGCGGCCTTTCGCTTGGCGCTACGCGCTCGCAGGTTTTAACCAAGGTGGTGTTGCCCGCTGCCAAAACCGGCATCTTGGGTGCCATTTCGCTCGGAGCAGGCCGAGCTCTCGGAGAAACGATTGCCGTGGCGATGGTGATTGGCTCAAGCCCCGAGATGCCGCACTCCCTCTTTTCTGTTGGTGCAACGCTGGCTTCCATTATCGCCACGCAATTCATCGATGCCTCAGCACCACAATTGGCAGCCTTGGGTGCCTGCGCGCTGATTCTGATGGTCTTTACGGCTTCGGTGAATGCAGTGGCTCGGTCCTTGGTGCGCCGCACCGCCACGGTGGGTGCATAACCATGACTGATCTCTTGCAGCTTCCTCCCGATCCCATTTACGACCGGCGCCGGACAATTCAGTCCATGGCTTCAGCATCGATGGGGCGTCGAAAGATGCGCAATCAGGTTTTCACGGGTCTCATCGTGAGTTGCCTAGTTATTGCTCTCATTCCTTTGTTCTTTGTCATCCTGGCGATCATTGAGAAGGGAATCGCAGCCATCTCGTGGGGATTCATCTCAAAGACTCCGGTGCAGCCCACCATCTTTGATCAGAACAACATCGGCGGTGTCGGCAATGCCATTGTTGGCACGCTTATCATCGTCGGCCTCGCAGCCTTGATTGCGGTGCCAGTTGGGATCATCGTCAGCATCTATCTGGCTGAATCCGATAATAAGGTTGCCAACCTTTTCCGCGCAGCTATCGAAATCTTGACGGGCCTGCCCTCAATTTTGCTTGGTGTGTTCGCGTACTCCTACATTGTGCTCAAGACTCACACCTATTCAGGTTGGGCCGGGTCGTTCGCGCTCGCGGTGCTGATGATCCCTGTGATCACGAAGGCCTCAGAGAACGCGATTCGTAGTGTGCCGGCCACCTTGACTGAGGCCGGATTGTCACTTGGCGCCCGCTCCTCGACGGTGGTGCGAAAGGTCGTAGTTCCAGCCGCCGCTCCCGGCATCATCACAGGGGTGCTCCTCGCCCTCGCACGGGCCATTGGGGAGACCGCACCGATCTTGTTGGTTATTGGTGCATCACTTAACTACGAAGTGAATCCTTTGAACCCCATGCCTGCATTGCCGACCACCATTTACAACTACGCAGGATCGGCGTATGCCAGTCAGCGCACGGCCGCTTGGGGTGTTGCCTTCATCCTGGTCGTGCTGGTGTTGATTTTGAGTTTGGGTAGTCGATTTATTGCTGCCCGCATGAGGAGAGAGCGTCACTAATGGAGGACCCAATGGAGAAGCTTGAAGTGGTAACAGAGTCAGAGACCCAAGGGTCTGCAGCGGCAGTTGCCCTAGCGCCAGCGATGCGCTTGCAAGACGTTGCAGTGTCATTCAACGGTCGAACTGCAGTTCGAGACGTGACCTTTGATGTCGCGACCAACAAGGTCACGGCCATGATTGGACCATCGGGTTCAGGAAAAACCACCTTGCTGCGTTCACTGAATCGCCTGCACGACTTGACCAAGGGCGCTGAGGTCACCGGCAAGATTTTGCTTGGCAATACCGACATTTACTCGGGAGGTATCCCGACGACTTTGCTCCGGTCACGCATCGGTATGGTGTTCCAACGTCCGAACCCTTTCCCAACGATGTCTATTTACGACAACGTCGTCTCAGGTTTGCGCTTTAACGGTATCAAGAAGAAAGCACTTCTCGATGAAGCAGCCGAGTCAGCACTCATTTCCGCGGCGCTCTGGGACAGCGTGTCATCTCGAATGAAGGCCCATGCCTCAACGCTTTCTGGGGGAGAGCAACAGCGTTTGTGCATTGCGCGAGCCCTCGCCGTGGAGCCTGAGATCTTGCTGATGGACGAACCGACGTCTTCGCTCGATCCCATTTCAACGCAGCGCATCGAAGAGCTCATGAGCGAGCTCAAGAATCGCGTCACCATTATTATCGTGACCCACAACATGCAACAGGCCGCTCGAGTCTCTGATGACTGCGCGTTCTTGCTGATGGGTGAAGACCGAGCTGGTGAACTCATTGAGTTTGCCCCAACTAAGAAACTGTTCTCCGAGCCGGCGGATCCTCGAACTTTGGAGTACATCGAAGGTCGATTCGGCTGATACCCGAAGTCGCGATGGCGTCGGTGTGAAATTGTTCTGACTGTCCAGCGGCAGGCAGAATAGATCCATGGCATCTCACAACCAGGGGTTCACCTCGGCGCTGCAGCTACAAAAGTTGGCGCAGATGGACAAACGGGCGCAACACCTAGCAATCATCAAGACCGCTGGGCTCGTGGTGATTGCTTGGGTCGTCATCTTTCTCGCTTATTTCATGATTCCCGTTCAGTCGATTACTGGGGTCAATCCGGTATTGCGCTTCGTGTTGGGCACTGCGCTTGTGATCGCGGTGTTGATGTGGCAGATCTATCGAATTCGAAACTCCAAATTGCCTGAATTGAGGGCGGCTGAAGCCGTAGGCGTGCTGATCCCACTCTTTCTCATCGTGTTTGCGACGATCTACCTTTCGATATCGGTGGCGAACCGTCACGCGCTCACTCAGCCGCTTGATCATGTGGCGGCCATCTACTTTGCAATCACCATCTTCTCGACTGTGGGGTTTGGTGACATCACGGCAGTATCTAATCCGGCCCGCCTGCTTGTCAGTCTCCAAATGATTCTTGATCTAGTCCTACTCGCCACCATCGTCAAAGTGCTCTTTGGCGTGGCGAGAAATGTCTCAAAGCAAGATGGCCAAGCGGAACCTGGCCTCAGTGACTTGCTCTCGTAGAACGAAAGTGGAAGATGGGCGAAGTTCAGATCGGACTGATCTCTGCCGCGACTGAAGGGTTCGCGAACCTTGATGTCAATGAACACATGCTGAGACCCCTCTGTTAATTACCCGCTGACGTCACCGAGCACGCTAATGAGAGCTCGCGTGATGGGTCGCGGTCAGCCTTTCTGCCCGTTAATGTCTACTTGAAAATAGATATTCGAATTTAGGCTGTACTGGTTCGACGACGGGGGTTGAGTGCAAGAAGAACCCTGTGTGCTTTCGCAAAGCGAAATACTCTCTGACTTTGAACCGAGGGGACACACACCATTTTGAACACAGGGATTGATATTTCCCGGACAGATGGGCAGTGTCGCGGGGTCAAGATTAGGAATGTAGGTCTGATCGCCTGGCGTCATCGCGATTTGCACAATCGTTGAGCTGTAGATGTCTTGTGTTTGGGAGTCCATCCCATCAATGATGAATTCGCATGTAGACGCTTGATTGCAAAAGGCTTGCTGTTGCAAGGTCTGTTTTTCGATGACGATAGGCGCGGCGTTGGTTGCACAACTGGTGGTGGCACTTCCCGATGAGGTCATCATTGCCACTTCGAATGATGGGTTTGGCATTGTTGATGAGATGGGAGTCGGGCACGTGATTTGAAGTTGAAACGCGGAGCCGGTATCGGTAACCACAACCTGGATTTCAGATTGGAATTGGATTTCATTGAAATATTCGATGTTTTGCTCATCTTGTGGAGAATTTTGACAAGAGCTGTATCCAGGAGTTGAGGTCAAGGTGGTTGTGGCGCTGGTGACAATGTCTCCCGGCGTGATGGTCGATGATGACGGAGCCGCGGCCAATGTTGCATGACCCTCAAAACTCGTCAGTGTTGCGGGGGTGGCGTTGCGCACGAGCGACGATGTTGAAGCCTTGCTCGACACGCGAGGATTGCCAATCCACACCGCGGCTCTCACTTGGTATGTTCCCGGTGTCGTCGGGGCACACGCGCTGAGGTTGTGAACGTCAGTTGTTTCAGATCCGCTACTGAGCAGCACTCTCTTGTGTACCCACCACAAGCCAACCTTCCCGTTTTTCGACACGGAGCGATACTGGACCTCAGCAATCATGGGCTTAGTTCGAAGTCCCGGGTGGGTGACGAGTTGCAGGTGATACGGAGCGCCTCCTGCGAACTTGGGATGGGCCACTGAGGAGGCAAGTTTGATGCGGACGCAATCATCGCCAGGCTGATTATCTCCACTCCCATCGCAATAGGCAGGTGACTGGTGAACGGACACGATGGCTTTTGATGAATTTGAACCTGCCAAATGGGCGACCAGCAGGGCCCCAATCGCAATGAGTACCAGGGCTGTGATCCCGCCGAAAAGCAGGGATTGTTTCTTTGTCACGGGCTCCTCGTTTGCGATCTGAGCATTGATGCAGGCAATTGCCCACCACATGGCTACATGGAATTTCAAGATCAAATCTAGCCATGGCGTCTACGGACATGTGAGGCGTGACCTTTCGCTGATCTTGAGAATGGTTTTTTACTGCTAGCGGTCCATCCAGCGCCAAGGCAGCGCCAAACACTGAGAGGGGCGAAGTAGGCTGGAGGGTGATCTACCGCCTTGTCGCAAGGCATCTCCGGCGCACGAAACTCGCCAAGGGTGCAAGGGGTGCAGGTGGATCAAAGGTGCCTTGGAAACAAGGACGAGGGGCTGTAGCTCAGTCGGTTAGAGCAAGGGACTCATAATCCCTCGGTCGTGGGTTCGAGCCCCACCGGCCCTACGAAGACCTCCGAGGGAGGCAACGCCCAAGGATATGACGCTTGGAAGCCGCAGAGGCACACCACGTCATGTTGCGTGGGGACTCGCCCAGGGGAAGCGTGATTTAAGGCCCCATCACGGCCTTGAGCGATATTCAGGCAAATTTGAGAATTCTTACGGGCAAGCATCCCCAACGTGGCACACAATTGTTGGGAATATTTGCCTATGGCTGTTGACTACACACACGATGAACACCCGCGCGTTTCTGAGCGCAAGAGAGAAAAGCCGGTCAAGGTAAGAGACCAAATCCAAACTGGTGAAGGCTTCTTTGCGAAACTCAACGCGAAAGTTGGACTGAGCGTCACGTTGATTGTTGGCACCATGTGGTGTGCTTACGCCTTCGCACTCATTGCGCTGTTGTCACTGCCTTCAACGATTTCGTCGGGGTCGCTGTTTGAAATCGTGGTGTGGATTTCTTCAAGTTTCTTGCAGCTGGTATTGCTTCCCATCATCATCGTTGGACAAAACATTCAAGCGCGCGCTGCTGACAAGAGAGCAGAAGCCACGTATAAAGACGCTGACGCGGTTCTTCACGAAGCCCGTGAAATTCAAAAGCACTTGCAAGCTCAAGACAAAGAGATCGAGCGCATCCTCGGTCTTCTCAAAGATCGACTCAATGCCGCTGGGGGCAGCGGCTCCTAGCGGGCTTTCCATCTGGGAATAAAGCTCGGCACTTGTTCGACGTAGGAGCGATATTCGGACTTGGTGGCAACGAGATGACGCTCTAAGAGATCTCGACCCGACACTTTGACCAAAAGCCACGTCATCACTAGGGGTGAGATGATCGTGAAGAAGCCATAGACGCTTGCTGTGGCGAGCAAGAAGAACCCCCACCACACGACGGCTTCTCCGAAATAATTGGGGTGGCGGCTGCGAGCCCACAGCCCTGCCGCCAACACGCCGCTGCCTCCTCGTGCTCTAAATCGTGAGAGTTGCCAATCGGCAGCGGTCTCGAAACTGATGCCGAAGACACATGCGATGATGCCAAGGAAGCCTAGGAGCCCTAAGGCAGATTGTTGGGTGATTGCCACCACAAGAGGACTCGCAACGATCACCATCATGAGGGCTTGTAAGCCATAGACGACCACTAGCAGTCTGCCGATGCGCTTGAAGCCCTTGCGTTCTCCAACGAGATCTCGATAGCGAACATCTTCGCCTTCACCTCGAGATCTCCAAGCAAGATACCCACCGAGTCGTAGGGCCCAAATCACCACAAGCATTAATGGCACCAACGCTGAGGCGTCATGGCGATGTGCACTCTCGAACCACGTAGCGAGCGCAATGGCCAAGAAACCCAAAGGCCAGAACACGTCGACATCTCTCACTCGCCCACGAACGAGGCCGTGTCCGAAGGCCAAGGCCATCGTGGAGATCGCCACGATCAGACTCACGAGAAACGCGAATCCGAGGCTGTGTGGGGAGAGCGCCGCGATCATGGATTCAACTTAGGCGCCTCACCGCCAAGCGCGACTGCGGCTCCTAGGCTAGACGTCACCATGGCTGTGCGTTCTCGAATCGTTCGACTCCGCACCCTTGGCGCTGAAGCCTTCGCTGACTTGTTTGACCAGCGCTCAGCGTTCGGCCGCTTGGCTCTCGTCCAGGTGCTGATGATTGCTGGTGACATGCTGGTCACCATTTCTTTGGCTGGCTCCCTCTTCTTTTCGATTTCTCCCACTGAGGCCAAATCCAAGGTCTTGCTCTACCTCCTGTTGACAATCGCTCCCTTTGCGGTGGTATCTCCGCTCCTCGGGCCTCTGATCGACCGCTCACGGGGCGCGAGGAGGGCAATGGTGGTCTTCTCTGGGGTCGGCCGAGCGGCATTGTGTCCGTTCATGGCGCGCGATATCCATTCGTTGTTGTTGTTCCCTGAAGCGTTTTTGATTCTGGTCTTGTCCAAGCTCTATTTGGTAACCCGAGGGGCACTAGTTCCAGAGATCGCTGAGGCAGATCACGAGGTCCGGGGCCACGAAGCGGCTGACGCTTATTTGGCCGATAGTTCGGCTCAGGGAAGTCGCCATGGTCTTGCGGGTTGGAATGCGCAGTTGACCTTGCTTGGCACCTTGGCTGGCTTCGTCATCTCGATACCAGGGGTTACCTTGTTAAAGACGACTGGGGCCACCGGTGTTCTCATCTTCGATACGGCAGTATTTGCCGTGGCCGCCATCGCGGGTTTGCGCCTCAAGCTCCCTCGCCGACGTCACCGCGCCGAAGAATTTGCCGATGCTTCTTGGGAGGTTCCCACCTACGAGGAAAGCTATGACGATCATGACGAGTGGGGGGCCGATACTGACCCCGATCTCGTCGCGATTGCCCCGGTCACGCATCCGGAAGTCATTTTGGGCCTCAGTGCCAACTCAATTTTGCGAGGCATTGCGGGATTCTTGGTGTTTTTGCTCGCCTTTGGACTTCGTCGTAGTCATGCCGCGCTCTATTGGTACGGTCTCGCCCTTGGCGCATCGGGCGTTGGTGCCCTCATTGGCTTGGCTCTGGTTCCTAGGCTGCGCCGATTCATGCGCGAACCTCAGATGTTGTTACTTAGCCTGGCTGTGGTATGTCTGAGTGCCATTGGCGCGGCCGAAGTTGGGGGATTGCCGATCCAAGCAGTGTTGAGTCTCATGGTGGGTGTCGTCGGTGCCATTGGCCAACCCAGCTTCGATGCAATGACGCAGCGTTACGTTCCGGTAGCCGCTCAAGGTCGAGCTTTTGCTCGATTTGCGACCCGCCAGCAACTCATCTGGGTGATCGGTGCTGTTATTCCCGTTGCGATCGCTCTGTCGTTTGTCAGTGGCGACTGGATGATCGCCGGAATCGCTGGCGCAGCAGCGTTGTGGTATCTCGTCGCCCGCATCCGTCGAGTCCCTAGGGGTCGACGGATGCGGGGACAAGACTAAGACAGTCGACGCTCGAGGTCGTCGACGGCTGCGCTGAGCGCCGCGGGAAGGCGGTCGCCAAACTGCGCGAAGTGTTCACGAATCAACGGCACTTCAGCACGCCATTCATCGTGGTCGACTCGCAGAAGTTCGGCAAGGTCAGCGTCACTCACGTCCAGCCCATCAACGTTGATAGCGCCTTGTGAGGGGAGATAACCGATGGGAGTCTCGACGGCTTCGGCACGACCAGCAACGCGCTCGAATACCCATTCAAGGACGCGCGAGTTGTCTCCATATCCCGGCCACAGCCAACGACCATCAGCGTCTTTGCGGAACCAGTTGACGTAAAAAATCTTGGGCAACTTGGACGCATCGCCCTTCGCGCCGACTTCGAGCCAGTGGCCGAAGTAATCAGCCATGTTGTAGCCACAGAACGGCAACATGGCGAAGGGGTCGCGACGCAAGTTTCCTACCGCACCAGCTGCTGCAGCCGTCGTCTCTGAAGCCATGATGGATCCAAGGAATACGCCGTGTTCCCAGTTGAAGCTCTCAAATACCAAGGGCACGACCGAAGCGCGGCGACCACCAAAGAGCACTGCAGAGATCGGCACACCAACGGGATCTTCCCATTCAGACGCAATTGCCGGGTCTTGGCTTGCTGGAACGGTAAAGCGTGCGTTGGGGTGTGCGGCTGGTTTGCCTGATTCAGGGTCGAAGGCATTGCCTTGCCAGTCAGTGAGGCCGTCAGGACGCTCGCCGTCGATACCCTCCCACCACACGTCTCCATCGGCGGTGAGCGCGGTGTTGGTGAAGATGGTGTTGGCGGCAATGGTCAACATGGCATTGGGGTTGGTGTGCATGGACGTACCAGGCGCCACACCAAAGAATCCAGCTTCGGGGTTGATGGCGTAGAGGCGACCGTCAGCGCCGTACTTCATCCAGCAAATGTCGTCACCCACGGTTTCGACTTTCCAGTCGGGAAGGGTGGGGATCAACATGGCCAAGTTGGTCTTGCCACAAGCCGAGGGGAACGCAGCGGTGACGTACTTGGTCTCACCGGCGGGAGAGGTCAACTTCAAAATCAGCATGTGCTCGGCCAACCAGCCATCGTCGCGGGCCATGACGCTCGCGATGCGAAGTGCGAAGCACTTCTTGCCCAAGAGGGCGTTGCCACCGTATCCAGACCCATACGACATGATTTCGCGGGTCTCGGGGAAGTGGACGATGTATTTGACCTCGCGGTTGCATGGCCAGGCCATGTCGGCTTCACCTTCTGCGAGCGGGTGGCCTACTGAGTGGAGACAGGGAACGAAATCACCGTCTTCACCGAGGACCTCAAGGGCCCCTTTACCCATGCGGGTCATGATTCTCATGGAGACCGCCACGTAGGGCGAGTCCGTGAGCTCGACGCCAATGTGGGCAATGTTGGAACCAAGTGGCCCCATCGAGAAGGGGATGACGTACATCGTGCGGCCCTTCATGCAGCCGTCGAAGAGGCCATTCAAGGTTGCGCGCATCTCGGCGGGATCCGCCCAGTTGTTCGTCGGTCCGGCATCTGCTTCATTCTCGGAACAGATGTAGGTGCGGTCTTCAACGCGGGCTACGTCAGCAGGGTCAGAAGCGGCATAGTAACTGTTGGGTCGCTTGGCCTCAGAGAGCTTGGTGAAAATTCCCTGGTCGACCAGCAATTGACAGAGTCGGTCATACTCTTCAGCAGATCCATCACACCAGTAGATGGCATCTGGCTTGGTGAGTTCGGCTACCTCATTGACCCAATTGATCAACTTGGCGTTCTTCGTGGGCACTGACATGACTTCGTTCCTCCTCGAAGTTCAACGTCCCTGTCATATGGCAGGCCGTCGTGCTAGGCACTATTCCATGCCCTCGCCCTTTCAAAAACCCATCCCCCCCGCGGGATCGATTGGTCGAGAATCTGGCGTTGTTGAGCGTATCCGCAATTTGATAGGGGTCGGGGACACTCCGGAGATAGGGGAGATCTTCTTTGGAGATGATGCGGCCGTGCTGCTGGCGCCCGCAGGGAAGATGGTGGTCGCTTGCACCGACGCGGCCGTCATGGGGGTGCACCTCGACCCGCGATATTTTGGCGCCGCTGACCTTGGCTGGAGGGCCATGGCCGCCACCTTGTCGGATTTAGCGGCCATGGGGTCTGAGCCCTGGCGGGCCCTTGTCACCGTCATTGCTCCAGACACAACCGAAGTCATTGACGCTATGGAGGGGGCCCAAGCGGCTGCCCAAAGCTTCGGTACCACCATTGTGGGTGGCGATGTCAGTTCTGGTTCAGAACTCAGTGTGTCCGTCACGGCCCTTGGTCTGAGCGACCCGAATTACCTGACCAGGACTGCAGCGCGTCCTGGGGATTCGATTTTCGTGACGGGCCCCCTTGGCGGATCTGCAGCCGGGCTTCGATACGCTCAGTCGAATGACACGGCGCACCCCGAATTGATCGACCGCCATGCTCGGCCCCGACCACGGTTTCGTGAAGGGAGATGTGCCGTGTTAGCAGGGGCCTCGGCTGCAATTGATACGTCGGATGGCCTCGGTCTTGACCTTGAGCGGCTGTGTCAGGCCTCGGGCGTGGGGGGAGCTCTTGATCTGATTCCCGTACTGGACGGCGCCCAAGAATCTGAAGCACTTTCAGGCGGCGAAGACTACGAACTCATCATGACGACGTCCCGCCCTGAAGAACTCGTGAGGATGTTTCAAGCCGAAGGTTTGCCGTCACCCATTCGCATCGGGCTTATCACCGAGGGACAAGGTGTGACGTTCAAGGGAGAACCGCTCAAGGCGGAGGGATACGAACACTTTTCGCACTAGAAACTCAGGCCTTCATCCAAGGCCGAAGAGGATTGGCTCATCCTTCATTACGCCCCAATGGGCGTCGTCACTACTTTGCGGCAGGAATTTGGCGGCGCTGGGGCTTGGTGATCCGACCTGCGCGAAGGCATGACGTGCACACGTTCACGCGGCGAGGGGTGCCACCAATCAGGGCACGCACGCGCTGGATGTTCGGGTCCCAACGACGCTTGGTGCGACGGTGAGAGTGACTCACGCTCATGCCGAAGTTGGGCTTCTTGCCACAAAGTTCGCAGACAGCAGCCATGTTGGGGACCTCCTGGTAGGTGGCCACCTTGGCCACCAATGGGCGGCGGGACCCGAGAGTGCCCGCCAAGAACGAACTGACAGATTAGCATCAACGGCGATGAGCGGCCCCGCCACCCTTTCAGCAACGCACGTTGCCCAAATCCTGAGGACCTTTCGAGACCTCCTGCGCAGCCACCAAGAGGTGGTCAACCGCCTGAACGTCTATCCCGTGCCTGACGGAGACACCGGTACCAACATGGCTTTGACCATGGAGTCGGTCGTGGCGGAGATTGATGCGCTTGAGGCCCCAGAGACGATGGCTGCCGTGTGCAAGGCCATCAGTCACGGATCACTCATGGGGGCTCGAGGCAACTCCGGGGTCATTTTGTCTCAGATGCTTCGCGGCCTCGCGGAAACCTTTACGCCCCTCGATGCCGTCGATGCCGCGTCCCTCGCAGCAGCGCTGACCCATGCCGATGTTCTAGCTCGCCGAGCAGTGGTGCGCCCTGTAGAGGGGACCATCTTGAGCGTGGCCAAGGCTGCTGGCGAAGGTGCCACTGGTGCGCTCGATACCGAGGGTGATCTCGCGCAGGTGGCCCACGGAGCGCGAATCGCAGCGATCGACGCGCTCGCCTTTACCCCTGAGCAGCTTCCAGCGCTCAAGCGAGCCGGTGTTGTTGACTCGGGAGGCACGGGCTTCGTGCTCTTGCTTGATGCTTTGTGTCACCACTGTGCGGGCGACGCTCTGCCGACACCACCTCCACTCGAGTCCATCACCGTCGATATCTCGCAGAGCACCCACGCCGAAGAACACGATTCGGTCAGTGATCTTCGTTACGAAGTGATGTACCTCCTCGAGGCGCCCGACGAGACCATCTCGGCATTCAAACAAGTGTGGGCGGGCATTGGGGACTCCATCGTGGTCGTGGGTGGTGACGGCATCTACAACTGCCACATTCACACCGACGACATTGGCGCTGCCATCGAAGCTGCCATCGAAGTTGGTCGACCAAAAGAAATTCGCGTGACTGACTTGATGGAACAGGTCGTTGAAGAACGATGGGTCCGAGAAGGCGCGGCTGAAGTATCCGACGAGCCGCTTGGTCCGCCACCCACAACGGCAGTTGTTGCCGTAGTTAGTGGTGATGGCGTTGGGCGAATTTTTGGCTCCCTTGGAGTCGCAAAATTGGTCAAGGGCGGACAGTCGATGAACCCATCGACTGCCGAGCTGGTGGAGGCGGTATTGGCAACCGGTTCGGCTGGCGTCGTCATTTTGCCGAACAACAAGAACATCATCCCGGTCGCTCGACAGGTCAATGATCTCGTCGATATCGACGTAAGCGTGGTGGCAACGCAGAGCATCGTTGAGGGGTTCGCTGCCTTGTTGAGCTACGACCCTGATGCCGATGCGCAAAGTAATGCGTCGGCGATGACGGACATGGCATCGTCCGTGATTGCCGCTGAAGTTACGCGGGCCGTTCGCGATACCGATTCTGATGCGGGCCCCGTGGCTGTTGGGGACTGGATTGGTCTGTGCCAAGAGGGAATCGTGGCCGTTGCAGATTCGCTGAGTGTTTGCGTGGCCAAGTTGCTTGCCTCACTGATCACCCAAGACCATGAACTCGTCACGATCATCGAAGGTGAAGGCTCATCAGCCGCCGAAACTCGGCGCATCAGTGAGTGGCTGTCTGAAGAGCGGCCTGGCGTGTCGGTGGAAGTCCACCACGGCGGACAGCCGCTCTATCCCTATCTCTTCGGGATCGAGTGAGCGAAGGCCGCAGCCTGCGGTACTTGTCGACCATCGGGGTCGATCAGCTCAACGGTGCTTCTGCGCGCAAAGTTGCCGCCATGGAATCCGCGGGCATCGAATCGGTTCTCGATTTGCTGTGGCGCTACCCGCGTCGCTACATCGATCGATCGCGACAAGCTGACGTTGCCGAACTTGGGGTAGGGGATGAAGCAGTAGTGCTCGCCACCGTGCGCCAGGTCTCGGCGCGACGCACTCGACAAGGTCGCGCACTGGTGGAAGTAGACGTCGCTGACGGCACGGGTTCGCTGCGTGTTGTCTTTTTTAATCAAGCGTGGCGCGCGAAACAGTTGGGTACCGGTACCGAAGCGCTGTTCTTCGGGAAGATTGACGACTATCGCGGTGCCAGACAAATGACGAATCCGGTCGTAGACGTGTTGGTTGGAGCCGAGGGTCGTCGAAGTGGACGTCAGCAAACCGGGCGCATCATCCCTATTTACCCGCAATCATCCAAAGTGGGATTGACCAGTTGGGACTATGCGGGCTTGATCGAGGAGTCATTGCGGCGCACGGTTGCATTTGCGGATCCGCTTACTGAGCAAGAACTCGATCAACTCGATTTGCTTGACCGCAGCAGTGCCATGAGAGCAATCCACGAGCCAGAAGTCATGGAAGAAGTCGAACCAGCGCGACGTCGCTTGGCATTTGATGAACTCCTCAGACTCCAACTCGCGCTTCACCTGCGCCGTGCACAACTCGAGAGAGACGCTCGAGGCATTGAACATGCAACGGATCCGCAAGAGGCCAGTGAGACGACGAGTTCCAATAGTTTTGTTGCAACATTTCTGGCGGGCCTTGGATTTAGGCCGACGTCGGCTCAGCGACGTGTCGTTGCAGAAATCTTGACGGATATGCACTCAGGGCTCCCGATGAATCGACTTTTGCAAGGAGATGTTGGTTCAGGCAAAACCGTGGTGGCGGTAGCCGCCATGTTGGCTGCAGTACAGGGTGGCTACCAGGCAGCGCTGATGGCTCCTACCGAAGTACTTGCTGAGCAGCATTACTTGGGCATCTCGGCCCTGTTGCAAAACTTTGAGGTCGAAGATGAAGCGCGCTTAGGCGGACGTCGAGCGCTTGAGGTGAGGCTGTTGACGGGCAGTGCAAGTGCAGCACAGCGTCGTGCGATTTCAGAAGGCATTGCCAATGGCTCGATTGACATTGTCATTGGCACCCAAGCACTGCTCAGTGCCGATGTCACCTTCGCCCGACTCGGTCTTGGGGTGGTCGACGAACAGCATCGCTTTGGGGTCGAACAACGTGCAGCATTACGAGAGAGTGGGCGCCGGTCCCAGGCGGGCGCCGACCCCGACCTGCTGGTGATGACGGCAACGCCCATTCCTCGCACGGCTGCCATGGTCGTCTTTGGTGACCTTGAAATGTCCATCCTTGATGAAATGCCAGAGGGAAGGACGCCCATTCTCACGCATTGGGCAAGAAGCGAATTAGAAGAACACCAAGCATGGGGTCGTGTTCGAGAAGAAATTCAGTCAGGTCGCCAGGCGTACGTGGTGTGCCCGCTCGTCGATGGTTCCGACCGTATGGTGGCGAAATCCGCCACGGAAGAATTTGAGCGTCTTGGCCGTGAGTCTTTGGAGGGTTTACGACTTGGGTTGATGCACGGGCAGATGAAGCCAGTCGAGAAAGAAGCGGTGATGGCCTCGTTTCGCTCCGGCGAGCTCGATGTCCTCGTCGCGACCACGGTCATTGAAGTTGGCGTCGATGTGCCCAATGCCACCGTCATGGTCATTGAAGACGCGGGCCGCTTTGGCATTGCCCAACTTCATCAGCTCCGCGGCCGAGTGGGCCGCGGAGCGAACCAGAGTTACTGCTACTTGCTTTCGGGTAATACGCCGAGCAGCGATGCCGAGGTTCGACTCGGCGCACTAGAGAATTCAACCGATGGCTTTTACCTTGCTGAAATTGATCTCGAACTTCGAGGCGAGGGAACCATTTTGGGCAGTCGGCAACAAGGTCGTAGCGACTTGAATCTTGCGAGCTTGGCGCGCGATCGAGATTTGATGGGCTTAGCGAGGGATCTGGCGAGCACCTTGGTGAGCAGCGATGGCTCTCTCGCGTCTCGTCCTGACCTTGCCGATGAACTTGCTCTCACCCTTGATCCCGAGGACGCTGCGTTCTTGTTTAAGAGCTAATCCCACCCTGGCTGGCTGGGTTCGCTAGGTTCAATGCCATGCGGGTGATCAGTGGCCAATCCAAAGGACGATCGCTCAAAGCATCGATTCCGAGCAGCATTCGACCAACGACTGATCGAGTCAAAGAAGCCATCTTCGACATTCTCGGCTCGCTCGGGGGAGTGGACGACCTCGTGGTAGTTGACCTGTTTTGTGGATCCGGTGCGCTTGGCATCGAGGCGCTGAGCAGAGGCGCCCGAAGCGTGTTGTTTGTAGATGAGGACCCAGCAGCCATCGCAGCCAGTAGGGAGAACCTGATTGGCGTGGGGCTCGAAGCCGCGGATGCGAGTTTTAAGCGCGCTGCCATTCCACCCTTTGTGCCACCCGAGGCCGATCTCATTTTCATGGATCCCCCCTATGCCATGACTGATCTCACCCCCATCATCGAATCCATCCATGCTGAATTGGTGGTCATCGAGTCGGGAGTGGAACCGGTGGCCCCAGCGGGGTGGGAGTTCCTGAGACACAAGCGCTACGGAACTACGCTCGTAAGTGTGTTGAGTCCCACCGCAGAATCGAGTGCCTCGTGAGTACCGTTGCATTGGTCCCAGGATCCTTTGATCCCTTTCACAACGGCCACCTTGAGGTCGTAGAGCGAGCCGCCAAACTCTTTGATGAAGTGGTGGTCGCAGCGTTGCGCAATCCTCAGAAATCCACGCAACTCTTTGACCTTGAAGAGCGCCAAGAGATGATTGCCGAGTCTTTGGCCCACTTGCCCACGGTGCGCATCGTGTCAGTGTCGACCTTGTTAGTCAACGTTGCCAAGGACGTCAACGCCAGTGCCATTGTGAAGGGACTGCGTGTGGTCACCGACTTTGAATCTGAGCTGCAAATGGCCCAGATGAACCGCCAGCTCTCTGGGGTTGAAACCCTTTTTATCCCTACATCGTCTACGTTTTCTTTCGTGGCATCGCGCCTCCTTCGAGAGGTATCGCGCTACCACGGTGACGTCTCGGCCTTTGTGCCCCCGGCAGTAAATCGCCGTTTGATCGAAAAGTTTGGAGCACCCAACCCATGAGTTATGACGGTTACGACGACGGTGCCGAACTCTTTGATTTCGAAGCACCTGCACCGCAGAGTCGCGACATTGAGTCCTTGCTTCGCGACCTCATCGACATCGTTTCAACGGCGAAGCCGATGCCCCTTTCGGGCTCAGTCCTGATTTCGCGTGAGGAAGTCCTCGATGTCCTTGATGAGATTGTGAACACCTTGCCTGACGAAATTCGGCAAGCCCGATGGCTGTTGCGCGAGAAAGAATCATTTCTTGAACGTCAGCAACGCGAGGCCGATGCCTTGATGGAACAAGTCAAGCTTCAAGCCGAGCGCATGGTGTCTCGAACCGAGTTGGTTCGCATGGCCCAAGAAACGGCAGACCACATCGTCGAAGACGCCCGTGAGGCGGCGCGACGCCTGCGCAACGAAGCCGATGACTACTGTGACCAAAAACTCGCCGGCATGGAAATTGTGCTGAACCGAGTCCTGAAGACCGTTGAGGCGGGGCGAGACAAACTCAAGCCCACGCTTGACCCGGTACACACTCCTGATGTGGAGTTGGGCGACGAAGCAGAAGGTACGGGTTTCTTCGATCAGGACGAGTCCTAGTCGTGGCCTTGGCGACCTTTGCCATCGGGGTCGCGGCGCTGCGCCGCCAGGTGGGTGCCACCCAAAGTTTCGCGATCACGGGCATCTTTGACCCCGACAACCTGTATGGAGCAGTGACGCCAGGGGAATCCTCGGTGGCCCCCGGAGCTGATGCCACCATTGCTGGGCAACTCGAATCCATCCCGAAGGGCATCGTGGTTACCGGCTTGGTGAGCGCGCCATGGGTAGGCGAATGTAGGCGCTGTGCGATTGAGCTTGGCGGATTGCTCGAAGTGGCGGTTCGGGAGCGATTCGTCGAGGGAGCCACCGATGAGGACGAGGCCTATCCCCTCGAGGGCGAAATCCTTGATCTCTTTGACTTGGTACGAGACAGCTTGGTCTTGGAACTACCCATAGCGCCCCTCTGCCGAGAGGACTGCAAAGGCCTCTGTGTGACCTGTGGGGCGGACCGCAATGAAGGTGAATGTGGGTGCGAATCGCCGATCGACCCAAGATGGGCTAGTCTAGAAACCCTGCGTTCGCCAGAAGAGGCGTAACGCGGCAGCAGTTCGCCCTGTGATGAACCGTGGATCTGGAAGGATCCGCGATCAATTCGGAGAAAAAGACCATGGCAGTTCCCAAGCGCAAGACCTCTAAGGCCAAGACTCGCAGCCGTCGTGCTGCCAACTGGACCTTGAGCGCACCATCTCGTTCGGTGTGCCCGCACTGCCTCACGGCCAAGGTGCCCCACGTGGTGTGCCCCAACTGTGGGTGGTACAAGGGTCGTCAGGCCATCGAGGTCAACTGAGTTGACCGATCTGGCGACATTGCCTGTCGCCGTCGATGCCATGGGCGGCGATTACGCCCCCAGCGAAATCGTCGCCGGAGCGCGACGCGCCAAAGATGAACTCGGCATTGATGTCATTTTGGTGGGACCACCTGATCTCGTCGGTGACACCCTCGGCCTTGAGCTCGTGGCCTGCACCGAGGTCATTGCCATGGACGATGAGCCAGGATCGTCGGTACGAACGAAAAAAGACTCATCCTTGGTACGCGCGGCTGAACTGGTTCGCGATGGCGCCGCCAGTGCCATGGTGTCCGCTGGAAATACTGGCGCGACCATGGGATCTGCACTGTTGCGCATGGGCCGCATCAAGGGCGTACAGCGTCCCTGCATAGCCACCAAGTTGCCGCGCTTTGGCCGGCACCCCGGGACCTTCGTTGACGCCGGGGCCAACACCGAATGCTCAGCAGCCATGTTGGTGCAATTCGCCAGAATGGCGTCAGCGTTTTCAACCGCTCGCTATGGCATCGAGAACCCTACGGTGACCTTGCTCTCGAATGGAGAGGAATCCAAGAAGGGGACGCCACTCGTGAAGGAAACTCACGAGTTATTGGCTGCTTCGGGGCTTAATTTTCTGGGCAACTGTGAAGGCCGCGATTTGCTCGGCAACTCATCAGACGTTGTCGTCACTGATGGATTCACCGGCAACGTAGCGCTGAAATCCATGGAAGGCACCCTCAAGTTGATGTTTGGTGAGCTGTTCAAGATTTTTGGCACCAACGAAGAGACCAAGGCTGCCACTGACGTGCTGTTGCCTTACTTGCTACCCGTGGCAGAAGAGTTGGACCCCGATAACGCCGGCGGAGCGATGTTGCTTGGCCTCGAGGGCGTGTGCATCATCAGCCACGGTTCCTCATCGGCGAAGGCCATCATGAATGCCGTCAAGGTGGGCTACGAAATGGCCGTTGGGGGCGTGACACAGTCACTTCGAGAAGCCATCGCGAGCGCCTGATCCGCCATAGGCCCTGACGGAATCGCTATGATTCGCCCCATCGGTACCGATACCCCGATGTGAGAGGACGCTTCCGTGCCTGCAGAAACCCATTCAGAAGGCGCTCCCATGAGCCGCCAAGAGGTCTTTGACCTGATCCGTGAACAATTGGCGGACATTTTGGAAATTGAACCTGGTTCCATCTCGGAAGGGTCGAGTTTCGCTGATGACCTTGACGCCGACTCCTTGGCCCTCATTGAGTTGGTTGAAGCGCTCGAAGAGGACCTCGGCGAGCGTTCAGTGGGCTTCCGTATTGACGACGAAGACCTTGAAGACTTGAAGACGGTCCGAGACGCTGTCGATTACGTGTCAGCCAAGCTCGGGGCGGACTGACCTGCTCCTGATCGTGGCCGAGACAGCCCAAGAGCTGGCCGAACGCCTTGATCTGCACTTTGCGGATCAAGGCCTGTTGGACCTCGCCCTGACGCACCCAAGTTTTGCGGTTGAACACGGCGTTGAATCGAACCAACGACTTGAGTTCTTGGGTGATGCCCTGTTGGGACTTGCCATAGCGCAGCATCTCTATGAGCGCTGCCCGAGTCACAACGAGGGTCAACTCTCCAAAATTCGCATTGGCGTCGTGAACGAGACCGTGCTCGCCGCTGTGGCAGAGGAGCTCTCCCTAGGCGCCGCCCTCAAGATGGGAAGAGGCGCCGAAACAGAGGGTTTGGCTCATAAGCCCTCGGTGTTGGCTGATGCCTTTGAGGCCTTACTCGGAGCGATTTTCCTAGACCAAGGCGTCGCGGCGGCAAGTGCGTTTGCGGCGACACAGCTTGAATCCTGGATTCTGGCGGCAATCGCCGACCCTGGTGGCGAGGACGCGAAGTCAAAGCTCAACGAATGGGCGCAAGCCACCACGCATCAGATGCCTCGCTACGAGGTGACCTCCTCAGGTGCGGATCATGACCCGACCTTTGACGCTGTGGTCTACCTCGGTGATCGGCCGTTAGGCACGGGGCGTGGCCGTTCCAAAAAACTCGCAGAACAAGAAGCGGCAGCAGCCGCATGGAAGGTGGTTGAGGGTGGCTGAGCTTCCTGAGATCGAAATTGTAAGACAACAGCTTTCAAAGGAGATTGTCGGCCGCAAAGTTAAGACTGCCGCGATCACCAATTCAAAAACCGTGAGCCAAAATAAGACCGCGAAAGCATTCCGTGATTTGCTCGAAGGTCGCATCATCAAAGACGTGATGCGTCTTGGTGGGTCGCTCGTCTGCGGTCTCGATTCAGGAGACGCTCTGGTGATCACGTTGGGTGAGGCCGGTCAACTTCGGCGCCCCAAGACCACCAAAGAAGCCAAAGAGAAGCACACCACGGCGGTGTTGTCTTTCACGGTGGGTGGAGAACTGCGCCTTGTGGACCCCAAGGGGGAGGCGCGCATGTTCGTTTCTCACCCACCCGCCGAAGGCTCAACCGTGACGATTTCAGGCTCGGCAGCCATTGCTGTTGGCGGCGAAGGTCGCAATACGCGACTACGCGTGCCTGAACTTGCCATGCTGGGATTCGACCCCATGGAAGACGTCATGAGCTGGGAGCGATTCGCGATCGTCCTGCGCGCCAAGTCAGTGTCGGTTCGGAGTTTCTTGGTGAACCAAGAAATGGTTTCGGGTGTTGGCGACCTCTATGCCGATGAGATCCTCTTTGGTTCTGGCATCAACCCTTCGCGTTTGACTGATTCGCTTTCTACGACCGAAGTTCGTCGGCTCTGGCGTTCTTTGGTGGAGCTCTTGGCTGAATCCATCAAGCAAGGTGGTGCGAGCATCGAGGGCGAGAACACCTTCCGCGACGTCTTTGGCAAGACCGGTAATTTCGCCCAGTACATCGAGGTTCATGGCCGAGACGGCGAGTCCTGCCGGCGCTGCCGCCGTGAGATCACCAAGGTGAAATCCGGGACCCATACCATTTACGTCTGCGAGCACTGCCAGATCTAAGGCTAGAAATACGGTGCTTGCATTTGTGCACACCGAACCCTCGCAGGGTTGCTAGGTTCTCCCCGATGTATCTCAAGCGCTTGACCATGAAGGGCTTCAAGTCCTTTGCCGACCCGACCACCCTTGAATTTGAGCCCGGAGTAACGGTTGTCGTTGGCCCTAACGGGTCAGGAAAATCCAATGTGGTCGATGCCGTCACCTGGGTGCTTGGCGCACAAGGTCCGCGTTCGATGCGTAGCGCCAAAATGGAAGACGTCATCTTTGCGGGCACCTCCTCGCGCCCCGCGCTGGGGCGTTCGGAAGTGTCGCTCACGATCGACAATGCTGACGGCAAGCTGCCCGTTGACATGGCGGAAGTGACGATTAGTAGAACGCTGTTTCGTTCTGGAGATTCTGAGTACGCCATCAATGGGGCACCCTGTCGCTTGCTTGACATTCAAGAGTTGCTCAGTGATTCGGGCGTCGGCCGCCAGCAGCACATGATTATTGGTCAGGGCCAACTTGCCAATGTGCTCGATGCACGCCCTGAAGAGCGACGGTCCATCATCGAAGAAGCGGCTGGTGTGCTGAAGCATCGTCGCCGCAAAGAGCGCGCGGAGCGCCGCTTGGCGGCGACGCAAGAAAATCTGGAGCGACTCGGCGATCTGGTTCGTGAAGTGCGTCGCCAAATGCGCCCCTTGGAGCGCCAAGCTGCAGCAGCTCGTCAATACGGCACCCTGGCCGAAGAGCGTCACGCATTGCGGCTTCACCTTGCCGGTCAGGACTATGCGAAATACCAAGCACGGCGCGATGAGATTGCGACTTTGCTTCGCACCTCGGGAACTACCGAGCAAGAGTTGCGCCAGACCTTGGCAGAACTTGACGCCCAAGCCACCGCGACTGCTGCCAATCTGACCCATGACCAAGCCGAGGATCTCGCCAAATCCGTTGCCGATGTGCAAGGCCTCACCGAGCGAGCCCGTGGCCTTGATGCGGTACTCGAACAACGAGCCCAGCGCGTCAAGCAAAGTCTCGAAGCCGCGGCCGATGAAGACGTGGTTGCTTCACTTGAAACTGATTCTGCCAAAGTCCGCTCGGAGATTACGGCTGTCGATGAGGCCGTTGAGGCACTCAGCCCAGAGCGCTCGAGTTTGCGAGACGCCGAAGGTGCGCTTGAGCGGGCAGAGAGCGAATACGAGGCCACCTGGGGTGGTGGGGAGGACGAGGACGCCCTAGAAGCGTTGAAGCGCGCCTCAGAGCGAGCCGAGCTGCTCGAACGCGCGGCAAGCGTGCGTGAGGAGCAACTCAGCAAAGTCATTGAGCGAATTGGTCGCATTGATCAGGCTATTGCTTCGTCTCAAGCGCAACGCAGCGAAGCTGAAGGCGCGCTCGTCGAAGCAACGGAACGAGCAACGTCGCTGTCGGAAACGCTCGATGCCGCACAAACCATCGAAGGAGAGACGGCGAGCGCTCTCCAAGCTGCAGAAGAAAATGCTGCCAAAGCTGAAGAGAAGAGTGCTCGAGCCTCAGCCCGCGCCGAGGCTCTTGGCCGTGCCCTTGATGAGCTCAGCGGCCGCAGCTCTCAAGCAGCATTGAAAGAACTCAAGGGGGTCGTAGGCTCACTCGTCGAGCTCATGGTGGTTGAGCCGGGCTGGGAGCGTGCCGTAGAAGCCGCTGCAGGTGCAGCGGTGGCAGCAGTGGTCGTTGACTCTCGCAGTTCCGCTCGAGAAGCGCTCGAGCGACTTCGTCGTGAAGGCGCCAATGGTCTGGTGTTGGCCGCCGGTGGACGGAGCCAAAGCATCGCGGATTTGCCCGCAGGGGCTGAATCAGTTCGAAGCCACGTTTCGTTGGCAGCTGGTGCGACGAGTGAACTCTCGGGCGTGCTCGATCAGCTCTTTGGCCGAGCTGTCCGCGTCGGCAATGTTGAATCAGCCATTGATCTGGCTCTCGAGCGACCCGAACTCGTTGTCGTTACCGAGACCGGCGATCGCTTCAGCGCATCGGGGTGGCGGATTACTGCGGGAACGGGTGTCGTTACGGCACAAGCGGTGGCAGAAGCCACGGCACTTGCTGCCAAAGCCAGCGAGGAAGCTGAACTTGCACAACGCGCTCGCGTAGATGCCAGGCAAGCCCACGACGCTGCTGTGGAATCGCTGGCCCAAATTCGGCGCGAGCTTGACCACCTGAGCGCCGATGCACTCGTCATTGAGGCCCGCGTAGCAACGGCGGTCGCCGCCATCGAGCGGTCGACGGCCGAACGAGCCGAAGCCGCTCAGGGCCAATTGGAGCTTGCCGAGGCACTCGAAACGGAACGGGAATCACTGCGCGAAGTGGCGGAGCGCCTGCCAGAACTCGAACAAGCAGCATCGGTGGCCGAAGAACGGGCGCGTTGGGCCGCAGAAGCTGCCGCGACCCTCGAAGCACACCGCAACCAAGTTCGATCCATGCGCCAAGAACTTGAAGTTCGCACCGCAGAGCTTGTAGAGCGTCGTCGCACCTTGGCTCAACGGCTTGAAGAAGTAGAGCGACGATTGGCCGGACACGTCGAAGCGCGCAACCAGGCCGAGGCTCGTCGCTTGCGGCTTGAGGCCAATTTGACCGCCATCGTTCGACTCGCTCAGATCACGAAGCGTTGTGGGGCAGAGCTCGAGAACCTCTTGCGCACGAGGCGCACAGCCTATGAAGCTGAAGTGCAATCTATGCGTGCATCGAATGAGCGCCTAGAGCAGTTGCGACGTGATCGTGCAGGTGCGGAGACGGCCCTGAATGCCCACCAGGGCCGAAGCCGTGAACTCGAAATCGAATCTGCCGAAGTTGCGATCCGCCTCGAAGCCACCTTGGAACTCATTCGCAAGGATCTCGAAGTAGATCCCTTGGCCGCCATTGAGGCACCGCTTCCCGAACTACCTGAAGGGATGAGTGCTGAAGAGCGGGCACTGAGTCTCGAAGCTCAGCTTGATGCGCTCGGGCCGATTAACCCCTTGGCACTCGAGGAGCTCAGTGCCTTGGAAGAGCGTTCCGGTGACCTCGAAGCACAAGTCAACGATGTGAGAGAGGCGCGACGTGAACTCCAAGAAGTCGTGCGCACCTTGGACGAAGAAATTATGAACACCTTTGCGTCGGCGGCGGCCGATGTCAACGAGCACTTCAGCGCGTTGGTGGCACTGTTGTTCCCCGGTGGTCAAGGTCGCATGGTGCTCACTGATCCTGACGATTTGCTCAATACCGGGGTTGAGATCGAAGTTCGACCCTTGGGTAAAAACGTCCGTCGCGTCTCGCTGCTCTCAGGTGGAGAGCGCTCCATGGCGGCATTGGCGTTCCTCTTTGCTGTGTTCCGGTCGAGGCCGTCGCCCTTCTACCTCATGGACGAAGTTGAGGCAGCTCTTGACGACGTGAACCTGCATCGCTTCTTGGGATTGCTTCAAGAATTCCGCGATGAAGCCCAGCTCATCGTGGTCTCGCACCAGAAGCGAACCATGGAGACGGGAGATGCCCTCTATGGCGTCACCATGGCGCCTGGTGGATCGAGCCAGGCGGTCTCGCAGAAGGTGCCAAAGGCTGAGGCGTCGGCGTGATCATTGCCGTCATTGCCGCAGCCGTTGTTCTGGTTGCCGTCATCGCCTCGGTGGTGGTGCTCCGAGTCCGATCATCGAAAGAACTTGGTCAAGGCAGCACGAAAGCGCCGCTCAGCCCACCGCCAGTCGAAGCCACCCTTGAGCATGGCGAGCCAGAACTCGATGGTGCGACGCCCTCGGTTGAAGTTCGGGCACCTGAGGAAATCGACGCACTACCAAGTTACCGAGATCGCATGGGCCGCTCTCGAGGGCTGTTCGAAAAACTACGGGCCAAGGTGGGTCGGGCCAGTTTCGACCAAGAAGATCTTGACGAAGTAGAAGAAGCGCTGATTCGGGCCGACGTTGGAGTCGCAACTACGACACGCATTTTGGAAGCAGTCACGGCGGCAAAAAAGGCCGGTTCCGATCTTGATCTTCTCGAACTCGTTCGAAACGAGCTCACGTCGATTCTGACTTTACGACCCGATGGGTCGACCATTGATCGCAGCCTCGATGACACAGCGGCCGATGATCGCATACCCGTATGGCTCTTTGTCGGCGTTAACGGGGTGGGCAAGACCACGACCATTGGCAAGGTGGCTACCGCTCGCGCGGCTCGCGGGGACAAGATCGTGCTGGCTGCGGGTGACACCTTTCGAGCAGCAGCGGGCGAACAACTCGAAACCTGGGGTGAGCGCTCAGGCGCTGAAGTGGTTCGCGGCGCCGATGGTGCCGATCCTTCTGCGGTCATCTATGACGCTATTCAGCGTGCCAAGGCCCGGGGAGCCCGCTTGGTGCTGGCTGATACCGCCGGTCGACTCCACAACAAAGTGAACTTGGTTGAGGAGTTGAAAAAGATCCGGCGGGTGGCCGACCGAGAGCCCGGCGACGTTCGTGAAACCTTGCTGGTGCTCGATGCCACGACTGGTCAGAACGGTGTGGTGCAGGCTCGCGAATTCCTCGAAGCCACGGGGGTGACCGGGGTAGTACTGACGAAGCTTGATGGATCGGCCAAAGGTGGCGTCATTGTGGCCATTGAAGCCGAGTTGGGAATACCCGTGAAGTTGGTGGGATTGGGTGAAGGGCCAGCAGATTTGGTGGCCTTTGACCCTGAGGCATTCATCGACGCCCTCTTGAATCGCTAACAAGCGTGCTGACGACTCAGGTAGGTTTAGAGGCCGATGTTTGACGCCCTTTCCGATCGCCTTGAATCCATTGCCAAGCGCCTCAAGAGTCGTGGACGCCTCAGTGAGGCAGACCTCGATGAGGCGCTGGCCGAGATTCGCACTGCCCTCCTTGACGCTGACGTTGATTTTGGGGTGGTTCGAGGCTTTGTTGCCGGGGTAAAAGAGCGGCTCGTCGGCGTCGAGCTCTCGAAAGCTTTGTCACCTGGCCAACAAGTCATCAAGGCCGTCCACGAAGAACTCATTCGCATCCTTGGCGGCGAAACCATCAAGATCACCTACGCCCAGCGACCCCCTACCGTCATTTTGTTGGCTGGCCTCCAAGGTGCCGGTAAGACGACAACCTCGGCGAAGTTGGCGCGGTGGTTCAAACAGCAAGGTCGTAATCCCGTGTTGGTGGCTGCGGACTTGCAACGCCCTGCGGCTATTCAGCAGCTCCAAGTCCTCGGTGAATCCATCGGCGTTCCTGTGGTCACCGAAGCTGCTGGCCCTGTGGCCAGCGCCGAGGCCGGTATGGCCGAAGCGGCCCGAGTCGGCAGAGATGTGGTCATCATTGACACCGCCGGTCGCCTAGCTATTGATGAAGCCCTCATGGATGAAGTGGCAGCGATTTCGTCCGCGACGTCTCCGACCTACACCTTCTTGGTTATCGACGCGATGATCGGTCAAGATGCGGTGCAAACTGCGGTGGCCTTCCACGAACGCTTGGCGCTCGACGGGGTTATTTTGACCAAGCTTGATGGTGATGCACGTGGTGGTGCGGCCTTGAGCGTGGCTCAGGTTGTCGGCCGACCTATTGCCTTTGCCTCAACGGGCGAGAAGGTGGAAGACCTCGATGTCTTCCACCCTGATCGCATGGCGGATCGAATCCTGGGCATGGGGGACATGCTCAGTTTGATTGAGCAGGCCGAAGCGACCATGGACGCAGAGGTTGTCTCGCGCTCTGCTGGTCGCATGATGTCGGGCACCTTTACGCTCGATGACTTCCTTGACCAACTCGGCCAGGTGCGCAAAATGGGATCCATGGGTGGACTCATGAAGCTCATGCCGGGCATGAGCAAGCAAATGCGCCAAGCGGCTGATCAGATTGACGATCGCCACCTTGATCGCCTTGAAGGCATGGTGAGATCCATGACCAAAGCGGAGCGTAACGATCCCTCAATCATTGACGGTTCACGTCGGCGTCGCATTGCCAATGGCGCGGGAGTAACGGCCCAAGACATCAACCAACTCCTGAGCCAGTTCAAGCAAATGCAGAAGATGATGCGCTCAATGGGCGGAGGGGCCGGGATGCCCAAAGGCCGGCTTGGTATGGCCAAAGCCATGATGAATCAGCGAGGAATGGACCCTTCGGCCTTAGCGCAAGGGCCTGGAAATCTCTCACTTCCGCCTGAATTACGAGGCCTTGGCGCCCAAGTTGGAGCCTCGATCGCACCGACGCGTCCGGGCTCTAAGAACAAGAAGAAAAAGGGTGGTCGAGTCACCCCCCCTAAAGACCGCTAACATTGACAGGCCCACCCGCGAAGCGGTGTGGACCGAATCGATTGATACCAACCCCGAAGGGAAATTCCGTGGCAGTCAAGCTCCGCCTCGTGCGCATCGGAAAGAAGAAGCAGCCGACCTACCGTGTGGTCGCTGCTGACAGCCGCTCGCCCCGCAATGGTCGCTTTCTCGAGATCCTCGGCACCTACGCTCCTCGTGGAGCCAGCCAGGCCAACCCAGAGACCGTGATCGAGATCGACAACGACAAGGCCGTGAAGTGGCTGCAAAATGGCGCTCAGCCCACTGAGCGTGTCGAGAAGATCCTGAGCGCCTCTGGTGCGCTTGAGGCCTTCAACGCCGCAAAGGGCAAGTAATGAGTGACTACGTCGAGGGCGACATCAACACCATCGACAACGACGTGGTTGAGCACGATGTCAATGATGCATCGGCCTCCATGCCTGAAGAAGTCTTGACCTACCTTGCCCGTCAGTTGGCAAGCGACCCCGACGCCGTGGCCATTGAAGCCGAAGAGCGTGGTGGCAAGGTATCGCTGAAGCTCCACGTTGGACCCGACGACATGGGACGGGTAATTGGCCGTCGTGGTCGTACCGCCCAAGCCATTCGCACCTTGGTGGGAGCTGCCGGAGCTCGTTCTGGCAAAAGCACCAACGTCGACATCGTCGACGACTGATCATCTCATGGGCGACCTGCTCGACGTAGGTCGGATCACCCGGGCTCATGGCCTCAAAGGTGATGTGATCGTCAACTTCTGGAGCACGCTGCTCGAAAGACTTGACCCTGAATCTGTGCTGTTGAGCGATGAGGGACCACTTACAGTGGTGAGTTCCCAGCCGCAAGGCACGGGCTACTTGGTTCGCTTCAAGGAGATCACCGACCGAAACCGCGCTGAAGCGATGCGAGGCACCATGCTCCGCGCTGAGGCGGTCGAGGTCGATGGCGCCCTATGGGCGCACGAAATGATCGGCGCGCGACTGATCGACCAGCACGGCACCGACCACGGTGAAATCACGGCCATGGAAAACAATCCCGCGAGTGACCTCTTGGTTCTCGAATCCGGTGCGCTTGTGCCTCTGCGATTCGTCGTCGATGTGCTTGCCGGGGATCGAGTGATGGTCGAGGTTCCAGAAGGGCTCTTGGAGTAAGCAGACATGAGCCTTCATGTAGATGTCATCACTATCTTCCCCGACATGATTCGCTCCTATGTCAGTGAATCCATTTTGGGTAGAGCGCAAACGCTCGGCTACCTCAGCGTGACCGCTCATGACCTCAGAGACGGTGCCCATGATGCGCGTCGCAGCGTGGACGATACGCCCTTCGGGGGAGGTCCCGGCATGGTGTTGACCCCTGGGCCCATCGCAGCGGTTATCGAGGGGGCGAATGATGGCGCGGGAATTGCCAGACCGCTCATCGCCCTCACGCCGTCAGGCAAGCGTTTCGACCAAGCACAGGCTCAGACGTTGGCTCATCTCGGATCCTTTTCCCTGCTCTGTGGACGCTATGAAGGAATTGATCAACGCATTCTTGATCACTACGTGGATGAGGAATACTCCATCGGGGATTTTGTGCTGGCCGGGGGAGAATTGGCGGCGCTCGTGGTGATTGAAGCCGCAGCTCGACTCATCCCAGGAGTGCTGGGGAACGAAGATTCCCCGGTTGCTGAAAGTTTTGCTGATGGACTACTCGAATACCCCCAGTACACCAAACCTCAGGAATTTTCCGGTGCTCAGGTACCCCCTGTGCTCCTCTCTGGCGACCATGGCCGCATTGCCTCGTGGAGGCTCGCCAAGGCCTTAAAACGCACGCTAGAGCGCCGTCCAGACCTCATAGAGGCCAAGGGGGGACTCAGCGAGGCTGACCAAGCCCTGCTGGGCCGAATTGATGAACTAGAAGGCCGCCAAAAAAGCGACTAGAGTGGTCATTCCGCTCGCCGAGCCCCGTTGCCCGGTTGAGAACGATCTGAGTAAAGGATTCGCCATGCACCCCACCGAGATGATTGACCGCGACTCGCTTCGTCAGGACATTCCGGCTTTCTCGCCCGGCGACACCGTCAAGGTGCACGTGCGCGTCGTTGAAGGTAACCGCGAGCGTGTGCAGCTGTTCCAAGGCGTCGTCATCCGTCGCCAGGGTGGTGGCGTGCAAGAGACCTTCACTGTTCGCAAGGTGAGTTTTGGTGTTGGCGTTGAGCGAACCCTGCCCGTTCACTCACCCATCATCGAAAAGATCGAAGTTGAGTCCTACGGTGACGTTCGTCGCGCCAAGCTCTACTACCTGCGGGACCTTCACGGCAAGGCTGCCAAGATCAAGGAGCGTCGCTACGTCAAGGCGTAAGGCCTGACGGATCTGGCGATCCCATGAGCGAAGAGGACCTTGGCGCCTACGAGGCAAACATAGAGTTCGCGCTCGTTACTGAATACAAAGACGTTATTCGTCTGTTTTCGCACATCATTGAAACAGAGCGTCGCTTCTACTTGGCCAACGAGGTTGACCTCTCGGTGCATCCTGGAACCAACCCTCCCCTGATTGAAGTAATGCTTCGAGATGCGTGGGTGTGGGATATGTATCGACCGGCCCGGTTCGTCCCTGAGGTGCGAGTCTTAACCACCCGAGACGTCAACATCGAACGTCTTCCTGAGTCAACCTTCGACGAGGTTCCCAAGGCCTAGGCTCGTGAACTGCGGGGTCCTTCCTCGCAAGCATCGAGGAGGCACTCATGAGCGTAGATATTTCCCGTGACGGCGGCGTTGTCACCGCAGTCATTAACCGGCCCGAAGTCAAAAACGCATTCGATCTTGACACGCTGCTTACCCTGCGAGCCTTGTTGGCCGAGATCGAAGATTCCCCCAGCGACCGTTGCTTGGTGATCTCTGGCGCCAACGGTGAGTTCTGCACCGGAGCAGATATTTCGTCCTTCCCTATGGGGCGAGACTCAGAGCGCAGCCAAATTTCTTGGATGAGAGAAGTGCACGAATTCGCCCGAGCACTTCATCGTCTCAACGTGCCCACTATCGCCAAAGTGGATGGATTGGCTGTGGGGGCTGGCTTGTCTATTGCGCTCAACTGCGACATCGTGGTGGCGAGTGAGCGCTCACGCTTCTCCATGATTTTTGCCAAGCGAGGACTCAGCGTTGACTTTGGTGCTTCGTGGCTTCTCCCTCGCATCGTCGGTCTCGCAAAGGCAAAAGAGCTCGCCCTGACCGCAGACATGGTTGACGCCCCCACGGCACTCTCAATCGGCCTGATTGCACGCATGGTCGATGGTGAACAGCTCGACGCGCACGTCGATGAACTCGCTCACGCTTTGGCACAAGGCCCGACCCTGGCTCTATCGATGTCGAAGCGTCTTATGAATGAGAGTTTTGGATCATCGCTCGAACAATCGCTTGAGGCCGAGAGCTACGCGCAGGTGTCGAACTTTGCGAGTCGCGACACCAACGAAGCCATTAAGGCATTTCGCGAAAAGCGTGCACCAATCTTCGAGGGTCGCTAAAACCCATGACTGATCGGTGGGTGTGGCTGCGTGAGGTGGCCTGGCGTGATGCACGTCACGTCGCGCGCGATTGGGCTGCTCGAGGTGCGAGCGGCCTTGGAGTTACTCACTTCTATGACGAAGACGTCGCGCTCGACCCCTTTGTGGTGCTCGGAGCCTACGAAGGCTCGGCGCCGCTCGGCGTGGCCCTCAACGTTAATGAGGGCAGAAGTGGTGCAGTAGCCGCTCGAGAAATCACGGCTTTGAGTTATCTGGGGCCCATCAGCAGCTTGATCATCACGGCCCAGGATCGACAGGTGGCGTTAGATCATGCTGAAGCGGCATCGGCCCTGTTGACCCAGGCACAAGTCACGTTGGATCTTGAAACTTGGAAACTTCAGGATGCAGCGAATCGCCCTCAGCCGAACCATCTCATCACCGTCATTGCCGTCCATGGCGATGAGGCCTGGGTGGTTGATGGATCCACGAGGCGGCCCTTGACCATCGTGCCGGTTCCTCATCATGAAGGCGAGTTGCCTGAGCGCAGCCTCACCATCATTTGAGCCGACAAGCAGCCCGGTTGAGAAGGGCTAGCCTTCGAATTCGGAGATTGCTAGTTGAACCAAGGAGTTGAGCGTGGGATTTCGTATCGAGTCAGACAGCATGGGAGAGATTGAGGTTCCCGACGAGGTCTACTGGGGAGCCCAAACGGCTCGGTCGTTGCATCACTTTCCCATTGGCCACGACACCATGCCTGCGCCGCTGGTCCACGCATTTGGAACCCTCAAGAAGGCATCAGCACAAGTCAATAGAGACTTGGGCAAACTCGATGAAGCGAAGGCCGCCCTCATTATTGAGGCTGCAGGTGAAGTTGCCGCTGGGCAACACGATGATCAGTTCCCCTTGAAGATTTGGCAGACGGGTTCTGGAACCCAGACCAACATGAACGTCAACGAGGTCATCTCTAACCGTGCCATTGAGATCGCTGGTGGCGTTCGCGGATCAAAGGATCCCGTTCACCCCAATGACCACGTCAACATGTCCCAATCGAGCAATGACACCTTTCCAACGGCCATGCACATTGCTGCCGTCGCTGAACTCACCCATCGCTTGATTCCCTCCGTCACGGCCCTTCGCGATGCGTTGGCCAAAAAGCAAACAGCGTTCGAAGCTATTACCAAGATCGGGCGCACGCACCTCATGGACGCCACCCCCTTGACCTTGGGGCAGGAATTCTCTGGCTACGTCAGTCAACTCGATGCAGACCTCGTGCGCTTGAACCAAGTCATCCCACAGCTCTGCGAACTCGCCGCAGGCGGTACGGCGGTAGGCACGGGTCTCAACACCCACCCCGAGTTCGGTGAACGAGTGGCAGCCGCCATTGCCGAGTTGACGGGCCTTCCCTTCGTGACCGCTCCGAATAAGTTTGCGGCCCTCGCAGCGCACGACGCGTTGGTGTATGCCTCAGGCGCGCTCAAGACGCTGGCCGTATCGCTGACCAAAATTGCCGATGACATTCGTTGGCTGGGATCTGGCCCACGATCGGGCCTCGGCGAATTGATGTTGCCAGAGAATGAGCCAGGCAGTTCCATCATGCCCGGCAAAGTGAACCCCACTCAGTGTGAGGCCATGATCATGGTGTGCATTCAGGTGTTGGGCAACGATGCAGCGATTGGGATTGCCGGAAGTCGAGGAAACCTCGAGCTCAATGTGTGCAAACCTGTCATCATCCACAACTTCCTTCACTCGGTGGACTTGCTTACGGGTGCGTGTTTCGCGTTTCGAGAATTTTGCATCGAAGGCCTCGAACCCGATGAGGAGCAAATCAAGCGCCACTTGGAGAATTCACTCATGTTGGTTACTGCCCTCAACCCTCACATTGGCTACGACAACGCCGCCAAGGTGGCGAAGAAGGCGCACAAAGAGCGCAGTACCTTGCGCGAGTCGGCCATTGCGCTGGGTCTACTCACCGGCGAAGAATTTGACGCCGCGGTGAAGCCCGAAGAGATGACCCACCCGTGATTCCCGCCACGCCGGCGAGTGACGAGGAAATCGCAGCACTCAGCGGATCGGGCAATTGGACCCAAGTCGGAAACCTGCTTGAGGGAACCTTTAGCTTTGCGAGTTACGCCGCAGGGCTTGGTTTCGTAACGTCTGTAGGGGCGATTGCTGAAGCTCAGAATCACCATCCCGAAATGACGCTCGGATTCGACACGGTCCATGTGCGTATCTACACGCATGAGACCAATTCGATTACCGCTCGAGACCTCCACTTCTGCCAGACGGTCTCTTCCTTGCGTTAAACCAAAAGATTGCTCGCCACAGCTTCGAGCTGTGCCTCTGAGATGCCAATAGCTCGAAGGTAGTTGGGTATGGAGCCCCACCGCTCCTCGACAACAGTGAGAAAATTGTGCATGTTCTCAGCGGGTGCGCCAAAGTCATTGTTCTCATCTCGACGAATGACCGTCTCTTCCCACTCCGGGTGACGTTCAAGGATCTTGGCGCGCAAGTCCACCAGAATCTCTTGGGTGAGGGTGTAGTCGTGCACGATGTCATCGTCGCTGACGCCTACTGAACCGAGCAACAGAGCAACAATGACTCCGGTTCGGTCTTTGCCAGCAGCGCAATGAACTACGACCGGCCAGGCAGATCCTTCACTCAAGATGTGAAACGCCCGAACGAAATGCTGCGCCGCTTCGTCGAGCATGGTGATGTAGGAATCGCGAATGAGCGAGTTCGTAACCTTAAAGTCTTCGGGGTCATTGAGGCGTTCGATCAGGGGCAGGTGGTGGAAGTCAACGTCAATGTGTTCGACGGGGAAGCGACCGAGTTCCAATTCCTCAGCGGTTCTGAGGTCAAACACCGTGTTAAGGCCAATCGAGCGAATGGTGTCGTGGTCATCGTCGCTCAAATAACTCAGTGAGTCAGAGCGAAAAAGTCGACCCCAAGCAACGGGGCCTTCTGGCGTTTGATATCCGCCACAGTCGCGAAAATTGACGGCGCCATCGAGGGCGATGCGTCGTGATGGGCGTTGGGTCATGGCACCAATGTAGGCGAGTGATGTAACGGCTTCGATTACAGGGGGAGACCCCAAATGGCCATCCACTTGCTCAAGTCTGGTTCGATGGGCAGATCCGGCGCCAACAAGGAACGAAGGCGCAACTCTTCCTGATTGTTTCGAGACTCAGGGCCCGAAGGGATGAAGGGGTAGAAACTTCCCTGCTTGGATAGGTATACGAGGTAGCCAGCTGGCGTGTGCTCATCCAAAGTGGCCAAGCCAAAAACGCAGCAGAGTATTTGCGTGCCGAAACCTTGATCGGAGATGGTGCTGGTGATCTCGTGGGCTTTGGTGACCTGATCGTCAAAACCTGGGGCCTCAATGACGAGCCACGTGAAGCCCAAATCGTCGGTAACGCTTCTGAGACCACTCTTGGATGGATCATCTAAGCCCAAGAGGCTCTCGATTTGGCTCAGGGTGTCGGTGGTTCCAGATCCACTTGGCGGCTTCCAGCACACGCCAGCATGCCCAGAGGGTCCGAGTCCGGCCTGGAGCTGCAAGGTGACGGCAGCACCAGGTAAGGCAAAGAGATCGTCAAGATTGGGACCCCGCTGTTTAGAGCGCCCCAACATGGCATCAAAGAGCCCCATGCTGGCGGTCAGGCGCCAGTTTGGCCGAGGCGTCGCTCGAGGTCATCGAGCTGAGCCAAGCGCTGTTCGAGGCTGGGGTGAGTGGAAAAGAGGGTGGCAAGCGAGCTGCTCTGCTTGCCGGCCAAGGCGGGAGTAAAGAAAAAGGCGTTGTAGGCCTCTTGCTTGCGCAGGTCTCGCTGGGGAATCTTGGACATCTCGCCCGTCACCTTGACGAGGGCTGCGGCCAAGACTGCGGGTTTGCCAATGAGCAGCGCTCCGGAGCGATCTGCAGCGAGTTCGCGGTAGCGAGAAAGCGCCAAGGTGAGGAGGTAACTGATGAAGTAGATGACAATGGATGCCAGCATGACGCCGAGTTCGATGAGGGCGTTGTTCTGGTTTTGGTTGTCATTGGAACCTCCGAACATGGAGGAAAACATCGCCACTCTTGTCAAAAGCCCGGCGATCATACCCACCGATGAAGCAATGGTCATTACGGCTACATCACGGTGGGCAACATGGCTGAGTTCGTGGGCCAGCACGGCTTCGAGTTCCTCATCGCTGAGGCGCGATTGAATGCCCGTGGTTACGCACACCACTGCCGCCTTGGGGCTGCGGCCGGTAGCAAAAGCATTGGGCATATCGGTTTGGGCAATAGCGACACGAGGCTTGGGCATGTCGGCCATCAAGCAGAGCCGATCCACCATGGCATGGAGTTGTGGCGCTTCTTGTGGGGTAACGAGGCGGCCGCCCATACCAAAGAGCGCAATGCGGTCAGAGAACCAGTATTGGCAAAAAATTCCGGCGAACATAATGACCAGAATGAAAGCAAAGCTCAATCCAATGGCAAAGAGAATCGCCGTAATAATGCCCCAAAGAATGACGAGGAAGAGGCCCGTCATCATCATGCGCCAGGTGAGGCCCCTGTCTGATCCGATGTTCTTGGCGTATGCCACGATGCTTACTCCTCGGCGCTAGGAAGTTCAGCGGCGCTACCCGCCGACGTGACTTCCGCTTTGAGTGCTGCGAGCTGTGCGTCCACGGCTGATGCGGTGGAAGCTTGGTCGAGTTGCGCTTGGATGTCATCGACTGGCTTCGTGAGATCCGTGAGTGCGCCCGATGCCAAGAGTTCATCAGTCGCACTAGCGCGTGCCTGCATCTCGGCCACTTTGTCATTGGCTCGCTGCAAGGCTTGACCTGCATCTCCCATGGAGTTTGAAATGCCCGCCACGGCTTCATTGACTTTGGTCTCCGCTTCAGCCGCGGTATAGGTGGCCTTGACGGTTTCTTTTTGCGTGCGGAACTGTTCGATGGATGCTTCGAGCTTGTGGGAGGTCTCGATGAGGTGTGCTTCTTGCTCGGCAATTTGAGCGTGCTGGGTTTCGAGGCCACTGAGTTGGGTGGCAATGGCTTCGCGACGACTCAACGCCTCGCGTGCCAGTGGCTCGTTGCCTTGTTCGAGGGCCGCTTTAGCTTGGCCTTGGAGTTTGTCTGCTTGGTCTTTGAGTTGTTGTGCTTGGATCTCAATGCGCTTACGAGCGGTGGCAACATCGGCCACCGAGCGCTTCACTTTGGTGAGTTGCTCCACTTGCTTCTGATACGCCAAATCGAGCGTTTCGCGAGGGTCTTCCACCTTGTCGAGCACCTTGTTGGTCTTGGCCTGGAAGACCTCGCCCATTCGCTTGAATACACCCACCTATTCGACCTCCTAAGAGCCTGATTATCTCCCGAGCCTAGGTCGGCTAGCGCGGGTGATGACGGCAGGTGGCGAGCCTCTAGGGTCTAAGGCCATGAACCAACGGGTAATCATGACCGTCCATGCCCACCCTGATGACGAATCATCAAAGGGAGCGGGCACCATTGCCAAGTATCGAGACCTCGGCGTCTCCTCGGTCTTGGTGTGCTGCACCGGCGGGGAAGAGGGTGAGATCCACAACGACAAGGTGGTGTTGGAACCGGGGGAGTCACTTGGTGAGCGACGATCAAAAGAACTCGACGCCGCGACCGCCATCATTGGTTACGAGGTGGTTGAACGCCTTGGCCACCGAGATTCAGGCATGCCTGACATGGAGGCCAATAAGCGGCCTGACGCGTTCTGGAACATCCCCCTCGAGCAGTCTGTTGGCGAACTCGTTGCCTTAGTGCGCCGTTATCGACCCACGGTGTTGATTTCTTACCCCGATGCGCAACACGAATATCCGCACCCTGACCACCTTCGAGCCCACGACATCACTCTGGCTGCCTTTGATGCGGCGGCTGATCCCTCGGCTTACCCAGAACTTGGCGAACCCCATCAGGTCGCCAAGTTGTATTACACAGTGTGGCCAGTGATGCAGTCGCGGCTGCTTCACGAGAAGCATCTTGAGCTTGGTCTGAAGTCCCCGTACGAGGAACGCTTAGCGTGGATTAACCGAGATGTCCCCTTTACCACCAGCATCGATATCAGGGGGTACCAGGCCGTCCGCGATAATGCACTCAAGGCTCACGCCACACAGATTGATCCTGAATCGCCGTGGTGGTTTGGTCTCACAGAGGAGATCCGCCACAACATTCACCCCTACGACCATTACCGCTTGGCCAAGAGCCGAGTGGGGGCTATCGATGTCGAAGAGACTGATTTGTTTGAAGGAATTGAGTAAGCCTACGAAAGGGTCTTAATACGACTTCGCCACAATGGCGACGAGGTCTGATTCGGTCTCATCCGCTGGCAAGCTTCCATCGCGCCGCTGCAGGCAGCGAACGGTAATTGCTTCGTTGCGAAGTTGAGCTTCGCCTCCATCTTTCAAGGCATCCCACGCAATTTTCGCAAAGCCTCCAGCGGTGGCTTCGATGGCCTCATCCACACTGGTGACGCTGTGGGTATTGGCCTCGAGGCGCAGTGTGGCGCCATGAAGAATCTCATCATGCATTCCGGCTAACAATGTGGCAGCCGTCTCTGCAACTTCGTTGAGAGCGAGGGATTGTTTTTCGGAGCTATCACGCCGAGCAAGGACGACCTTGCCCTGTTCAAGGTCTCGAGGTCCAACTTCGAGGCGAAGGGGAACGCCCTTGATTTCCCAGTCCACGACTCGGCGACCAAACGAACCTGAGCCGCGATCGATCTCGATGCGAATGCCGGCCTTGGTCAACTCATCAGCGAGTTGCGAAACTGCTGCGCTTACCTCAGGGCTCTCTTTAATGGCCAATATGACGACTTGGATGGGTGCAACGCGTGGAGGCACGATCAAGCCCTGATCATCGCCATGGGCCATAATCAATCCACCGACGAGTCTTGTGGAAGCACCCCATGATGTGGTCCAGCACAGCTCTTGTTGGCCTTGATCTGATTGGAAATACATTTCGAATGCCTTGGCAAAGTTCTGACCGAGTTCGTGACTGGTGGCCATCTGTAGTGCTTTTCCGTCGCGCATCATGCCTTCACAGGTCAAGGTGTTAATCGCGCCCGCAAAACGCTCGGAAAGAGGTTTGATGCCAACATACGTTGGTACTGCCAACACATTGAGCAGAAAGTCTCGGTATACCTCGAGATGAATGCGCTGAGCGTAGGCCGTGGCGTCGGCTCGGGTGGCATGGGCGGTGTGGCCTTCTTGCCACAAAAACTCAGAGGTCCGCAGGAACAAACGCGGACGCAGCTCCCAGCGCACGACGTTGGCCCACTGATTGAGCAAGAGCGGCAAGTCACGGTAACTCTGCACCCACTTGGCCATGTACTCGCCGATCACCGTCTCAGAGGTAGGGCGCACCACAATGGGTTCGGCCAGTTCTGATCCTCCCGCATGGGTCACGACTGCCAACTCGGGACTGAATCCTTCGACATGCTCGGCTTCTCGAGTGAGGTAACTCTCGGGGATGAAGAGTGGGAAGTAAGCATTTTTGGCACCCGCTGCTTTAATGCGCTGGTCGAGCTCAGCTTGGATGCGCTCCCAGATGCCATAGCCATAAGGTCGAATTACCATCGTGCCGCGAACGGGGCCGTTGTCGGCCAACTCAGCCTTAGCGATGACGTCTTGATACCAGCGGGGGAAGTCCTCGGCTTGAGGGGTAAGGGCGCTTTGCTGAGCCACGGTGAACCTTTCAATACGTAGGGGGAATGCTGCACCACGCTAGCCAACGACTGGCGAGGCCAGTTGGTTGTTAGCGAGGTAGCGATGCGTGGGTGAGCGCCAAGAGCGGAGCCCAGCCAATGAGTTCCACGTCGTGGGTCCGCAGCGCAGAGCGAAAGGCGGCGTCGCGGGTGAGCAGGTGCATGTCGGTAATGCGTTGTTCCGCGTCAGTGGCAAATGCTCTGAGTTCTTCTGTATCGACGGCGGGGTGAACCACTAACTCGGTCACCCCGGGCTTGATGTTCGCCAAGACATTGGGCCAGACCGGACGAAAACCCGTAGCTCGGGTGTCAATCACGGTGTCGGGTGTCACGACGCCGGCTTGGCGAACAATGCTTCGAGCAGGGAAGCCAAGGCCGGCCTCTCCATGAGCATCGAGGAGTCGCAAGGGGAGGCGATATTCAACGGCCAACTCCAGAACGACGTCGAAAAACTCGGGGCGCTGCAGCAGCACACCTCGGTGCACAGCGATGTGGGTGAGATCAAATCCACTCAGCACCGCGCGCTCAACTTGAGCCCGGCATTCGCGACGCACCTCATCGAGATCGGCATGTTCCAAAGCGTCATCAACGGTGTCGGCAAAGCCACCATCACCACCAAGCAAGGAGGGCGCATGGGTGAGGGGCCCATAGCGAAGGAGCGGGTGGTCGGCCAGGATGCTCAATTCGATGCCGACGTCGCCACCGTGATAGGTGGCAGCTGCGTGGCGCGACCACGGTGCGGGCATGAGAAGGGAGGCCGACGTCACGGCACCCATGGCTAAGGCTTCAGACACGGCCACGTTCACTGCGTGACACAAGCCATAGTCATCAGCCGTGACGATCAGGAGCTTGGTTCCCTCAGGCCTTCCTAAGCGCCGAAGCAGATCACTCATTTGGCTCCACCTTGAATGTTCGCATCTTGAGCCATCGCGGCATCAGCGAGGCTCGCTCGATGCTCATCGAGTTTTGCCTGCAAGGCCGTATCACCAATAGCCAGCATGCGCACTGCCAAGAGTCCGGCGTTCTCAGCACCGTTGATGGCAACCGTCGCCACGGGAACACCCCGAGGCATTTGCACAATAGAAAGCAAGGAGTCCATCCCATCGAGACGAGCAAGCGCCACGGGAACTCCGATGACGGGCAGTGAGGTAACTGCGGCCAACATGCCTGGCAAGTGCGCCGCGCCACCGGCTCCAGCGATAATGACCGCTAAACCACGCGCAGCAGCCTGTTTTCCATAGGCCACCATTGCCTCGGGGGTGCGGTGAGCCGAAACCACGTGAACTTCGTGGCTAATGCCAAATCGGTCCAAGATGGTGGACGCCGCAGCCATGACCTCTTGATCCGACGAACTTCCCATCACAATCCCAACCCGGGGCGCGCTCGTCATGGTCCGTACTCCTCGTCAATATTCTTGATTGCTCTCTTCCTAGTCTGTCAGCCAAGACCAGGTTCTGGGTGCCTCAGACTCAGATTTGTGGTGCGCTCGGAGTCCCGAGGGCTGCGGCAGCCGCCCAAGCTCGCGCACGCACCTCGGTGCGATCCGTGCCGCTTGCGGTGACGTGTCCGAGCTTTCGCCCCTCACGAGGTTCCTTACCGTAGAGGTGGATTTTGGCATCTATCGCCAACGCGTCGGCGAGGAGAGGGTCAAAACTCGTGACCTCAGGACCGCCGAGCACGTTGACCGAGCACACGAAGGCATCTCTCATGGAGGGATCACCTAGGGGCAGGCCCAATACGGCTCGAAGGTGATTCTCAAATTGACTTGTTACTGCCCCGTCTTGGGTCCAGTGGCCAGAGTTGTGAGGCCGCAAGGCAAGCTCATTGATAACGAGGCCATCGGTGGTGACGAACAGTTCGACGGCCAAGACGCCGACGACTCCGATGAGTTCGGCGATGCGACACGCGATTGCGGACGCTGATTCCAAGATGTCGAGATCCACCTCGGCTGGCGCAATGACTTCGCGGTTGATGCCGTTGTCTTGAACCGTTTCGACAGCCGGGTAGCTCACGATGTCGCCCTTGGCGTTCCTCGCCACCATCGCGGCAATTTCCTTGATGATGCCAACGTGCTCTTCAATCACCATGATGCGTTTGGCATCGCGCAATGCGTGCTCAATGCGGTGAGCCTCTTCTACGGCGTCAACGACAAAGACGCCTTTGCCGTCATAGCCACCAGATGCCGTCTTGATCACGAGTGGCCAGCCCCAAGAATCACCAATGGCTTCGAAGTCCACACTCACACCCGGGGGCACGATGGAGTAGCGAGGCACGGGTAAGCCAGCTTGGTGGAGGCGCTCTCGCATGGCCGCTTTATCGACGCTGAATTCCAGGGCAGAAGACGAGGGGAAGACGTCGATGCCAGCGTCTTCGAGCGCAGCAATGAGGTCAAGATCCACGAGTTCATGATCAAAGGTGACCACGTCACAGGATCCGGCCAAGGTGTGGAGCGCGTCGAGGTCATCAGCAGAGCCAATAATGACCTCGCTGGCGGTCTCGCACGCTGCCTCGTCTGGGTCTTGAGCCAGAACTGACGTGGCGATGCCGAGGGCGGATGCTTGTTCTTCGAGCATGCGGGCCAACTGCCCTGCTCCGATGATTCCTACGCGCATGTGGTCAACTCCCCGGTAGTCTTCGCTTGGTACGCCACAGCGTGACGATACCTAAGTATGAGAGGGGTCCGGAACGCCATGCGAATCGGAATCGGCATTGAGAGTGAGAAGACCGTTGACGCGGCGATCGCGAGCGCCCAAGCAGCTCGTGATGCCGGGTTTCGTTCGGCCTGGTGCAGTCAGATTTTTGGCCACGATGCCTTGGGCCTCTTTGGGATAATCTCCCAAGCCGTACCGGGGTTAGACCTTGGCACCGCGGTAGTTCCGGTCTACTCGAGAATCCCTCAAGTCATGGCCCAACAAGCGCTTACCGCGGCCCAGGCCATGGCTCCGAATCGCTTGTCGCTCGGTGTGGGGCTTAGCCATCAGATCGTCGTCGAGGGCCTGTGGGGCCAAGATTTCTCAAAGCCCGCGAGCTATATGACGGAATATCTCGATGCCTTGATACCCATGGTTGAGGGGCGACAAAGTGACCACGCTGGTGAGCGAATCACTGCTCGCACCTTTGGACCACTCACCATTCAAGACCCGCCGGCCATTTCGGTATTGGTAGCGGCCTTGGCTCCTCGAATGTTGGCGCTCGCTGGGACCGTGGCGGCAGGCACCATCACCTGGATGAGTGGCATTGCCACCATTCGCGATCACGTAACACCCATCATCACCCAGGCCGCTGAGAGTGTTAACAAGACGCCAGAAATCGTGGTGGGCATTCCGGTATGCGTCACCGACGACGTGGCTGCAGCCAAAGAAAAGATTGACCAGCAATTTGCGATCTATCCCACGTTGCCCTCGTATAAGGCCATGCTCGATAAACAAGGTGCTGCGACCGCAAGTGACATCGCGCTTGTGGGAAATCAAGCGCACATCCTCGAAGGCCTCGAAGAGCTCGAGGCAGCAGGAGCAACGGAAGTCTTCGCCGCCCCCTGTGGAAGCAGCCACGATCGGGCCGAAACTTTTGCCCTTCTTGGCGAACTCGCGAGGAACCGCTAGCGCTTAGGAAGGCACTCGGGTGTGCTTGAGTTCGTTGATACTTGGCTGAAGCGCCATGGTGGCAATGACTTGTGTCATCAGTGCGGCTGACGCTTGATCGTCACCGTTGGGTGGGTCCATGAGCCTCAAGAAGACTGCATCTGCATCATTAAAGACAAAGGTGGGCACCCCAAAGACATCGAGGTCATGGTGATAGTGCGTCCAATCGTTAGCAATGACTCGTCGAGGCCCGCCACTGTCGACTACGGCAAATACCTCGCCGGCATCGAGGCCGACGCTTTCAAGGACGCTTGCCACCTGCTCGCGGTTGGACAGGGCAATCGAATGGGTGTGGCGCGCTTCAAAGAGCGCTTCATGCACGGCAGCAAAGGATGCTGGCCACGTGTCGCGCACGGCAACTGACGCTTCGAGGGCGCTGAGGACGCTGTCTCCTTCTGGTGAGTCCCAGATTGCAGGCGCACCTTCTGGAACGTAGCCCTGATTCAAGGTGTACGGCGCGAAGGTGACGGCCAAGTCTGCGCCGGCACGATTGGCGGCCAGGACATGTTCGTGGACGATTCGGGCGAAGGGGCAGCGATAGTCATAGAGCAAGGTGAAGGAGGGGAGACTCATGCTTCGTTACAACACGCTTGAGTGGGAATTCATTCCCAATTAGAGATTGCGCAACACTGCTTGGACACTCCGGCGCAAGCACCAACCAAGGATGACGCCTATTCCAGCACCGGCTGCGACGTCGACGGGGTCGTGGGCCTTGAGCTGCACCCGGCTCCAGGCAACACCCGAGGTGGCGATGAGGCCTGCGGCAACGCCAGCGGTGGTTGCGGGGAAGGCCACGGCGGCCGCTGCGGTAGCCAAGGTATGGCCAGAAGGGAAACTCGAGCTTGTCGGCCTGCGGACAAAGGCGGCGGCAGGGGAGTCAGCGTCAGGGCGCTCTTTGTTTACGAATCGTTTGATGACCGTGTTGAGCCCAAGAGACGAAAAGCCAACCACAGCGAGGGCAATCAGCGCCGAGCGGAGGGAAAAGCGCTTCGTGAGTACGCCAAGTCCCACCAGCACCACGATCCAAATGCCGTGGTCAGAGAGCGCAGAGATGAGAGACGCGATCTGGTTAGCCAAAGCCGAGCCCGAATCGTTGCCATGCTCATCGTCTGAGTGCTCGAGTAAGCGAAATGCTCCCATGGCCATATTCCCATTTTGACACGAAGCACCCGCCGGAGCGGTAAGACTGATCCTTTATGGCCGAAACCTCTCGAGTAAAGCGAAGCGAACACTGGGCCGGGTTAAAGCCCGGTGATGCCGTTGACATTGACGATGCTCGCGCCAAACGCGGCTCCTTTGAATTCGTGGCACTCGTCGAGCATCTCGATTCGGGGTCCATCAGCGTCGAAGTAGTGGGCGGGCGTCGAGGTGATCGCAAACTCTGGAGTTTTCGCCCCGAACAGGTTTTCTTGCCGGGCAAGCGAGGCAAGGGACCTTCGGTCGCCGAGGCGCCAGGCCTGGATTTGCGCTAACACTTCGACGAGTCGGGCGTGGTGGAGGCGCTAAGTTCTTTCTCGATTCGCTAACGAACACGGAGCCTTGCATGCACGTCGCCACCAACGTTGATCACTCACGCTCACCCATTTTCATTCCCTACGCCATTTTGGGCGTCCTCAGCGTGCTGGCCGGCTGCGCTGCACTGCTGGCGGTCACGGTCAAGTGAAGAATCCCTTCGCTGCGTCCGATCACGTCGTCACCAATATCGACAACTCCCGCTCCTCATGGCTCATTCCCCAAGCCATCCTCGCGGTTCTCACCGTGCTGGCACTCTGCGCAGTGGGATTTGCGTTGCAGCACGAAGGCACCCTGAGCCCCGGAGGCTCTAACGACGCAGTGCCGGTGGTGTCTCATGTAGGGCCAACCAGTTTCGTCGGCGATGGCCCCTATGGCGTCGGGGTAAGCACCGAGCACATCATGTCCTCGGGCATGGATGTCCCCGTGGAGATCTGGTATCCCACCTCAGCAGACAACGCCCACGGCACGGGAGCCACAACTGCACTGTCGAATTATCTCCCGAAGTTGCTCTCAGCAATCTTGCCGTCGTCCATCACCAACTTGACGATTCCGCTCTATGGCTTCTTCAATGTCCCCGTTGCTCAAGGCCAGTTCCCGATTGTGGTCTTTAGCCACGGTTACGGTGGCTTCAATGTGCAGAGCACCTTCTTGATGAGCCACTTGGCCTCGTGGGGTTATGTCGTCGCGGCACCCGAGCACACGACTCGCGACCTAGCCGCCGTGTTGAGCCAGCTCATCACGAAGCAAGCCCTGCCAACGGCCAATGGGCAAGACGTAACCGATCTCACAAGCACCATTGCTTCGTTGGGTACGTGGAACACGACCAGCTCGTCACCGTTTTACAACCATCTTGATATGACGCGTATTGCCGCCATCGGTCACTCAGAAGGCGGCATCGCCGCTCAGCAACTTGCCGCCACTCAGCCCAATGTCCGGGCTTATGTTGGCCTGGCCGGCGCAGTAGACCCGAGCGCCCCTGATGGCGTCTCAACCGCTGTGCCAAAATCTGCATCATTACTGATGAGCGGCACCCTCGACAAGGTGGTGCCCACGTCTTCGGTTGTCCGTGCCTATGACAGCTTCCATGCCCCAAAGCGGTTCATCGAGCTAAACAATGCGGGTCACCTGGTGTTCAGCAATGCCTGCTCGTTGGCCAGCGTGGTGAACCTGTCTGAATTGGCGCACCAGTTCCACGTCAACATTCCCGCGAGTTTGCTTGGTATTACCAGCGACGGCTGCCAAGTCAAAGCAGCGACCACTGGTCAAGCTTGGCCGGTCATTGACCAAGCCGTGGTGGCCGAAGTGCGCTGGGCGATGGGCTTTGACAAGTCGCAAGCCGGCTTGAGTGGACTTGCCAGCGAATTCCCAAGCGTGATTGCACAAAACACCACTGCACCTAACGCGTAGATCTCTTAACGCAAGCAGGACGCGGAGCCACTGGAGCTGACGTAAGCGTGCCAGACTAACCACGTGTCAGGGATCATTGCAGGCTTAGTAACTGGCTTCTCGCTCATTGTTGCTATCGGCGCGCAAAATGCTTACGTCCTTCGCATGGGGCTTGCTAAAGCCCACGTTGCCCTTATCGTGATGCTGTGCACTGCCTCAGATGTTGTGTTGATCGCTCTGGGCATTGGGGGGCTGGGCAGAATCTTTACCGCCTTTCCTCAACTCCTCACGATATTCAAATGGGTTGGCGTGGCCTATCTCACGTACTTTGCTCTCTCGTGCCTGCGCCGGGCATTCGGAGCCGCGGTACTGATGCCCGGCGAAGCGCCAGGGGTGAGCAAGTCAGGAGTGGTGCTCACCACGCTGTCGCTCACGTTTTTGAATCCGCACGTCTATCTCGACACCGTGCTGTTGATTGGTGCAATTGGCAACCAATACGGGACTCACCGTTGGTGGTTCGGTCTCGGTGCTGCGCTGGCTTCAGCCCTGTGGTTTTCGGGTCTTGGCTTTGGCGCCCGCTACATGTCGAGGTGGATGGCACGTCCCGTGACGTGGAGAGTGTTAGATCTCGCCATTGCGCTCGTCATGGTGATCGTTGCCGTGAGGCTCGCAACGCTACACATCGCCCGCTAGCCGAGTTCGGCGCTTAGGCAGTAACGATGCGCAACACCAAGGCAGCAATTGCCAGGATGAAGGGAACTGCTGGACCGCTGAGGCCCTTGGTGTCTTTGACCCGCAAGTGAGCGATGATCGCCCCCACGAAGTACAACACGGAACCAATGCCAGCGGCGATACCCAAGGGAGCTACCCACAAGCCAATGATCAGGCCGATGGCTGCTGCAACCTCAAGGCCCGCCAAGATCACAAATTGCTGGGGCTTGACGCCAACGTGGGTCAACGATTCCACCACCTTGGGCATCTTGGTCAATTTGCCCATTGCCGAAATGAGGAGCATGAGCGAAAACAAAATTGAGACGATGACACAGGCAATGAACACGATTCCTCCAACGGTGGTGTGGTGTGCGTCAAGTTTGACGCACAAGGAGATCGGTCAGGTGCATGGGTCGATGATCTTGAGGTTCCCCGCGAACCACACATGCTTTTTACTTAAATATGATCGTTTAAGTCATATTTGCGCTAGGGTGATTCTGGGTTCCTCGCCGAGCAACCCATTGATTGAAAGGAGCCTGTCATGGGCGTACTAAACGAAGTTTTGGCAGCTAATGCCGAGTATGTTGCGAACTTTGGTGACAAGGGTTCCTTGGCCTTGCCGCCGGCCCGCCAATTCGCGGTGTTGACGTGCATGGACGCGCGACTTGATCCAGCGAAGTATGCAGGCCTCTCAGAGGGCGATGCTCACGTCATTCGCAATGCGGGTGGTCGGGCAAGTGATGATGCAATCCGATCCCTCGTCATCTCTTACAAGCTGCTCGGAACAAAAGAGTTCTTTGTCATTCACCACAGCGACTGCGGAATGGAGTTCTTCACCGACGAAATCATGCGTGGCTTGCTCCATTCCAGTCTTGAAACCGCTCAGCTTGGCGCTGAGGGATTTGTAGATGTCGGACAAGGACCAGGGTCGAGCGAAGGTGCTTACATTGACTGGCTGACCGTTTCAGATCGAAACGGAGCAGTTGTTGATGACGTGCAGCGCATTCGCAACCACCCCCTTGTTCCAGCGTCGATTCCGATTTATGGCTACGTCTACGACGTGGCAACCGGTTCGCTGCTTGAGGTGCCAGAGGCTACGAAAATTGGTGCAGCGAGCTAGCTGAAACGAGACGCTTGGGATGGGCGTCTTTACGGAGAACCCCTCGGATCAATGCGCACCACGCCATTGATTCGAGGGGTTTTCTGCGTGGGGGCAAGGAGAGAGCGGTTGAGCCTGCTCAAGCGTCTCCAATCGGAGAGCGGGTGACGGGAATCGAACCCGCATGGCCAGCTTGGAAGGCTGGAGCTCTACCATTGAGCTACACCCGCAGACAATGAACACGTGGTTCAATGCGTGGCTTCTCATTCTATGAGACAACCGAGGGGCTCGGAGCCATCGGGCCGATACGGTAGACGTCGTGGACAGCGACGACTTGAGTTTCTATGACCGGGTGGGGGGTCTGGCCTTCTTTGAACGGCTCGTCAGCGCCTTCTATGAAGGTGTGGAACAAGATCCGGTGCTGCGCCCCATGTACCCAGAAGGTGATTTGAGCGCTGCGCGACATCGGCTCGCCTTGTTCTTGGCTCAGTATTGGGGCGGACCGCCCCTGTATGAGCAGTTGCGCGGACACCCTCGGCTCAGAATGCGTCACGTGGACTACGTCATCACCAAGAAAGTTCGAAACGCATGGCTCGATCACATGCGCGCTGCTCTTGAGCGCGAAGCGGGTCATTTGAGTGACCAAGATCGCCGCGAGATGGAGTCGTATCTGGAAATGGCCGCGGCCGGCTTGCGTAATCGGTAACACTCGACAGCGCCTCCCATAAGATCGATGCACCCCAACCCCCTTAGGAGATTTCCATGAGCCGCCCCGTTCTTCAGATTGTGATTGCGTCCACGCGACCCGGACGTGTTGGCCCGACAATTGCGAGTTGGTTCGAAGGCGTAGCGAAGAACCAGGGTTCCTTTGACGTTGAAGTGATCGACTTGAAGGAAGTCAACCTCCCGCTGTTTGACGAGCCAGGCCACCCCATGCGTGGCGAATACGTCCACGAGCACTCCAAGCAGTGGGCAGCCACCGTTGCTCGGGCCGACGCCTTTGTGTTCGTGATGCCTGAGTACAACCACTCCTACAACGCAGCCATCAAGAACGCGCTCGATTACCTCCACCACGAATGGACGCACAAGCCCGTGGCCTTTGTTAGTTACGGCGGCGTGTCGGCGGGCACGCGAGCAGTACAGGCTCTCAAGCCCACCTGCACGGCGCTGCGCATGTTCCCGCTGCCAGAACAAGTTGCGATTCCAGCCTTTCAACAGCACCTCGATGACGATGGCGTGTTTCATCCAGCAGCGGGACTCGATGACGCTGCATCGGGCATGCTGAAGAGCTTGGCGGCGTGGACCGAAGCGATGAAGCCACTGCGGGGCTAATTGGTCGTTGTTATTTTGTGGTGATTCTTAGGTTCATCATCATGGTTTCCTTACCTTGACCCAACAGCATGGTGGTCGTTCGTAGAGATACTGCGAACGATATGCAATTGGAAGGAAATCCCCCTATGACACCTACCCCTCACCGCCTTCGCCGCGTTGTGGCGACAGCCGCAATTGTTGGAGGCGCCAGCCTCGGCGCCGCTGGACTTGCTTCGGCGGCCACGACATCTCACAGCAGCGCCCCGACGGCACATTCCTCAGCACCGACTGGCGGTCCTCATGGAGCGCCTGGTAACCCAGCAAGCTTGAGCCATGGGCCTGACGAGACCTTGCTTACGGGTTCGGATTTGACGAAAGCCACCAACGCTGCCGAAGCGGCAGTATCGGGTGCCACCGTGATTCGAGCCGAAACAAACTCATCGGGTGCGTCAACCTATGAAGTGCACATGAGCAAAGCGGACGGCTCTGTCGTGACGGTTCTGCTTGACTCGAACTTCACCGTCACGAGCACGATCACCGGCTTTGGCGCTGGCCCTGCAGGCCAGACCCCGCCAGCAGCAGGGCACGTGCCTGCCGCGCAGGGTTCAGCTCCAAGCGCTCGCTAGGTAACGCTCAGCGTGCATCACTCGGTGTGAGGTGGTCTTCTCCACGATAGAAGGCCACCTCACGCCAGTGGTTCGTTGCTCTGGTTCTCGGTGTTGCGCGTGGCGAGCCAGCGAAGGCGCGCGGCTCTGGCGTCCCAGTCGTAGACGACGCAGGTTCTGGCGATCGCATCGTGGAGACCTCGGTGCCGACGAGTAAAGACGATCCCGAAACTGCCCAAGGTGAGGATGGAAATGGGAAGCGCAATGGTTCGAAGTAGCGCAGCCCGTTTCGTCAGTGGTCCGCCATCAAAGCTGACGACGCGCAGTCCCAAAATGGCCATGCCGAGGGTTTTGCCCGAAAGCGCCCATTGATAGGTGAAATAGAAGGTGAACCAAATTACGACGGCAATCGCGGTCGTGATTCGCAAGTGAGAGATACTCACCGTCCTATTAGTGGTGACCCGTACCGCAAAGGTGATGCCAGCTCCAAGGAAAATCAGTGAGTACCACGCGATCACCACGTCGAGCACGAGGGCGCACAAGCGCGAGACTGGCCCCGCATAGGTTCCCTGTCGACCAATCGACGATGGGGTCGTGGTCATGATGCGAAGGGCTCCACGAACTCACCAGCGGCCGCATGGAGCAGTGGCGGTCCCGCAATGAGCGCTTGAGGTCGACGCAGGATCTTGTTGATCCACTTGGTAACAAAATCGTCGAGCCCCACTCCTTGACTACGAATGAGGTCGAGACCTTCCGTGACGGCACTCGTCGTGGACTTGGCAATGACATTGCCGAGCTCTGTGGATGCAACGAGTTGGTCGACATCGATAGCCGAGACAATGCGGTCGATGTCCACCCGATCAATAAGGGCGTTGATGTCGATCTCGTCGACAATCTGCTGCACATCAATACGGTGGACAAGGGCTTGCACGTCGATGCGCTCAACTACCTGGTCGACGTCAATTCGATCGACCAAACTCTCGACATCAACACGACTGATGACCCGGTCGACGTCAACATGATCAAGCACGTCATTGATGTTGATCTTGCCAATGAGCGCGTTGACGTCGAGGGCATCGACGACGCGCTTGACGATTTGCTCTGCAATATTTTGCGTCAGGCGCTCTAGTCCTCGAGGTTCACCCATGGCTCAAGCGTGGCACACCGAGCGGCCCCACCTAGGAGCGACGCCGACTGAGCTGAAGGGTGAGCAATCCGAGAGCGACCAAAAGTGCCCCTAAGCATCCAGCGAAAGCCATAGGGGCGCCGGTATCGGGTAGGGCAGGCACCTCAGGTAGTGCGATGCTGGTTGGGCGAGATTCGTTCTTCCAAATCACGCCAGAACAGTGAAGGCCGGTGTCGAGTTGATAGCCGGAAGGAACAATGAGTTCTTGGAGACACCATGCGTGTCCTGCTGGTAGCCGGAACGCCAAGACCCCTGATGTCGACGTCGTGGCCGAGGCAAAGAAATGCATGCCGGCAGGTACTGAAACGCCTTCCGGGGGCGGCACCGGCCGATAGCCGTCGGGGAAGGTGCCGTTGACAAACAGTGCATAAGTGGCGTTGGGAATGCCTTGTCCGGGAGCATGGGCGTTGAACTTAAACGCCTGCAGCGTGATGTCGATAGGTCGCTCGCTGACGGCGATGGTGCGCACGGGGTCAGGGCTGCCATGGTCAATGCGCGCTGTGCAATGAAGGCCTGGATCGAGTTGAAAATCTGCAGGGGCCTGATGTTCAAGGATGCACCACGAATAGCCAACGGGAATGGTGAAGCCAAGGTGGCCTGAACGAGATGTCGTGCCACGCTCGTACCACTGCATGGACGGCTCGAGGGCTGCATCGTGGGGCGCTTGAGTAGGAGTCGAGAGCGGACCTGGAGTTTTAACGTAGAGATCGTAGGTCGCTCCCGGTACTCCCTGTCCAGGCTCTTGGACGTTGCTTTTCTCGACATACAAGGTGGTCGTGGCTTCGGCATCAGCCACTGAAATGGTGACCAAGGTTGGAGGCGAGGCTGTCGTGCCCGCAGTGACGTCACTACAGGTCATCGTTGGCGCGAGTGCATAACCCGGCGGAGCAGATACTTCGCGGACGCAGTAGGCGTAGTTGGGATATTGCCAACCAAAATCGGCGGGTTGTGCGCCTGCTTCTGCGCGAGCAACCCAGGTTCCACCGGGTTCGCTCACAGCGTCACTCGGAGCCGTGGGGTGATTCGGACCAACCCCGTCATCCATGCGGTAGAGGTCAAAGGTCGCTCCCGGCACGCGCACATTCGGTTGTTGCGTGTCGACTTTGTCGGCCTGCACAATGACCATCTCACCGGGATCATTTAGCGCAATCGTGATGGTCGCTGAGTTCGGCGAGGCCGTGAATGTACCCGTCGCACCCGCGGCAAGTCCTGGCGGCGCGACAACTTCGGTCCATCGATAGAGCGTGCCCTCAATCAAAGACGCAGGGGTGGTGCAGGTGCCAGCTGAAGACGTGGTGCACGTGGCGGCCAGAAAGCCTGAGGACGTGCGGAGTTCCATTACGGCCCCTGCGAGGCTCATGTGGCCAGGGTCAATGTTGCCGCTCGCTGTTTTGGCAAAGGACTGAGCCACCATGGCTGGGCCTTGGCTGGTGAAGTTCGCCGATTGTTGAATCGTCGTTGGCGCATTGGGCCCGGCAATGACTTGGGCGGTGAGGATTTCGGCCGTTGGGCCAAAGAAGCCCATGCCGCGCTTGCCAATCGCGACTGATGCGGTGGCCGATACCGTCAACGGTCCCGGTCCCGTAGCGCTGATGGGAACCAGAATACTTCCATTCTTGGCTGTGGTTTGGGTGACCGAAGACGTCCCCGTGGCGTCAGCCACCGCATTGGTGAGTTTCAGGGTCACCGACAGACCCGTGATCCCTCGGTTGGTCCCAGGGAAGGTGACGGTGGCTACCAGTGTGGTGGCATCGACAAAGCTCGATCCGCCTCCTTGTTGGACGAGCGTGATGGTCGGGTTGGCGCTTGCGCCAACGGCTGCGTTGTAGAAGTTGGCAAGGGCTTGATATGCCCGCTCCACGCCAGTCGGCATGCTGGGCAGCGGTGTGGCCCATGCTCGAGCTTCATAGAGTAAATCGGCCGCCACGAACGCTTCGTCTTTGGTGAAGGATCCCTTGACGCCATTCCAGTACCCAAGGGCCGAGAATTGACTGAAGGCATAACCCAAGGGATTCATTTCCCCTAAGGCAGTTCCCGGCGGAGCGCTCGCTGCTTTGTACTGATAACCCGGATAGGGATAGCCGTGCACGGTGGAGGGCGCATCGGCACAGAATCCCCAGCCCGTCGCCGACGGAAAGCCCGGACCATAGGCTCCAAACCACGTGTTCACCCCGCCATAGGTAGCGCACATGCCACCAAAAGGAGCGGGCGGATTTCCGACGCTACAGGGCGCTGGTCCATCGCCCTTGACGCTTGCTTGCGACGGTCCGGATTGGGGAACGCTGAGCACGAACAGCGCCATGACGATCACTATGAATGAGACGAAGCGCGAACGCATTTTGGCAGCGTAGATGAAGGGGGCTCCGGATGCACTGAGAATTTCTCCAGCAGAAGCACATACCCCGTTGCCACGAAGTGGCCCTCTACGCTCGTGGTTTGTGGGCTTAAAGAAGAAACAACTTGGTCGTGACGAGCACATCGTGGTGCAGGTGCGCGGCCACCGAGGAGCACTGTTGTTTCCACTCGTCGTCATCGCTGTTGGCGCGAGCGCTGCCATTGCAGCAAGCCTTGATCACCACCTTGTGCAACCAAGCGCCATCAAAGTGGCGGGGCTCGTCGTTGGCCTTCTTGGCGCGGCCTTGCTCGTGGTGCGCTTCATGCGATGGCGGGCTCGAGAAATCACCATTACCAATCAACGGGTAGTGGTGAGTGTTGGGGGAGTGAAACCCCGTCGCGATCAGGTGAGCCTTGATCGCATCGTGGAAGTGCAAGTGGATCAACGTTTTCGTGATCGCTTGATTGGCCGAGCCAATCTGATTCTCGAACTCGTCGACGGCCCTGCTGTGAGTATTCCTGACCTTGCCAAAGCTGAAGCATTGCGCAGAGTCTTGATGAAAGCGGCTCGGCCAGAGCTAACGGACGAGCCATGGGAGGAATGTGAAGATGTTGTACCACGTGATTCGTCTGACGCTGCGTTTGACTGGCCAATAAGCGAGTCACCTGCGCTGCCATCCGATCCTGATTTCATGCTTCCGATTCTCGTCACTGAATTTGATCCCACACCGCCCCATGGGACGCCAGCCATTTCGGCTTCTCGAAATCAAGATCGGGTGAGTCGCATCTCGGAGATTGATGCTCTTGAAGCTGCAGGAATTATTAGCGCGACCGAAGCGCGGCAACAACGGCAGCGAATCATGGGTCGTCCGAGACCATGATGAGCGCCGACTAGGTTCGTTACCCATGGCAACTCTTCGCTACCGCTGCTCTCTGTGTGGAAACCTCACACGCTTTGATGTCGTGACGACTTCGACGGTGAAAGCCTTTTATCACTACAACCTTGGTGGTGGGTTAACGATTGAAGACGCCGAGACGCTCAACAGTTCAGTCGATGAGGTGTCTTGTCGTTGGTGTGGACACGGCAACGCCATTGAGACGGTGGACGAGATCACCGCGGCGGATGATGCGGTGCCGAGCGAGCAATGACCGCTGACGGCCGGCTCGATCCCGAGGCGGCCGCTGCTATTTTGGCCTCGGCCCAACCAATTGGCGTGAGGGCGGCATCAAGCATTTCCAAAGTGCCGCTCATTGGTCATAGTCCACGCGGTGAACTTGTGGCTCTCGACATGGAGCACACCTGGTGGTTGCTGCTCTTTGTCTCAAGCACGTGTCAAGGATGTCTGGATCTGCTCTCCCACCTTGAAGAGGGCGGCCGATTCGGATTGGGAGATTCCGACGTGGTGCTCGTACTTCGCGACGGTGATGTTGTGGAGGCTCCCGGAGTCACGACTTTGATCGCTGATGATGTATGGCAGGCCTATGGGGTGAGCGGACCGCCGTTTTTCTCGCTGCTCCACGCCAACGCCGATCGAGTCGTAACCGAGGGAGTGGCCTGGGGAGTCGCCTCAATTTCAGAAGCGGTCACGAGAGCGCTCGCAGGTCAACCACACAACGAAGTGCACCGCTTTTCCTAACGCTCCAAGCCACGTTGTCACAGCCCTTTGTCACACTGGACCACAGAGAGATTCAGGAGGTTGTGGCATGGAAGAGTCACTGTTGGTTGATTGTGATGGCTGTGTTGGCAAGCAACACGGAGCCTGTGACGGTTGTGTGGTGACATTCATCTTGAGTCGCGACCCAGGCGATGCCATTGTCATTGACGTAGCCGAACAGCGAGCCATGCGGTTACTCTCAGATGCCGGCATGGTGCCTCCCTTGCGATATTCGCCCACTGGCTCTGACGCCTAGTGCGAGAATGGGCAGGTGCCACGCCACCTGCTCGTCACCAATGACTTTCCACCCAAGGTTGGTGGCATACAGAGCTACCTCTGGGAGTTGTGGCGCCGCCTGGATCCGGCAAGCTTTTCGGTGCTGACTGCCTCCTCGGATCCAGACGCCCCCGCCTTCGATGCCACCTGTGCTGCGAGGGGTGTGGAGATTGTCCGTATACCCAACAAAATCTTGTTCTTTCCTACAAAGCGCATTCGCCGAAGCGTCGAACGCGAGGTGCAACGCACTGGCGCTGATCTCGTCATTGTGGATCCTGCGTTCCCGCTTGGATCCCTAGCAAAACACCTCAGCGTTCCCTGTGTGCAGGTCCTCCATGGAGCCGAAGTGACGATCCCGGGTCGCCTTCCCTTTACTCGATCAACGCTTCGATCCACACTTAGGGCGAGCGCTGGCATCATTGCTGCGGGCCCATATCCGGAGCAAGAAGGAATTCGCTTAAGTGGGCCCATGGCCACCCTCCAGATTCCTCCTGGCGTGGATACCAAACGCTTCGTACCCGTTGAACCAGCGCGTCGATCAGAGTTTCGCCAACGCTTTGGTGTTGCGGATCAAGACCAGCTTGTCGTGAGTGTTAGCCGATTGGTTCCACGCAAAGGCATGGACACCTTGATCAAGGCTGCCGCCTTGGCACAACGAAATCTGCCCAACCTTAAGGTCGTCATTGGGGGGTCTGGTAGGGACGCCAAACGCTTGGCTCGTCTTATCGCTAAGACCGGAGCCCCCGTCCAACTCGTCGGCCGTATAGACGATGATGACCTGCCAGGCCTCATTGGCGCGGCAGACCTCATGGTGATGGCGTGCAGAAATCGCTGGTTAGGCCTCGAACAAGAAGGCTTTGGCATCGTGTTCTTGGAAGCGGCGAGTTGCGAAGTACCCCAGATAGCGGGTCGCTCTGGCGGGGCCGGCGATGCGGTCCTTGACGGGGAGACGGGCGTTGTTCTTGCTAACCCTCGCAGCACCCCAGAACTCGCAAGACACATGCTCGAGCTGCTCCACGATCCCCAACGGCGTGCGGCAATGGGCCGAGCAGGCAGACAACGAGCGATGGCATCCTACGATTACGACGTTCTCGCGCATAGGCTAGGCAGCGCGCTCACGGGCGGATGGCCTCAAGACGTGCGAGATAATTCTTAGGGGAGGTGGGCATGTCAGAAGAGACGACAGAACGACTTGCTGTGAACCTTGCCCCTGCTGCGGTGTATGACATCGCTGCCGATATCGAGCGCTATCCCGAATGGGTGGCGGATATCAAACAAGTCACGATTGACGAACGAGATGGACTTGGGCGACCCTTAGTCGCGACTTTCCGAGCCGCTGCGTTTGGTCGGTCAACGACCTACTCACTTCGCTACGACTACTCACGGGCTCCCGAAATTTTGGCTTGGAAGCAAGAGCAGGGAGACTTGACCTCGAAGCTCGATGGTGCGTACCACTTTGAAGCGACCGAATCTGGCTGTGATGTGGTGTACCACCTTGAAGTTGATCTCCGGATCCCCATCCCTGGATTCGTGAAATCTCGAGCTCAAAGTCGAATTCAAACCGCAGCACTTCGCGAGTTGAAGACTCGGGCCGAAGCGCACCGCTGAAGAGCGAGCGGATTTCCGTCGTGACGACCAAGGTTGGCGTCGTGCTTCCAACCTTTCGGGAAACGCCTGTCGAAGCTTTGGCCGTCGCAGCCAATTGCGCACGACTCGGCATTGATGGGGTCTTCGCCTATGACCACCTCTGGCCGATGGGCAATCGCAATCGGCCAGCTCTTGCCCCTTTCCCCGTGCTCGCAGCCGTAGCCAAGGCGCACCCACAGATGTCGATCGGAACCTTGGTCGCACGCATCGGACTCGTTGCCGATGAGGTCCTCATTAAACAATTCGTCAGCTTGAATTATCTGGCCCCGGGTCGAGTCATTGCGGCCATTGGAACGGGCGACAAACTCAATCGTGAAGAGAACGAGGCTTATGGCATCGCCTTCGGCTCAGCCGATGAACGCAGGGAGTCTCTCGGCACGGTGATCTCGGACCTGATTGGTAGGGGAATCGAAACGTGGGTTGGAGGGTTGTCAGCACCAACGCGGCTCATCGCCAGAGATCATGGTTGCGCCCTGAACTTATGGGGAGTTGACCTAGGGGAACTAAGTGAAGAGGTCAGGCGTGGCCCGGTGACGTGGGCAGGAAGTGCGCCAACGGATCACGATGGCCTGCGTGAGCATTATCAAGGGGTGCAAGAGGCTGGGGCCTCGTGGGCCGTCTATGGGTTTCCCGTTGATCTCGAAGTTCTCGCTTCGTTACGCGGGTCCTCGCAAGGTCTGTAAATTCAAGTGATGGAATTTCGTCGCATCAACGACTTGCCCCCGTACGTCTTCGCCACGATCAACGAACTCAAACTCGAAGCTCGTCGTCAAGGCAGAGACGTCATTGACATGGGCTTTGGTAACCCCGACTTGCCGTCGCCCCAGGTGGCGGTCGACAAATTGGTTGAAGCGGCACAGAACCCTCGCAACCACAAGTATTCCTCCTCGCGAGGCATCCCGAAGCTGCGTCAAGCAGCGGCAGATCTCTATCAGCGTCGCTTTGGCGTTAGCGTTGACCCCGAGTCCGAAGTCATCGCCACCATGGGGGCTAAAGAGGGCCTAAGCCACTTGATGTGGGTGCTGCTTGGCGAGGGAGACACCGCGATGGTGCCTACACCGTCGTATCCGATTCATATTTATGCTCCCTTGTTTGCGGGGGCGGGCGTACTCCATGTGTTCGTGGATGATCCCTCGTTGGTGGACGGTGACGCTCGAGCAGTAGGCGATGCCTTCATGGAACAGGTCCGTCGGGTCTATGCCGAGGCAACTACCAAACCTCGGGTACTCATCGCCTCATTCCCGCACAATCCGACGACGGCCTGCGTTGATCTTGCGTTCATGCAAGAGCTCGTTGACTTTGCCCGCGAGCACGAGATCATCGTGGTGCATGACTTTGCCTATGCCGACGGAGGTTTCGATGGCTATGAGCCTCCGTCCATCCTCCAAGCCGAAGGCGCCAAGGATGTGGCGGTGGAGCTCTACACCTTGACCAAGAGTTTTTCGATGGCTGGATGGCGGTCTGCATTCATGGTCGGCAACGCCGAGATCGTGGGGGCCTTGACGAAACTCAAGAGTTATCTCGACTATGGAACTTTCCAGCCCATTCAAATCGCATCCATTGTGGCGATGAATGAGGCGGCTGATTACCCCTTTGAGGTCCGCGAAATTTATCAAGAGCGCAGAAACGCCCTTCTTGAGGGATTGAACCGCATCGGATGGAACTTCGCCACGCCGAGAGGAACCATGTTCGTGTGGGCGCCGATCCCCGAGCCCTATCGGGATATGGGGGCGCTGGAATTCTCGAAGTTCTTGGTCACGGAGGCCGAAGTAGCAACGTCTCCAGGAAATGGATTTGGTCCAGGCGGCGAAGGCCACGTCCGATTTGCCTTGATCGAAAACGAACAACGCATAGCGCAAGCGATTCGTAATTTGCGAAAAGCGCTAACCAAACTCAATTAAGTCCGCATCGAGTGAGCCCTTGCTCGCTAAGTTGCTGAACAGTGATCTACTCGCTGAGTCGTCGTGCCACTTACCCGTTGTTTCGATCAATGTTTCGAATCACCGTTCATGGCCTCGAACACCTCCCCGAGCGTGGACCGGTCATTCTCGCCGCGAACCACCAAAGTTTTTGCGATTCCCTCTTTGTGCCAGTCGTGATTCCCCGACGGGTCACCTATCTGGCCAAGGCTGAGTATTTCGATCACTGGCATACCCGAGCGTTCATGAGCACCTTCGGGCAAATTCCCATTCGCAGAGGCAATGGTTCAGAATCCATTCGGGCGTTGAATATGGCGAGTGAATTACTCGAACAAGGTGCAGTCTTAGGGCTGTATCCAGAGGGCACGCGCTCGCGAGACGGCAAGGTTCATCGAGGCCACGCGGGAGCGGCACGCCTTGCATTACTCACTGGCGCACCCGTGGTGCCAGTTGGCATCTCTGGCACGGAATTCGTACAGCCCGTTGGTTCATCGCTCTTGCGACCATTTGGCCGCATCAGCATTGCTCTTGGTGAAGCGCGCCTACTCACGCCTAGTGATATCGCGCACTACGGGGCCAAAAAGCTGGCGCTGCGTGCCTTTACTGATGCCGTCATGCACGACATCGCCAGACTGGCTCAGCGCGAGTACGAAGATCGCTACCTTGAGATGCCTGGCCCCCAATCGCAAGCGGTTGGAAACGTGGCCGAAACACGAGCCGTTTAAAGTAGTCAGCGATGTCTACGTATTTGCTCCGAATTAAGTTGCCTGATCGCCCAGGAGCCCTTGGTGCCGTGGCCTCTCGCATCGGCGCGGTGGGGGGTGACATCACCGGGGTCGACATTGTTGCTCGAGGCGATGAGACCGCTGTCGACGAATTCGTGATTGAGCTCGCTAGCCCCAATTTGGTCAATTTGCTCCTGACAGAAATCCACGAAGTCGATGGGGTGGCCGTTGATGAAATTCGCCCGCTCGAGGCCGAGTGAATTTCGCAGGAAAAAATCAGAGAAGTTTTTCGACAAGGCCTCTGATCTGGCTTTTTAGATTTCTGAAATCGTTGACACTCACGTCAATTGGTGCTTAGATAATACTCCATCTTGTGACTGAATTATTCGTGACCACAACATATTGTGGTTGGGGGTGAAATCGGCAAGGGGGAGGGGAGCAGGATCGCAACGATTCCTGTGCAGCCGACAGTTCTGAGTCCACATCGTTACCGCAGGGAGAATCATCATGGCAATCGCACCACAGCGCACAGAAATCGGCATCCGTCGTCACTTCACCACCGAAGGCGTGCACCCCTACGATGAGGTGACCTGGGAACTTCGCGACTCGCGCTTGACAAACTATCGAGACGGCAGCATCGCCTTCGAGCAACTCGGCGTCGAAGTGCCATCGACCTGGAGCGTGAACGCCACAAACATTTTGGCTCAGAAGTACTTCCGTGGCACCCTCGGCACCCCAGAGCGCGAAACCTCGCTTAAGCAGGTTGCCGACCGAGTAGCTGACACCATCACGATGTGGGGACTCAAAGACGGGTATTTCGCTGACGAGCAAGAGGCGAAGATCTTCAACTTGGAACTCAAGCACCTCATCATCCACCAAAAGGCGGCATTTAACTCGCCGGTGTGGTTCAACATCGGCGTTCCTGGCGTGCCGCAACAGGCATCAGCTTGCTTCATCTTGTCGGTTGATGACTCCATGGATTCGATCCTGAACTGGTACACCGAAGAAGGCGTCATCTTCAAGGGTGGTTCGGGAGCCGGCGTCAACTTGTCCCGCATTCGCTCCTCGGCGGAATTGCTCAAGGGTGGCGGCACTGCTTCTGGTCCCGTGAGTTTCATGCGCGGAGCTGACGCGTCGGCTGGAACCATCAAGTCAGGCGGCAAGACCCGTCGCGCCGCCAAGATGGTGATCTTGGACGTTGACCACCCAGACGTTGAAGATTTCATTTGGTGCAAAGCCAACGAAGAGAAGAAGGCTCGAGTCCTTCGCGACAACGGCTTTGACATGGGCCTTGATGGCAAGGACATCACCTCGATTCAGTACCAGAACGCCAACAACTCGGTTCGCGTCACGGATGAGTTCATGCAGGCCGTGATCGACGATGCCGACTGGGACCTTATGGGTCGCTCAACGCACGCACCGGTACGTACCGTGAAGGCGCGCCAATTGTTCCGTGACATTGCCCAAGCCGCGTGGGAATGTGCAGACCCCGGCATGCAGTTCGACACGACGATTAACGATTGGCACACCGCATCGAACACGGACCGTATCTACGGCTCCAACCCATGCAGTGAATACATGCACATCGACAACTCGGCGTGCAACTTGGCCAGTCTTAACTTGATGAAGTTCATCAACGAAGACGACAGCTTTGACGTCGAGGCCTACAAGGCCGCCATCGAAGTGGTCTTCACTGCTCAAGAGATCTTGGTTGGCAACGCTGATTACCCGACCAAGTCGATTGAGACCAACACCATCAAGTTCCGTCAGCTGGGGCTGGGGTACGCCAACATCGGTGCGCTCCTCATGGCCAACGGTCTTCCCTATGACTCAGAGCAGGGTCGCGCGTTGGCAGCGGGACTCACCGCGCTGATGACGGGCCATGCGTATGCCACGAGCGCCAAGATCGCCTCGCGCATGGGACCATTCGCCGGCTTCCATGAGAACCGTGAGCCAATGCTGCGCGTGTTGCGCAAGCACCAAGCAGCAGCTGCTGAGATCAACGAGGAACTCGTAGAGGACTCCATTCTCTCCGCCGCACAAGAAGCGTGGGACACCGCAGTTGAGTTGGCAGAAGTCAATGGTGTCCGTAACGCTCAGGCTTCGGTGCTGGCACCAACGGGCACCATCGGATTGCTGATGGACTGTGACACAACGGGTATCGAGCCAGACCTCGGGTTGGTCAAGACCAAGAAGCTCGTGGGTGGCGGAACGATGTCCATCGTCAACATGACGGTAAGTCGCGCCTTGGCCAAGTTGGGCTATAGCGCCACGCAGGCATCGGAGATCGTCGCCTACATCAACGAGAACATGTCGATCTTGGGTGCCCCGCATATCAAGGCTGAGCACCTTCCGGTCTTTGCCTGCTCGATGGGCGACAACACCATCCACTACATGGGTCACCTCAAGATGATGGGCGCAGTGCAGCCCTTCATCTCGGGTGCTATCTCCAAGACCGTCAACCTTCCTGAAGACGTAACGGTGGAAGACGTAGAGCAACTCCACATCGACGCGTGGAAGCTTGGCATCAAGGCCGTGGCAATTTACCGTGACAACTGCAAGGTTGGCCAACCGCTTTCGACCACCAAGAAAGACGGCGAAGAAGAGCCGGCCATTGTCAATGATCTTCAGGCTCGGGTCGACCAACTCGAAGCAGAACTCAAGCGTGCTCAGGCCACCAAGGGCGAGCCAGTGCTCGTTGGTGCAGTTCGTGAGCGTTTGCCCCGGCGTCGTCACTCGAACACCTTCAGCTTCCGAGTTGCTGACTGCGAAGGTTATGTCACAGTCGGTGAATATGAAGATGGTCGCCCTGGTGAGGTGTTCATCAAGGTCTCTAAGCAGGGTTCCACCTTGGCTGGCGTAATGGATGCTTTCTCGATCTCCATCAGCCTTGGCCTTCAACACGGCGTGCCGCTGTCGACCTATGTGCGCAAGTACTCAAACATGAAGTTTGAGCCTGCCGGTATCACCGATGACCCGGACCTTCGTATCGCAACGAGTCTCGTTGACTACATGTTCCGCCGTTTGGCTCTCGACTACTTGAGCAACGAAGAGCGTGAAGCCCTTGGCATCATGTCAAGCGCCGAGCGTACGCAACCCACCTTGCCAGGCGTCGAAGAGTCCGCGACTACCAATGTCGGTATCGAGACAACGCCGATTGCTCTGAGCACGGCCCCATCGGCACCAGCCGCACCACTTGCTCGTGCTGAGCAGCGCGATGCTCCTTATTGCTACAGCTGTGGCGATGTGATGCAACGCGCTGGTTCGTGCTACGTCTGCTCAAGCTGCGGCACCACCTCTGGTTGCAGCTGATCAACAAGCAACATCGTGGTATGACACGGCCCTATCTTCTCGATTCACGCGAGAAGATAGGGCCGTTTGCCATTGAAAGAGCTTCGTCGTCGATGGACATCATTGACGTTCCTTAGGCCCTTCTTCAAAGCACCGAAGCTTTCTTGGCCACTGGCAACTGATCCACTGACCCTTGTCGAAGGTCCAGTATCAACCATGCACCGGCCAGCACGCCGAGCGACGTCATGAGGGCGATGACACAGCACAGCCTCCTAAGAACCGCCTGAGGAGCAACCTCGGAACCCGAGCCATTTAGTCGTAGACTTCGACGACAATCTTCAGGGGGAGACGACATGACCAGTTCTAAGCCTTTTGCATGGCTCCGTAGCAGTGTGATGATCCGCATCACGACCCTGTTCGCGTCTTTGACCTTGGCCTCTGGGATGTTGGCCGTACCGATGGCATCGGCCACGGCACCCTCTGCTCCTCGAGTTACAGCGTGGAGCGCTCCAAAAATTGTGGACACGTCTCGATCAGACCTTACGTCCGTATCATGCACGCAACCAGGAACGTGTGAAGCCGTTGGTTGGGTCGAAATTGGATCGACCTACGAAGGCCTTGTTGTGTCTGAAGCCAACGGCAAGTGGGGACCGGCTGTCGGAATTGCGAATCGTGGGTCGCTCTCCTCGGTGAGTTGCGTGCAAACCCAAACTGGCGCGACACGGTGCGTGGCGGTGGGCGACACCAGCGGCGTTGCATACAGCATCGATTCCTCACAGCACAATGCTCCGGTATCGATTGCATCATGGAGCTCGAGTTCGTATCCGACTGCGGTGTCTTGCTATTACGACTCAGATCTCACTTGCTTGGCGACCGCTGATCTTGGTGGGATGGTGGCTATTGGTCTCGACAGCGGTGGAACATGGACCACGCAGCAGGTGGGATCTAGTTCAGGTGATTTCGAAACCGTGGGCTGTAATCCGAGTGGATCATGCTTCGTGGGCGGTCAAATATCGGGTAGCCCGACCATTGTTCCGGTCACCATCTCATCGGGTACCGCAACGGCGGGTACGCCATCATCGCTGACCGATAACGCCACCCAAACAACGATTTCAGCCGGCGTCGTAACGGCGATCACGTGTTATGGGTATACGCAATGCCGAGCTGTTGGCCTGGATGGCAGTGGCCAGAGCGTACCCACCATGACCTTGGTTATTTCCAATGGCACGATTGGCAATGCCACGGTCGCGACGAGTTCGCTGGCAAGTTCCACTCGGCCTAATGGACTGAGTTGTCAATATGACGGTTCCTGTGTCTTGGTAGGCATGCAAGAGTCACCGCAGGTGGCTGAGGTGGGCACGATTTCGAGTGATGGAGTGATCACGCTCGCTTACTCCCCGAGTGCAGCACATGCCTCGGCATGGTGGGGCGTGAGTTGCTCCTACGACGCCTCGTGTGTGGCGGTTGGTTTTGGCGGATCGAGCCCTGCTCAAGCCTCATTCGCGGCTCAGGAACCGTTGATCTCGACACCAGTTACTTCTGCGGCGCCGGGCCAAGTTGGGACGCCGTACATGCAGTCTGTCGCGATCTCAGGTGGCGGGGGTAACGATCACTATCAAGTGGTTGCTGGTTCCCTCCCGAGCGGCCTTTCGCTCAACGCAACCACAGGGATTATTTCGGGAACGCCAAAGCGTCCACAGAGTCGTAAGGTCTCGATTCGAGCCTCGGACGTCGGACCACCCACCCAGGTGGTGACCCTCAAATTGAAGATCGTTGTTACTTCGCAACCACAACTTCACTGGTCCAAGCAAAATCTGCTGGCAACGGCGTCGTTGGGATTTCACAATGAGTCAGTCGATACCTTGAGTTGCTGGTCTCCCGGAAATTGTGCAGCCCTTGGTTCGACGTATAACAACAATGATCCATTCTTCGTCAGGGTGACCAATGGCCGCTCGGGAACGCCCGTGCTGTTAAAGCAATCGGGAAGCACGATTGACGGCGGAATCTACGGCTTGAGTTGTACGTCGGCGAAGTCGTGTGTGGCCGTTGGCCACGTGTGGACCGGCAACAACCCAGCAATCATTGTGACCATGACGAATGGCATCTGGGGCCAACCCTTGGAACTTACGGGCGAAGGTGGAGGGCTGCAAGGCACAGGCAACGGACTGCAATCAGTTTCGTGTAGCTCGCCAGGCAACTGCACGGCTGTTGGTATCGGGGCCGACAATAACGCTATGGCTATTGACGAGGTTCATGGACAGTGGGGAACCCCGCGAAGCATTTCGGGAATTCAAGACAATGCGGACGGATCCAGTTTCAATTCTGTGAATTGTTGGGCATCAGAACACTGCGTTGCCACGGGTGAGACCTTCGCTAACTCGGGTGCTGTGATTCTCGGCGTGGAGCAGCCGTCATCAAATGGGGGCCAGTGGAACATTACGACGCTTGGATCTGGCCTAGGGGCAGATGCGGGTGGCAATGCGGTCTCGTGCACGGGTACGTTTTGCGTGATGGTTGGCGCGAGTCACGCGTTGGCGAAACCTGGGGTCACTGCAGTATTTACTCATGGGCACTGGGGTTCATTGCATGCGATTGGGACTAACGGATTCCAGCCCACTGCGGTGAGTTGTATCTCGATGTCGTCGTGTGTAGCTGTCGGCTCTGACGCGGCCAATGAGTCGTCTTACTCGCTCAAGACTGTTCATGGATGGGGCAGCACCATCGAAATCCCAGCCCTCAAGAACGCATCGATGAGCCCATACCTCACCTCGGTGGCCTGCGATCGCAAGACGGGCTGCCTCGCAGGTGGAACGAGTTCGGATCAATACGGGAACGTTACCCAACCGTTCTTTGTTCATACCGGCATTCATAAATAGGGAGAAGCCTTAGGGTCGGCGAACATTCACCGCGGCTCCGTGTGCATAGGTAGGTTGCGTGGATGCGGCCGTGATCGCTCAGGAAATCATAGGAACTTTTCACATCTAACCGGAGATGGATTGAAGTGATCACGGCGGCGTCTTGGGCGCATGGCGCGATTCATCTTTTGATTCTGCAGTTCGAAAGTCAAGTCTCGGGTCCAACAATTCTTTTCAAAGTGCCAGCGCCTTCCCATCCGCCAGATACCCTATGGGGTACAAGGGAAGGAACACATATGCAGTTTCCAGACGACGTGGTTCAAGATTTGCGTACAAGACTTCGACGGGCTGCAGGTCAGGTCCAAGCCGTAGAACGCATGCTCGCTGAAGGCCGTGAGTGTCGAGATATCGTCACGCAATTGAGTGCTGCCACCAAGGCACTCGAACAGACTGGCTTCCGCTTGATAGCGAGCGGTTTGACGTACTGCATCGAACATCCCGAAGAAGCGGCAGCTTCTGGCTATCCACTAGACGAGGTTCAGCGGATGTTCACCAAATTGTCTTGAGCGTACTCAGTCCATCGAACGGTTCAAGAACCGCTGAGTAGAGGCGTGTGAGGGATTGTCGAGCACCTGGGCTGGTGACCCTTGCTCGACAATGAGACCGTCTTCAAGGTAACAAATGGTGTCGGCGACCTGGCGAGCAAAGCCCATTTCGTGGGTGGCGATGAGCATCGTCATGCCTTGAGCGGCGAGATCGCCAATGAGATCAAGGACCTCTCCCACCAGTTCAGGATCTAACGCTGAGGTGACCTCATCTAAGAGCAACAATCTGGGGTTCATGGCCAGGCTTCGAGCGATGGCCACACGTTGCTGCTGCCCTCCAGAGAGTCGATCGGGGAATTCGTTAGCCTTTGCATCAAGACCAATGCGAGCCAAAAGTTCTGTGGCGTGGGCCTCGGCTTCACTTTTGGATTGTTTCAAAACCCGGCGCGGCCCCAACGTGACATTGTCAAGAACGCTGAGGTGGGGGAAGAGGTTGTACGACTGAAAAACCATGCCAACGTGGCGACGAACAGCATTTTCATCGATTTGCTCATCAGCGAGGTCATGGTTCAATAGCTCAATGGTGCCGCCGTCAATACGCTCTAACAAATTGCAGCAGCGCAAAAAGGTCGATTTTCCCGACCCAGAACTGCCGATCAAACAGGTGACTTGATGGGCGGCAAGGTCGAGGCTGATCCCGCGAAGAACTTCGAGATCGCCAAAGCTCTTGTGAACTCTGTCGGCTTTCAAGATCGTGGAGCCGAGTTCTTTGCTCACAATCCACCCGCCAGTCGACGGTTTCGGTCTTTTGCCATAATGCGATCGGTGTATCTCGTTAAGGGAACGGTGACCGCCAAAAACAACAGAGACGCAATGGTGTATCCCGAATAATTGAACTCGACACCGGCTGCAATTTGCGCAGCGTGGGTGGCTTCGGTTACGCCAAGAACGGACACAATTGCGGTGTCTTTTTGCAAGGACGCGAAGTCATTGAGCAGGGCTGGGAGAACGTTGCGGACAGCCTGAGGGAGTACGACGCGACGCAGGGTGGTTCGAGAGCTCAGGCCGATGCTGCGGGCCGCTTGAACTTGTGCCCGAGGTACGGACAACATGCCCGCTCGATAGACCTCGGCAACATAAGCACTGTAAGAAAACGTCAACACAAATCCGGCATAGACAACGGGTGACTGCGTGGAGATGACGGGAATATTCATGGCGGGTACGCCGAAGCCAATCCACAACATCACCAAGATGACCGGCACACCTCGGGCGAAATCGGTATAGGCGATGGCGATACCCCTGAAGGGAAGGAGCACCGGTCCCGAGGTCAGGCGCAGCGTGGCAATAGCAAGGGCGAAAACGAGGACCAAGACTTCGCAAATAAGGGAGAGCCAAATATTGAGAAGAAAGCCTTTACCCACGGACAAAATGCCCTTCATGGGGTCGCCCGCAAAGGCAAGCCACATCTGGTGAGGATTGAGAAAGCCCTCACGGAATGGCTTGGCACTCGGCGAAGCAATCAGGATTACCAAGAGCGCAATGACCACCGTGGTGGAAATGGCACTCGCGATGGTTCCTGAGCGACCGCGCAAACGGGGGCGACTCGAGGCGTAGAGGTTTATTGGTTCCTCAGTTGCACTGAGCGATGGTCCCGACTGCGTCACGGACTATGGCTTGATCTGAGGCACAGCGTTGTAGATGCCGAGGTATTGCTTTTGCAACTTGGCGAGCGTCCCATTGTTGGTCAGCGCTGCCAAGGCAGCATTGACGCAAGGAACCAGCGGGCTGTTCTTTTGCATCAGCAAGCCGTAGTGTTCACCTGTCGCCGGGAACTGACCAACTTGGACGCCGTTCTTGACTTGCGAACTGGCCATGTATTGACCATCGGGGGTGTCGACAACAATGGCATCGATCTGCTTAGTCTCGAGCGCTGTTACCGCTTCGTCGAGCGTGTTGTACACGCGAGGTGCCTTCGAAGGCTGAATGTACGAGGTGATGTACGAGAGGCCGGTGGTGCCAATTTGGTCGCCGTAGAGATAGGTCTTGAGCGCAGCGGGGCTGTGATTCTTGGCAATGGCGCTACCGGCGAGCGCCACAATGGACTGCGTGGTGTCGTAGTAACTGTTGGAGAACGACACCACCGTGGAGCGATCCGGCGTTACAGAAATCTCATTGATGTCAAAGTCGAAATTCTTTGGGCCGGGGGCATAGGAACTATCGAATGCTTCGGTGGCCCAGGTGACTTTCTGGTGAGGGTATCCAAGATCTGCTGCAACGGCATAGGCCACAGCTGACTCATAGCCCTGACCATTCGAAGGCGCGTTGTTGACGAACCATGGGGTGTAGACGGGATTGTCAGTTGCTGCGGTGAAGACGCCCTTGGTGTGGACTTTGCTTGGCACTGAGGTTTGACAGGATGCGAGCGATGGAAGACCATTTACCGAGATGGTGGAAGCAGCGGTTGTGGTCGTGACGGGGAATGTCGTCGTCGTGGTGCCACTCGATTGTGAACTCGAACTACAAGCCGATAGGCCAAGGGCCGCAGTCGCCGTGAGGGCGATGGCAGAAATGGTGATGCGCTTCATAGTTACTCCTTTGGCGAGGTCTACATCTCGCGGTCGATAAACCCTAGTGAATGGCTATCGAAGCAGCAACTGAACTAAGGACCTAGTGAAAACCGAGCTGTTGGAGGAGGTGGTATTTCGTCGGGTCGTCGGGAAGTATCCAGGCAAAGCCTTCGAGAAGAATTATTGCCACCAGATTGGCGAGAATAAGAGCCAAGAACAGCCACGTCGCCACTCGTGCGACGCCACGCCAAGCCGGAGAAGTGGGAGCGGCTGGCGTGCCATATGGCATCGCCATAAGCGCACCACCGCAGTAGAGAATGACAACGACAAAGGTGATCAGCGCCCAGGTGTAGAGGTGAAGACCAAGGACGGCGGAGCCGTAACCGGGATCACCCTTCGTTGCGATGTGGAGAAGAATTTGTCGCGTTGATTCAAAGGAACCGGCAACCGCAGCGATGATGGACATGCCCAAGCAACGGGCATATTCGACTTTCTTCAGCTTGCCTCGCAATGAATTTGTCACTATCCACAACTGAGGAATGACCGTCAGGATCATTGCGTATCGCTGCAACATGCACAACGGGCAGGGAAATTCATGAGCAAACAATTGGACGCTAAAGGCGCCGAGTAAGACACCGCTGTATGCGAGCACGAATCCGACGCTGCCCCAGAAGAGCAGCGTTGACACCAGCGATTCAGATTGCTTGGATGCAGAAGTCATAGAAGTCATTGTTAGAAGTTGAGGTGGAGGTGACTCGTGGCATGAATCTTGAACAAGATGAGCATGAGAACGAGGCCCAAAACCCAAAGGCCAACAACCCACGCTCGCTTGGCGCCGCGATACGCCAACACTGCAAGTACGGTCAGCACCGCCATGATGATTATGTCCATTTGGGAAATTCCTCCATCGAACGCTTGGAAAGATTCTTACAGACTTCTTCCGAATTGGAGGACGAACTATTCGATTTCGATGTCAGGATTTCATTCGATGACACAACCACTGCTCGTTGAAGAATTACCGCCTGAAACGTTTGAGATACCCACTGCTTCGCGAAGGCCGACGGTCGTCGCCGAGATGGGTATCGCGCTGCTTGTTTTTCTGGTTTTTGCATCGTTGCACTGAGCAAAGCCGGCAGTCTTCTAGAGCCCGATGATTTTGCCTATCGGGCATCCATCGTTGCCCTGAGTCATGGATGGATTCTGTTGACCAATGCTCAACATACGGCACTGCTCGAACAGCTTCGCCATTTCAACCCTTCGGGAATCTCGCAATGGGACCATTTGAGTAGTGGATATTGGATTTCAGAAAAGAATCCCGGGTATCCCTTCTTGGCTGAACCCTTTTATGCACTCGGCGTGCTTCGTGTTGCCCCGTTGTTCTACGGCCTGCTTGGTTGCGTCGGCCTCTTTGCGGGGGCTCGCGCATGGCTAGGTCGGTGGGCGGGGACCTACGCCGTCATCTTGTTTTGTTTTTCAGGTGCCGCAATGGCCTTTGCGTGGCGATCGACGATGCCAAGTTTTACTGATGCGAGTCTGATCGCCGCTGGAGCGGGAGCCTTACTGTGGTCGATGGTGAGCGTCGATTCACCAACCAGTCACCGAACCTTTGTGGGTGTCATGGCGTTCGTTGCCCTCGACTTGGCAGTGTTCACGCGCTACACCAATATTGCGGTCCTCATCGTGGCTGTCGTGGCCGTGGCTGCATGCCTTCGATCAGCCAAGGTGGCTGCGTCATCCGCGCTGTGGTGGGCTGGAACGGTCGTTGGTTTCGGTGCGTTTCTCGCGGTGTTCAATGCAACGGTCTATGGCGGTCCAACCAAGACGGGATATGCAGCAGGCGAAATCACGTTTTCAGGTGCAGCGATCGTTCCGAACTTGGAACACATGCCCTTGTTGCTGATTCGCAATATACCCGCGTGCATCCTTGCCACGGTGTCGTTGATTTGGATGGTGGTAGCCGCATTCAAAACCAGAAGTTCCATGGGTTCGACGCGGCGAGTGGAAGCGCGTCGCAACCTTGCGGTGGGTGCATCGCTCGCCACCGCGTGGCTGAGCGTATGGGGGCTCTATGTTGCCTACGACTGGACGGCACGTATGAGCGCGGACCCGTCGCAGGCCATCCACGTGATTCGCTTTTATGTGCCGGTCCTTGGGGTCATCGCCCTGCTCGGCACTTATGTGCTTACCCGCATTCCCTTGTGGGGGAGCGCCATCGTGCTGGCCCTCGTCGTTGGTCTGTCGCTGAATCAATTCAACAGCTTGGCTTCGGCTCAATCTCCTAGAGGTGGGTTTCCTGGAGGATTTGGCACGCCCGGAGATCATCCTCCGACCGGCAAACCTGGTTCACAATTTGGAGGGCACCCCTCATCTCCCTTTGCACACTCGGGCTCTTTGCCTACGCCTCCAGCGCGATCGGGTTCATCGAAGTCTGGAACTACACCGAGTCTTCCCCAGCACGCCACCAACCCCGCGGGAGGGGTGCCAGACTCCCATCAGCCCGAAGGTGGTTTCCCAGACGGTGGCCAGCCCGACGGTGGTTTCCCAGATGGTGGGCCTGGGGGCTCAGATGGCGGTCATGACCACTAGGTGGATCATGAAGCCTGGGCGAACCCAGGACATGTAGCCGCGTAGAAGGTGATGATCCGTTGGCCGTCGTGGTTGAATGCCGGACTTACGGCCGTGGTCGAAAATTGAATGAGCTGATCGGTAGAGGTGCCATGTTTGGCGGCGGCGCTGATCTGTTCACTCATGGTTAGATTTTGGGATTTCCAAAAATTCCGAGCATTCATGGCGACCCCAACTGCGTGTTCAGCGAGCCAAACAGAAGCATGCGCGATTTGGGCCACTCGTGAGGCATAGAGCGTTGGCGTCATTGCACTGTTGTTGCCCAGTTGGCCTTCGGCGTGTTTGATGATGCGGTACTGAATAGTTGCGGCTGAACAATCCACGCCCGATGCGTGAATCGTGGTCGATGGTGAGGACTGACTCGATGCATTCGAACATGACGCCACCAGCAGACCCAGGCTGAGAGCCCCGAGGGCGATGCAGCGGGGATTGGTCAGGCATGAACGCATGGGACGAGCCTAGGGCGTTTGAATTCGAAGGTCAGCGCATGGCGACGACGTCAATGTCCTCGTCACGCCAAAGGTCAAATCGCTCTTCTGGCAATCGAAGGCAATGGGTCGGTTTGAGCGCCAAAACAAAATCTGGTTCGTGGGATACCACCACAATGGTGCCTTCCCAAGCGCTAAACATTGCACCGACCGCCTCGACTGAAGCTGGATCAAGGTTGTTAGTGGGTTCGTCGAGGATTAGAAGATTGCAACCACCGGCCGACAGCATGGCGAGACCCAATTTGGCTCGTTCTCCACCTGAGAGCGATCCAGCATCTTGTTCCATCGCGGCACCAGAGAGACCAAAGCCTCCCAGCAAGGCTCGCCGTTCTGATTCCAATTTCAGCTGTCGATCGTCGATGTTGTCCAAACTCGAAAGATCCAAATCGATTTGTTCGTGTTCTTGTGCGAAGTACCCCAAGGTGACGTTATTGCCAAGTTCGATGGAGCCCTTGGTCGGCTGTTGCACTCCTGCAATGCAGCGCAACAGTGACGATTTTCCGGCACCGTTGCGGCCCACTACCGCGATGCGATCGCCACGGCCGATGCCCATGGAAACCCGCTGAAGCACCTGCTTGTCGCCATAGGAAACGCCGAGACCTCGAATTTCGAGCGGCGTTGTGCCTGAGCGCTCTGGCGTGGGCAACTTAAAGCGCACCACCTTTTCGCGCTTCGTTACTTCCGTTCGATTTTCTTGAATGCGGGCTGCACGACGATCCAGAGACTTCGCGGTTTTGGCTCGCTTCTCGGTCTGACCACGCATGGAGTTGGCAAGGTCGCTGAGGCGCTTAATTTCCTTTTCTTCTGCTGCAGCTCGTTTCTCTTGCTGAGCAATATCGCCTTCGAGTCGCTGCTGGAAGGAGGTGTAGTTGCCTTTGTATTCGGTCAACTTCTTATTGGACAGGTGCAGCACCTTGGTAATCGCCTTGTCGAGGAGATCGAGGTCGTGGGAGATCACGAGAATGGTTCCCGAAAATCCTTGAAGCTCATCCATGAGCCACCGTTTGGCTGAAAGGTCCAAGTGGTTCGTGGGTTCGTCCAAAATCATGATTTCAGGGTTTTGAAACAGCAATCGAATGATGTCTACGCGTCGGCGCTGCCCACCCGAGAGGCCATCGATGTCGTCGAGTAGCAGGTCTTGGCGCAGTCCGATGCCGTCTGCCATTCGGGCTATGACCGCCTCGGCGTCGTAACCCCCAGCGTTGCGATATTCCTCTTCGATCTGCGTGAAGCGTTCAATGTTGTGTTCGCTGGGGTCTTCGGAAAGTGCGCGTCGTGCATGGCCCAGTTCATCGTCAAGGCGATCAAGTCCGCGGGCGGAGAGTACGTGCGACAGACCCATGGGTTCGGTGCCGAGGCCTTGGGGTACGGGCACCTGAGGCAAAAAGCCAACTTGCCCCATAATTTTGAGCTCGCCGTGGTGGTGGACTTCCGGGTCGGCCTGTTCGAGCAAGACGCTGAGCAGGGTGGATTTGCCAGTGCCGTTGCGTCCAACGAGCCCAACCTTTTCTCCCGTGGCAACGAGGAATGACCCGTTGTCAAGCAACGTTCGAGATCCAATTTCAATCGTGAGTTCAGCGCCGGAAATCATGGTGAGGGGTCCTTAGGGGAGTGACCATTCTTCCACAGGCCACCAAGATCGAGGTATGCAATACTGAGGTGGTGAGTGAGTACCACGAACTCAACCGCGCGTGGTGGGATCAAGCGGCACCACTGCATGTGGAGTCACCGCTCTATGACCTTGAAGCATTTAGGGCGGGGGAGAACGCGCTGCGACCCTTTGAGCCCGAGGAACTCGGTGACGTTGAGGGCCTTGACTTACTTCACCTTCAGTGCCACATCGGCACCGACACGCTGAGTTGGGCACGGCTGGGCGCCCGAGTCACGGGATATGACCTCTCCCCGCAATCACTGGCAGCCGCAAGGCTCTTGGCCGCGCAACTCGATATTGATGCAACCTTCGTCGAGGGAGAGCTCTACGACGCACCTCGGATTCTCGACGGCCACACCTTCGATGTGGTCTACACCGGGATTGGTGCACTCAATTGGCTGCCAGATATCCAAGCGTGGGCCAAGGTAGTTGCATCGCTCATCAAGCCAGGCGGTCGTTTGTATCTTGTCGAATTTCATCCGATCTTGAATCTCACCAATACCGATGCCATCGAACTCGATGCTTCATGGCACTACTTCCACCGACACGAAGGCATGACGTTTACTGATTCGTATGACTATGCGGGCGGAACACAGACCCCAGAAGCCTTGACCACTATGGAGTGGTCGCACGACTTGGGCTCCATATTGACCGCCGTCCTCGATGCAGGTCTCATCATTGACATGTTCCACGAGCATGGCGAAATCTCGTACGAGCGCTGGTCGGGACTTGAGCGATTGGGTGAAGCCAAGCGATGGAAAATCCCTCAAGGGATGCCGCAATTGCCGCTTGAATTTTCCCTCATCGCCCGTAAGCCGAACTAGATACCTAATAAGAAAACGCCCGGTGGGCGAACCCACCGGGCGTTGTCCTCACAACACATTTTGGTTGCTCGTTAGCCGATCAACTTGGCCTTAGCGGCGTTGAACTCTTCGTCCGAAAGCACACCCTTGGCCTTGAGGTCCGTGAGCTTAGAGAGTTCATCAGCAACTGAGGTGCCACCAGCTTGACGCACTGCTGCGTTGAAGGCATCTTGTGCGTTCTTGGCGTCGTCAACTTGGTGCTGGTGCATCTTTCCGCCACGGGCAATGAGGTAAATCAAGACGCCGAGGAATGGAAGCACGATGATGAAGAGCAACCACAGGGCCTTGGCAAAACCACCCATGTCACGACTGCGGAACACGTCGATGATGACTTGGATGAGCAAGAAGATCCAGAGAATGAAGACGAAGAAGAACAACATCGTCCAGAAGAAATCGAGGATCGGGTAAGACGAACCAATCATGAAAACAGGGTCCTTTCGGGGGTTTTGTTGATAACGAGATAAGGCTACTCCAAAGCCCTGAACAAATGTTGTCTGAGGGCCTGTTTCGCACTGCTCGCCAAATGGCGGCAGCATTAGCCATAGAATCAAGAGGTGCCACAAGCCCCTCGCAACCCTTCGTCACGCCCTTCAAGGCCCTCAAGTGGGTCTTCTGCCAAGGGCCGCCCTGGCTCTCGAGGTCAAGGGGGAGGGTCGGGACGATCCGGATCTCCACGTTCTGCCGACACTCGCGGCGGCGCAAAGGGCGGTGCTCCGCGTGGAGGCACAAGGAACGGATCGCGAGGCGCATCGAGCGCTCGATCTGGCGAGGTGGCCTCGGGGTCGAGCTACCCCAAAGCCCGCAGAAGCGAGGATTTTGGCGATCGACCTTCAGAGGCAGGCAGTTCCCGGCCTTCACGCAAGGGGCCACCTCGTTCAGGGGGCCGCCCGGGCGAGCGAACAGCTCGAACTGGCGGACCA
>CAIKAC010000014.1 GCA_903825305.1 uncultured Actinomycetes bacterium
AAATGCGGACAAATCTACGTATCGATGTCACTTGCGATTCTCGGAATCTACTTGGTTTCACGCCATAAAGAAGATTAATCTCGGCAAACTCAAACAGTAGTTTTATGACAAATACACAGAGATATCGAGCGTTGTTTCGACAAGCACTTTTGATTAGGCTGGTCGAAGAGAAGATCATGGAGCTATATCCATTCGACAAGATTCAAAGCCCCGTGCACTTGTCCATCGGACAGGAGGCTGTTGCGGTGGGTGTTTGTGAATCTTTATATCGCGAAGACCTTGTTTTTATCACTTACCGTGGCCACGCGTTTTACATCGCCAAGGGCGGCGATCTGCGGTTGATGATGGCGGAACTCTTCGGGCGTGCGAACGGGGTATCGAAAGGCAAAGCTGGGTCGATGCATCTTGCCGCGCCGCAGGTAGGTGTCATGGGTGCTTCTGCTGTCGTGGCATCCACTATTTCGCTTGCCGTTGGTGCCGCTCTCGCGAACCGACTCCAGAAGAAGTCAGGGTTAAGCGTGGTCTGTTTCGGTGATGGCGCAACTGAACAAGGAACCTACCATGAATCATTAAATTTCGCTGCGCTCTACAGCTTGCCTGTGTTATTTCTTTGCGAGAACAACGGGTTGGCGGTGCATGCGACATTGGCGGAGCGCCAGACCTACTCTATACACAAGCACGCCCAAGGCTACGGCATCGAATCAGTGCGCGTTGAAGAGGGCTGGGACTTCCAGAAAATCGGGGATGTCACTGCCGACATCACTGCTGCCATGCGCAAGGATGGACGACCACGGTTGATCGAAGTGATCACCTGCCGTTACAAAGAACACGTTGGTCCAGGCGAAGACTATGACGCGGGTTACCGCTCCCGCACTGACATTGAAGCCTGGATGGCACGAGACCCACTGTGCCAAGACATTGCATTGGCTGCAGAACTACGACCAGAACTGGATGCTGAAATTGCAGCAGCGGTGGCATTTGCTGAGTCCGGACCCTTGCCTGGACCGGCAGACTTACTGACGGACATAGTATGAGCAGCACTTCCATCACCATGTCGAAAAATTCAAACTTGCCAGCCAATGCGACCTACCGGGATGGTTTGGCCGCGGCAATGCGCAACGCCCTGACCGACCATACCAATACCATCATCATCGGGCAGGGTGTTACTGACTTTAAAGGGATCTTTGGCACGATGACGGGGCTGCATCGCGAGTTCCCCGGCCGCGTGATCGAGACGCCGTTGTCCGAAGATGCAGTAACCGGAATATGCATAGGTGCCGCCTTGAACGGCCTATATCCGATCAATACACACATACGCGCAGACTTCGGTCTTCTGGCTGCCAACCAACTCATCAACTTGGCAGCCAAGTACAAGTACATGTTTGGTGGTCATTTCAGTGTTCCCATGATGGTGCGCATGGTCATCGGCCGTTCTTGGGGCCAGGGCGCACAACATTCTCAGTCATTGCAATCATTGTTCGCTCACATTCCCGGCTTATTGGTGCTGATGCCGTCCACCCCGGATGCCATTGTGAGTAGCTATGCCCATGCAGTGGCTCATCACCGCGGGCCGGTCATCATGTTCGAGCATCGCCTGATGTATGACCTTGCCTTTAGCGGCAGCCACCGGCCGCCGGTGGTCGATCCATTCGCCTCGCGGGTTGAGAGGGAAGGCAACGACGTAACGATAGTAGCAACATCCATAATGGTGCTTGAGGCATTGCGTGCTGCCACCTACTTGGCTGACTTTGGTATTCAATGTGAGGTTATTGACCTGCACAATATTTCTAACCCCGACCGCGGTTTGATTATGGCAAGCTTGGCGAAAACTGGGCGCCTGGTAGTTGCCGACACTTCTTGGCTGGCATATGGCGTAGCGGCAGAGATGTGCCGCATTGTCGCTGAAACGGACCCAACAGTGTTAAAGGCTCCGGTTATTAATCTTGGCATGGCACCGTCGCCTTGTCCGACTGC
>CAIKAC010000015.1 GCA_903825305.1 uncultured Actinomycetes bacterium
GCCGACTTTACGGTAAGCATCATAGCACGCCGCCGAGCGCCCATGACACACCGGAAGCCGGTTCAGGGTTTGCCGATGGGACTGCCACTTGGGCAAGTTACTGCGGCATCAGCATCGTAAACGGTTGTTTTTGCTCGTCTACACTCCAATCGGACTGAGTTCTTTGCGCATTACCACAAGCGGGCGACCGTTGAATCCACAATCAAACTGATCAAGGCCAATTTCCACGATAATTTGTGCAGTAAAACAGACACATCTAAGAAAAATGAGGTGGATTGCAAGGTTCTCTGCCACAACATTTGCTACCTGTCAACGCAATCTACGAACCGAACCTGACACCAATGCTCAGATCTCGCGGCACGGAACCAGACAACGGCGATCAGAAGGCCGTAAAATAGATATTGACGGAACTTGCCACGTGGTATTTTCTGGTTACGCAGAACATAAATTTGGTGAAGCGGTAAGGGCAGTCAGAAATTACGACATTTCTTGTAGAAGCTCCTTGCCACGCTCACGCCCAATCGGGCGTGTGGCTGTGTGCATTCTTCTACAGGGCGTCGTAACCCTCTGACTGGGTGTGCTTGGCTGCACGCCTTTTTCTTTCAGCTTCACCGGCACAAAAAGGCATCATGAAGAAATTTAAGGTAACGTTTTATCTCAACGGCCACGGCATGAGTACTACCATCGAAGCCACCTCCCAGTCACAGGCCATCAGTCTGATTAAAAACCAGTATCCGGGCGCAACCAGTATCAGCGCGTCTGAAACCCGCTAAAACGCTGCATATGAAATCACAAGTCATTGTTTTAGTATTGGTTATAGCATTCATTGGCGTCATGTTAACAGGCTGCGGTAATTCGCCTGTTACACCGCCAGCGATCACCAAAGCTGAGTGGCGGCAAAAATGCCTCCCCTATTACAATATCGGCGGCAGTAGACGGATAGCTTCAATAGCTGAATTCAAGCGTGTAATGGGTGATCCAGCAAGTACACAGACCATAAATGGATCGGCGTACTGGTATTACGACTGTTCTGATGGCGTAATTCAGGTCGAGTTGATTGACCCCAGTTCAGCGGGTAACCAGTTGCTTATACAAACCATAAATGATTACTGAAAGTAGCGAAAGCCCGCTATAGGCATAAGCGATCAAACACAACACTTGGGTGGGCTAACCGTCCAAAATCAACCCAGCGACAGGTATCGGTACAGCGTAGGCCGCGAGATCCGCAGCGTCGTACAGATCGCCGCGACCGGCATCTTCCGGTCCGAGTGCATGGCCTTGGCCGCAACGACCGACGGATGATCCAGCGAGATCGCCGGGCGACCACCCACCCGGCCCCGCGCCCGTGCTGACGTTAGTCCGGCCCGAGTGCGCTCCATAATTAGCCGACGCTCGAACTGGGCAAGACTGGCGAAGACGTTAAAGATCAGCTCACCGGACGCCGTGGTCGTGTCGATGCCGCCGTCGCACAACGACCGGAACCCAATGCCGCGCTGGCGCAGGTCTTCGATCAGATCCACCAGATGCCGGAGTGAACGACCCAGCCGGTCCAGCCTCCAGACCAACAGGGTGTCGCCGGACTGAAGCTGCTGGAGACAGGCGTCGAGGCCGGGCCGGGAAGTCTTTGCCCCGGATACCTTGTCCGTAAACACCAATTTCCGGCTGACTCCAGCCTTATCCAGCGCGTCGAGCTGGAGTTGCAGGTCTTGTTGACCGGTCGAGACGCGAGCGTACCCGACCATGCGGGATCTGGTTTTGGCCTTCATGTCTTGAAAATGAGCAGGTTCACGGGTTACTGAGACGTTGATATTTGAGACGGCAATTTGAGACTTGGATGGTGCCTAAATCGGCCTCAGCCCCTGCCGGCCAGCACCGTCTCGATAAACGACCGTTTGATGAGACACTGGTTATGGTGCCTGTCAGCAAACGACAGGGAAGTCTTGGCCTTCAAGTGAGCGAGCAGGTTGCGCATGGTTCGGATCGTGTTCAGTGTTGCCTAGCGGGCGGGCGCGAACAGGGTGCCCTGCCCGTAAGCCATCTCGGGCTGGCTACGCAGCACACCGGGGCAGCCGTAAGCGTATTGGAATGCCACGACAAGTTTGTCGTCAACGCGGTGAAGCAAGCCAAAGGTGTCCAGATCCAACCGCAAGCCATTGCTTGCGAGCATGACCACCAGCTGCAAC
>CAIKAC010000016.1 GCA_903825305.1 uncultured Actinomycetes bacterium
CCACCTCGTTCAGGGGGCCGCCCGGGCGAGCGAACAGCTCGAACTGGCGGACCAACACGCTCGAGCGATCGACCCGCTCGCGCAGGCGAGCGCTCTTCTCGACCCGGTGGACCACCTCGTTCAGGGGGCCGCCCGGGCGAGCGAACAGCTCGAACTGGCGGACCAGCACGCTCAAGTGATCGACCCGCTCGCGCAGGCGAGCGCTCTTCTCGACCCAGTGGACCACCTCGTACAGGGGGCCGCCCAGGTGGCGCACGGTCGGCAGCAGCGCGTGGCTCACGAAACGAGCGAGCCGATGGACGCGATTTCGAAGCGAACCCGAGAACCGCACGCGAGCGTGGCGACATGCCCAAGAGCTGGGGGTCGGTGGCTCGACGAGGCGCTTCGACGATTAACAGAGACACAGCTCCCGTTACCGAGCCCAAGTTCTCGCGTAAACCACCAGCACCCCAAGACGAGTGGATTCTCGTCGAAGATGACGAGGCCGTCGTCGAGGAAGTGGTCGTTGAGCCACGCAAAGTAGCCATCACACTCCCTGGCGACGTCTCGGCGGCTATTCGTCGAGCCGCGGTAGCAATGACCACCTATCAGCGTGAAAAGCGAGTCGAGCAAATGCAAAAAGCCGTTGATGCTTATGAGCGCAACCGCTATGAAGAGGCTGCTCGACTCGCCAACCGTCTGGCACAAGATTTGCCAGAGGTAACAGCCATTCGAGAAATCGCTGGTCTTTCGTCATATCGGTCAGGCCAGTGGCGCATTGCGCGTATGCACCTTGAGCGCTATCGGGAGTTATCGACAGAGCCCGAATACTTGCCGCTCGAAATGGATGCCGCACGGGCGATGGGTCGGATGAAGGTTGTGACGGATCTCTTTGAGATCCTCCGCCAAGAATCTCCTGATCCTGAGCTGCTCGCCGAGGCTCGGCTAGTTGTTGCCGGTTCGTTGGCAGATCGCGGGAAGTTGAGAGAGGCGATTGAACTGCTCGAATCCAATGGGGCCGGCGAACCACGCCGTAAACCAGCCGAGCGCCACGTTAGGCAGTGGTACGCCTTGGCAGATCTCTTTGATCGAGCTGGCGAACTACCTAAGGCTCGACGCTTCTTTGAAATGGTTGATGCGGCGGATCCCGATGCCTACGGAGTGAGAACTCGGCTCAAAGAACTCGGCGTTGCGGCACGGAAGCGGTCGCCACGACCGCGCCAAAAGAGCATCAAGAAGGCATAACGCGCTCAAGGCAACATTCTCGCGAGGCTGCCGGAGTATCATCTCATTATGGATATTGCTCACCTTCTTGGTACCGAAGCCGACAGTTTGCTCAACCACAAGGCCACGGCCTTTCCTAAAGAGCATTTGACGCTCCCTGGGCCTAACTATCTTGATGAGGTCTTCTGCGCTTCAGACCGTTCTCCTCAGGTACTTCGTAGCTTGGGTGAGGTGTACAACCACGGACGTCTTGGTGGTACGGGTTACCTCTCGATTCTGCCTGTTGACCAAGGTATCGAGCACTCTGCTGCCGCGAGTTTTGCTCCCAATACTGATTACTTTGATCCAGCCAAAATTTTGGACCTGGCGGTCGCAGCAGACTGCTCGGCGGTAGCTACCACCCTGGGAGTGCTTGGCATTGTGTCTCGCCGCTACGTCCACAAGATGCCCTTTATCGTCAAGCTGAACCACAACAACTTCCTGAAATTCCCCAATACCTACGATCAAATTCCGTTTGGCTCAGTGAAGCAAGCTTCAGACCTTGGGGCAGCGGGCGTTGGTGCAACCATTTACTTCGGAGCGCCTGAATCCGATCGCCAGATCCAAGAAGTTTCTGCTGCCTTCGCTGAGGCTCACGAGCGGGGAATGTTTACGGTGCTGTGGTGCTACTTACGTAATCCGGGATTTGTGGTTGACGGGGTGGATTATCACACCTCTGCTGACCTGACCGGGCAAGCCAACCACATCGGTGTCACCATTCAAGCTGACATCATCAAGCAAAAGCAGGCCACCAACAACGGCGGATACAACGCCGTGAAGTTTGGCAAGACCAATGCACGGGTGTACTCAGAACTCACCACGGAAAACCCCATCGACTTAACCCGTTGGCAAGTCGTGAATTGCTATGCCGGGCGCATCGGCTTGATCAATTCAGGCGGCGAAGCGCAAGGCGAGTCGGATCTTGCCGATGCCGTTCGCACAGCCGTGATCAACAAGCGTGCTGGTGGCCAAGGCCTGATCCTTGGTCGCAAGGCATTCCAGCGACCGATCGACGAGGGGGCTTCGTTGATTCACGCAGTCCAAGACGTGTTCTTGGATGAATCCATCACCATCGCCTAAGCACTGCTCCTGGCCCGCAGGGCATTGTTAACCATGATCATGATCTCTCCAAGCACTCGGTAGGCTAGGGGAGCACGATTTTGGGTCAGGAGACAGATGAGCGTCGAGTCAACCACGGAAAAGATCGATCGGGTAGTCGTTAGATTTGCAGGCGACTCCGGCGACGGCATGCAGTTAACGGGTGACCGCTTCACATCAATCTCAGCGGCGCTTGGCAACGACCTCGCCACCTTCCCCGATTACCCAGCGGAAATTCGTGCTCCTGCCGGCACGCTCGCTGGGGTGTCAGCATTCCAAGTGCACATCTCTGACCATGAGATCTCAACCCACGGAGATGCACCCAATGTGCTCGTTGCGATGAACCCAGCGGGTTTGCGAGCCAATATCAGCATCATGGAACCAGGCACCATGATCATTGTGAACTCGGATGCCTTTGAAGAGCGTGATCTCGCCAAGGCCGGCTACAGCGTTAATCCACTCCATGACGGTTCGCTGAGTGCTTACTCGGTGTTCGAAGTACCGATGACCTCGATCACCACTGAGGTATGCAAAGAAGCTGGCGTCAAACCACGCGACGCTGAACGCTCTAAGAATTTCTTCGCACTGGGCCTCGTGTCTTGGCTGTTTATTCGCCCCACCGAGCCCACCCTTACGTGGATTGCAGAACGATTTGCTTCGAAGCCCCAAGTGGCCGAAGCCAACACCCGTGCGTTTCGAGCCGGTTATGACTTTGGCGAGACGGCGGAGTTGTTTCACCAGCGTTACGAGGTCACGGCAGCGCCGTTCAAATCAGGCGAATACATCAACATCACGGGAAACACTGCGACAGCGTGGGGACTGATCGCAGCGTCACAGTTGTCGAAGCTTCCCTTGTTCTTGGGTTCGTATCCGATTACTCCCGCGTCGGACATTTTGCATGAATTGTCGAAGCGCAAGGAATTCGGCGTTCGCACCTTCCAGGCCGAAGACGAGATCGCTGGCATCGGATCAGCCATTGGTGCAGCGTTTGGTGGCTCGCTCGCAGTGACGACCACCTCAGGCCCGGGCATGGACCTGAAGGCTGAAGCGATCGGCTTGGCAGTGTCGATGGAATTGCCGTTGATCATTATTGATGTGCAACGAGCTGGACCGTCGACTGGTTTGCCGACCAAGGTTGAACAAGCTGATTTGCTGAGTTCGCTTTATGGTCGCCACGGAGAGTCGCCCGTGCCGGTCATCGCACCAAAGACGCCGGCCGAATGTTTTGATGCTGCTATCGAGGCTGCCCGAATTGCGGTGACGTATCGGACACCGGTGATCGTGTTAACGGATGCCTATCTCGCCAATGGAACGGAACCGTGGCGCGTTCCAGCCGTCGAAGATCTTCCCGACATCACCGTGGAGTTCGCCACGCAACCAAACGGCACAACGGCTGAAGGGGAGCCGACGTTCTATCCATACATGCGCGACGAAACTACCCTCGCTCGCCCTTGGGCAGTTCCGGGCACGCCGGGACTTGAGCATCGCTTGGGTGGCCTCGAGAAAGCAGACGGCAAGGGCACTGTGTCCTATGACGGTGAGAACCACGAGGTCATGACGCAACTTCGAGCGGAGAAAGTTGCCAACATTGTGAGCTCGCTCGGTGAGGCCAGCGTCGACGATGTGACGGGTGACGCCACGGTCGCCGTGTTGGGATGGGGATCCACCTATGGAGCCATCAATGCAGGTGTTCAGCGAATTCGGGCCGCTGGACAAAAAGCGGCACAAATACACGTGGAACTCTTGAACCCATTGCCAGAAGGATTGGGTGAGATTTTGAAGCGATACGACACCGTGTTGGTGCCCGAACTCAACCAAGGTCAACTCGTGAAGTTGGTCCGTGAGAAGTATTTGATTGACGCCAAGGGCATCCACAAAATGCGAGGCGTTCCGTTCCAAGCAGCTGAAATTGAAGCCTTTATCCTCGAATCCTTGGGAGAGAACTCATGACTGTGACCTCAGTGCCGATCACGACGCGCAAAGACTGGAGTACCGACCAAGAGGTTCGGTGGTGTCCGGGTTGTGGCGACTACTCGATTTTGGCGGCAGTTCAGATGCTGCTTCCCGACCTTGGGGTGCGCCGCGAGAACACAGTGTTCGTCTCAGGTATTGGCTGTGCGTCGCGCTTCCCGTACTACATGAACACCTATGGCCTCCACACGATTCATGGTCGTGCACCTGCCATTGCAACTGGATTGGCCACGTCGCGCCCTGATCTCGATGTGTGGGTGATTTGTGGCGATGGTGATGCACTCTCCATTGGTGGCAATCACCTGATCCACGCTCTTCGTCGCAACGTGAATGTGAACATCTTGATGTTCAATAACCAGATTTATGGGTTGACCAAGGGTCAATACTCACCAACCTCCGAGCAGGGCAAGATCACGAAATCAACACCCTTTGGCTCGCTCGACCACCCCTTCAATCCTGTGAGCCTCGCCATTGGTGCGGAAGCTACCTTTGTGGCCCGCACCCACGACATGGACCGAGCGCACATGCAAGAGACCTTCCGTCGCGCCCATGAGCATCGGGGTGCATCATTTGTGGAGGTCTATCAAAACTGCAACGTGTTCAATGATGGAATTTTCTCAACCATCACGGGCAAGGAGAATCGTGCCTCCATGCTCATTCCCCTCGTTGACGGCGAGCAAATCCGTTTTGGTGCTGACCGCGAGTTTGGTGTCATCCAACGCAGTGATGGACACCTTGAGGTGGCCGAAGTTGCGTCCGTCGGTGAAGACAAGGTGCTCATCCACAATTCCAAGGCGGAAAATGCTGGCTTGGCATTTGCGCTCAGCCACCTTTCTTCTGGCGTGACCATGCCAACGCCAATCGGCGTATTCCGTGACGTACAACGTGAAGAATACGGCGATCAGATGAACCAGCAACTCGAAGAAGCTCAAGCAAAGCGCGGAACTGGCGATCTCGCCAAGCTCTTCCGGACATTGCCGAGCTGGGAGATTCAGTAGGCATTGGGTTCTGGATCATCCAGATGAATAGTCAAGAACGTGATGCTGGCCTCTGGACGTGGCCAAATCTCGTCACCGCCATTCGCTTCCTCCTCATCCCCATCTTCGTCGTCTTGGCGGTTATGCACCACAACGCCGCCGCGGCCTGGCTGCTTGGCTTTATTGGCGCGACGGACTGGATTGATGGCCAATTGGCGCGACGCTTGGGCCAAGTGTCGACGATTGGGAAGATCATCGATCCCGTGGCGGACCGCATCTTGGTCGTAACCGCCGTCATCGTGACGGTGTGGGCTGGTGCCGTACCCCTGTGGTTTGGCGCTTTGACCTTAGGTCGAGAGGTGCTGATTTCGATCACGGTGGTGACGTTGGCGTCTCTGGGTGCAAAGCGAATCGACGTGTTGTTTATCGGAAAAGCTGGGGCTATGGCGCTCATGTTCGCCTACCCCATGTTCTTGTTGGCCTATGGGCCGCAAGGCTGGCAACACCTCCTTCGGGACCTCGCGTGGCTTCTGGGAATCGCGGGATTGCTGTTGAGTTGGGTAGCGCTCGGGGCGTATGTAAAGCCTGCTCGCTTGGCTCTCGCGCAAGGACGACAGCGCACCTGATGCGGGCTGAGTTTGGTCTATCCTCGGCGTATGCAGATTCCTGAGAACCTTCGTTACTCGTCCGACCATGAATGGGCCCTCGTAGAGGGAAACCGCGTTCGAGTCGGTATCACTGACTACGCCCAAGACGCTTTGGGTGACGTTGTCTTCGTCGACCTGCCGAGTGTTGGCGCTGAGGTCGCGATCGGTGGCGTCATCGGTGAAGTTGAATCCACGAAATCCGTGTCGGAGATCTACGCTCCGGTGGCCGGTGTCGTGGTTGCGGTCAACGACGAGGCTGCAAGTACGCCTGACGCCTTGAATTCAGACCCCTATGGTTCGGGCTGGTTGTGCGAAATCGAAATCAGCGACCCCGCAGCCCTGGAGGCGCTGCTTGATGCCGCTGCGTACAAGGATCTCACCGACCACTAGGCCGACGGAGCCAATTGGGGCTGAGCGGACTATCGTTTCTAGCGTGCACTGTCATCGCTGTGGAGCCCGACTCACCTCTCATGCAAATTTCTGTCCCGCGTGTGGCGCCTCAATGGCTCGCGACACCTCAGAAGACACGCTCACACTCGACCTTGAGACGGGCGCCATTTTGGGGGCATCTGACTCGTTAGTTGAAGAGATTCCCGCTGGCGTTGATGTGCTGTTGGTGCAGGGCAGCCCAACGGCGGGTGCTCGCTTCGCTTTGGAGGGGCAGCCGGTCAGTGCGGGGCGAAGCCCTGACAGCGTGATCTTCCTCGATGACGTCACTGTTTCACGACGCCACGTGACCTTTGCCCGAACCGAATCGGGCAGGCCGTTGGTCAGGGATCTCGGAAGCTTGAACGGGACATATGTCAATGGTGTTCGCGTCGATGAAAAGTTGCTTGAATCGGGAGATGAGATTCAGGTGGGCAAGTTCAAGTTGACCTTTATTGCTGGAGCAGATCGTTGAGTTCCAAGAGTTACCTGTCTATTGGCGACGTGCTCACGCTGCTTCGGGCAGAATTCCCTGACATCACGATCTCCAAAATCCGTTTTCTCGAATCTCAAGGTTTAGTGAACCCTCAGCGCTCGCCATCTGGCTACCGCAAGTTCTATGAAGAAGATGTTGAGCGTTTGCGCCTGGTCTTGCGTCAACAGCGAGATGAATTCTTACCCCTGAAGGTCATTCGTGATCGCCTCAATGGAGAAGATGCGACAGGTGAGGATCTGAGCGAAGGCTCAACGGCCGACGATGCCGATGCTCCGCTAGCCAAAGTCATTGCCATGGCCAGTGGGGAAGAAGAGGTGGTTATTCCGCCGTCTGATAGTCACCCGGCTTCTCAATCGAGGGCATCAATCTCGCAAGCGCCAGACCCAGCCACGGAGCGGCCAACCTCACAGCCGTCGACCCCAACCATGGACGTGGCAACGGCCATCGCGTCTTTGCAAGAAGCGCCCGTGGGAGCCAAAGCGGTAGCCGAGACGCCAAGCGTCAAACGGCGCCGCCGGACCGCTTCATCGACGCCAAGTTTGGCAGAAGCAGCCTCGATCTCTTCCCTCAGCGAAGCTGACATTGAATCCCTGGCCAGTTTTGGCATCGTGGCCACCACAACCATTGCGGGTGAGCGCTATTTGGCAGACGATACCGAGACGATTCTCTCGATTGCCGAGCGCTTCGCCGCCCACGGGATTGAACCTCGGCATCTCCGACAATTCAAAAATGCCGTTGATCGGGAAGTGGGATTGTTTGAACAACTCATCGCACCGCTGCTGAGACAGCGAAATCCCGAATCTCGCAAGCGCGCCGAGGAGCTCGTAGGGGAGCTCACTGAGTTAGCGGCGAGTTTGCACGCAGAGTTACTTACTCGCCAAATTGCGTCCTTCTTTGGCGGTTCGCATTAACGACTGTTGATCTCGCTTTGTCGCCGCTAGGGTGAAGACATGGTGCAAGTCACGTTACGTGCGGTACGGGTGGATCTCAGTAGCAACACCCCCGTGTTGCTACTGCAAGAGGCCGACGGTGAGCGCCGAACCTTGCCAATCTTCATTGGCACCCCAGAGGCCGCCGCCATTGCCTATGCCGTCGAGCAGGTGGCAGTTAGTCGACCCATGACTCACGATCTTCTCGCAACGGTGATTGAACAGCTCGGTGGCACCTTGAGTGCCGTGACCGTGACTCATGTCGAAGATGGCACCTATTTCGCCCAACTCGAACTTGAGACCGAAAGCGGTGGCGTGGTGATTTCTGCTCGGCCATCCGATTCGGTGGCCCTCGCCGTGCGTAGCGGAGCGCCAATTTTTGTCGATGACGCCCTCATGGACGCCGAAGGCGTGGTAGTCGCCTTCGATGATGATGTTGAGGATGAGGAAGAAGCAGTCGAAGAATTCCGTGAATTTCTTGACAGCATCCGTCCCGAGGATTTTTCTGGTTAATTGGCGCTCGCCATGACGCCGGTGAGGTCCTGCGCCTTCTACGCTTGGGGCCCATGGAGACCCAAGGACGCGCATTGGATATCGAACTGGCGGTGCGGCTCAAAGTCTCCGCCTCCACCCTGCGTTCGTGGCGTGATGACCTTTTTTGGATAGAGCAGCGCCCGGATCTTGAGGGCCGTAGTGTGGTGGTGTCTTGGCCAGGAGATGGAGAGCCCCGTGTGGTTTCCCCTGAGGGATATTCATTCTCGAGTCGTCTCCATGAATATGGTGGCGGCGCGATGGAAGTCATTGATGATGACGGTCCTGTGGTCGTGGCCGTCACCAAAGAGCAAGAGATCGTTGCCTTTCGCCCGGATGAGCCAGCACGACTTGTCGCCCAAGACTTAGGGCACATTGGCGATCTCTGCCGCGTTCCCGGAACGCAGATTGTGCTCGCGATTCGCGAACGAGCGGCTGAAGCACCGGTGAAGCGATCCGTTATCGCTCTTGATATCGCCACGGGGTCAATTTCAACTTTGCTCGAAGGAAGAGACTTCTTCGCGGACATCGCGGTGGGGCCACGAGGTCAGTTTGCGTGCAGCACCTGGGATCATCCCCATATGCCGTGGGATGCTGCGGAATTGATAGTCGGTCGCATTGAGCTGCAACCTGAAATCCGCTTAGTCGACGTGGAGATGATTGCGGGAGGCCTCGACCGTAGCGCCGTTCATCCCGCATTCATCGGAGAGCGTCTGGTGTTTGCCGGTGAGGACGGTGAGTGGTCTCGGGTGGTGACGCGCAGTGAGGTCGATGATCAGTTGGCGTGGGCGCCTGCTGATGGCTGTGAGCATGCGGTGCCGCTCTGGGTGGTGGGGAGGCGTCAATTCATTGGCCTCGGTGAAACCTACGTCGGCATTGCTCGATATGGCGGGCTATCGAAGGTGCAGCGCGAAGGCGGCGAAGTGCTGAGTGATGGCGACGACGTCCCGCAAGAACTTTGTGAGACCAGCCAAGGATTTTCGTGGATGGGATCGACAAGCGATGCACTCGGCATTGTCGTCCGTCACGATGCCCAAGGTCAAGAACTATCGCGACGCGTGTTGGGGCCGCGAGTGCCGTCAGACTTTGTGATCGCGAAACCTCTCCAGGTCTCAGCCCCTTCGCGACACGGAGATCTCGTCCACGGTTTGCTTTACCTTCCCGACGGCGTGGAGAAACCCGCAGTGGTGGTGGCGTGTCACGGAGGCCCTACTGCATCATCGGAGGCAGGATTCAATCCCATCGTCCAATGTTTCACCAGTCGGGGTTTGGCGGTGTTGATGGCCAACTATGGGGGATCAACGGGTCTTGGAGCATCCTATCGACGCAAACTTGACGGCCAATGGGGCATCGTTGATGTTGATGACTGCGTGGATTTGCTCGTCGGCATCGGAGCACAAGGTTTGGTCGACGCATCGCGGGCCGGTATCCGAGGAAGCAGCGCTGGCGGCTACACGACCTTGCTTGGAATGTGTACCGGCGCTTTCCTTTGTGGCGTATCTCACTATGGGGTCGCGGAACTGACGAGCCTGGCGGCAGCGACCCATGATTTTGAGTCTCGCTACATGGATCGACTGGTAGGGCCACTGCCAGAAAGCGCTGCGGTGTACCACGAGCGGTCGGCCGTTACACGTGCTGGCGAGATGAGGGGTGAAGTGTTGTTGCTGCAAGGTCTCGATGACCCTGTTGTGCCGCCAAGCCAGGCACGGGCAATGCGCGATGCATTGAATGCCAATGGGCAACGTGTTGAGCTTGTTGAGTACGAAGGTGAGTCTCATGGCTTCCGTCGGGGCGACACCTTGACGGATTCGATTTCTCGAGAAGTAGCGATCTTCTTGCGAGTCCTCTTGGCTTCGGAACACTAAGCATGCGAAGAATTCTTGGCCACCACAGCATTGCTTCATGGAACAAGCTTGAGCATTCGATGTGGTTCGATCCTGCGCTCTATGGACTCTCGACCTTATTTGCACTTGGTGCCAGCAGCTTGTCGAGCATTCCGCTGTATCGCGAGTGGGGTCAGATGGCACTCTGGGCGTATCTCAGCGCGTTTGTGATCTCGCTATGCATGACGCGCATGGCGCGGATTGCGCCCTCGGTGAGGGCGAGACTGATCTTGGCAGCACTCGTGGTGGTGGGTGCAGCCGTAGTGCCCATGGCGTTAGAAATTTCATGGCGCTTTGACGGCGGCCCACAAGCGCTTCACGTGCAACCGGAAGTAGTGGTTATTGAGCACGCCGCCCACGAGGTGGCAACGGGCCACGATCCCTACCAGGCGCGAATGAGCCACGGAGAGTTAATGGGGCGCGTCCCCGGACTTCCCGATTATGAAGCGTTCTTCCCTTATTTGCCAGCCATGGCGCTCTTTGGTCTGCCTTCTACGACCGCAATGCCACGCGGCATCGGTGATGCCAGAGTGTGGTTCTTCCTCGTCACCGCTCTCGTGGTGGCTATGGCCTTGTGGCGGCTGCCCGTTGGTCAGCGGCGGCGTCTGCGCGCCGTGCAAGTGATGCTCGTCTTGCCCTGGGCTGCGTTGACCATTGCAACGGGAGGCGACGATCTCCCCATTATCGCCTTGCTCTTGTTGGCGGTGGTATTGACCGCGCAGAAGCGACCGCTCTGGGCGGGTCTCGTCCTCGGGCTCGTTTCGGCCATGAAATTCACCGCCTGGCCACTGGCCTTGTTCCTGCTGTTGGCTGCCCGGGATCGTGATGAACGCAAACGCCCTGGAATCATGGCAGCGGGGTTGCTGAGCGTGAGTGTGCCCCTGGTGCTCATCACCTTGGTCGCCAATCCACGAACCTTCGTTGCCAATGTGGTTTTGTTTCCGCTCGGCCTCTCCGGGGTGTCCTCGCCGGCGGGTTCAGCCCTTCCGGGTCATATCGTGGTGTCGCTCATCCCTTCTGTGCATCGCATCTTCCCCCTGCTGTGTGCGGTGATTGGCGTGAGCTATCTCGTGTGGTGGATTCGCAGCCATCGGCCAGACAGCGTGGTCGCCGTATGCCGACTCGCAGGATGGGCGCTACTGATTGCAATTTTGCTGGCTCCAGCTACGCGAGTTGGCTACTTGATGTATCCACTTAATTTCTTCGTCTGGTCATGGCTCTTGACTGAACCCAGTCAGAGCGAGTTGCTTTCTGAAGACCGTTTGCTAACGCGTTATTCAGCGGCAGCTTGATATAGACGAACGCTGAAGCCGGTGCTCTGAGCGCCATTGGCAGCGAAGGTGGTGGGATGAATCACGACACCTTGTTCCCAGTAGAAGCCATCATCACCGGCCTTCTGGGCCAATAACTCAACACCTTGCGACCCCGTAGGCGCTGAAATCGAGAAAATTTTCCAACCCTCAGCAGTCATGACGGTGTGAAAGTAGCTATAGAGGGCACCTTCGGCGGCTGCACTGCTGTAGCCGAGTCGCCGGTCATAACTTGCGGCTTCTCCGCCGGTATTGATCTCGCCAGTAAAGCCTGCCTCTTGAGGGACGAATACTGAATTGACGATATTGGCGGGGGGGATGCCATTGACGACGTAGTGAGTAAATGCCGGGACTGCATTGGTATGCAGACCTGTGATTTTCTCGATCTTGGGAGGGGCGACCGCAGCTTGCTTGGGGTCCGGGAACAGGGCATTGATGGCAATAAAGAGCCCCAGCATGATGATCGCTGCCAAGGGAACAATTGCTGCCCATTTCAGCGACGTGGGGTGAACGCCAGCTGGTGCTTGCGGTTTAGCTTGGGGCGACGGAGGAGCAGATACGGTCATTGCCTCCAGCCTAGGAGCAACGGGCTTCGCTGGTGTCTCAGCCTTGTTCAAAGCCCAGATGGTCGATGGGGCCGTGGCCGCTGCCCAATTGCCAGTCTCGTGCACCGGCCAACGCACGAGACACAAATTCTTTGGCATTCATGATTGAAGTCGCTACGTCGTTACCAAGGGCGATATTGGCAGTAATGGCTGCTGCTAGGGAGCATCCCGTTCCATGGTCATTGGCAGTTTCTACTCTTGTGGCATCAAGGAGGAGGTCGCTGTCAGGGCCTATGACGACGTCAGGTGCTTGATGAGCAGTGGCGCCACCTTCTAAATAATGTCCACCTTTGAGGACTACCCAGGTTGCTCCTAGCGAATGAATCGCGCGCGCTGCGTCTCGCATGGCGTCAAGCGAATCAAATGCTCGGACGTCCTCGTCAAGCAAGACCGCAGCTTCTCTCAGATTCGGGGTGGCCACGAGTGCTCGGGGGAGGAGGAGTTCGCGATACGCAGCTATGCCACCGTCCTCCATGAGTGGATGCCCGGTAGACGAGACGAGTACGGGGTCGACGACTACATTGCGGATTAACCCATCACTCACGAGATCAGCCATCGCCTCGATGGTGGCTGGACGAGCAAGCATTCCCGTCTTGACGGCGTGAACGGTAATGTCATCGGTCACGGTGGACACTTGAGCGGCCACCATTTCAGGTTCAAGTGCACAGATCGCGGTGACGGCGACCGTCGACTGAGCGGTGACAGCGGTGACGGCGAAGGTGCCATGGACTTTGAAGGCCGCAAAGGTCTTGAGATCCGCGGCAATTCCGGCACCTCCGCCCGAATCGGTGCCGGCAATGGTCATGGCTACGCGTGGAGTACTCACCTCTTCAATCTATTGACCATCCGAGCAACAGAGAACCGAGCAGACCTCCGCAGCAGCCCTAGGCTGGGTTCTCGTGGAAGACAAACTCACCATTGCGGGCCAAGAACTCAACTCCCGTCTCCTCGTCGGTACGGGAGGGATGGTGTCGCTTGAGATTTTGCGCCAAAGTTTCGAGGCGTGCCAGACGGCAATGGCCACGGTTGCGGTTCGCAGAGTTGACCCATCACTGAGCGGTGGTCTCATTGAGATGCTGGAATCGTTGGACATTGCTGTACTTCCCAATACCGCTGGGTGTTTCACTGCTCACGATGCCATCATGACGGCTCAGCTAGCGCGAGAAGCTTTTGAAACCAATTGGGTCAAACTCGAAGTTATTGGCGACGATCGAACGCTGTTGCCAGATCCCGTTGAGCTCCTAGCAGCAGCTGAAGTACTGGCCAATGACGGATTCGTTGTCATGGCCTACGCCCCTTGCGACTACGTGGTGGCTCGTCGACTCGAAGATGCTGGCTGCGCGGCGGTGATGCCGCTTGGCTCACCTATCGGTTCCGCGAGGGGGATCGATGACCCGCACACCATTGCACTGATAGCCGAGGAGCTTGATGTGCCGGTGATTTTGGATGCTGGCATTGGCACCGCATCAGATGCGGTAACTGCCATGGAACTCGGATGCTCAGGCGTGTTGGCTGCGTCGGCCATTAACCGCGCGGCCAATCCCGTGGCCATGGCCCGCGCCATTGCGCTAGGAGTGGAGGCTGGCTTTATTGCTCGCTCGTCGGGGCGAATTCCACCCCGCCTTGACGCTGAGGCGTCGAGTTCATTCCTTGGAATGCCTGATCTGTAGCTCGCAAGTCGTGGGCGCCAAAATCACCTCAAAGTAACTACCACTTTGTGATCTGGGCGCAGTAGCCTTAGGGACAGTCTTTTATGTCGGAAAGGGCTCAATATGACCGTACAGATCGAAATTACAGAGGGCTTCAGTGGACCACAGGTATGCGGATTGGTGGGTATTACCTACCGGCAGCTTGACTACTGGGCCCGCACGGGGTTGCTCGTGCCGTCCATCGCAACGGCTTCGGGTTCTGGATCAAAACGTCGCTACAGCTATCACGATGTCTTGGAGATCAAAGTGATCAAGCAGCTCTTGGACGCTGGCATCTCGCTCCAAAGAACACGCAACGCCGTGGAGTGCCTGCGTGACAACTTAACGACGGATCTTGCTTCAACGAGTTTGATTCTCTCTGGCAGCTCATCAGTGCTGGCTTCGAATGACGGTGAGATCGTCGACTTGCTTAAAGGCGGACAAGGCGTTTTTAACATCATCCCCATGGGTGGCGTTATCTCTGAATTGGATGCAGACATTGTGTCCATTGCCAACAAAGCAAGTTTCGAGACTCGCCAAACAAGGACGGCATGATCTCGACGACGCTCTCGCCTTCACACATCCAAGAGCGTCGTCGCCACCCCTCGTGCACGCAGGCACCTCGGATTCGCTTTGCGCATGAATCTGAACGAGTCTTCGCTCGCCTTCTTGACCTTTACGGGATTGAGTGGGAATACGAACCCTACGAGTTCCCTGTCGCTTGGAATGATCGAGGTTTGCCAATCAAAGCATTTCGCCCAGATTTTTGGTTGCCCACCTTGGGTTGTTTCATCGAGCTCACCACGGCAGAACAACGGTTGGTGACACGAAAGAATGCGAAAATTCGCGCCTTTCGAACCCTCTATCCTGAATGGAGCGTCGCTGTCGTGTACCAACGTGACTACCGTGAGTTGGTTGCTCGTCACGGCATAGCGTCTTAAATCCCCCGTAAGCCAAGGAATCACATGACTACTGAGTTGAAGAGAACTGCGCTCTATGACCTCCACGTTGACCTGGGGGCGAAGATAGTTGAATTTGGTGGCTGGGACATGCCCCTGAGCTACGGAACCGGAACGGTTGCTGAGCACCGGGCCTGTCGCGAAGGTGCTGTGATCTTCGATGTGAGTCACCTAGGAACCGTTGAGGTGCGGGGGGCAGACGCTTATGAGTTGCTCCAAACGGCGCTGACCAATGACTTGGCCAAGGTCTCGCCAGGACGAGCTCAGTACACGCACCTGCTCGATGAAGAAGCCTCGGTACTCGACGACATCATCGTGTGGTGGAGAGGCGAGGACAGTTTTGACGTCATGCCGAACGCTTCGAACACCTCTCGGGTGATCGACGCTATTGGGGGAGTCGACGTCACCTCATCTCGCTGCGTTCTGGCGGTGCAGGGGCCCAAAGCCAAAGAACTCGTAGCTCGGGTCTCCCCCGAAGCGGCGGCCATCGGTCGCTTCCGCGTCGAGGCGATCACGATTGATGGCACCCCATGCGTGGTGGCGGGTACCGGCTATACGGGTGAAGATGGCCTGGAAATTGCCATTCCCAATGAGGCTGCCCCCGCCCTGTTTTCTCGGCTCGTTGAGGCTGGGGTGATCCCAGCGGGTCTCGGTGCTCGAGACACGCTGCGGCTCGAAGCCGGACTCCCACTTCATGGCCATGAACTTGGCGCTGGCATTACGCCCTTGCAGGCTGGCCTTGGCTGGGTCGTTGGTTGGGATAAGCCGGCATTCCGGGGACGCGAGGCACTCTTGGTTGAGCGAGAACAAGGTCCGCGCCGACTGTTGCGCGGATTCAAAGGCCTCGGTCGCCAACCACTCCGCGATCACGGCGTCATTACTGCTGGGGGAGGTGTCGTGGGTGAAACGACGAGCGGCAACTTCTCTCCCATGCTCGAATGCGGCATTGCCCTGGGCTTCGTGGACACGGACGCGCAGATTCAAAATGGTGCGCCTGTCTCAATTGAAGTCCGCGGCCGTAGTGTCGATGCTGTGGTTGAACCCTTCCCCTTCTGGCCGCCAAAGGAGCGCTAGTGGCTGATTACATGCCCCATACCCCTGAAGAAATTGCTGAGATGCTCGAATTTCTCGGCATGGATTCAATTGATCAGCTTTTTCAGGCCATCCCCCAAGCGCTTCAGCTCTCGGGTGGACTGAATCTTCCCGCTGGCAAGACAGAACCCGATGTGCGAGCCGACTTTCTCGACTTTGCTGCCAAAAACTCTGGGGCAGCGTCGCGCTTGGTGTGCTTCGCTGGAGCTGGTTCCTATGACCACGAGATTCCGCCTGTGGTCAAAGCACTGGGCAGCAGAAGTGAATTCGTCACGGCCTATACGCCGTATCAGCCAGAAGTAGCCCAAGGCGTCTTGCAGGCAGTATTCGAATTTCAAACGATGGTTGCACGGCTAGCTGGTCTACCAATCGCGAATGCGTCGCTCTATGACGGCGCTGCGAGTTTGGTGGAGGCAGTCAACCTAGCCGCCGCATCAGCGAAGAACCCAGTCGTGTGGATCTCGAGTGGGGTCCACCCTCACTGGCGTCAAGTACTTGCCACGTTTGCCGAGGGCACCGGCCATCAGGTTCATGAAGTACCCCTCATCAACGGCAAAGCCAATTTTGAGTCCATGGCCGGAACTCCAGGTGTGGTAGTCATTGCGAACCCCACCTATCTCGGGACACTTGACAATGTGGCCGGAGCAAAGGCGCTGGCCGTTACCCATGGAGCAAAACTCGTCGTCGCCGCGGACCCCATCACCGCATCACTTCTCAAGAGCCCGGGTAGTCAAGGTGCCGATGTGGTCATTGGCGAAGGACAAGCTTTGGGTACGCCGTTAAGTTTTGGTGGCCCCTACCTAGGTCTCTTTGCGTGCACGGACGCTGAGCTACGGCGCTTGCCGGGGCGACTTGTCGGCGAGACGCTTGATGTTGACGGAACCCGGGCTTACGTCACGACGCTACGAGCTCGCGAGCAGGACATTCGCCGGGAAAAGGCCACCTCAAATGTGTGCTCCAATCAAACCTTGATGGCCGTCTGGGCGGCGATTCAGCTTGGCTGGCTTGGAACCCAAGGAATCAGAGAAGTCGCCATTCGCTCCATTCAGGCAACTCGATATCTGCGCGACGAGCTGGTGAAGATCGATGGGGTGTCGGCATTGACCGGCGACACCCACGTCACGCGCGATGCGGGCATCGTGCTGCCGATTGAGGCGAGTGTCGCCATTGAGCGCTTGGCGGACGAAGGTTTTCTTGCTGGTGTATCAGTGGCTGCATTGACGGCTGGCGGCGACAGTTCCATCGATGCTGGATTGGTAGATAACACCTTGTTAGTGGCCGCCACCGAGAAACGTACGCGAGTTGAGATTGATGCCCTCGTTGCAGCAGTCGGAAAGGTTGTTCGATGAGCACGTCGTTCACGCAAGCCCCAGGCGGCAAGGCGGCATCTGCGCCCCTGATGGGTTCTGAAGCGGAACCTACCCTCTTTGAGCTCAGCGTCCCCGGACGCAGCGCCTATCAGTTGCGCACGACCGGAGTGCCTGAAATTGCCCTTGAGCAGCTCATTCCTTCAGAGTTGCTGCGAGAAGAAGAAGTAGCCATTGCTGAAGTGTCAGAGCGTGATTTGGTTGCTCACTTCACACGCTTGTCGCATCGTCAATTCTCAGTCGATCTGGGTTTTTACCCATTGGGGTCGTGCACCATGAAGTACAACCCCAAGTTTTGCGACGAAGTTGCCAACATGCCTGGGCTCGTGGATGTTCACCCCGCAACGCCGGCATCGCTCAGCCAAGGCTGGCTCGAACTGCTCGTTGAGCTTGAAGAGAGCCTGTGTGAGGTAACGGGAATGGCGGCGGTGACCTTGCAGCCGGCTGCGGGGGCTGCTGGAGAACTCACCGGCTTGCTGTTGATGTCGGCGTATCACCGCGCTCGAGGGGACCGTCGACGTCGTATTTTGATTCCTGACTCAGCGCACGGCACGAACCCAGCCTCGGTGACCTTGGGTGGTTATGAAGTCACGACCATCCCTACTGACGAGCGCGGTCTCGTCGACGTCGCCGCCGTGAAGGCGGCACTAGACAGTGATGTCGCTGGCATTATGTTGACAAATCCCAACACCGTTGGTTTGTTCGAAGAAGAAATTGCTGAAATCGCGGCAGCCGTCCACGAAGTAGGGGGTCTTCTCTACTATGACGGCGCCAACTTGAACGCGATCTTGGGAGTTGTGCGCCCGGGCGACATGGGCTTTGACATCATGCACATGAACGTTCACAAGACCTTTGCCACTCCCCATGGCGGCGGGGGACCAGGCGCTGGTCCGGTCGCAGTATCCCAGCGCTTGGTTGAGTACCTCCCTGGGCCGCGTCCAACCAGGCTTGCAGATGGCAAATATGGCTACGCCGTGCCAGAACATTCCATCGGCCGCATGCATTCGTGGCACGGTAACGCCATGGTTCTGGCTCGCACCTTGGCATACATCAAGGTGCATGGCGGAGACGGACTTCGTTTGGTGGCCGAGCGAGCAGTGCTGAATGCGAATTGGCTACGCAAGCGCATTGCTGAGCACTACCCTGCGGCCTATGACCGCGTATGTATGCACGAGGTGGTGGTTTCTGCTGGCGCAATCAAGAAGGCCACGGGAGCTAAAGCACTAGACATCGCCAAGGCGCTTCTCGAAGAGGGTTTCCACGCACCCACGGTGTACTTCCCCTTGATCGTTGATGAAGCCTTGATGTTCGAGCCTACGGAAACTGAATCGCTACAAACACTCGAAGCACTTGCGCAGTCTCTAGAGAGGATTGTCGCAAAGGCTGTGAGCGAGCCCGGTTCGTTGGCTGAGGCGCCTCAGAGCACGCCGGTGAGACGCGTTGACGAAGCTCGTGCGGCTCGCCAGTTGATTCCCACCTTCGACGCTCGCTAGAGCGTCAAACCAATCCAGAGACCGAGACCGGCAAGGGCCAAGGCCGCCAGGGCGGTGCCTACCGTTACGGTTACGCCGCGGCGAACGTGCTTGGCTTGGCCGAGACCCGCAATTTCAGCAGCCAAGGTTGATGCTGTGGTGAATCCACCCATCAGCCCTGTGAGCGAAACGGCAACGAGGGAGCCATGGGCACTGCCCCAATGACTAAGGCCAAGAATCAAGCCCGCCAGACACGATCCAAGGGCGTTGATGGACATGGTTCCCCAGGGGAGATCTCTGCCTGTCCGCCTAGAGAGGTAGTGATCCGAGAGGAACCGGAGTACAGCACCAACGCCACCAGCTAGGGCTACGAGGATCCAGATCATCGGAGGCGTCCCAACATGCGGCCCAACCATGCAAGGAGTGGGTTGCCAACGATTGTGGCTAGTGCCAACACAAGAATCGGAACCCACGATTGCTTATGGACGAGCAACAGGGTTGTGGCCGCAAATGACGAGTACGTAGTCCAACCGCCGAGGAAGCCACTTGAACAAAAGAGCCGAAGTCCAATGAGTTGCGGGCGTCGCTCAAACACGCTGGTTGCCAACAGGCCAATGACCAATGAACCAGTGGCGTTGATGACAATGAGGGCCCAAGGGGTGCTTTCGGCCTGCGATAGCCATCCTCGAAGCACCGCACAACGCGCCAAGGTTCCAAGAAGACCCCCTGCAAAAACTGCGAGGATGTGGCGCGCTGGCACTTGCGCACTGAGGTTCGCCTCTAGTTCGGGGTCAAATGAAGTATCACTCACGCCTTCTAGACGCTACTTAACCTCAGACCATCAGCGGGGATACTAGGGAATGTTCGAGACTTACGCTGACGCCATGCGCTTGGCATAGTCCCAGGTGATGAGCAATGTCGGATCAAGACGGAAGCAGACTTCGTCTGCTGCGTGCTTTCTCAATCTGACGGCCAGGGGAGAATCAAGACTTCCTTGGTATTTGATGAGCAGTTGGTCAAGCACCTGCCCGCCTCGCTCGGGTTCCAGGGTGGCGATCGCCTTTCCGCGAACGCCATGGTACGGGGGAGTATCAGGCCCAATCTCGAAGCCACACTCAGGGCTCTTTTCGAGGCATCGAATTAAGGTTGACGTCGGTCGAGTTGCTCCGATCAAGGAATTGCCATCGCGCAGAAACCAAACGGACAGCACGATCGGACACCCTGATGATGAATTCACCGCAATTCGCATGGGAATGAGTACGTCATCTAAAAACTTGGCGACCTCATCGCGTGCCCAAGGGCCCCGACACTCGATTTCTGAGAATGCGGTCATGTACGTCAATCTAGGCGCCCACGGTCACGTAGTGACCGGCAAATTTCCCAGGACCTAGTGAAAGCATGAAAGTGTTGGCGCACTCTGCCCGGATGTCGAATGTTGTGAACCGCCGCTTAGAGCCGACGGAGGACGGAAACGACCTTTCCATAAATAGACACTTCGTCTGCGGAGAATTCAAGAGGCGCCATGGCGCTATTGGCAGGTACCAACACGACGCGCGGCCCTTGAGGGCGGAAGTATTTGATGGTGGCCTCCTCGTCGGGGATCCCTGCAACCACGATGTCGCCCTCATTGGCATCTGGCTGGTGCCGCACTACGACGTAGTCACCGTCGAAAATTCCAGCCTCGATCATGGAGTCCCCTCGCACCTTGAGCATGAAGGTGTCGCCTGAGCCCGTGAATTCTTCTGGTAGCGCAAATAGCTCCTCAACATTTTCCTGAGCCAATACGCCGGTACCAGCAGCCACCGATCCGACGAGTGGTACTGATCGAGTTGGCATGGAAGGCAACGCAGCATGGGACGAAGGGTCAAAGTTGACGGTCATCGCGCGACCCTTGGTCGCTGCGCGCTGTAGGAATCCTTCCTTTTGCAAAACGGCGAGGTGGGAATGAACTGTTGCGGACGATGCAAGACCAACCGCTTCTCCGATTTCTCGAACTGAAGGCGGATATCCACGTTCGCGGATGCAATCAGTAATGAAATTCATGATTGCGAGGCGCTTGCCTGTCAGGACTTCTGCCATATTTCCTACCTTTAGTGGTGATTGAAAGGGTGGCGAACACCCGTTTGGTACAACTCTACCCATGGGAATTCGG
>CAIKAC010000017.1 GCA_903825305.1 uncultured Actinomycetes bacterium
GCTCCTCTCGCAGAATGCGCCGCCGCCGGGGCGGCGTCAGCGAGCGGCGTAGTTCGTCACCGCTCCTCGCCGTGCATCGCTCGGAGGAGCATCTCTCCATAGCGCTTCATCGGGTTCATCTGGCGTCGGTCGGTGAGCCGTGCGTAGTAGTGGGTCATCGCTTCGCTCTTGTGTCCCAAGATTGACTGGACCGTTGCGGTGTCCACCGGAGGGTCCTGCTCTGCAAGCCAGGTCGCTGTGATGTGCCGGTTGAGATGCCCTCGCCAGTGCTCGAAGCCGTTGTTGGCCAGGAAGCGATGCCAGTCGAGATTGTCTCGGTTGAGCGTGTAGAAGCTGCCGTCTCCGCGGAGGAAGACGAGGTCCGCAAATTGCTCCTCGGGCTGCCACTGCTCCGATGTCTTCCACTCGTCTTGTGCTGCCTTGTGCCGGCGAAGCACGGTGACGAAAGGTTCCGATAGGACGATGCGCCGAGGGTTGCTCGTCTTGGTCTCTGGTTTCAGGTACCACCCCTTGCCCCGCTCCGCCCAGCGTGCGAGCTGGTCTGAGATGTAGATGGAGGGACTATCAGAGTCGAGGCCTCGAACGTTGGCCCACCTGAGCCCGAGGCGCTCAGCGCGTCGAAGGCCGAGGAACTGGAAGAGCCAGCGGGCTTGGTCTGGCGGCTCTTGGCTACCGATGACTTCGAGGAGCCGCCAAGCATCAGCGATGACGACGTCGATGTCATCGAGGGGACGCTGCCGCTTGGGAGCTTCGAGGCCCTCCATGGGCGAGCGGTTCAAGTAGCCCTTCCTCACGGCGTACTTCATACAGCCGGAGAGAGCCATCCAAATGTTCCGGGTCGCAGCGGTGCTCAGGAGCTGACCCTTGTCCACCTCACGACCGTCCTTGTCCGTGGACAATCGGCGCTTCGCTGGGAGGGTCTTCTGGAAGAGGATGAGGAGGTCGTCATCGGTGACCTTGTCGATGCGCTTGCTGCCGAGTGCGGGCAAGAGGTGGTTCTCGAAGTAGCCCCGGTACTTGTAGGCCATCGTCTCGGAGACTCGCCCGAGCTCATTCTGAGCCTGCCACTCCTCGTAGACCTCCTGGAAGCTTCGCCGGGGAACCCCGAGGTTGCGGCGAAGCTCGGTCTTTGTGGGGGAGTGGAACTCATCCCAACGCTCTTGGAGGCGTTTGCGAGCTTCGGTGGGAGTTCGCCCGTTCCCCGTGATGCGCTTTCGGTTCATGCCCGGCGAAAGCTTGTCGCGCGGGACTTCCCTCGTGGCCTGAAAGTAGGTGTAGGTGACTTGCTTGCCGGTAGCGGCGTCGGTCCAAGTGGAGGTCCTCTCATAGAGGCCCCCTTCGCCACGAGTCCGACGCCTCGCCTTTTTCTCGGGCTCTTCGGCCATGCGCCGATTGTACTCTACGCCTTCACTCTACGCCTGTACGTCATCAGAAAACACGAAACCCCCCCATAAATGGGGGGTCTTCGCGTTATCGTGGAGGTGGCGGGAATCGAACCCGCGTCCATCAGTACCTCAATAGTTCTTCTCCGAGCGCAGCCAATCGAGAGGTTTCGCTACGAGAAGCCGATTGGCGACTTTTCTCGTAACTATCGCTACTGAAGTGTCCTTTTATTCAGGCAGCGCGCTGAATAAAAGTAAGTCCCACAAGATGGCGTCCAGATTCCGATCCGTGGGACTGGGACCGGCTGAACGTCGCTGCTCTAGGCAGCGAGTGCGAGCTGAGGCTCGGCGTTTATTTTTTGTTCAGGCTCTTTAACGTGGATCCTGAGACCACGGCTCGCTTCACCTACCTTGATAGCCAATGTCGAAACCAATCACCCCCGTTTGGGTTGTTAACGAATTTCGCTAACACGTCCATGGTACCTGTGCGATGTTCAACTGCGGCAGGCGACCTTATGAAATTCTCCAAACGTAGACACCTTGGCTCAAACGCCCATGGCGACCAGTCACCTTTTGATACCAAGTCAAGGCACAAGAAAGGCCAGGGGTGGGTGCTCCATCGAGTGTGGCAGAGACCACAATGGTGGTGATGTGCCAATCGTGCAGTTGATTGCGAACACCAAGCAGCCAAGATGGTGGAAAGTTCTGTGGATCTGCCAATTGGCCACATGCTTGTGAGCTCGCACCAATGGCACCAAAGGAAATGGTCTGTGGGCCGGCTTCTCCACCTACGAGTTTGAATCGATAGCCCGCCGCCGCTTGCCAACCCATGGGTTCACCCAAGCCATCGTGCGAGAGCGGATAGGTGAGAAGTATTGAGTTGGCTGCGACTGAGGTGTTGGCACTGCTTGCAAACCAAGGTGGCGTGTAGGCAGGCGATGCGTTGTAGGGGAATGCAGGGATGAGGCAGAGCACTGCCACAACGCCGAGGAGGCGAATGACCACGGGCTTGGCTCCGTACTGCGACCTGTCGGACGTGAAGAGGTGGCGGTCTACGGCGAGGGCAATCGTGAGGCCGATGAAGAGAACGGTAAACAAACTGAACCGCGCCGCAATCAAATTGTTCACAATAGGCAAGTGGGCAAAAAGCGCAAACGGTAAGGGTAGGTATCCGTTCAAACCGGCAACCCTCAACGATGGACCAAGTGACAGCACCCAAGAGCAGATAGCCAACAGCGAAATGATCTTTCCTCGACGCTGTGGCCAAACCAGCTTGAGGCTGAGCACAAACAGCGCGATGAGTGGGATGCCAAGGTAGATCCCGTTTTCAAACATATTGGCCCCATAGGTATTGGCCGCAGGATTCACTGCCACCAAACGATCAGCCCAGGAGCCAAGACCGAGCGACAGCCATTGATTGTGCGATGGGATTACGGTACTCGCCAGCGATCCCGAAAGATCTCGCAAGGTGGCGGGGTCGTGATATGCCGATACCGCGCCTCCGTGGAAGTAGCACGCCAGATACACCAACGCAGCCGGCACGCCCACAAGCGACCACCGAGCCACCCGAAGCGCATAGTCATGGGCGCTAGCCATCGCATGGCGATCGACGAACCACAAGATCACCAAGCCAATGCCAGCCAGAATGACAAAGTTGGTAAGCATTTCGGCCGACGTGAAGAGTTCAACGTCGACCAAGACAGCAATGGCGATCCCCACCACGGTGCTCGACATTCTTTGACGGCGAAAGATCTCATCTGCCAGTAGGAACAACAGAGGGAACGCGGCGCCGAAGGTCAAGAAGAGGTGAACAGAGCCTTGGGCCACCATGAAGGGCCCAAATCCATAGAGCGCCCCAGCGAAGAAGCACGCCGAGACCGAAGAAACCCACCGTCTCGTCAAAAGGAACATGGCAGATGCCGACAGGAACAAATTGAGAGATATCAGCAGGTTGTAGGTAAAGACCGAGCCACCCAGCGCCGTGAACGGCCAGGCGAGTATCGACAACGCGGGTGCGGAGGTGAGCCGCACGAGGTTGACACCAATTGGTGCATTAATCCACGTCGTGAGGAGGGGATTGTGAAGGTGCGAAATTGCATACGGGAACCATCCCAAGAACCAGACCGACTGAGAGATGTCGGGTTGAAAAGATGCTGGAAGGTATGTGGACGGGCCGTGAATCCAAGCTGCAAGGTTGGCGAAAATACTCAGGATCGCGAAGCCAAAAAATGAAAGAGCACTACCATGGCGCAATAATCCACGTGACCTTGATAGACGAGCAAGGCGAAGATCTTTGCGAGTGAATTCCGAATGCAAGGTCATGAGGTAATGGGGCTCTGGCTGTGGCGATCGGAAATTCGCCTAGGACGTCCGCCGTACGTCTTTCATGTAGCGATCGGTTTCACGTTTGCTTTCACGTTCTTTGATGGCCGCACGCTTGTCGTGGAGTTTTCGCCCACGCGCCACCCCGAGTTCCACCTTGGCTCTTCCTTCATGGAAGTAAATCTTGAGGGGAACTAAGGTAAGTGGCTGGGTCTGGGTTTGCTTGATGAAGTCGGTAATTTCTTTTCGATGCACAAGTAATTTGCGTTTGCGGTCAGGATCATGACTGCCAAAGCCCGTAGCAAACTTCCATGGCGGAATATGAAGGCCAAAGAGCCACAATTCTCCTGAATCAATTCGCGCATAGGAATCAGTGATTTGGGCTTTTCCTTCGCGGAGCGACTTCACTTCACTTCCCTGTAAGACGATGCCACATTCAAGGGATTCCAAGATGTCGTAGTCATGGCGAGCGCGACGATTGGTGGCGACCGTTCGGTCGCCGGCGGGCTGATCGCGCTTGGCATCGCGCTTCGCCTTCGTCTTCTTTGCTTGAGCCATGGCCCATCAGGCTAGTGGGCAGGCACCTCGTGGCCCCTTATCAGCCATGGCGAGGCCCCAGATGGCTAGCCTTGGGCCGTACACGACCCAAGGAGAACGTCAGTGAACATCAATACTTTCGTGTTTGTTGCCCACCCCGTAACCTTCAGCGTCTGCCTCCTGATCTTCCGCATAGCTCTTGGCTCCATGATCGCGTCACATGGATTCAACAAGATTTTCGGCGGTGGCAAGATTGCGGGGACCGCCGGATGGTTCGAATCCATCGGGGTGCGTCCTGGTAAGGCCAATGCGTGGGCCGCAGCGCTCACGGAAATAGGATCAGGCGTCCTTCTTATTCTTGGTTTCTTGACCCCACTTGCATGCGCTGGCGTTATTTCGTTGATGGTTGTTGCCATCGTGACCGTGCACGCAAAGAATGGCTACTTCATCTTCAACGCCAACGGTGGGGGAATTGAGTACTGCCTCTTCATCGCGCTGGTTGCCCTGGGCCTCGGCGGACTCGGAGCAGGTCGGATTTCCATTGACCACAGTGCGGTATTGGGGACCTGGAACCCATGGGCCGGTCTCGCAATTGCTGGCATTGTTGGCGTGGGTGGGGCACTGTTGCAACTTGCCGCTTGTTACCGTCCATCAAAAGCGTCTTAGGCCACATATTTCTCAACCAACAGATAAGGAATCGTTTCTATGAATGTCGATGATCGAGTGCGCCGCGTGGACGGTCGCAACCTTGACGAACTTCGTCCCGTGACCTTTGAACGTGATTTCACCGTGATGGCCTTGGGGAGTGTTCTTGTTTCATTTGGGCAAACCAGGGTGCTGTGCACGGCTTCGGTTGAAGATCGCATTCCGCCGTGGCTCCGTGGATCAGGAAAAGGCTGGGTCACGGCTGAATACTCCATGCTGCCCGGATCGACACCAGAACGCGCAAGTAGAGAAGCGGCCAAGGGAAAACAATCGGGCCGAACCCAAGAAATCCAGCGCCTCATCGCTCGATCACTTCGGGCGGTCACCGATCTTGTGGCAGTGGGTGAGCGTCAGATCACGGTGGACTGCGACGTGTTGCAAGCGGACGGCGGTACGCGGACTGCCTCGATCTGCGGGGCCTATGTCGCCCTTCACGATGCCTGCAGCCGATTGGTCGCTCGTGGCGACATCTCGGTCCACCCCTTGACTGACTCGGTGGCCGCAGTCAGTGTAGGCATCATTGATGGCGTACCCATGCTTGATCTTCCCTATGTAGAAGATTCACGAGCAGACGTCGACATGAACGTAGTCATGACGGGCGCTGGACGTTTTGTTGAAGTGCAAGGAACCGCTGAAAACGAAGCGTTCAGCCGATCCGAGCTCGACTCGCTGCTTGGCTTGGCAGAACTGGGCATCGCTCAGCTTCGCGATGCGCAACATGTGGTCCTCGAACAAGCACCTGCACCTCGTCGCCACTAGGCCATGCGTTGCATCGTCGCCACCGCCAATCCTGACAAGGCGGCCGAAATCGTGACCATCATGAAGAGCGCCATTGACCTCGAGTTGATTGAGCGACCACGTGACATTCCTGACGTTGAAGAGACCGGCGAGACCTTGCTGGAGAACGCGCTGCTCAAAGCACAAGCCATCTATGAAGCAACGGGTGAACTCACCATTGCTGACGACACCGGATTATTTGTCGATGCCCTCAACGGTGCGCCTGGCGTACGATCAGCTCGTTTTGCTGGCGAACACGCGCGCTACGAAGACAATGTTGCAAAGTTGCTTGCTGAGATGCATGATGCAGAGAATCGCTCAGCAAGGTTCGAAACGGTTGCCGTAGCCATCCTCCCCGGGGGAGAGCACCTCGTTGCAACTGGCACGGTGGAGGGGATTATTACCGGTGAGCCCGCAGGATCGAATGGCTTTGGCTATGACCCGGTGTTCGCCCCTCTTGAGGCCGATGGGAAAACGTTCGCGCAACTGTCTTCAAGCGAAAAGGCGGCGATAAGTCACCGCGGCCGGGCATTCCAAGCATTGGCGACTCAGGTGCACCAAGCGCTGGCTTAGAAATCTGCGACAGGGTTAGCGAGGTGAGCCTTTAGGGTGATCCCTGCCATGAGTTCACCAAAGCGCCTCCCGATGTTTCCGCTCTCGACGGTCATTTTTCCTGGTGCCGAATTGCCGCTGCATGTGTTCGAACCTCGTTATCAAGCACTCGTCAATGATGTCTTGAGTACTGATAATACGTTCGGGACGGTGCTGATCTCTGCCGGCTCTGAGGTGGGCGGAGGGGAGCGTCGGGTTGACCTTGGGACCAAGTTGGTGGTCACCGGTGCTGTTCCGTTTCCGGACGGAAGATGGCTCTTGAAGGTCAAATCGACCGAGCGCATTGAAGTAACCGAGTGGCTCGCTGACGCACCGTACCCACAGGCCATGGTGCTTTCCTCGCCATCTTCGATGACGTGCGATCTGGAGCCATTGCTTTTCAATGCGAAGTCCTGCGTTCGTCGACTTCGCATGCTCATGGCGGAACTCGACGATGGCCCCGGTTGTTCCATAGATATCGAGCTCAGTGATGACATCGAAGAGGCCTGTTGGACTATTTGTGCGATGGCGCCGCTGAGTTTGGTTGATGCGCAACATCTTCTTGAGGAATCTGATCCGTGCCTGCGGCTTACACGATTGACAGAGTTCTGCATGGAGAAAATCGAGGAGATTCAAGCCATCTTGTAGGGAATTGTTATGAAGGTTGCACATGCTGACCAGGGTGACTCAATTCGTACCGAGGCGATGGTGATTTCCACTCAGGCCTTGAGGGGCAACTAGTTTGAGGGAATCGTGAAAAAACTTCTCATCCATGTCGGCCCCCATAAAACGGGCACGACCTCCATTCAGACCTTTCTCCATCGAGAGGACGAGCAGCTGTTAAAGCACGGCATTCTCTATGCCCGGTCAGGAAGAACTATTCGTGAGTCTGGGATTGAGCAGCCGGTAGTGGCTGAAGAAGCTCATCACAATTTGGCGATGTACATCCTTGACGACGTCCGGGCGGACCCAACATTTGGAACCGTGTCCGACTTGCTTGCTGAGATCGCCGCTTGCCCCTACGACAACGTGGTCATTTCAACTGAAGAGTTGGCGCGCGGCATGTTTCACGTTGAAAATCTGAAGGATTTTCGGGAGACGCTTCTGCAAAACCACATCGAGCCAATCATTTTGTTGGTCGATCGCGAGCGCAGCGAATATGTCAGATCGTTGAAGTTTGAGACCGTGAAAAATGGCTTTGAAGGCGATCTGCGAGATTTCGAAGAAAAACGCGTTCTGGAAACGCCGCTGGCCCGCCTTTCTCTAGACATTGCAGACATCCGTGAGTCGTTTGTCAGCATTTTTGGCCAGGAAGCGTTCAAAGAAATCGACTACAGCAAAACAGACGTGGTAGTTCCCTTTGTGGATGCAATGTGTTCCGCCTTCGGCGTCTCCAATGATTTCAGGATTGAAACGGTGAGAGTGAACTCGGCAGAGGACACACTGGCTCATGTGCAAGCCAAGTTGGTGAAGGGGCTTGAAGACGAAAAAGCCGTCATGCAACTTCGGCAAGACTTGAGTGATTTACGACTCGCCAAAATGAATTCCGAGCGCAAACTTCAACAGAGGATTGACGATCTGGAATTGCGAGAGCAGCAATTGTTGGCATCAACGAGCTGGAAGGTCACCAAGCCACTTCGCTGGCTGAACCATGTAGTCTCGCGCCGCCGACGCTAGAACGCTTCCACCAAAGTGGCTACGAGCGCACCTCATGGAGATCCACCACGAAGATCAGCGTTTCGTTAGGACCAATGACGCCACCCGCGCCCTGTGGGCCATATCCCAAGTGTGGCGGAATTGTGATTTGGCGTCGTCCGCCAACTTTCATGCCCGCAACCCCTTGGTCCCAACCGGCGATCACCATGCCGGCACCAAGGCCAAAGGTGAACTTCTGATTGCGGTTCCACGAAGCATCAAACTCTTCGCCCGTTGACCACGAGACGCCGACGTAATCCACCACAACGGTCTTGCCGGCTACTGCTTCTTCGCCATCTCCAACAACGAGGTCTTCGATGAGAAGTTCGGTCGGAGCGTCGCCCTCGGGAGGGCCGATGAGAGGTCGTTCAAGTGCCATGGCCCAAGGTTAGGCCATGGCCAAGAGAGATAGTGCGAGCGACAGGACTTGAACCTGCACCCCCGAGAGGACTGGGACCTAAACCCAGCGCGTCTGCCAATTCCGCCACGCTCGCATAGGTCGCCGCAAAGGCGGAAACCGTTTCTCCATCCTAGAGAATCCTCATGAGCCCGCTTCCAAGGCGTGGCGGGTAGCCTGTATTCGATGAATACTCCCAATCTTTCGACCATGATGGCTGGCTCCAGTGGCTCAGTCGACATCACCCTTGACCTCACACAGCGCCTGCTGAAAGACCGGATTGTGTTTCTCGGCTCCGTCGTTGACCAAGCAGCCGCCAACACCCTGTGCGCCCAGTTGCTCTTGCTTGAAGCTGAGGACCCTGAGGCGGACATTTCGCTGTACATCAACTCGCCCGGTGGTTCGGTCACAGACGGTCTCGCGGTCTACGACACCATGCAGTACGTATCGTGTGATGTCCGGACGATTTGTGTCGGGATGGCGGCTTCTATGGGGCAGTTCTTGTTGTGTGCGGGTGCGCCGGGAAAGCGATATGCCTTGCCGCACTCGCGGATTTTGATGCACCAGCCCAGCACCGGTGGCAACTTCCAAGGTCAAGCTTCTGACATTGCCATTCAGGCCGAGCAGATTGTCTTCATGAAGCGCATGCTCGCTGAGCAAATTGCGCACCACACGGGCCAGCCTGTCGAGCGCATTGAAGCTGACTCCGACCGTGACCGGTGGTTCACTGCGCAAGAGGCAAAGGACTACGGCTTTATTGATGCAGTGATCGAACGGTCTAACTCGCGCATCGGTAGCTGAGCACGTGAGCCTTGAAGCAGAGAAGACAGGGGGAGCCCCTGTCTCCGCTGGATTGCCTGAACGAAAAAAGGTTTCTCGAGTTGTCTCGGCGAAGACATCGGTTCCCCAACGGGTGGTTGAGATTTGGCGTAGTCGGGAGCTGTTGGGCCACCTGATCTCATCGAGCATCAAGGTGAAATACAAGAACTCCGCCTTGGGGCTGGTGTGGTCCATGGTCAACCCGGCCATGACGCTGCTGATCTATTGGTTCGTGTTCGGCGTCGTGCTTCACAACGCCATTCCGAATTTTGTGATCTACCTGTTCTCTGGCTTGTTGTTCTTCAACTTTTTCCAAACAGGCGTGCAAATGGCGACGGGCACGATCGTCGATAACGCCGGCCTCGTAAAGAAGGTTGCGTTTCCCCGCGAAATCCTGTGCTTGGCTGCGGTGGGAACCTCAGCTGTATTTCTGTTCTTTCAAGCCATCGTGATGGTCCTGTTCTTGGCGGTATTGCAATATGCACCAGATTGGGGATTGCTCTGGATGCTGATTCCGGTGTTCCTGGGGACGGCCCTCTTTTCTTCGGCGCTGGGCATTGCGCTGGGCGCAATCAACGTCTACTTGCGAGACATGAAGCACCTCATTGATGTGGTGCTGACTGCATGGTTCTGGGGTACGCCCATCGTGTACTCATTTGCATCCACGATTTATCCTCACCTCGTGAGGCATGGATTGACCTGGGTGTACATGTTGAACCCCATGAACCCCATCGTGCTGACGACGCAGCGCGTCATTTACGCCCACCCCATTGTTCATCTCACCTCGGCCGGTGCACCGATCATGCAGCTCCTGCCCAACTGGGGTTGGAGCACATATTTGTGGATGGATCTCGGCGTGATTGGCGCAAGTGTGGTGTTGGTGTGGATTGCGTTGGCAATATTTGGACGCCTTGAAGGCAATTTTGCGGAGACGTTGTAAATGAATAGTGGGGTAGCGGTTTCCGTCGAAGACGTTTCTAAGCGATTTCGTCTCTACCATGACCGCGGGACGTCGCTGAAAGAACGTCTCGTAAAACGAGGTAAGACGCGCTACGAAGATCTGTGGGCACTCCAAAACGTTTCATTTGAAGTTGGAGAAGGCGAAACCGTAGGGATCATTGGCCACAACGGGTCGGGCAAATCAACCTTGCTCAAATCCATTTGCGGCGTGTTGCAACCATCCGATGGCCAAATTGTGGTGAATGGAACCATCGCCGGACTCCTGGAGCTCGGAGCTGGCTTCCAGCATGAGCTGTCGGGGCGAGACAACATTTACTTGAACGGTTCCATGCTGGGACTTACCAAGAAGGAAATTGACGACATTTTCGACGAAATCGTCGCCTTCGCCGAATTGGAAAAATTCATTGACAACCAGGTGAAGTTCTATTCATCGGGCATGTATGTCCGGCTCGGCTTCGCGGTAGCGGTGAACGTTAATCCCGACGTCTTAGTGATAGACGAAGTCTTGGCAGTTGGAGACGAGCGCTTTCAGCGCAAGTGCCTGAATCGCATTCGCGAGTTCCAAGACCAAGGTAAGACCATCATTTTTGTCTCCCACGCCGCTGCACAAGTTCGGGCGATTTGTAATCGTGCCGTTGTGCTCGACCAAGGCAAGGTCATTACCATCTCCAATCCCGGCGAAGCGATCCGTGTCTTTCGAGACTCGCTGCTCGCCGTAGAGGATCGAGTCAAGCCCAAGCCTGCAGAAGGAAATGCTGCGGCCGAACACACTGCTGACCAAGGTTCACAGCGTTCGGTCCGCATCGAGCAAGTTCGTTTGAATGGCTCAATTCCCGGCGTGCAACCAAACGTCAAGACGGGCGATGCGATGAAGATTGAAGTGGACTATCACGCCACCGATGCTGTCGAGGGCGTGGCATTCACTTTCGAATTATTCCTCGGTGACGGTAGTGACGAGCCGGTACTCATGATGCGGTCTTCTTCGGACGCACAAGGAATGGTGTTTGATCTGGATCAGGGTCACAACACCGCGAACATTACACTTCCCACATGGCCAATCACTGACGGATCTTTTTTCTTGAATGTAGGCATCGCTGCTCGAAACGAGGGCATGATGTTCGACTGGAAGGAAAAAGCAGTCAGCTTCGAAACCGTCTATGAAGGGCGGAGCGAGGGTCTGCTGAGCCTTCCCTACGACATTTCGCTAAGAGAGCAATAGGTCTATGAGCGCCGACGATCTCGACCTTGATCTCATCCGTCAAGAGATAGCGGCCGAAGTTGCGACTCGACGTGCATCTGGCTCGCTCGATGCACTCGAAGAGCGTCGTCTTCAGCGCCTCTTCGAGCAATACTCACCCCACGCGGGCGGCGTTGGCGCGCTTTCTGATGCCCTACGGTCGGTCGATGCCACGATTTACATCGACCCTGAGGTGCCCGTGGCGTCGAGCCAGCCAGCTGGTGCTGCCATCAAGAAGACCCTGCGTAAGGCTAATTACTGGTACATGCGCTGGATTACGACACAAACCACCAAGGCCTTGTCAAATATTGCGGGCGTGTTGCACCAAGTCGGCACGGAGATCGATCGCATGAATCGACGCCTCGACCTTGTGGCGAGCGACAATCCGCCCATTATTGAACTCGCAGGTTCCACGCCGTGGTGGCATGAATCGGCAGTTGGCCAACTTGATGCTGTGTCGGGTCGCATTGTGGTGGCCGCATGCGGTGAAGGCTCCTTGGTGCGCGAACTCACAAGTCGAGGACTCGATGCCTATGGGACGGATCCTCGACGAGAGCTGACGTCCGAGGGCGCATCGGGCCTTGATCTTCGCACAGAAGGGGTCATTGATCACCTCGAAGCGGTGGCTGATGGCATGCTCGGTGGCATCGTGCTTACCGGTGTTACTGAGGCCATGCTCCCGGCCCAACGCACCTGGCTCCTTCGGGCTCTTGAGCGCACCGCCCGGGCAGATGCTGTGTTCATTGTTCACGTCATCAAACCCGAAGCGCTCCAGGGAGACAAGTTGCCCGTTGCCCTTGAACTCGCTGGCGTGACGCCGCTACGCCCTTCAACCTGGGTGGCGTTGCTTCGTGAGCGGGGTCTGAATGTGTCCATCGTGGAAGCAGACCATGATGCGCTGATCGTGGCAACACACGCGCAGCGCGCGTAGGGCATGACATGAAACTTGCATTTGTTACGCCACGCTATGGCGAACAAGTCATGGGGGGAGCAGAAGGGGCTGCTCGTTCGCTTGCCGAACACCTTGTTGCCGACTGCGGACACGACGTGGAGGTGTACACGACCTGTGCGCTTGATCACCTGTCTTGGGCAGATGTCCTTGAGCCGGGCACGTCGACTCTCAATGGGGTGACGGTGCATCGTTTCCGATCAACCAAGGGTCGCGACGAAAAGTTTTCTGATCTCGATGCTCGTATTCGCGTCGCCCCTAATTCGCGGAGTATGGAAGATTCCCTGGCATGGGTTGCGGCGAATGGACCCGTTTCCGAGTCTTTGGTGGACGCTCTAGCCACCTGCGATGCCGATGTGGTGGCGTTCTATCCCTACTTGTTCTACATGACGGTGCACGGCATCGATCGCGTGAGGCAACCAGCGGTGCTACACCCAGCTGCCCATGACGAACCGTCGCTCTACTTGCCCATCTTCCAAGGCGTGTTTGCCGCGGCGGACGGGATTTGTTTCCACACTGAAGCAGAGCGTTCACTGGTCGAACCGGTACTCCACACGGCAGCCACCGATCAAATCATCTTGGGTCTCGGTACAGGTCGCGCTTGTGGGACGGGACGCGACGGTGCGACACTCCTAGGGATCACCGGGCGTCCCTATGTCGTGAGCGTGGGTCGCGTGGACGAACAAAAGGGCTCCACCATGCTCTATGAGTACTTTGTGGAATACAAGAAGCGTCACCCCGGTCCCCTTGCCCTCGCCCTCGTAGGCCCCGTGTCTCGACCTCTACCAGCTCATCCCGACGTTGTGGTGCCGGGCATTGTGAGCGAAGAAGATAAGTGGGACATCGTTTCGGGAGCCGAGGTTGCGATATCGCCTTCGGCCATGGAGTCGTTCTCACTCGTTGTTCTCGAGGCCTGGGTGGCTCAACGAGCCGTCATGGTGAATGCGGTGTGTGGCCCCACGGTGGAACACGTTGAGGCTTCTGGGGGAGGATTGGCCTTTGAGGGTTACCTCTCCTTTGAAGTAGCCCTTGAGAGACTCTTGGGAGACGAGCAGCTTCGTAGCAAGATGGGTGCATCGGGGGCCGCCTATGTTGCTCGCCGCTATGACTGGCCAGTGCTGATTCGCCGCTATGAGCAGTTCTTGATGTCCATCATCGCCAAAGGCCGTCGAGCACGACGCTAGGCCGGGGTAGCGGCCGCTACCTGGCGCATCAAGCGCTCCATAAAGGTAGCCGTTGCCGATTCGAGATCGAGTGAAGCCACACGGTCAAGGCCGCGGCGCGTGAGGCCAGAGGCGAGGGTGTCATCGTTCACGACGCGGTGCACCGCTGCGGCAAAGGCCACCGGCGCTTTATCGCCAATCACGAGACCAGCATCGGCGATCGTTTCTGGAATAGCGGCCGCGCCGTAGGCGACGATGGGGAGTTCATGGCCCATCGCTTCGACGAGTGGAACGCAGAATCCTTCGTGATCAGACGCACACACGAAGACATCTGCTGCGCGCCAATACGCCTCAAGCGCAGATCCGGGAAGCGATCCCGTAATCGTGACGGCATCGGTCAGATCCAAATCTGCAATGTATGACGCAAGAGCATCTCGGTAACGCTCCGAGATAGGTGTCCCGACCAGGGTGAGGGTGGCGTGCGGGTGATAGAGCGAGCGATAGGCGGCGAGCATGGCGACGAGGTCATGGGGGGCCTTGTGGGGGGCTACTTTGCCCACGAAGAGAAATCGGGGACCGCTGCTCTCGTCGTTTGTCAATGCAGTGAGGAGTGCTTCATCGCAGCTGGCGTCTGCGCGACGCATGTCGATGAGCAGCGGCGCAGTCTCGCTGTTTCGATAACCAAGATCAACGAGCTCGCGACGATTGAATTCTGAATCAGCAAGGGCAAAGGATGTTCGCGCTGCTAAGTCGCTGAGCTGCTCACGCCCGAGCGCCACCTCGTATCCCAAGCCGGGAGCCCAGCGCTCGACAAGCCGAGCCGGTGTGATGTTGTGGTAATCGATGGCAAGCACACCTGAAGCACTGGCAACGATGTCGGCCACAGGACTGCCGATGGAGGCGTGGTACAAGATGATGTGGTTGGGATTTTGGAGATCGAGCCGAGAGATAGGTAATCCCTGTGCTGCGACATCAGGGGTGGCTGTTTGGTAGTAGATCGATGTCTCGATACCTGCTGCGCGCAGCGCCGCATCGAGGTTGAGCGTGTGGACGCCAATGGCATCACGACTGGCGAGACTTGGCAGTACTTGAATAATGTTCATGAGCCCGGCTGCACCACGGGTGCGGCCACCACCTCGGCGAGGCTGGGATAACCCCGAAGTCGACTGAATCGCCCAAGTCGCGCACAGCTCACGCCATGATCGGCTGCCTCTAAGAGCCGTCGATCGCCACGGGAATTTCCATAGGCCCAGAGCACGGGTGCTTGTTCTGATGAACCCAACAGCCCTTGGCCGCGCATCCATACCGTGACGCGTGAGAATTTCTCGGTACCTCTACAGTTTTTGCCTTCGTAGCGACCGGTGAGCTTGCCCTGGGCATCAACCGCCAATTTCGTGGCTACGGCACCTTCAACGCCGAGAATTCGCGCAACTTCGGTGACGTAGAGCTCAGGTGAGGCCGACACGATGACCGTATGGTGGCCTGAGGCGAGGTGATAATCGAGGCGAGCCTTGGTGTCTGTTCGAAGCGTGGCGGCCACGTGTTTGGCGGCGTATTGCTCGGAAATGGCGCGAACCTCGTCGAGATCTCGACCCCTGAGCAATTCGCTGAAGAGGTCTTCTTTGGTCATATCGGCGGCTTTGCCGCCTTTGATTGCGGCCATGGCGAGTGCCGGACCCAGTCGAAGGGCTGCTTGGTAGGTTCGCTTGGTGCCACAAATGGCTCGAAGCCAATCGAATACCGAGCCGCCATTGGTTAAGGTTCCATCAAGGTCAAAGGCCGCCACCACAACTTGGGAGCGTGCCGGTACTGCGTCAGCCATGGCTCGAAGTCTCCCATGTGGCGCGTGGCGGTGAGGGCACCCGGCTATTTGCATTAATACGATTAATTTAGTAGGGTATTGATCAGCGCGGACCCACCGTGGGCTTCCGCAGTATCAAGGAGTACCCCATGGCTATCCGACTTGGAGACGTTGCACCCGACTTCACCGCTGCTTCCACCGATGGCGAGATCGAGTTCCACAACTGGCTGGGTGACCAGTGGGGCATCTTGTTTTCACACCCCAAGGACTTCACTCCAGTGTGCACGACCGAACTCGGCGCCTTCGCCTCGCGCAAGGCTGAGTTCGACGCACGAAATACCAAGATCATTGGTCTGTCGGTGGACTCGCTCGAAAGCCACGATGGCTGGAAGGGTGACATCGCCGAAACACAAGGTACGGCCCTGAACTTCCCCCTGATCGCAGACGAAGATCGCAATGTCGCAACGCTTTATGACATGATTCACCCCAACGAGCTCGAGACCTTGACCGTGCGGAGCGTCTTCATCATCGGACCTGACAAGAAGGTCAAACTGACCTTGACCTATCCAGCTTCGACTGGTCGAAACATCGACGAGGTGCTTCGCGTGCTCGACTCCTTGCAGTTGACCGCTGGATATTCGGTGGCCACCCCCGTCAACTGGACGGACGGCAAGGATGTCATCGTGGCTCCTGCTCTGTCTGACGAGGAAGCGACGGCGAAGTTCCCCAAGGGTTTCAAGACTCTGAAGCCGTACCTGCGCGTCACGCCTCAGCCAAACAAGTAGTCCTGTCTTGAGGTGGTGCTCGTCCCTCTAAGGTGGCGAGCACCACTCACCAAGGAGGAATCATGGCCAACGCTGTTGCAGCAGGTGGAACGTTTTCAATTGAAGGCCGCGAGGTCTACCGCCTGGGCTTTGGCGCCATGCGCATCGTCGGCCCTGGCGTGTGGGGTCCTCCCGCTGACCACGACACGGCCATTGCGGTGCTGCGCAGATCCGTTGAGCTTGGCGTCAATTTCATTGATACGGCCAATAGCTACGGGCCTCATATCTCCGAAGAACTGATTGCTGAAGCGCTCGCACCCTATGGCGACGTGCTCATCGCCACCAAGGCGGGACTGGTTCGCACGGGCCCAGACGCGTGGTTCCCTGTGGGTCGCCCTGAATATCTTCGCTCTGAGTGCGAAATGAGCCTGCGTCGACTTGGTGTTGAGACGATTGACTTGTTTCAACTCCATCGCGTAGATCCCCAAGTTCCAGCCGAAGAGCAATTTGGGGTGTTGGCTGAACTCAAAGCTGAAGGCAAGGTTCGAAGCGTGGGGCTCTCCGAAGTGGACGTCGCCACCATCGAACAAGCTCGAGGCATCGTTGAGATTGCAACGGTTCAGAATCTCTACAACTTGGGACACCGTGACTCTGAAGCCGTCCTTGAATACTGCGAGGCGAACCACATTGGATTCATTCCTTGGTTCCCCATTGCCGGTGGCGAACTCGTAAAGCCCGGAGGGGCACTCGACACCATTGCGAACGAGTGTGATGCCAGCTTGGCCCAAGTGGCCCTTGCATGGTTGCTCCAACGCTCTCCCGTGATGTTGCCTATTCCTGGCACCGGGTCGGTAGCGCACCTGGAAGAGAACTGCGCAGCAGCGTCACTGCACTTGAGCGATGACCAGATGGCAACGCTCGGCGGACTCGCGTCCTAGCGCGCCTGATGCTCATGCGTCGATCGTGATGTGTGTGATGGGTTGCTCGACCCCAAGGCGTCGGTCAAGGTAGGCGAGGAGGGCGTTTGCACTCATCGCTGCGCCAGGGCGAAATCGCAGGGTCGCTCTACCTTCGTCATTGATGGTGCACGACAGCACATCGGGATGGCTTTCCATGGCTGCGGCTAAGCCAATGTCGTAGTCCACCGTTAGCCCTTGGGTATGAAGAGGTGCTCGCGGTAGAAGCGAAGCTCTTCGAGCGATTCTCGAATGTCTCCAAGGGCTCGATGGCTCCCGTGCTTAGAAGGAGCCTTGGCTGCAAGCTCGGGGTACCAGCGCCGGGCAAGCTCTTTGATTGTTGACACATCGACGCACCGGTAGTGCAAAAAGTCTTCGATCTCGCGCATGTGTTCGGCAAGGAAGCGTCGGTCCGTGCCTATGGAGTTGCCTGCGAGCGGGACCCGTTGGTCTTCGCTGATGTGTTCGCGTAAAAAAGCCAAAGTCTGAGCCTGAGCTTGCTCAAGACTGAGGGTGGATGACGTAATTTCGTCGAGCAGGCCTGATTTCGTGTGCATGGCCGTGACAAAGTCATCCATTTCGTTGAGCTGCTCTGGCGTTGCGCCAATAACGAGATCGGGACCCTCGGCGATGATTGTTAAATCATCGTCGGTGATGAGCGATGCAATTTCCACGATGACATGACGCTGGGGGTCGAGGCCGGTCATTTCAAGGTCTATCCAAACGAGCATGGAGCGAAGGTTAGATCACCAGCGTGGAACTGTCTGCCCTTGGCCCGGTACCCTTACATCGTGGATATAGCTACTGCTGCCCTTGACCCTCAGGTGGTCGTGCCGAGTTACGCCACCGAAGGCGATGCAGGCGCTGACCTGCGAGCAAATGAGTCCGTCACAATTGCGCCCGGTGGTGGGCGTGCCCTCGTCGGTACAGGACTGGTGCTTGCTATCCCTGAAGGCTTCGCAGGTTTCGTACAGCCGCGAAGTGGCTTGGCGCTGCGTCATGGGGTGACCTGTCTCAATACGCCGGGCCTCATTGACAGTGGCTATCGCGGAGAAATCAAAGTGCTCTTGATTAATACGGATCCAACGCAAGCCTTCGAGATTGCGGTGGGCGATCGAATCGCCCAGCTCGTCATCCAACGAGTCGAACGAGCCACCTTCGTTCTCACCCCACGTGAGGAGATTCCCGACAGCGACCGGGGGAGTGGTGGATTTGGAAGTACGGGTATTGGGTAATGGAGCCGCTCGGTTTTCTAGACAGCGTGTTTGTGACCATGGAGTTGCCGAGCGCTCCGACGCACGTGGCGGCCCTCATTGAACTGGAGCCAATAGCCGGATCTGATCCGGAGGAGCGTTTTTTAGCGATCCGCCAAACTATTCAAGATCGACTTTCCGACATTGGCGTACTGCGCCGTCGGGTGATTCGAGCGCCCTTTGATCTCGCCCCTCCCGTGTTCGTTGAGGACCCTGAATTCGACATTGATTTTCACGTGATCAGGCGAGCGCTTCCCACGCCAGGTGGCGACGACCAGCTCGATGACCTCATCGCTCGACTCATGGCTCGGCCACTCGCACCTGATCGCCCGCTCTGGGAGATCAGCGTGGTGGAGGGACTTGAAAATGGTTCCTCCGCGTTGCTCATCAAGATCCACCACGCCATCGCTGACGGCATTTCGGGGGTCACTGTTTTTGCCAACCTGTTCGACTTGTCAGCTGAACCCCGAGTCATAGAGCCAGCCGCCCCTCGAGCGACGCCGCCAGCCGTGCCGAGTCCTGTGGAATTGCTTGCCCGTTCATCGAGCGAGCTCATCCGTCGACCCGGCGCCTTGCTTGAATCGCTGGGTTATGCGCTCGAGCGCATTGGTGGACGACTCGACGAAGCCTTGGGTGTGGTGACTGGCCGAGAAAGCCAAGGTAAGGAACGAGTTGGCATCATGCAAGCGCCCAAGACGTCGCTTGGTGGCACCATTAGTCATGCCAGAACCTTCCAACGCTTTCATGCCGATCTCGACGCCGTAAAGCGCGTGGCCAAGGCTCATGGAGGAACCGTCACCGACTTTGTGATGGCGGCAGTCGGTGGAGCCGTGGAGCACTATCTCATCGAGCAGGGCGAAGAGATCGACACAGACTTGATTGCCTTCGTTCCCATCAACGTTCGGCCGCCCGGGAGAGAGAGTGAACTCGGCAATCGCATCTCTGCCAAATTGGCTTCATTAGCCACGACCATTGACGATCCTTTTGAACGCTTGGAGGCGTTGGCCGCTGAATCACGAGAAGTGAAAGCGTCGGAGGAGAAACGAGGTGATGCACTCGGCGAACTCGCCGAAGCAGCTGGGCCCACCTTGGCCCACGCCGCCGGCCAATTCATCTCAACCTTCGAACTCTTCGACCACCTTCCCCATGGGGCCAATGTGATCGTGTCGTCGGTACCGGGACCTAATTTCTCGCTGTGGTGCGCTGGTCAGAGAATGTCGCGCGTTACCCCGATTGGTCCCTTGATGTTCAACCAGGGACTCAACGTGACCGTGCTGAGTTACTGCAACCAATTGGAATTTGGCATCTTGGGCTGCGCTAAGCGAGTGAAGGGGCCCTCTCGGCTGCGAGAATTGATGGAAACGCAGGTGGCGAGCCTTCTTGCCGGCTAAGGCGTAATTTCCAAGCTTGATGACGCTGGGCCATTGAGGCGCTAAAGTAGAAACACCACGCGGACGTAGCTCAGTTGGTAGAGCGCGACCTTGCCAAGGTCGAGGTCGCCGGTTCGAGCCCGGTCGTCCGCTCCAGAGTCAAAGCGCCTCCCATCTCGGGGGGCGCTTTGTTGTTGAAAGGCAAGGTTGCCCTGTGGGCCCCGAAGCGCTACTCGTCATGGATGTCCAAAACGCCATCGTTGATCGCTTCGCCTCTTCACGCCCCGAGTATCTCAAGAGCCTCAGCAAGGCCATTGAGGCTGCACAAAGTGCTGGACGACTCGTGGTGTACGTGCGGGTTGCATTCCGCGAAGGGTATCCAGAGGTCAGCAGTTTGAATAAGACCTTCAGTGCACTCGCTGCTGGCTCAGACTTTTCGGAAACTTCAGCGTCAACACAGATTCATGACGCCATTGCACCTCTCGAAGGAGACGTCGTTGTCGTGAAGCGTCGTGTGGGGGCCTTCAGCGGTAGCGATTTGGACGTCCTGCTTCGAGCGCGCGGGATCACGTCGTTGGTGTTGACTGGTATTGCGACCTCGGGCTGCGTGCTCTCCACCCTTCGTCACGCCGCTGATCTCGACTTCCAAGTGACCGTCCTCGACGATCTATGTCTCGACGCCGACGAAGAGGTCCACCAGGTCTTAATGACCAAGGTATTTCCTCGCCAAGCCACCGTATGTTCGTCGGAGATCTGGATCTCAATGCTGGGCTGAGCACGACTCGGTTCGCGAGCGCTCATCGCCGGTAGCATGCGCCTATGGATGTCTTCGTGAACGTGACTGAGTTATGAGGGTCCTCGTTACGGGTGCATCTGGCTATGTAGGTGGACGGCTCGTTCCCGCGTTACTGGCAGAAGGCCATCAGGTGCGCTGCCTTGCCCGCACACCAGCAAAGCTGAATCGAGCCCCCTGGCGTGATCGCGTCGAAGTAATCCAAGGCTCCATTGAAGACGACCTCTCGGAGGCGATGGCCGATCAAGATGTGGCTGTCTATCTCGTTCATTCCATTGGTGTCGGGATTGACTGGGAGCAAGTCGAGCGAAATGACGCGATCAATTTCGCTGAAGCGGCCAGCAAGGCTGGGGTCAAGCGCATTGTGTATTTGGGCGGATTGGGCCGTGATGATGACGCACTGAGTGCGCACCTCGAGAGTCGCCACGATGTTGGTCGGCTCCTCGCATCGACCGGTGTCGATGTCGTTGAAATTAGAGCGGGCGTCATTATTGGATCAGGCTCAGCGAGTTTTGAAATGTTGCGATACCTCGTTGACGTTCTACCCGTGATGGTGACGCCGCGCTGGGTGGTCACCAAATGCCAACCGATCGGCATCGCTGACTGCATCAAAGTTCTGGTGTTCATGATCAACGATCGCTCAGTGCAACCTGGCATCTATGAGCTGGGCGGCAAAGATGTCTTGAATTATGCCGAGATGATGAAAACCTACGCATCGGTTGCTGGCTTGTCGCACCGTCGCATCATCGTGGTTCCTTTTGTCAGTCCGAACCTTTCATCTCGATGGGTTGGCCTCGTGACACCGGTGCCGGTACCGCTCGCTCGTGAATTAGTTCGGTCATTGGTCAATGAAGTAGTGGTGACTGGTCGCAGTGCCACCGAGGTTGCTGGGGTGGAACCCATTTCGCTGCGTGAGGCTTTCGAGCGAGCTCTTGCCGCTATCGCTGACGACAATGTGCCTACCGAGTTTTTTGACGCTGACAGTAACTATTACCGCGCCATTGAAACGGACCCCGAGTGGTCTGGCGGCACCATGCTGCGTGACATTCGTACGCAGAAAACAACGGCATCACCAGAGGCGGTCTACGAAGTGGTCAGTGGCATTGGTGGGGCCAAGGGCTGGTACGCCGGCGAAATCCTATGGAAGATCCGTGGTGTGCTTGATCAACTCTGGGGTGGGCCAGGCATGCGCCGCGGCCGACGAGCGAAACTCGCCATTGGTGATGCACTGGACTTTTGGCGTGTTGAAGATCTGCAGCCCGGGGCCAGAGTGCGGCTCCACGCCGAGATGCGGCTTCCGGGCGACGCGTGGCTGACCTGGGAAATCAGCGAAGATCGCTCTGGCACCCATGTGGTGCAACGCGCCGAATTCCGCCCTCGCGGACTCTTGGGGCGTCTCTATTGGTATGGCGTCGCCCCATTTCATCGATGGGTCTTTCCTGGCATGTTGAGCGGCATCGTCAACGACGCCGAGCAACGCTCGAGTATTCGCGAGCAATCCTGAGGTGGCCTGGCGGTCGCTGAGACCTTTTGGGTCTCGAAATTTCGTCTTGATCTGGACGTCTGCACTTATTTCCAACATCGGAACATGGATGCAGACGGTGGCGCTTGGAACCTTGGTTGTGCTCCACACTCACAACGTATTTGTTACGGCACTTACCATGGCTGCAGCATTCGTTCCCTTAGGAATCTTTGCTCCCTTAGGCGGAGTCTTGGCTGACCGCATGGATCGCCGGCGCTTGCTGATTACTACGACGATTGGCGAAGCGTTATCTGCACTTGGCTTAACACTGATGGTCGGACTCCACCATGACCCGGTGTGGGCCCTGATGGTGGTGGTGTTTTGCGGTTCCAGTATTGGGGCGCTGGGCTTTCCCGCCTATCAGTCGATCATTCCCGAAATTGTGGCTAAGGAAGATCTTTTGGCCGCAGTTTCTCTGTCTTCGGCACAGTGGAACATGGGTCGCGTTGTCGGGCCAGCGATCGCGGGCATTGTCTTGGTGACCTGGTCCGCTGCTGGGGCCTTTGCTGTCAACGCAATCTCCTTTATTGCCGTGGTGGTGGCATTGCTCTTTGTCAAGATTCCCGTCCGAGCGGCAACCCAAGACGCCAAGAGCGTTCGCGAACGTTTTGCAGAAGGAATAGCTTCCGCAAGAAAACATCGCGCTTGTCGCAACGCAATCATCTTGATCAGCGTGGTGGCACTGATTGGTTCTCCGTTTATTGGATTGGTGGCCGCCGAAGCCGTAGAAGGCTTGCATCGAAAGGCGGGAGGCCCGGCGGTGCTCACTACCGCTCAGGGCATCGGAGCGGTCATTGGTGCGCTCATTTTGGCTCCCCTGGCCCATCGAATTGGACACAAGCGACTATTGCCCCTTGCCTTGGGTGCATTTTGTGTCGCCTTGGCCGCCTATGGAGCGGCACCCACGCTCTCGCTGGCAGCGATCGCCATCATGGCGGTGGGAGTTACCTACATCGGCATTCTTTCGGGCCTCAATACGGTGGTGCAGATCCATGCACCCCAAGCTGAGCGAGGTCGAATCTTGAGCATCTACATGACCTGCCTTGGCGTGATTTATCCCATAGGTCTCGTTATCGAAGGTGCGATTGGTCAAGTCATTGGTGTCCGCCTCGTCATGGTGCTCGCTGCGGCCCTTCTTGCTCTTGTGCTCATTGGTATGCGGGTGCTGAGCCCACGGCTCTTTCATGACTTGGCTGGACAAGAGGGAAATTCTAAGGACCAAACGGCGGCTTGAATTTGCTTGCTTGGCGCTAACGTTGAAGCCCGGACGGCGCGATGCTGTGCCGTTATCGTTCTTACCGAGGAGTTCCCCCTGATGAAACGTCTGGCCATGTGGTGCGTCAATCACCGTTGGACCGTGGTGATTGTGTGGATTGCTGTTCTGATCGGCTCTCTTGCCGTTTCCAATGCGGTGGGTTCAAATTTCTCAGACTCATTCACCCTTCCCAACACACCCTCGGCCAGTGCCTACAACTTGATCAAGTCGGCAGCACCAAAGTTGTCAGGGGATACCGAGCGAGTCGTCTATGCAGTTCCCGCGGGACAGACGTTGGAGTCTGCGCAAAACGTCGCAGCCATCAACGAGTCGATTTCGAAAATTGAATCGTTCCCAGGTGTCAGCTCTGTGGTCTCACCGCTGACACCAGCCGGTGCTCAGCAAATGGCAAAAAGCGGTCGTGTCGCTTATGCCACGGTACAGTTCTCAAAGCCTGCATTCAACGTCTCCACTGCGCAGTCCAAGAAGTTTGTCGATGAAGCAACTTCGGTGGCGAATAAGAACTTGACGGTTGCGGTCTCGGGACAAATCGCCGAGCAATCCATTCAAGTCAAATTCGACGGCACCTTGATTGGTGTGCTGCTCGCTGGCATCGTGCTCTTTATCGTCTTCGGTTCTATCTTCGCCATGGCACTGCCTTTGCTTTCGGCAATTTTGTCGTTGGGCACGGCGATTGGCATCATTGGACTGCTCTCGAATGTGCTTCAGATGCCATCGTTCGCCGACCAGCTGGTCTTGTTAATTGGACTTGGCGTGGGTGTTGACTACGCCTTGTTCATTGTGACGAGACACCGTCAGGGCTTGCGCGCAGGCATGTCAGTTCCTGATTCGATTGCCAAGGCCGTCGATACCTCAGGTCGTGCTGTCTTGTTTGCTGGAATCATTGTCTGTGTTGCCCTCTTGGGCATGTTTGCCCTCGGGGTGAGTTTCCTTTACGGCCTGGCCATCTCGTCATCTATTGGCGTGCTCTTCACCATGATTTCGGCCCTGACTTTGTTGCCGGCAATGTTGTCGTTCATTGGTCCCAAGGCCATGAGTCGCCGCCAGCGCAAAGCACTTGCTGAGACGGGACCCAAGGCCGCAACCGAGTCCTCGACTGGGTTCTGGCCTCGCTGGGCTGACTTTATGCGTCGACGCCCGCTCGTTCCAGCTGTCGTGGCCTTAGTCATTATCGCGATTCTGATCGCCCCCTTCTTGTCGATGCGTCTGGGCAGTTCTGACCAGGGCAATGACCCGCAAGGCACGACAACGAGAGTCGCTTATGACTTGTTGGCCGAAGGCTTCGGCCCGGGCTTCAATGGCCCGTTGCAACTCGTGGCTTCAGTGCATGGCGCCACCGAGCACGCGGCCATGGCGCACTTGGCCCAAGATGTCAGAACCGTGCCGGGTGTGGCAGCCGTTACCCCTCCGGTGCCGCTCGGTACGTCCTCGGTGGAGGTCATTCAGGTGTTCCCGACGACGTCACCGCAAGCTGCACAGACCACGACCCTGATCAGTACCTTGCGCAACTCGGTCATTCCTCAAGCAGTGCAGGGCACTGGCTTGACGGTTTATGTCGGTGGCGTGACAGCAATCTTCGTTGACTTCGCCAACGTGTTGGGTGCCAAGTTGCCGCTCTTTGTCGGTCTCGTGGTGCTGGTGAGCTTCTTGTTGCTGGGCTGGGTCTTTAGATCCATCGTGATTCCCATCACTGCGGCCGTGATGAACTTGATCTCAATCGCAGCGGCCTATGGCATTTTGACTGCGGTGTTCCAGCACGGCGTACTTGGCAGCCTCTTTGGTGTCTCGAGAACCGGGCCGGTGGAATCCTTCATTCCCGTCATGATGTTTGCGATCTTGTTTGGACTTTCGATGGACTACGAGATTTTCTTGCTCACGCGTATCCATGAAGAATGGCTGCACACCGGCGACAACAAGTTGGCGGTGCGCAATGGACTCGCTGCCACCGGTAAGACCATTACCGCAGCAGCGTTCATCATGCTGTTGGTATTCGCGTCGTTCATTCTCGGTGGTCAACTCATCATCAAGGAGTTCGGTTTGGGGCTCGCGGCAGGTGTGGCGGTCGACGCCATCATTATTCGCATGGCCGTGGTGCCATCGGTGATGTTCTTGCTTGGCAAAGCCAACTGGTGGTTCCCTCGTTGGCTCGACCGCGTGTTGCCGAATCTGTCGGTGGAATCACCCGAGGAGCTTGATGAGGTCCCCGAGCTCGTCGAGGCTTAGTCTTCCTTTTCGTAGGCGGAGATCTGTTCGATCTCTTGTCCATGCTTGGGGAAGAACAAGGCCACCACGCCAGCACCAAGCACAATGGCAATGAGGCCTGCCCCGTAAGCCCAATGTGATCCATCCATAAACGAGGTCTTGGCCGCTTCAATGATTTGGTTGGCATGGTTTGGGTACTGCTTGGCAATTACTTCGGCGCCGGCGAAGCTTCGCTGAATTTCAGCCACGACGCTGGTGGGAATGTTCTGATGCGATGCCTTGGCTTGCGCAGCGATGCTGACTGCGTAGCCGGCCGTCAATATGGTTCCCAGCAGCGACTGCATGATCGATCCGCCGAGGTCACGTTGCAAGTCGGCGGTGCCCGATGCCATGCCGGCGCGGTGCACGGGAACCGATCCAGTGAGCGAGTGCGATGCTGGCGTGCCGGCAAAACCGACCCCAATGCCCATCAAGACAATGGAGAGTTCTACGTCCCAGATGCTTGCGGTGTCATTCCACGTCAAGAGACTCACCAAGAGGGCAAAGAACAAGAAGCAGTAGCCAATGAGCAAGGTTGCCCGTGAGCCAATTTTGGCGATGAGTTTTGCCGAGAGTGGGGCAGCGACAATCATTCCCACGGCTGCGGGGAGAATGGTGGCCCCCGCTTTGAGCGGTGAATAGCCCAAGACGTTCTGCATGAACTGTTGGCTGACGTAGGTGACACCCATCAGGCTGCCAAACACGATCATGCCAGCGGCCGCTGCCACCCAAAAGGTACGGCGCTTGGCGTAATTCAAATCAAAAAGAGGGTTTCGCGCTTTGCTTTGGGCAACGAAGAAGCCAATCAGGGAGAATACGGCGATGGCGCCAGCGATCACGCTGGCGCGTCGCTCGGCGGGATCAGCAACGAAGTCAATCGCCAAGGTCAAGGTCAAAATGCCCACGAGTGACAAGATGCCTCCAAGGTGATCGACTGATTCCTTGGTTTCATTGACGTGAGCGGGCACCACAAGCCAAGCCAAGACCAAGAACACCAGGGCCAGGGGGGCGGTGATGGCAAAGACGGAACCCCACCACGCGACGCCGAGCAGCCAGCCCGAAAGAAGGGAAGCGACCGCAATCATGGAGCCGCCAACTGCTGACCAGAGGGCAATGGATCGGGTTCGGCCATGGCCACTCCACAACGCAGTGATAAGCGAAAGCGTCGTGGGAAAGGCCATACCGGCGGCCACGCCACCGAGTACGCGGGCCACGATAAGCACTTCTACCGATGGGGCCCACGCCGCCAAAAGCGAGGTGGGGATAGTGAGCGCCATGCCCAGTAGCAGCATGGTTTTGCGGCCATAGCGGTCACCGACGGCACCGAGGTACAACACCGTTGATGCCAGTCCGACCGAAAAGCCAATGGAGACAATGGTGAGTTGGAGCTGCGAGGCGCGGAAGGCTTCACCAATGGACGGCAACGCAACGTTGGCAACCGCCAAGTTCAAGTTGGCTACTGAGGCCACGGCAATGAGGGCGATGAGAACCCAATGCTGGTGCTTGGGGGCTTGATCGGTGGAAGTAATCGCTACGGGGTCCATGGGCACAAACCCTAGGCCACCGTGATGCTGGCAGTGTGTCCTCTCCCGGCAGTGTTGGCGACCTAGGCTCACTCACATGGCACTTGATCCAGAGTTAGAAGCAACCTTGGGTGTCGGTGCAGGAAAGCATGCGCCCTCGATTCGGGATTTCTCTATCGAGCAATTGCGCCGCTTTTCAGATGAACAAGCGCTCCTGACTGATCCGCAGCCTCCTCAGGTGGAGCGAATTCGACTACTCTGCATTCCGCTTTCGTCGGGTTCCTATGACGCTCGCCTCTATGAATTGGATGCACGGCACGAGCCTTCGGGTTTGTTGGTGTGGGTCCATGGCGGGGGTTTTGTGGTGGGGAGCCTCGATGGATATGACGCGGCCTATCGGCGTCTTTGCGCAGGAACCGGCATGGCGGTCTTGGGAATTACTTACTCATTGGCGCCGGAGCACCCCTTCCCTGCGGGCTTTGACGATGTGGTCGAAAGCATCGCGTGGGTGCAAGAACATGCTGATCAGTTTGGGGTCAGCACCAATGACATCATTATTGGAGGCGATTCTGCCGGTGCGCTGTTGGCGCTCGAGGCAGCGCTCATGCGAGCCAAGGCGCAGCGGCCGCTGCGAGGATTGGTGTTGGCCTATCCGACTGCTGGACCAGAAATTAAGACGGCATCCATGCACGACATGGCCGATGGCTATCTTCTCTCGGCTGATGCCATGAACTTTTGCTACGAGCTCTACCTTGCCGGAGTGGACAATCACGCCGATCCTCGGATCTCGCCACTGCTGTCTCTTGATTTGCCTCAAGCACCGCCGACGATTCTGAGCGTTGCAGGTTTCGATCCTCTCCATGATGAGGGACTCGCCCTGTGTGGCCTCCTCGAAGGAGCAGGTGTAGCCGTCACCTTCCTCTCTGAACCAGAGATGATCCATGGATATTTGACGCTTGGGGGGATATCTCAGGGCGCGCGATTAGCCATTGACCGGCTTTGCCAAGGCATTACAGCGCTCCTTGCTGCCGAGATCTGATGAACAAAAAGTGACGCGGGGCTCGTCGCGTGGCAAGATGCTCTCAAGAAATCTTGAGAGGGGATACCTGTGTCACGTTTAACCACTATCGGCCGGGGCTCGGTCGTCGCAGCCTTAGTCGGCGTTGGCGTTCTCGCCGCCGCCTGTTCATCAGGAGGATCGTCTTCTACGACGACCGCTCCCACGACCACGATCCCCTCGAAGGTGATCCCGACCCAAGCCAAGGATGCGGCAATTGCTGCGCTGGTGCCGTCATCGGTGGCCGCTACTGGCCAGTTGACTCAGGCGATGGATGCAACCTACCCACCAGACGAGTTCATCGCTCCTGGCACGACCACCATCGTCGGCATGGACGCTGATTTGGGTAAGGCCATTGCTCAGGTGCTGGGCTTGAAGCCCGTACTTCAGAACGTCACCTTTGGGTCGATCATCGCTGGACTCCAAGCTGGTAAGTACAACATTGGAAACTCGTCATTCACCGACACCTTGGCTCGTCAGCAAAGCGTGAACTTTGTTGACTACTTCACTGCCGGAGAGGCGTTCTACGTCAAGTCGGGTTCCAGCATGAGTTTTAACGGTTTGACCTCGCTGTGTGGCCACACCGTGGCCGTAGAAACGGGCACCGTTGAGCAAACAGACTCACAAACGGCATCCAAGGCCTGCACCAAGGCTGGCAAGTCTGCGGTGACAACCCTGAGTTTCGCCGACCAGAACTCGGTGAACTTGGCCGTTGCCTCGGGTCGCGCTGATGTCGGATTCGCCGACAGCCAAGTAGCGGGCTACGTCGTGGCTCAGTCAAGCGGAGAATTCAAGCTCACGGGTTCAGCTTTCAATGTTGCCCCGTACGGCATTGCCGTGCCAAAGAACTCCACCTTGGATGTAGCCATTCAACAGGCTTTGAAGAAGCTCGTGAGTAACGGTGTCTACGCCGAGATCCTTGCGAAGTGGGGAACCCAATCAGGCGCCGTATCGGCCATCACCATTAACGGCGCCACCAGCTAAGGCGCGGTTCGGGGGACCAGGGGTGAGTATCCCAAACGAGGGCGGTATATCCACGGATTCGCCGCAGCCTGAGAAGCCAGAGATCATCAAAGCGGTACCCGTCCGTCACCCAGGTCGTTGGGTGGCGGGCGTGGTGCTGTTGGTGCTCGTGGCCATGGCGATTCACACGCTGGTCTTTTCGCAATCCCAAGTTCCCGGTCAAGGCGGTAGTCGCTTTGGCTGGAGTGTTGTTCGCCAATACCTCTTCTCGCCTTTGATTGTCAGGGGAGCGCTCATCACCCTTGAGCTCACGGTTGTATCGATGATCGCAGGGGTCTTGCTAGGCGTGTTGATTGCCGTGATGCGGCTCTCCAAGAGTCGCTTGATATCTGGCGTGGCGTGGTTCTATGCCTGGATCTTCCGTGGCACACCGGTTTTGGTGCAGATCTATTTTTGGTTTTTCATTGCGGCGCTCTACCCGCACATCACGCTCGGTATTCCTTTCGGACCAGGCTTTGTCACTATCAATTTGAACTCAGTGCTGGGAGCCTTCTGGGCGGCATCATTGGCTCTGAGTCTCAATGAAGGCGCCTACATGTCTGAAATCGTGCGCGCAGGCATCATCTCCGTTGATGAAGGCCAAGTAGAAGCTGCCCACTCGTTGGGAATGCGCAGAGGTATGGCATTGCGCCGTATCGTGCTTCCCCAAGCCATGCGGCTCATTATTCCGCCCACAGGCAATGAGACCATTTCGATGTTGAAAACCTCATCGCTTGCGAGTGTTATCGCGGTGAATGAACTCACCCACGTGGCCAACAACATCTCGGCCCAGAACTACAAGACCATCCAATTACTCATCGTCGCCAGTATTTGGTATCTCGCAATGACGACGGTGCTCTCTGTTGGGCAGTACTACCTGGAGCGACACTTCGCACGAGGTGCTACTCGAGCGTTGCCTCCGACGCCGTTCCAAAGGTTGAAGCGTAATTTGCGCTACCTTCGTCCCCACCTTCACCAAGGGGCGCCAGCATGACGACACCTATGGTGAAGGCTGAAGAGGTCTACAAGAGTTTTGGCGCGCTCGACGTCCTCCAGGGGATCAATCTAGAAGTGGCTCCGGGCGAAGTGATGTGCATGATTGGCCCTTCGGGCTCTGGCAAGAGCACCTTTTTGAGACTGATCAACCACTTAGAGAAACTCGACGCTGGACGACTTTGGGTGGACGGCGAACTCGTTGGCTATCGCGAGAAAAACAATCGCCTCTATGAGCTCAAAGATCGAGAAGTCTGTGCCAAGCGTGCTGAGATCGCGATGGTTTTTCAACGATTCAACTTGTTCCCTCACCTGTCAGTCCTCGAGAATGTCACGATTGGGCCAACGAAGGTCAAACATCAGCCAGCTTCGGAGGCAAAGGAGCGAGCCGCTGACCTCTTGGCTCGCGTGGGTTTGGGCGACAAAGTCAAGGCATATCCCAATCAGTTGTCTGGTGGTCAGCAGCAGCGCGTGGCCATTGCCCGGGCGCTGGCAATGGATCCAAAGTTGATGCTGTTTGACGAGCCCACGTCGGCCTTGGACCCCGAACTCGTCGGTGAAGTGCTTGATGTCATGCGTAATTTGGCCGAGTCGGGCATGACGATGGTGGTGGTTACGCACGAAATGGGATTTGCCCGAGAGGTCGGCGACACGGTGGTCTTTATGGATGGCGGCCGAATTGTTGAGGCGGGCAATCCTCGTGAAGTGCTCGTGAACCCCCAAAACGAACGCCTTCGTAATTTCTTGTCCAAGGTTCTGTGATCAGCGCATCGATCACTGGGGCATAGGCTCAATGGCCGTGAGTCATGATCCTCGAAGTTGCTGGCCGGTTGATGAAACGAGCGTAGGAACAGGGCTTCCGCTCGAAGGGGTCCGAGTCTTGGATCTCACCCGAGTCGTGGCTGGCCCGTTGGCAGCCCAGATCGCCAGTGATCTTGGTGCCGATGTCATCAAAGTAGAGCAGCCCGGAGGCGACATGAGCCGCGGATTTGGCCCACCAAATGTTCATGGGATTGCGACGTACTTCCTCTCCATTAACCGCAACCGTCGAAGTGTCGTGATCGATCAACGTACCGACGATGGTCGACAGCTCGTGGCTGATCTGGCGGGGGCCGCAGACGCTGTCATCGAAAACTATTTGCCCTCTCAAGCCCAGCGACTTGGACTCACCGCGCTTCGCCAATCGCTGCCTCACGTCGTGTGGGTCACGGTGGCATCTGCCTCTGCAGGCGGTCCGCTCGCTGATGAGCCCAACTTTGATCTCATTGCTCAAGCTCGTTCAGGCATTATGAGCGTCACGGGCACCGCCGAGTCAGGCCCAACCAAGATCGGCGCCCCTATGGCTGATGTGACCACCGGTCTCTACGCCGCCATTGGCATGCTCGCCGGCCTCTTTGATCGAAGCCAGCATCCTGAGCGCAAAGCACGCCACATCGAAGCCCCCTTGCTGGAGTCATCGATTTCAGCACTAACCAATCAGACCTCCAATTATCTCGGGGCCGGGGTGGTGCCGAAGCTCATCGGCAATGATCACCCCAATATCGTTCCCTACGCTCCTTTCGCCACCAAGGATCTGCCGCTTCTCGTTGCAGTGGCCTCTCAAAAGCAATGGGAAGGCCTGTGTCGAGCCTTGGGGCAAGAGGCGTGGATTCATGATGAGCGCTATGTGACCAACGAGCAGCGCGTGTTGCATCGCGACGAGTTGCGCCAAGACCTCGAAGCAATTCTCACGACGAAAGGTGCCGAAGAGTGGATGCCTGCCATGGTGGCTCATGAAGTGCCCTGTTCGCCGATCAATGATCTCCCGGCTGTCTTTGCCCAGGAGCAAATCGCTGGCGGCGACCTCGTCCAAACCATGGAACTAGACGGTGGTCCTGTCAAAGTGGTTGGTTCGCCCCTCACCATCGATGGCGTTCGGCCTGCTTTGCGTCGACCGGCGCCAACCTTGGGGCAACATTCTGAAGCCATCATTGACTACGTGAGGCAGCACCGGTCATGAGTTCGGCTCATCGATCCACCTTCGAACTTCGAGAGGACGATCTCTCAGAAATGGTGGCCGCTATGCAAGCTGCACGCGCAAGCAAAGGCTGGCTGAATTGCACGCCAGGAGTGCCTGATGATTACCCCCAGTTTCGACCATCGCTCTTTGCGTGGCTCGTAGGACCCACGCCTCCAGGGGCGCCCATTGTTACCTGGATGCCTGGCCATAATGGTCAGCCGGACACCCTTGGCATTTTGCACGCCAAGGGCAAGATTGGCCTTCACCAAGGGGCGAACATAGCCAGCATCCCTTCTTCATGGCGCTGCCGTCAAGATCACAATCGCCGTGGTTTGCTCTTTGAAGTTCCTGCTGTCACCGACGCGGAATTGGCGACAGTTCTCGTCTCGAGTTGCGATGAACTCGCAACAGTTCCGACAACGGGGAACTACCTTGTGGAGTTATTCACCCGGAGTTGACTAGGCGTCTCGGCGATTCAGCATGAACCAGCCGATCAGTAACACGACCGCCGCGTACACCACCATCAAGAGCGTCGCTGCCCAAGGATTGAGAAGCGTACCGGCGTAGTCCGTGGTCCGAGCATGCGTCGAGCCCATGGCCGTCCCGAGCGATGACGGCATGTGCTCAATAATCGGCCGACTAATGCTTTGGGGCAGCGCTCCGAGAATGGCCGGGACGATCAAGATGAGGGCCACGAAAATGGCGATGGTTCCTGCAGTATTTCGAATGATGAAACCTATGCCCAAGACGATGAGAATGAGCAGCGTCAAGTAGAGACCAGAACGGAATACTGCGACGGCTACCCCTGGAGTTGCCAAGGTGGCAACCGGGATATGAGTGGACGTCAGTTGCTGAACCAAACTTTCGTTTCCGCTGATGGTGCGACCTCCTGAAGCGAGCAACACCGAGCTGCCAACCAGAAAGGAGGTAAAGGTAATGAGTTCGGCAACGACGAGGGTCAATATCCCTAAGACGGTGGCTTTGGCTCCAAGCAGAATTCCTCGCCGTGGTACGGCGGCGAGGGTGGTGCGTATCGCTCCACTTGAATATTCGCTGGTAATCACGAGCGCACCAAATACGCCAATAACCAATTGTGCAAGCCCAACGCCAACGAGAGGAAGGCTGGTCGGGTCATAGTTGGCCTTGTCGGCCAAGCTTCGAGTCGACCAATGGTGGGCAACGAGCGATGGCACCAAAATGGACAGCCCGACGGCAAACAGTACGGCGAGGCCAAGGCAAATCCACGTGGATCGGATCGTGCGGATCTTGGTCCACTCAGAACGAACCGCGTGAGTGAACTTTGACGCCAGTGGCGCAGCCGGGATAATAGAAGTGGTCATTGAACGGCCCCTGACTCGTATTCGCCTTCACCGGCGGTGAGCTGCATGAACACCTCTTCCAGACTGGCAGATTGTTGCGTCAATTCGGTGAGGGCAATGGCTTGATCTAAGGCAATTTCGCCAATCGCTTCTTGGGCCATCTCCGTCACGAGCAAATGATCGCTTTCGCGGGTAGTGCTCGCACCTTTTCTGCGAAGTGCTGCGTCGAGTGCATCGAGGTTTCGTGCGGAAACTCTGACCGTGGGAGTAGTGCGCGACGCAATGAAATTTTCGACCGTGGTTTCAGCAAGCAATTTGCCGCGTCCGATCACGACCAAGTTCGATGCGGTGAGCGCCATTTCGCTCATCAGGTGACTCGAAACGAAGACTGTTTTACCTTGCTTGGCGAGATCTTGAAGCAGTGTGCGAACCCAGAGAATGCCTTCGGGGTCGAGACCGTTGACCGGTTCATCAAAGAGAAGGATTTGCGGGTCACCAAGGAGGGCAGCTGCGATGCCCAAACGCTGCCCCATGCCGAGCGAGAATTTTCCGACTTTTCGCTTGGCCACGCTGTCGAGTCCGACGAGTTCGAGCACTTCACCAACGCGCTTGGTGTCGATCGCGTTGGACTCGGCCAGACTCTTCAGGTGTGACCGTGCCGACCGACCAGGGTGGAGCGCCTTGGCATCGAGGAGCGCGCCTACTTCTCGAAGTGGCCATGCCAACTCCCGATACGCCTTACCGTCAACCGTGATGGAGCCGTCATCGGGACGATCAAGGCCAAGAATCATCCTCATGGTGGTCGATTTGCCGCTGCCATTGGGTCCGAGGAAGCCGGTGACGACCCCTGGCTGGACGGTGAAACTCAGATCATCGACCGCAACGGTCTCGCCGTAAGTCTTGGTGAGGCCAGTGACGCTAATCACAGGGAACTCACAGGAACGAAAAGGAACGTAGTCACGCTGTGAATCTACCCATCAATGACCAACTTGTGACGGAGGGGCCAAGAAGGGACCTTGTGCCCTATCGGAACGTGACAGCATCGCCGATAGTGGCGACAGGAGGTTTCCATGCTTGCTGTTGTCACTGCACTGGCTTCGGTGTTCAATCTCGATACGCAGGGTCACTATCTGCACCTTGGGTTCATTGAGATTTCCATTGCCAATCTCATCGTCATCGTGTTGATGGTGGTGGTGTTCATTCTGGCCATCACGCTTCCGTTTCACCGCAGGAGGAATCGCTAATGAGCACCCTTGATGCCAGTGAAACCCAAGCTGAAATAGATCAGCAGTGGACCACGCGATCACGCCGTGCTCTTGCCAAGACCTTCCCCTATGAAAAACTGTTGCCCGACACGCAGCCGAGTTACTTGGCATCGTGGATCTACGTCTTTGGCGCCCTGACCATTGGGGCGCTGACCATGATCATCTTGTCCGGTGCGATTCTGAGCATTGAGGGCCCAACGTGGTGGCACACATCTTCCGTCGGGCTCTTCGTGAATTCCATCCACTTATGGTCGGTTGAGTTGTTCTTTTTCTTCATGGTGATTCACCTCTGGGGTAAATACTTCATGGGTGCATGGAGGGGTAAGCGAGCGATGACCTGGATGTCGGGGGCCATCACCTTTGCTATCTCGATAGCGGCAGGCTTCACCGGTTACGTATCGCAGACCAACTTTGATTCCCAGTGGATTGCGACTCAAGCCAAAGATGGCATCAACTCAACAGGGGCCGGAGCTTTCTTCAACGTCTTGAACTTCGGTCAGATGTTGATGTGGCACATCGTGCTCCTTCCTGCGGCGGTGATCGTCTTGGTCGGGATTCATATCCTCATGGTTCGCCGTCGGGGCATTGTGCCTCCCTACGCAGATGACTCCAAGGAGGTGGCGTCATGAACACCACCCGTCGCTTCAATCCAGATCGAGACGTTGAGGAATGGACAGGCGCAACGAGGCCCTATGACTTACTCAAAGAGGTCACCGTGTGCTTCCTTGTTGTCGCACTCTTGGCAATTGGTCTTGCCATTCTCTTTAGTTCGCCCAATGATCAAGCCATCTCGTTGCGCACGTGGGCTAACGCCAATCCCGTAGATTTTGCCCAGACTGCCATTACCGAACTAGATGGAACAAGTGCTTCGGCAACCTACGGGCCTCCTTATAACAACACCCCTGGGGTGAGCCAAAAGCTTGGCCCCATATCCTTGGCCGAGCTGATGGGGATTAACGAGTACGTGAACCCACCAACAGATTTCGTCCTCCGCCCCTTGGAGACGGTGCGAGGAGACGCACAATTGACTGCGGCATTGACGCAGTTCAACGCTGCCGGCACTGCTCAACAAGCCTCATGGGAGCATGCCTACGAACAAGCGGTGTCCCATGCCACGTACATACAGGGCTCGGTCTCTGTGCCTTCAGGCCCCTATGGGCCGGTGGGTTCCATGGTGGCCTCATTGACGCAGATGGCGCAAAGTGGGGCGCTCGATACGTCAATGCTCAATGAAGCAAGTTTCTTTGGCACTGACTACACCCGCTCGTTGTTGTTTTTGTCAGATGGCGGGTATCTCAGTGCCAAGGCAGATGCCCAGCACCTGAGTGGCGACCAGTGGGGCATGATGAATGAAGTCGGCAACTATCCGGGTCAGGCTTGGTTGTGGCTGTACACCATGTGGTATCAGGTCAAGCCGTTTTCTACCTCACCGAATGCCGATGTGCAGGTGTGGGCGCTCATGATGGTGTTGACCGTGGCCTTGATTTTGGTGCCATTCATACCGGGGCTGCGATCCATCCCTCGCTGGTCAAAGGTTTATCGAATTATCTGGCGTGAGCACTATCGGTCGCAGTCGTAAGTTCAGCGAGATGTGAGTCAGAATGGCTAGGTGGGACCGGACGAAGAAGGCTTGAGGGCGGCGAGTTCTTTCGCCCCATTTAACGAGCCTCGGCGTCTGAAAGCTATTCGTGAGTGGGGTGGTGCTCCGTGGCTCGCCGTCATGGCGGTGTGCTTTGGCGCCATCATGTCGCAAGTTGACGCTTCCATTGTTTCGCTGGCCTATCCCTCCATGCAGCGATCATTTGGGGTCACCATTGGTGCCGTCACTTGGGTGGGGCTGTCGTATCTCTTGACCGTGGTGGCCACGCTGGTGCTCATCGGACGTATTTCAGACATGGTGGGTCGCAAGCTCATCTACCTGTATGGCTTCATCGTCTTCACGGGAGCTTCGGTGCTGTGTGCGGTTGCGCCCAACCTTGCGCTGTTGGTTGGCGGCCGCGTGCTGCAAGGCATCGGCGCCGCCATGATCCAGGCCAACAGCGTGGCAATTGTCTATTTGTCGGTGCGCACCGAAGCTCGAGCTCGCGCGCTCGGTATCCAAGCAGCATCTCAGGCCGTTGGCTTAGCCATTGGCCCGACCCTTGGCGGATTATTGCTCCAAGTGGTGACGTGGCGATTCTTGTTCATGGTGAATGTGCCGATTGGCGTCGTGGCGTTCTGCGCGTCGTTTGCTTTTATTCCTCGAAGTCGAAATTTGGCTCCTCGTGACCGGGTGGATTGGTTTGGTTCCGCCTATTTGTTGTCTGGTCTCGGGCTCATCCTCGTTGGGCTCTCTTCGGGAGAACACGTGGGGTGGTCATCGCCAGGCATCATTGGCAGCCTCGTTGTTGGTGCCGGGATCCTGGTCGCCTTTGTTGCTCATGAACAACATGCCCCCCAACCGTTGGTCAGCATTGCGCTTCTGCGAACTCGGAGCGTTTCTCTGGGGGTCAGTGCGGGGGCATTGAGTTATTTCGTGCTCTATGCAACGTTATTTCTCGTGCCCTTTGAGGTTGAGCGAGCGCTTGGAAGATCCTCGGCGGTGGCTGGCTTGCTGCTGTTGGGCCTTCCGGGCGCATTAGCACTCTTTGCCCCCATCGCGGGGCGCCTTGGCGCACGATTTGGAAGTTCCCGCATGGTGCTGCTTGCTGGAACCGTTATGGGCGTAGGGGCCCTTGTCCTTGGCATTGCCTCAAGCCACCTTGTGGTAGCGGTGGTCGGCTTGGTGTTGTTGGGTTCGGGAATAGGCGTGCTCAATACGCTTAATAATCACGGCGTCATGATGTCCTTCCCCCCCGCAAGTGCCGGCGTTGGCTCCGGCACCATCAACACGGTTCGTGGACTGGGAACGTCATTGGGTCTCGCCGTCGGAGGCGCAGTCTTCGCTGCGAATGGTGGAGCGAGTGCCATGGCTCACGAAGTCCAGTCAGCCTTTGAGGCCTCGATGTACATGGTGGCAGTACTCGGCGTTCTTGCTGGACTGTGCGGTGCGAGTGCTTTGCGTTCAGTCGGTGATCGTTAACGCACACTCGGCGCAGGTGCCAAGCACCGCAAAGTGGTGGGCATCGACAATGAAGCCGTGGCGTTGCTCGCTCAAGGTGGTGAGCGTTTGAAACAATTCAGGCTCGGCTTCGATAATTGCCCCACAACTTTGACAAACGAGATGTCCGTGGTCGTGGCCCGCTAGGTGATAGGTCACGGGACCTCGGCCAGCGTGGGAATGCTCAATTACTTGGAGCCGAACGAGTTCTTCCAAGATGCGATACACGGTAGAAGGAGCAACCGAAGGTGCTTGCTCGTGGAGGATGTGAGTGACCGCTTCGGCGCTGAGGTGCTGATCGGTGGACGCCAAGATTTCGATCACCGAGCGCTTGGTCTCGGTAACTCGTCCGCCACTCGCGCGAATGGCGCTGAGTGCCTCATTCGTGGTTGACCCCGTGCTCACGAAAGGGGTTCCATGGCCAATACTGAATCGCCCAACACCATGGCAACGCTTTCGTCCATACCACGTGGGACATAGGCGAGATCAATGACCCGCTGCTCGGCACTGATGCGCTCGAGTTCAAAGACAGCACTGGCGGCTAGTCCTTGAGGTTGTAAGCGAGGTGAAATCCTGTGGCGCCAGACGCCATCTTCCACATCAACAGTGCTGTGACCGTGGGAGGGTTCGATGATGCGGACGATATGGCCCTGTGACAGCAGATTTAACGCCAGAGCATGTTCTGGGTCTTGGGACGTCACCGCGTGGTCGCTCATAATCGCGACATGAGAGATCGAATCGCTTGATCGATGGAGTACGGACGAGGAATCGAATTGAGCAGCAATCCCAGAATCCAAGGTCGAGGGCCTCATGGCAGGGGGATCGCTGATCCAAGCTCCGAGCATGAATCGCGCATCATTGGCATCTTGGCGGACCTTGGCTACATGATGTTCGGTGGCAATGCCGGCACGAGCGGCTGCTTCGAGTTCATGTACGGCTCGCTTGGCGAATCGCTCAAAGGCCGCAATGGTGATATCTGATCCTTCGTCGGGCAATTGATGCCGTGCGGCGAAATACGCACGGTTGATCAAAATGCTTCGACGATCAAGAGCCACTCGTGCACTGGAGCGGATTGCGGAGGGCAGGAACTTGTGAAAGATCTGCCCAGCATCAAGAACGCGTACAATGTAACCAGCATTCAGAATTCGTCGACACAGATCGGCTTCTTCGAGGTAGTAGTCAAATTGCTCGTCGAAGCCACCGAGGTCGAGCAAACCTTGGGTGCGAGCAATGAAGTTGCCGCCCGTTGCATAGGTGAAGGTCTGCGCTGAAGGGCATTCACTCAGTCCAATAAGCGGCGAAGCGTTGACTGGTGTCGCATCTCCTGCATTATTGCAACGCCCGTAACGCATTTGGTAGGTGTAACCGGTGTAGTCGTAGACCGTCCCGCCAACTGCGAGCACTTCGTCATCTTCGAATTCTCCGAGCAGATCCTCGAGCCACCATTCGGTGGGATAGGCGTCGTCATCAATAAACGCCACAAATTCGCCACGGGCCACGCTTAAGGCCATGTTTCGAGACTTAGAAAGGTTCCGATCGGGGTTTCGGATTAGAGCAGCAATATCTGAACGCTGCGCGAGACGCTCAGCGACGGCGTCGCCGCCAGGCCCGATAACCACGATGGCTTCAATGGCCACATCAAGGAGTGCTTGGAGGCGATCAAGACATAATTCGACCGCCTCAAGCCGGTCGATCGTTGCGACAACGATACTGACCGTGGGGGTGAGCGTCGAAGCCACCGTTACAGCTTGGCGTCGTTCATCTGTTCGAGCGCGGTGATACGACGCTCGAGATCGGCGAACATCCGAGCGTCCCTGCGCTCGGCCGCCCGAGGCTGACTCGCGAGTTCAATGGCTTCATTGATTCGCACCTCGAGGCGGTCGCAGAGTTCTTGCAAGGTTTCAATACGACCCTTGGGGCCATTGGGTACGGTTTCAAATTCAGCTCGAAGAGCGGCAATCTCCGCTCGCAGGGCATTGATGTCATCGCGTCCTGAGACTCGCTTGATCGTGTCAACGACGCGGGTTTGCAAAGAACGCACCGAGTCCTGATCGCTGGTATCGCTTGGCATTGAGTCTCCTTCGTTGTCTTGATGCTAGAAGACCACGCACGCATCGTGAATTGCCCGAGCAAAGCGCGCGCGAACGACGTCTTTTTTGCACCCACAAAACGCGGAACCAATTTTTTCTCGAAATCAATAAACCCAGTAAATGCTATCCAATACAGTGCCATCTGGAGTAGTTCTCCAGAGAGGGGGCGTCATGAAAGACACCTGGATTACAGGCACGCAGGCAGCGATTCGCCAAGGTCGCAAAAAAAGGGGAGCGAGTTTTGCTTCGCGCGCGGAACACCGCGGCCGTACCTTGCTGGCGGCAGCTATAGCCATTGGCGCGCTCATTGCTGTGGCGCCACTTGTCTCGAGTGCTTCTGCTGCTGTCTCGTCTACGTCGATTCTAAATGCGGATGGATCGGTGGCCACCACCACGGCGAGCGGTTCTCAAGCCACCTATGTGACCAATGCCCCCATCACCTTGTCAGGGACAACGAATCAAACGCTGCAGCAAACCTTTGACCCAGCGAACTCTCCGGTCACGGGAATCGTCAAAGTCGTCAATGGCACACCAACAACGGTGCCCGATGTCATTGCCCCCGATGGCTACAGCGTTCAGTACTACGACACCTCCACCTCGACGTGGTCCTCGACGATTCCTACTTATAACGCGGCCACAAATTCTTTCCCGACTTTGGGCGGCGTTCGTGCTGTTGGAGCCATCACGGTAACGGGTGGCAATGCTGCCACCTCGCAAGAAACGGTGGTGAACACTACGAGCAATGCACCAGCTGCCATTTCTGGATTTAATGGCCAAGGGAACGGTGACGGCTGGAATGTGTTCTTTGGATACGGATCTGCTTTCGGTCGCGTGTTCAACATCTACCACCACAGTGGAGGCACCTTCACGGTGGACTGTCACATGCGGGTTGATTCCTCGTCATGCTGGGGGCACGACTACACCTTGCCTGGGACCTATGACACCAGCGCTCACTCGGCGGGGTACTACTGGGCCCCAACAGATTCTGTCTATGCATTGGTCGGAAGTCCACAAGGTCTCGGTATTGCCTGCGTCGCCGGCGTGTCGACGGCGGTGCCGCACCCATGCTCAATTGGCTTCACCGTGCTTGACGCCAGCCTTGGCACCACTGATGTGTTTTCCGGTAACGGGCCAGGCGACCTCGTGCAAGTCGGCACCAAGCTCTATGCACGCCCGCTAACGTCAAGCAAGTACCTCTATTGCTTTGACATGTCGACGCAGTCGACGTGCAGCGGATCACCCTATGCCTTGAGCGCCAATCCCGTACCATCAGATAACGCCTTTGCCGATAACTACGAACTTGCCGTCGGCAGCAAGGTGATCTTTGAAACCGGATATGACGTTGGATGTTTCGATACGACGACGAACGCGCTGTGTTCAACGTTCAATTCGGGAGCCCTTGTGTCCTCGATTACTCTTGGTTCACTCTTTGAGACCACGAATGCGCAGGGAGCGCCGTCGGGCTTTTGTTCCTACAACTCACAGACCTGTTTCACCATGGCGGGGGCGGGGGCTTCATGGCCAGCCAACATGCCCGCCTACAACTCGTCGCTTGTTGGCGGATGGGGCGAAGGAACGACGGTTGGGACCAAGTACTACTACTTCAATAGCGACCTTGCCGTTTGCTACGACTTTGCCATCATGAATCCCTGCGCAGGCTTCACGCCTTCTCAGATGGGGGGTTACGCCTACACCATTGTGCAAGATCCGAACATTGCGGGCTGTATGTGGTCTAACTCCGACAGCCACCAAATCGTCACCTTTGATCCAGTGACCGGCCTCTCTCCATGCAACCAAAAAGCCACGGTCTTGTTCCCTTACCAACTTGCATTGCCTCGGCTGGCCTGTGACGACTCTCAGCGCTTATCAACCTGGCAAAACCTGACCTTGACGCCTGCCACGGGACTCAGTCTGAGTAATGCGCGCATCACCATCTTGGATTCGTACAACCAGCCAATTCCAGGTTGGCAAGGGGTGAGCGTTGATCCCACTACCGGATTCTTGGACTTATCAACCTTGAGCGCGAGCGCGACGGGAGTTCACCCCACCGTTGAGGTGACGTACCTCGGTGCAACCGATGCCACCGGAACCTCGATCGCCTTCACCTTCACCGCTGCTGCACCGCAGTTGTGCGTGGTGGTCAAGTCGAATGCATCATGTCCAACAGGAGTCGGACCAGGCGCGAGCAGTTTCCCCGTCAACTTGGGCAGCCTTGGTGTCACAAGCACCGTGACTGAAGACAATGGGGGCCCCGCAAGTGAGATAACGACGGGTTCGGCCACGCACACCTTGGCGGGTAGCGATTGTCTCTTGACGCCAATTTCTGGTCACGTCTATCTCTTGACCGATCATGGGGCGCCAGCTAATGGCGTCACGCTATATCTCTACGGACCCGATGGGTCAACCGTGGTGGCAACCACAACGGCGGATGCCAATGGGTACTACCACTTCGACAACATCTTCCCCAATACCTATAAGGTCGGTTTCACGGCAGCTAACCCCAACGGCAGCACGGCAACGGGATTGACGTCGTTGAGTTGTAAAGCTACGGATTACTGTACGAACTCACTTCCCGATCTCGTCGTGCCCTATGTGACCTTGACTTATACGGGTCCCCTCGCTGGCAACTATCGCGCGGGGGTGATCGGACCACTACGAGTGACCGAGAGTCCAACTGAGAACTGCACCATTGGACTCAGTGGTTATGACTCTTCAACGGGGGCATCCTTTGGCCCCCTCTACGCGTCGAGTAGCGGCGGAGTAGCCATCTTTAACCACGGCTTCATCGACGCTGGGGTGTATCGCATCAGTCTGTGGACGCCAAGTGGTCAAGACTGTGTGGGCATTCCCGATGACACCGGAGTGTTGGTGTCGCGGCCCGATGTCGTTGGCCGCGTCCTCTCCCTTGGCGCGGGCATGCTCAATACGCCAGGGCCCAACTTCGGGTTGCAATTCGACACGCTTCCCAACTATTCGTGTCGCTACAGCGTGTGTTTCAAGGACCATGTGCTGTGGTCGCAACGTGGGTCGTGGTTCTTTGACGGCACCGTGAATCAATATGTCGATGGTTCACGTCCCAGTTTCAATGCGTCAGGAACGCTCTATTACTGGCAACCCGGTGGTCTCTCGGGAACGTGGGTGGCTGAAACGACCGGTAGCGCGGTGTTCCACATTTCCACCAAGGGTGGTTTTGGTGTGAGTCGATGGGTCACGGGCGGTGGCCAGGTGAGCATTTCCGGATCGTTCACCGGAGTGCGAGCCTCAGGAGCGCCACCGCTCCCGAGCTTCGGCTGGACTCAATTGCAATAAGCAGCCCTCAAGACAAGAGCGTCACCGATAGCGATCGGTGACGCTCTTGTTGGAAGGCATCCCATGCTCCCTGTGTGGCATCAGCGCACCCACCACTAGCGTGACTCTATAACGCTGGGTTTAAAAAGCGAGGTGGAGTTATGGGTTGGAGCAAGCCAGAAATGGTGAAACAAGAGGCATCACTTCGAGGGCGCGATGAACCCATGAACGTCAGCGGCGTGCATGCATCGCTCGGTACGCCACTCGTGGGGCCGTTCCCCGAAGGCTTGGAGACGGCGTATTTCGCACTTGGTTGTTTTTGGGGAGCGGAGCGTGCCTTCTTTGAACACGATGGCGTGTACGCAACGGCGGTTGGCTATCAAGGTGGCTTTACGCCCAATCCCACCTACGAAGAGGTGTGCACCGGTCGCACCGGCCACACTGAAGCCGTCATGGTGGTCTTTGACCCGAACAAGGTGACCTACGCCGAGTTGGTATCGCTCTTCTTCGAGCGCCACGACCCTACCCAGGGGTATCGCCAAGGAAATGATGTGGGAACGCAATATCGCTCCGCGATCTATACGACGAGTGATGAGCAACTGCAGATCGCCCTGGCCGGAGCTCGCGCGTTCCAGTCACAGCTCGACGCCGCAGGACTCGGAACCATCACCACTGAAATTCGTCCTGCGGGCCCCTTTTTTTACGCCGAGGATGACCACCAGCAGTACTTGATCAAAGTGCCCCATGGCTACTGCGGTCTTGGGGGAACCGGGGTGAGTTGCCCCGTTGGCTTGTTCGCCACCGCCTAGCGGCGCCGGCCAGCCCAGATGAGCCAGACGCCGAGCACGAGCGCCAGCAGTGAGGCTGCAACCAAACTGATCTGACTTGCCGCGTAGCCGCCTGAGCCAAGGCCAAAAATGCTTTCGGCGAAGATCAAGGGAACGGTAAAGCCAATGGCGCAGAGCATGGCAGCACCCACGAGTTGCAGTTTGGGGAAATCACCCAATGCGGGAGCCTCGCCTAAGCGAGATGAGAGCGTCGCACCGCTGATAACACCCACTGGTTTCCCGATGAGGCGAGCGGCCAAAATAGCAACGAGGAGCACGGGCGCTCCTCGCCAGATGGAAGACGTGACGTTGACGCCAAGGGCGGCAAGGCTGAAGAGCGGAAGCACGATCCATGTTGAAACGGGCACGATGGCTCGCTCGAAGTTTTCTGCCGCAGTCGTGCTTGCTCGATGCAGTGCCAACGCGGCGCCCGTGACAATGCCAGCAAGCGGTGGTTCAATCCCGAGGTGGGCAAATGACCACCACAAGATGAGCGTCGCCGCCATGATGAGCACGCGAGATCGAAAGCGCAGAGATGCACCGATCACTACAACGCTGACGCCCAGTCCAATAACACCGGCGAGGAGCTGAGCGCTACTTGATGTGTGATGAGACACCAGCGCTAAAACGATCACCGTGGCGATGTCATCGCAGATTGCGAGCGTGAGCAAGAAGGTGCGAAGGCCCGGCGCGCTGTGGCGCCTCACCAAGGTCAGAGCGCCCAGAGTGAAGGCAACATCCGTGGCCATGGGAATACCCCATCCCTGGCGACTCTGCGCGTTGCCCCATGCGAGGCAGATGATTTCATAGACCAGCGCAGCCCCAGCCATACCGCCAAGGGCGCCAACGAGCGGCGCCAAGGCTTGGGTGAGCTTCTGGAGCGTGCCGTGACGACGTTCACGGCCAATCTCAAGTCCAATAGTGAGAAAAAAGATCACCATCAGTCCGTTGGTGATGAGATCTCGAAGATTGGCAATTATCGGCAATGGAATACTTGGAATAGAGACGGACGCATTGCCGATTCGCGAGTAGCTCTGGGGAGCGAGTGATGCCCATACGATGGCGCTCACGGCGGCGAGCCCCAGCATCCAGGTGCCGGCCATTTCGTGCTCGATGAGTGCCGCCAAACTTCTGCGTTGCGTGGAGCTCATGGTCAGCGTCCACCCAGCCGGGCGCGAAATCTGCCAGCATTTTGGAGACGAAGGAGGCCACCCATGCCCGAAGAGAAGACCAAGTTGGAAAAGCGCGACCTTTCAATGGTGTTCGCAGGTGCAGCGGTAGCGCTCTTGATTTGGTTCATCGCGGCCAACTCGGGAAAGGTCGGCGTCACGCTGTGGGTTGTGACGGTGCACATTTCGTTGTCGCTCGTCATCATCTTGTCCGCCTTGCTTGGTGCGGTGGTTGGCCTTTGGCTCCGGGGGCGTAAGAAGCGTAACCGGGGGTAAGCCCTAGGCGTCTTGGTGCTCGCGCTCGGTGGGTGTTTCGGCGAGTTCAGTTTGCTGGGACTTGCCCTTGAATGCGATCGCGACGAGAACTAATTCGTACACCGCGATCAGCACGATGATGAGCACGATGCTTCCCGTGCTTTGGGCGATCAAGAGTCCAAGGGCTGCCACAATGGCGCCGGTCCAGGCGAGGACCTTGAGGTGGGTGGCCATCCACGCGATGACGCGGTGAAGTTTGGCGACGGCCTTTTGCCCGGTTTCACTTTGCAGGGCCTCACCGGTTGCCTCAACAACTTTGGTCTTGGAAGAAACGGCCACTCTCCGGGTGGCTTGGGCCCATGTTGATGGTCCAACCAGCCAGAGCACGACACTCAGTACGGCAAAGATAATGATGAGCCAGTTGGTCGTGGTTCGCATATAGCGAAAGAGCGTGTCGAAGACGTGAGCTGCGGCCAAGGGGCCTTGCGCGCCGGGTGCACTGCTCGTGAAGAGCGTTTTCAGTACCTTGAGCAATACCGCCGAGAATATGGATCCGATGAGTCCAGCAATGGCTAAGCGAAGCGCTGTGACTCGTCGGCGCCACGCAATCAGAATTGCGGCAATGGCCACAATCGGAGTCAGGAAAAACAAGGTGGTGCGCCCGAGAATGGCCAGCGAGAAGATGGTGCGAGCAGTGGCGAGTTGTTTCGGCGAAATGAGCTGAAGGGCCAGCGCTCGGTTGGTTTCCAATTCATTGCGAATGGGGTTAAACACCGTGATTCCCTTGGCATTGAGTTGATCAATGGCCGTGACAATCATGGGCGTGATGTTGATGACAGCCGCCCGTGTTTTGGAAATCGGAGGAGGGTTCTTGCCTTCCAAGATGGCCACCAGATTGGCCTGCATGAAGCGGTTTTCTTTATCCCAGAAACTTTGGAACACGCTCGTTTGCAAAAAGGCACGAACCGCTTTATCGGTGTAGGTCTGGAGTTGTTGCGTTAGTGGAGCGGCCAAAAAACGCACCGGAGCGGGCAGTTGTTGGCGAACCTTGTCTTCAACCTTGAACTGGGTAAAAAGCTTCTGGGTGCTTTCATCGGCAATGTAGTTAGTAATGACCGGGTCTTTGGCCAGTGGCTGCATCGTGCTCACGTAGCGATTGGTGTTCGTCACGGTCTCGACAGCCCAACCAGACACGATGGTGATGGGGGTCAAGATCCCAAAGAGAACAACCAAAATCCACGTGATGACCGTTCGCGTCCGGCGAGCTTTAACGGGGGATGGAGCCGTTGAGGTGGGGATGAGGGATTCGGATACGGCTTGTTCGGTCATTGTTGAATCGTACTCAAGAAGGGTTGCGGGGGCAGATTCGGCTCAAGGTTGGCTGAGAATATCCCCTCCTGCTGATTCATGAGCGTCCGAAGGGGCGTAGTATCAAGTCGTGAGCCAGCTCGTAGGCGGAGGTAAGTAACGGTGCCGCTCTCAGACCACGAACAACAGATCTTGGCCCAGCTTGAGGAATCGCTGAGCCAGCAGGACCCCTCCTTCGCGCAGCGTGTCAGGAATGACACGCTCTATCGCCACGCTGGGCGATCAGCGAAGTGGGCGGCTCTTGGCTTTGTCCTCGGCCTCGTTGCCACCGTGTTCTTGTTTTCGATTTCGGTAGCGTTGGGTTTCCTCGGCGTCGCGATCATGTTTGTTTCGGCTGTCTTCTTTGAGCGCAACCTTCGTCGCATGGGTAAAGCCGGATGGCACGACATCACGCGATCGCTGCATGAAGATGAGCCTTCGGGAACCGACGGTCGTATTGAGCACACGGTTCACAAAGCCCGACGTTGGCTGCGTGACCGCATGCCCCACGCCGACGAACAGTAACGACGGCGGACTCGAACGTGGCAGGTCTCGCCATTGATATTGGCGCGACCAAAATGGCTGCAGGCATTGTCGATGAATCGGGAACGCTCTTTGACCACGCTCAAACGCCAACGATCCATGGCCAAGGCGCTGAGGCACTTTACGAAGGACTCTTGGCTATGGTGCGCGAATTACTCGAAAGTTCGGGGGCCGCAGTGTCGTGGTGTGGCGTTGGCTGTGCGGGGCCCATGGAGCGAAACGGAGAACGGATATCTCCGATCAACATTCCCACCTGGCAATCATTCGCATTGCGACAACGACTTCGAGACGATCTCGGCATTGAGGTTGCGATCGATATCGACACCAAGGCCCTCGCGCTCGGCGAAGGTTGGTGTGGCGCGGCACGAGGCGTCGATAATTTCATGGCCATGGTGGTGTCGTCTGGCATCGGCGGCGGCATCGTGGTTGATGGCCACATTCTCGATGGTCGATCTGGCAATGCGGGGCATATTGGCCACATCGTTGCCGTGCCTGGTGGCCGACGTTGCGTGTGTGGCGTCCGTGGCTGTCTTGAAGCCGAAGTCTCAGGTATCGCAATTTTGGCTAAAACCGGTCGGCCCGCCGAAGAAGCAGACACGGGTTTTCGTCAAGAAGTGGGACGGCTGGTAGGGGCGAGTGTTGCGCAGGCAGTCACCTTGCTGGATCTTGACCTCGTCTTAATCGCAGGGTCGGTAGCGCTCGGATATGGCGACGATTTCTTTGGCCCGGCCCAAGAGGCGCTCGAAGAAAACCTTGGCATGACCTACACCAAGGGGGCCAAAATTCGACCAGCGGGCCTCGGGGCAACGGGACCACTCATTGGAGCTGCGGGCATTGCTCGCGCTCGGGGATTATTCGGGCCACAATGAGTGCAATGCGATCGAAATTGCCAAAGGGAGCCGTCAGGGTAGTGGCCTCGCATCCACAGTTGTGGCGGGCGACATGGAACCAGACTCGAGCGCTCAGCCCATCGCGGTGGTGGGCGCGTCGGCCCTATCTTCCGATGCCAGACGCTCGCTACTGGCGGTTTCGTTTAGAAACTGCCTATGGCGGCACGGGCGGACAGGCGCCAAGCAGCCAGGATCTTCACGAAGTGTTGGCCTGGGCACAAGCCATGAGACGGTTCGAGCACTAAGCGAGGCTGATGGTGGATCGGGTCCTACTGCTCAATGTGACCTTCGAACCACTTCGTGTGCTTTCTGTGCGAAGGGCGGTCCTCCTGCTGATAGAAGAGCGTGCCGAGCCTGTGTACGTGGATGATGAACCCGTTGTGGTCCACTCTCCATCGGTCTCTATTGAGGTGCCCAGTGTGGTGCGGCTCAATCGCTATGTGAACGTACCTCGCCAAGCGTTCTCGCCACCGGTAAGTCGCAGAGGTGTTCTCGCTCGCGATGGCTACCGCTGTGCATATTGCGGTGGCCATGCCGACACCATTGATCATGTGATTCCTCGCAGCCGTGGTGGCACTCACGAGTGGACCAATGTGGTCGCAGCCTGCAAGAAACACAACCACGACAAGGGGAACCGCTTACTCGAAGAGCTGGGGTGGACCATGCGAGTGACGCCAAAGGCTCCTCACGGATTACTCTGGCGAGTCCACAGTGATAGCGACCTTCGACCGGGTTGGACTCCTTTCTTGCAACCACATGCCGCGTGAGTATTGAACGACTTTCAGTAGAAGCATTTCGATCGCAACGCCATGCACTGTTGGTAGTTCGATCCGTCTCAGACCCCCTGATCGTGCTCGGAAGCACCCAAGACGAGAATCTCGTTGCGGCACATGCTGAGGTGCGGGCACTGCGTCGCCGAGGCGGGGGAGGAGCGGTCTACGTGGATCATGCTTCCACCATGTGGATCGACCTGTGGATCCCTGCATCTGACCCCAACCACCGCGATGACGTGAAGCAGGCAATGGTGGTAATCGGCAATATTGTCCAGGCTGCGCTCCACGCACGAGGCACTGCCGGAACCCACGTGCTCGGTTCTGACCATCGTGCGCTGCCAACGGCACTGTGCTTCGCGGGCACGGGGCCAGGTGAAGTGATGGCAGGTGGGAACAAGGTGGTTGGGTTGACTGCTTGGCGAGGTCGTGAAGGCTCGCTCTTTCAGTCCGCCATGTATCGAACCATGCCTCCGGGACTTCGCTCCATGCTTGTGATCTCCGAGGAAGAGCCAGATGAACGTATCGCCACAGCCCAGGCACTTGGCCTCGATGGCCTTGATGCCGACGATATGGCGAACGAACTTCAACACGCCATGCTCGGCACAGGCTGCACCCAGGTGGACATCACTCACGCTCACGTGAGCTAATCCAGCGTCTCGATCCTGCCCACCGAGCCAGATGGCTTCGGTGGCAGGACGCACTTCTTGAGGCCTCTCTCTCATGGCCCGACTCCAGGCCTGCGCTCTTCAAAGCTAAAAATCTCCGATTTCTCCTTCCGCAACTGCATTTTTCCCGAAAAGGGAGCAAAAACGCTTCAACATTGTTGCTAAGTGGTGCAAAAGGGCGTAGAGTGGCGCAGAAGGGTTCCGAGTGGTGGAGTGTCACTCGGATGGGTAGGAGGAATGTTCCGCGTGGCGGGCTTCGTAGGCAGTTTTGAACACAGCCTTGACGTAAAGGGCCGGGTGATTCTTCCCGTGCGCTTTAGAGAGCCGTTCCTTCGCGGTGGTTTCTTGACGCCGATCCAGGGCGGATGCCTTGCCCTGTGGACTCCCAGCGAATTTGAGCGCCAAACCGAGCAAATGCTGACCATGTCAAAGGAATCCTCGACTGGTCGCGACAGGGCCCGGATGTGGGCAGCTACCGCTGCAGACGTCGAAATCGACAAGCAGGGGCGCATGCCGATTCCGGCTCGACTCCGAGAGATGGCCCACCTTGATGGGGAGGTACTGATTCAAGGCGCCATCGATCGCATTGAGATTTGGGCGCCACCCCTGTGGGCAGAACGAATTCAACCATCCGAGCAGTGGTTTCTCGGAGATGACGCCTGATGTTGGCACTTAAGGAGGAAGACCACCAAACGATTACTGAACCCAGGACCATGCGCAGCCTCTCGACAGACCGCGAAGAAAGAAACTCCTCCGCCCTCTTTCTCGTGTCGCCAGGGAGCCTCCACTCCCCGGCGGGTCCGTCCGTCGGGGGGCTGCGAATGGCCCAGGAATTTACCCACCAATCGGTGCTCCTCGAAGAGGTAGTTACCGAATTTGACCCCGTGCCTTCGGGGCTGATCGTTGACGCCACGGTGGGGGCTGGGGGCCATGCTTGGGCAATTTTGAACCGGCGCCCTGACATCATGGTGATTGGTATTGATCGTGATGCTGCTGCCCGCAAGGCCGCCACTGAAAGGCTTGCCCCCTTTGCTGGCCGTTTCTCCCTCGTGGCATCCCGCTTTAGCGACATCGCTGCGGCCGTGCAACGAGGCCGTGAGCAGTTGGCGAGTTCTGCGCCTGTCGTAGGCATTCTGGCTGATCTCGGGGTGAGTTCCCCCCAGCTAGACCATGGACATCGGGGATTCTCGTTCAATGCTGACGCCCCGTTGGACATGCGCATGGACCCAGATCATGACGCAACGGCAGCCCAACTGCTCGAAACCATCAGCCTGGACGAGCTCACGCAACTCCTTCGCGATAATGGCGAGGCCAAGTACGCGCGACGATTGGCCACCGTCATGCTTGCCGGAAAGCCTCAGACGACGTCTGACCTGGTTGATCTCGTCGATGGGGCCATCCCCAAAGGCGATCGCCGTCGTGGCCACGTGGCATCCCGGGTTTTTCAAGCACTTCGCATTGCCGTGAATCAGGAGCTCGATGAACTCGCGGCCCTGCTTGAAGTATCGCTGTCGATTCTGACTCCTGGTGGCCGGCTTGAGGTGATTTCGTATCACTCCGGCGAAGACGCCATGGTGAAGCACACGATGCGCGAGTGGGAACTCGGTGGCTGCACCTGTCCGGCCACGTTGCCGTGCGTCTGTGGGGCTACGTCAAAGGGCCGCTGCGTAACGCGTCGCGCCGTGGTGGCTTCGGCGTCAGAGATCGAACGCAATCCTCGCTCTCGCAGTGCACGCCTTCGGACCTTTGAGGTGGCCTCATGAGTGTCGCTGCCCCGGCCCGGCGTAGCGCGCCAGCGCGCCACGCGGCTCCTCCGCGCCACAAAAAGCCAGCGGTTAAGGCGGTTGCTCCGCGGAAGCGTCGGACCATTCGACCTGGTGTGATTGCCGCCGGCATTGTGACGCTGAGTTTGTTTACCGCCGTCCTCGGCCACGCCTTATTGGCTCAGGGCCAATTGCGCCTGAGCCATTTGCAGGCTGAATCAACGGCTATTCAAGCGGTGAATCGTGCGACGGTACTCAAAGTCTCCAATCTCGAGACTCCTGAGCGCATTGCCCAGGCAGCGGGAACGCTGCACCTCGTTCAGCCCAGTGACGTCATCCAACTTCCTGCTGTTTCACTGAATGTCCCGCTGCCGCCGATCAAGATCGTTGGGATGCCGTGACGCCGCCGTCAGATTTTCGACCGCCGAGTCGCCCAAAGAGTGCCGCGCCAACGCGCCGCGCACCCGCCACTCGCGCACCACGTTCTCGGCCGCAAGGACCCATAGGGCCGCGTCGCACGCGAGACCAAGTCGGCGGCGATCCTCGTCGCCAGGTATCGCGAACGCGTCGACTTCGTCCTCAAAGCTTTGATGAACTTCGCCCACGGCTTACTCGTCGGGTGCGCTTCATCGCCATTGGCATCATGGCCATGTTGCTCGTCATTGGACTCAGGGCATTTCAAGTGCAGGTTCTCGACGCATCGCGCATGCAGCACCTCGCGAGCGCTCAACTGCGCCAAACCATCACGGTGCCGGCTTTGCGTGGCGGGATGTACGACCGAAATGGCGCAGTCTTGGCCCTGTCTGTTCCCACCAAGATGGTGATTGCCGACGACTTCCAGGTAACGGATTCGGCGACAGAAGCCGCAGCCCTCTCTCCGCTCATTGGCATTCCGGTGGCAACCCTTGAGCCGATGTTGCACCGCCACAGTGGCTACGTGGTACTCCGGACCCATTTGCCCACCGGGCCGGCGGCCACGATTGCGCGTGACAATTTTCCCGGGATCACCATGGTCGACACGTCTCAGCGCGTTGTACCCAATGGTTCGCTCGCCAATTCAGTGATTGGTCTCGTTAACGCCCAAGGCGTCGGCGCAGCGGGTCTTGAATATCAATACCAAAAGGAACTGGCTGGATCGTCTGGCATCGAAACCTTGCTGGAGACGCCCTTTGGTGTTCAACTTCCCCAGGGCGGTGTGGTTCACCAGCGCCCTGCGGTACCTGGAACGGGCCTAGAGCTCACCTTGGATGAGCCCTTGCAGTATGTAACCGAACAAGCCCTCGGGGCTCAAATGTTGGCCAAGAATGCCGTGTCGGGTGAGGCCATCGTGATGGATACTCGAACCGGGCAAATTTTGGCTATGGCCAACTTGGTGAACACCAAAGCGGCCAAGTCTGCTGGTGCCGTTCCAGTGCCATTGATTGGTAACGCCGATCCCTCGCTCACGGGGATCTCTCAAGCCCAGAACAACCTCGCGGTCACCCAGACCTACCTCCCTGGTTCCGTGTTCAAGCTCGTCACCTTCTCAGCGGCTCTGCAAGCTGGACTGCTGAGCCCTACCCAAGTGTTCTCCATTCCTGACTACGTCTCGCTCGATGGCCACACCTTCCACGACTCCGAGCAGCACCCGCTGTTGCACTTGAGCGCGACGCAAATCCTCGCCCAGTCATCGAACATTGGCACCTACGAGATTGCGAACTCTATCGGCGAAACACGGCTGTTGGCTCAGGTTCAGCAGTTGGGCTTTGGCCAAGCTACGGCTCTGAATTTCCCGGGAGAATCCAGTGGCTTGTTAATGAACGCTGCTGGGTGGTCGCCCACCGACATCGTCGACTTGCCCATTGGCCAAGTTGACGCCACCACGGTGATGCAGGTGCTTGATGCTTACAACGCCGTGGCCAACAACGGCTTGTTCGTTGAGCCGAGTTTGGTTCGCGCTCGCGTCGACGCTCAAGGCTCCATCATTAAAGTCGCCAGTGGGGCCTCTCATCGTGTACTCACCACAGGCGTGGCCCAAACGGTGACCAACATGCTCGAACAAGTAGTTGCGTCAGGAACAGGTCAAGAAGCTGCTATCCCTGGCTATCTCATTGCAGGAAAGACGGGAACCTCACAGATCCCAACGCCCGGGAAAGCCTCGTATATCGCTGGCGCCTACAACGCATCCTTTGTTGGATTCGCCCCGGCGAACCACCCGGTCCTCTCGGCAATTGTTGTCTTGCAGCGTCCCACTCCTGACATCTTTGGCGCAACGAACGCTGCGCCTGTCTTCAGCAAAATCATGAAGTACGCCCTGCACCGCTATGGCATCCCCACTTCTCCCGGTGGCAGCGGTTCACAGACCAAAGCGGCCCTCACCAACGCAGCACAGGACTTGACGTGAGTGGTCATGAACTTCTCATTGACGCACCCAACCCAAGCCTCCTCGGGGCGACTGCCATGCTGAGTGTGGAGCAGATCTTGGCACTACTGCCCGATGCCACCCTCATCGCTGGTTCTGCCCTCGACGACGTGTCAGATGTGGTGATTGATAGCCGACTCGTCGAAACAGGCAGCTTGTTTTGCTGTGTGTCAGGTACGCAACTCGATGGCCATGACTTTGCAGCCACAGCACTGTCCATGGGAGCCCGAGGCTTACTCACCGAGCATGACACCGGCACCAAAGCTGACGTAGAGATCCGAGTTCCCCGTGGGCACGCTCGCCGTGCAGCTGGATTGCTGTGTGCCGCGCTACGTGGCTTCCCATCGCAAGATCTCACCATGGTGGGAATTACGGGGACGAACGGTAAGACCACGGTCGCTCATCTAGTGAACCAGATCGCCGGCCAGCTTGGCTATGACAGCACCATGATCGGCACGCTCACGGGAGCTCGCACAACCCCTGCTGCTCCAGAACTTCAGCGTCAACTCGCGAGCATCCGCGACCATGCTCGAGATGCGGGGGAACCGGGACTCGTCGCCATGGAGGTGTCGAGCCATGCGCTCGATCAAGAGCGCGTAGCGGGCATTGTCTTTGATGTTGCAGTGTTTACGAATTTGACGCAAGACCACCTCGATTACCACGGCACCATGGAGGCCTATTTCGAGGCCAAGGCCAAGCTCTTTCAACGCGAGGTCAGCCGCAGGGCCGTGGTCTGGAATGAAACCCAAGCAGGCCAAGACATCATCGCGTCACGAGGTGGCGAGACGATTGCCGTCAATTGGCAGACTGCGAAGAACCTTGCCTTCGATGCGGCGGGCACGAGTTTCACCTGGCGTGAGATGAGCGTTGCGACGCAGCTCGTGGGACGCACCACGCTGATTGATCTCCTCCTTGCTATCGAAACATGCGTATGTCTCGACATGAGTCCTGAACGCATTGCGCGAGTCATTCCCTCGCTGACCCCCGCCCCGGGCCGCATGCAGGTGCTGCGCGGACCCATTGGGACACCCACCGTTATCGTTGATTACGCCCACACACCCGACGCGCTGGAACAATTACTGGGTGACCTCCGCGGCACGCTTTCGAACGAGGGTCGCTTGCATCTCGTGTTCGGCTGCGGGGGAGATAGGGATTCGACGAAGCGGCCCATCATGGGAGCAATTGCATCACGACTGGCCGATGACGTGATCGTTACCTCTGACAACCCTCGATCCGAAGATCCAGCAAGCATCATTGCCGACGTTGTTGCGGGAACCGAAACTGCGGTTGCCACGATGGAGGATCGCGCGAGCGCGATTCGAAGTGCCATCGCCCAAGCAGGCCGACACGACCTCGTGGTCATTGCGGGTAAAGGTCACGAGACCACCCAAGAGATTGCAGGAGCAACGCTGCCCTTCGATGATGCCATCGTGGCGCGCGCGGCGTTGACAGGAGCAATTGGGGAGTCGGCGTGCTGAGTTTGATGCTTGCCGGTGGTGTCGCGATGTGGCTAGCGGTGTTGGCCACACCCTTGCTCATTCGTTGGTTCACGGACCGAAAGATTGGCCAACACATTCGCGATGACGGACCCGAATCGCACGCCGCAAAGGCGGGAACCCCCACCATGGGTGGCGTGTTCATCGTGGTCGCCATGATTGCCGGCTATCTCTGCGGCCACCTCGGCACGTCAGTAGCGTTTACTCGCGACGGTGCGCTCATTTGTTTTTCTGTCGCCGCCTTCGGCATCATCGGCTTTCTTGACGATGTCATCAAGTTGCGTAATCAACGGAGCTTGGGTCTCAACAAGCGTGCCAAGAGTGGCTTGCAGCTCGGCGTGGCTGTGGCGTTCGCTGAATTGGCGGTGCATTGGGCCCATCAGCCCACTGTGCTTTCATTCACTCGTTTGTCAGTGCCAGGCTGGCATCTCGGAGAAGTCGGCTGGGTGGTCTTTGCCGTGCTCGTGATGGTGGGAAGCTCGAACGCAGTAAACCTCACGGATGGCCTCGACGGTCTGGCCGCAGGATCCGCCACCTTCTCCTTCGCGGTCATTTCCATCATGAGTTACTGGGCGTTTCGCCACTTCAGCATCTATCACGTCAGCTCGGCGCTCGACATTGGTTTGTGCAGTGTGGCCCTAGCTGGTGCGTGCACGGGGTTTTTGTGGTGGAATGCCGCGCCAGCCAAGATCTACATGGGAGATACCGGTTCGCTGGCGATCGGGGCCGGACTTGCAGCCATTTGTTTGACACTCAACATTGACTTGTTGCTCGTGATCATCGGCGGACTCTTTGTGATTGAAACATTGTCAGTCATGTTGCAAGTGGTGAGTTTCCGAGTTTTTGGACAGCGTGCACTCCGCATGGCACCCATCCACCATCATTTTGAAGTGTCGGGATGGCCGGAAACCACGGTGATCGTACGCTTTTGGATTTTTGCTGGCCTGAGCTCCGTGCTGGGCCTCGGTATTTTCTATGCCGGATTCCTCTCGGCGGCCAAGGTCTGATCATGACGCAAACGCAGCACCTCCGCCTCGTTACTCCACCGTCGACTCGTCAAGCTCGCATCTCCACGGCTCAGTGGATAACCCTTGCGGTAACGGCACTGTGCGTCTTCGGGCTGGTCATGGTCGGGTCGGCCAGCTCTGTCATTTCCATGACGCTCTATGGTTCGCCGTGGGCGATTTTCTTGCGGCAATTGATTTGGGTCATCATCGGCATAGCGGGGTTTTACGTTGCTGGCCGTATTGACCTGCAACGCTGGCGCCGCTGGATTCCTTACGCCTTGGGCGGCAGTTTCTTGATGTTGCTGTTCGCCGTGACACCTGGCCTTGGGCAAAGCTCAGGTGGATCGAGCCGTTGGATCGGCTACGGCCTCTTGCGTATTCAACCTTCTGAATTCATGAAGCTCGCTCTGGCGCTATACGTCGCCGACTTTGTGGCCAAGCGTCAGGAAAAGGGTGTGGAACTGAAGCGCATTCTTGGCCCCATCACGATGGTGACGGGTTGTGCGGTATTGCTGTTGCTTGCTCAACCCGACCTTGGCACCGCGATGGTGCTAATGGTTATCTTGCTTTCCATGCTGGTTGCGGCCGACGTGCCCACCATGGTGTTGCTGAAGGGCATGGCTCTCGTGACGGTGTTGGTCACGGTGATGTCCTTTGCGGCGCCTTATCGCGTGGCTCGACTGACAAGTTTTGTCAACCCTTGGGCCCATGCTTCCACCACGGGATACCAAGTGGTGCAGTCGCTCATTGGATTGGGCTCGGGCCACCTCGTTGGTCTGGGATTGGGCAATTCGCGCGAGAAGTGGGGGCTGCTTCCTAATGCCCACACGGACTTCATCGCTTCAGTCATCGGCGAAGAACTTGGGCTCGTTGGCGTCGTGTTCATCTTGTTGTTGGTCGGCTTTCTCATTGCCAAGGGTCTTCGCGCTGCGACCGAAGCCCCCGATCGCTTCTCGGCCTATTTGGGGGTGGGCCTCATCACGTGGATTGGGGCCGAGGCAATCATCAACATTGGTGCAGCATTTGGCGTCCTCCCCGTGACGGGCATTCCTTTGCCTTTTGTCTCGTTCGGCGGCTCCTCACTCATGATCACGATGTGCGCGGCTGGACTCTTGGTCAACATTGCTCGCTTGGGAACGCCAGCCGCCGTTGGTTTGCGTCGGTCGACGAGAAGCACCACGAAGGCGACCACTGTGTCTGCGGCAAAGAAATCATCGCGCAATGCAAGCTCATCAAAGGACGCCGCTCCTCGCAAGGCCACGGCATCGGCAACCGCGAAACGCAGGACTGCAGCAAAAGCCACGGCACCAAAACGCTCACCTCGAACGAGTTCTTCACCGTCGCCTCGGTCTCATGTTGCGAAAGCTGCACCTACGGCGAAGAGGTCGAGTGCGCGTGGCACGAGTCGCTCAAGTGCATCTTCGACCCCGAGGCAGCGAAAGGTCCGGTGACTCGGCGTATCGTCATCGCCGGCGGCGGGACGGGTGGTCATGTCTTTGTGGCCTCCGCCATCGCAGATGCCCTTCGCCAGCAAGGCAAGGGAGACGATGAACTGTGCTTCATGGGTTCGCGGCGAGGCATGGAGCGAAGCTTGCTTGCCAACGCGGCCAGTGAACTGATCTTGCTCGGCGGACGCGGTCTTAAGCGATCGTGGAAGCCCGCAGCTGTGCGTGACAATGTGGGTGCGCTGTTTGGTCTTATCGGCGCGGTGCTCACCGCTTGGTGGTTCTTTGCTCGCGAGCGACCACGAGCCATGGTTTCAGTTGGTGGCTACGCGGCACTGCCGGCCGGCCTTGCGGCGTGGCTGTGGCGATGCCCCATTGTGGTGATCAATATTGACGCCGTGGCTGGGCGAACCAATCGATTGCTCGGCAAACGTGCGGTCGTTTCCTGTGTTGCCTTCGCGGGGAGTGGCTTGGAGCGAGAAGTGGTGACGGGTGCACCAGTTCGCCCCATCTTTTTCGACCTAGCTCGAGACGAGGCCTCTCGGCGCGCCGCAAAGGTGAGCCTGGGCGTGGCACCTGATATGCCCCTCGTAGCCGTGGTGACTGGCTCACTGGGAGCCGGCTCGGTGAACCGTGCCGTCGCTGGCCTTACCGAGCGGTGGCGAGATCGCGCGGTGACCATCGTTCATGTGACGGGTTCGCGCGAGGCCGAGCACTATGTACCCAGAGCCGGCATCTACGGATCACTTGATTATCGTGTCGTGGCCTTTGAAGACAATGTTGCGGGCCTCTACCAAGCAGCGGATGTTGGCATCACTCGAGCCGGCGCTCTCACGGTGGCTGAATTGTGCGCTATGGGTGTGGCATCAGTCTTGGTGCCGTTGCCGGGGGCACCGGGAGATCATCAGACGAAGAATGCTCGAGCGTTGGTAGTCGCCGGAGCGGCACTCATGCTCGCTGACGTGGATCTCACTGCAGCACGTCTCGATGCCCTCCTGAGTGGCCTCCTTGATGATCCGCTTGCTCGACAAAGCATGGAGCGTGCACTTTCTGGCTTGGCGCACCCCCACGCGGCCCGTGACGCTGCCAAAGTGGTACTTGATCATGCCCGTTGACGCCGCCCTTACCCTGAGCGCACCGAAGCGCATTCACATCATTGGCATAGGCGGCGCCGGCATGAGCGGGCTCGCCCAAGTACTTCACGCCATGGGTCATCGGGTCACGGGCTCGGATCTGACGGCCAGTGCCGTAACGCGTCGACTCGAAGCGTTGGGCATCACGGTGGCCATCGGCCACGATGCTGCCAACCTAGGACTCGTTGATCTCGTCACGGCTTCACCTGCGGTTGGACCTGATAATCCTGAATTAATGGCCGCACGGGATGCCGGTGTGGCGGTGGCGCATCGATCTGCGGTGTTGGCGGCGATTAGTCGCATGCGACCAACGATTGCCATTGCGGGCACCCACGGCAAAACGACCACCTCATCGATGGTGGCATTGATCTTGATTGCCGCCGGCATGGATCCGAGTTACCTCATTGGTGCTGACTTGATTGGCGCCTCGAGCAACGCCCATTGGGGCAGCGGTGAGATCCTGGTCCTCGAAGCCGATGAGAGTTACGGAAGTTTTACGAGCTTGTCCCCTTGGATTACCGGCATCACCAATATTGAAGCTGATCACCTCGATCACTACGGAACCCTTGAGGCTCTTGAGGCCGCCTTTGGATCCTTGCTCGAGCGATCGTCGGGCTCTAGTGCCGTGATGGCCTGGGATGAGGGTGCTGCACGCGTGGGCGCTTCCTTTGGGGCGCTGGCAATTGGCGGCGATCAGATTCCCATTGATGAGATCGAACTCCATCGCGCGATGTCGTCGTTCAGGCTGCATCTCGACACGGGACCGCTGTCACTGAGCGTGGGTGCTCCCGGCCAGCACAACGTGGCCAACGCCAGCGTGGCGGCCTATGTGGCCCATCTCGCTGGGGCGAGCGACGAGGCCATTGTGGCGGGCTTGGCGTCATTTGCTGGGGTTCCCCGGCGATTCGAATTTAGAGGCCATCGCGACGGGGTCACCTTCGTCGATGATTACGCGCACCTGCCTACTGAAGTGGCCGCCACGGTCCAAGCCGCGACTGCTGGTGATTACGAGCGCATCATTGCCGTTTTCCAGCCTCACCGCTATACCCGGACCCAAGCGGTGGGCACCCAATTTGCGAACAGTTTTGTGGGTGCTGATGCGATTGTCATCACGGACATTTACTCAGCGGGTGAAGCACCCATTCCTGGCGTCACCGGCCAGCTTGTTTATGAGGCGGTGAAGGACGTATCGACGGTGCCCGTTCACTACGTCAGCAATGTTGCTGAAGCTGCAGCATTAGTTGGCCCTTGGCTCCGTGAAGGCGATCTGTGTCTGAGCTTGGGGGCTGGGGACATCACCAATCTGGCCGATGTAATTCAGGGGGCTCACCGTGCCTGAGCTTCATGATCGATCCTTCGGTGCGCGCACCACACTTCGTGTGGGCGGCCAGGCACGCCGCATCTTTGAGGTTGCCGATCGAGATGAACTCGAGCGCATTGCTGATCTCTTGGCCGAAGATGAACCGGTCTACGTCTTAGGCCGTGGATCAAACACCTTGGTTGCCGATGCTGGCTTTGCGGGCACCGTGCTCCATCTTGGCGAGGGCTTTTCAGCGATCTCGTTTCACGATGAAGGAGATCGAGCGTTCGTCACGGCCGGGGGCAGTGTTGACTTGCCGGTCCTTGCCCGGCGCTGCGCACACGAAGGCATAGCCGGATTCACCTGGGCGGTAGGCGTGCCCGGAAGCGTGGGTGGCGCAGTGCGCATGAATGCCGGCGGCCACGGTTCGGATATGAGTGCCTCGGTGGTTTCGGCCACCATTTTTGACCTTGTCGCCAAACGCTTCGTCGTCAAAGATCTTGAGGCTCTGGCCTTTTCCTATCGGCACTCGTCTATTCAGCCCACTGAAGTAGTGGTTGACGTGACCTTGCGGTTGGAGCGTGGTGATCGTGACGTTGAGCAAGCAGCGCTTTCGACCATTGTGCAGTGGCGCCGAGCCCATCAGCCTGGCGGCGCCAACTGTGGCAGCGTCTTCACGAATCCCTCTGAGATCTCAGCCGGGCAATTGATTGACCAAGCAGGACTCAAAGGGCATCGCTACGGCAGCGCCCAGGTATCGCCCAAGCACGCCAACTTCATTCAAGCGGACCCTGATGGCAAAGGCGACGACGTAGCCGCGCTGATCGAGCACGTTGCTGATGCAGTGGAGCTTGCGACCGGTGTTCGACTCTCCACCGAAGTTCGCATGGTGGGATTTGAGGAGCAGGTGCATGGCTGAGCCACTCAATGCACCGAGCCGCGCAGGAGCGCACGCTGCCACGAAGGGGAGCAAAGCGAAGGCGACACCTCGACGCAAGCAGGCGAAATCGTCAACCGCAAAGCCAAAAGCCGAGAAGCCGAAGAAGCGAGCTGCCAAAGCCAAGCCCGAGAACAAGCGTCCAGCATCTCCTCGCACTCGCAAGCGAACTTCCCCTACAGCTTCGTCAACAAAAGATACGAAGTCAGCCTCGACGCCGGCCACGCATCGAAAGATTGCCTCGAGGCGAAGTGACGTAGCCCAGCATCGCCGGCGCAAACGCCTCCTCGTGGCCGGTGGCGTAGCGGGTGTCATCCTGATGGGCATTACCGCGTGGGGTGTCTTGCACCTATCGGTATTTCGGCTTCATCACCTCACCATCAGTGGCAACAGCCATGAATCTGAGGCAGTCATTGCGAACACGGCAGGGCTATCTGGCTCGCCCGCCCTCATTGATGTATCCGCTGGGACCATCGAACATCAGCTGGCCCAATTGCCGTGGGTGAAAACGGTGTCGGTGTCGGTACAGTGGCCCTCAACCGTCAAGCTCAGGATTACGGAACGAGCCCCAGCAGCCAGCGTCGATACCGCCTCGGGATGGCTCGTCGTGGATGGAACGGGTCGGGTGTTGGCGCGCTCTCGCACCCAGCCCTCGGGCCTTGCCGTTGTCCAAGCACCGGCGACGGGATCTCCGGCGGTTGGGCAGTGGTTTGCCGGGGGCATTCGCCACGGTTTCTTGGTCGCGGGAACCCTCCCCAAAGCCTTTAAATCGCAAGTGGCGCTCGTTGTCGTGCACCCGACTGGAGCGGTCACGCTTCACCTGGTGCGTCCCGTCATCATCGAAATGGGCCAAGCGACCGAATTAACCCAGAAATATGAAGATATTGCCGCGGTTATTGCCGGAGCCACCTTGCATGCTGGCGACGTACTCGATGTGAGCGTTCCGCAATCGTCAACCATTAGCGGACCTTGAGGTTTATTTTTCGAATAAGCCTCAATATCCCCCTGACCTAGAGGTGCAGACTACGCTTAGACCACATACCCGGGTTTGCTGGCAAGGAGAACCCGTATGACATTTCGCAAGACTCAATATCCGTTGGAAGGACAAGAACCATGACGATCTCAACCCAGAGCAACTACCTCGCTGTCATCAAGGTCGTCGGCGTAGGTGGCGGCGGCGTGAACGCGGTCAACCGCATGATCGAATCCGGCCTTCGAAACGTTGAATTCATTGCCGCGAACACCGACGCTCAAGCGCTGCTTATGAGTGATGCTGACCTCAAGCTCGACATCGGTCGCGAACTCACCCGAGGCCTTGGTGCTGGGTCGGACCCCGAAGTCGGCCGCCTCGCTGCTGAAGAGCACCGGGCTGAGATTGAAGAAGCCCTGCGTGGTGCCGACATGGTCTTCATCACCGCCGGCAAGGGTGGTGGTACCGGTACCGGTGCCGCTCCCGTCGTCGCTGAGATTGCCAAGGGCCTCGGTGCGCTGACCATTGGTGTAGTGACGCGCCCCTTCGCTTTCGAAGGACGTCGTCGTGCCAACCAAGCTGAGAAGGGCATTCAGATCCTCAAAGAAAAGGTCGACACCCTCATCGTCATCCCCAATGACCGCTTGCTGACGGTCTCGAACGACCAAACCTCAATGATGAGCGCATTCAAGATGGCTGACGAAGTCCTCTTGCAAGGTGTGCGTGGCATTACCGACTTGATCACCACCCCTGGATTAATCAACACCGACTTTGCTGACGTCAAGATGATTATGAGCAATGCCGGCACCGCCATCATGGGCATTGGCAGTTCTCGCGGAGAAGGACGTGCCGTCAACGCAGCACGTTCGGCCATCACGAGCCCCTTGCTCGAAGCTTCCATCGAGGGTGCTCGCGGCATTTTGCTCAACATCGCCGCTGGCCCCGATCTCGGGCTCTTTGAAGCCAATGAAGCGGCAGAGATCATTCACTCGGTTGCCCACCCCGATGCCAACATCATCTTCGGTACCGTGATCGACGAGAACATGGGTGACGAGGTCCGCGTGACGGTCATCGCTGCAGGCTTTGATCGCTGGGAAGAGCGCTCGACCACGTCGCAGGCTCCAGCCAGTTTGGGCTTGTTGAGTGAGCCTGAGACGGTGGACATTTTTGCTGAAGTCACTGACACGCCCAGTTCGCGCTTTAGCAGCACGACTTCAGGTGATGACGACTTCGACGTTCCGTCTTTCCTTCAGTAACTCTTGTGAGTGACGCGCTAGTCGACGAGATCGCAGAGCGCCTCGCTGGCATCAAAGAACGCATCGCTGCGGCCGGGGGAGACCCCGGCCGTGTGCGTATCGTCGGGGTGTCGAAAACCTTCGATGCTGATCATGCACGAGCAGCCGTGGGCGCTGGGCTGACCCACCTCGGCGAGAACTACGCCGGCGAGCTCATTGAAAAAGCTGAGGTGCTCAGCGATCTCCCCATCTCGTGGCACTACCTTGGCGCCATTCAAACCAACAAGGTGGGCAAGCTCGCTCCTGTGGTGTCATGCTTTGAGTCAACCGCTCGTGAGCGTGAACTCGCCGCCATCGCCACTCGCTCGCCCGGAGCTCACGCGATGGTCCAAGTTGATCTCACGGGTCTACCGCAGCGCAATGGCGCACACCCCGATGAGGTGGAACATCTCGTTGCTCGAGGCCGCGCTTTGGGTCTCGATGTGGTGGGACTCATGACCGTGGCGCTGCCTGAACCAGACGCCGCTCGGGCCGCTTTTCGCCGCCTGCGCTCCATGGCTACGGATCTTGGCCTCGCGGAGTGCTCGATGGGAATGACCGAGGACCTTGAAATTGCCGTAGAGGAGGGAAGCACCGAAATTCGCATCGGAAGGGCCCTTTTTGGCTTCCGAGCCCCTCGAGGATGACGGTGGCGACCTCTATCGCCTAGAGTGTCTTGGAGTTTTGAAGACCGTGGCCGGGCAGTGATCCTGGCAGAAAGACGAGGCATCCCTCATGGCGGGAAGCGTGCGCAAAGTGTTGGCCTACTTGGGCCTTGCAGACGACGAATACAGCGACTACGACGATCTTGACCGTCGTACCTACCCCCGCGGCGGCGCGAGCAACGACCGCTACGAAGACGATTACGCCCCTGAACCCCCTCGTCGGCCTCGTCCCCGCCCTGAGCCGGTCTATGAAGATGACTATGCCCCCGAGCCTCCTCGCCAGCCGGTACTGCGACCCGTACCGCCGCGCAACCCCGTAACGGGCCAGGCGCAACCACCGGCCAAGGCTCCCCGGCCCTCGTCGATTCGTATTCAAAAGGCCGAGTCAGCTGAGGTCATCACCGTGGCGCCGCGCACCTTCAGCGATGCGCAAGAAATCGCTGACCACCTCAAGGCCAATCGTCCCGTCATCGTGAACCTTGAAGCTGCCAACGAAGAGCTTGGCCGGCGCATGACTGACTTCTGCAGCGGCGTTGGCTATGCCTTGGGCTGCAAGGTAGAGCGCGTTGCTGCCAAAATCTTGCTGTTCACGCCCAACAACGTGACGGTTCGTGCCGAAGATCGTGGCCAGAGTCGTTTCGACTCCTAACCCCACATGATTCGCCACCTGATCGGGTATCTCCTCGAGATTTACCTCCTCTTGCTCATTGCTCGAGCGCTACTGAGCTGGTTTCAGGCTTCTCGATCGGGTGTCGTCATGACTCTGTCGGTGGTCTTAGCCGCCATTACAGAGCCCGTTCTTCGCCCAATTCGCAAAGTCATTCCTCCGGTGCGCGTCGGGGGCACCCAGTTAGACCTGTCCATCATGGTGATCTTCATCGTGGTGCAGTTCTTAATCTTGCCAATTCTGTTGAGATAGCGCGGTTTAAGCCGGGGGCGTCAGAGATTGGTAAAGTGCGCGCCATGGATAACGCTTCTAAATCAAAGTCTGTACTCGAGTCCCTTCGCACCGTAGAGTTCCGCACCGGCCTACGTGGCTACGACATGGACGAGGTCGATGACTACCTCGAGAAGGTAGCCGTCGAAGCCGATGCCCTCCTTGAGCAAAACCGTCAGTTGACTGAGCGTCTTCGTCTCGCAGCAGAGCGCATCGCCCAACTCGATGCCGATCGTGCCGAGCGTCCCGCTGAAGTGAAGCCAGCCCCCGCCGTTGCAGCTACTGCCGCGGTAGATGCCGCTGGTACCGAGTCACTGGCTCGCACCATGGAGATGGCGCAGCGCTTCGTCGATCAGACCAAGCGCGAGAGCGAGCAAGAAGCGGCACGCGTTGTCGAAGAAGCGCGCGCCAAGGCAGCAGCAATGCAAGCCGAAGCCGAAGGTCGCTACCGCTCTGACCTGTCGCGACTCGAAGGCCTCAAGACCAAGCTGGCCTCTGATGTCGAAGCAATGGCCCGTCAACTCGAAGGCGAGCGCACGCGTCTGCGCACCTCATTGGGTGAGATGATTCAGTGGATCGAAGACAACGTGCAGCCAGGTGCTGCGATCTTGGCCCTGCGCCAAGGTGGCGCCGATGCTGCAGCCGTTGAAGCCGCTGCACCCACCGACCCAGCCGCAGAGTAACGACGCGGTGCCGGAAGGCGCCGTGGTCGCTGCTATGGTGCTGCGCGCCACGTTTGAGTGGAATTCATCCGAGGAGGAACGATGACCCCCGCAAAAAAGGTCGCCGCAAAGAAAGCGGCTCCAACCAAGAAGGCCACCCCAGCGAAGAAAGCCGCTCCGGCTAAGAAGTCGACGCCGGCCAAAAAGGTCACCGTAAAGAAGGCAGCTCCGGCCAAGAAGGCGGCACCTGCCAAAAAGGTAGCGCCAGCGAAGAAAGCTGCCCCAGCGAAGAAAGCCACTCCGGCCAAGAAGGCGGCACCTGTCAAAAAGGTAGCGCCAGCGAAGAAAGCCACTCCGGCCAAGAAGGCGGCACCTGCCAAGGCAGCCGCTCCCAAACGTGAAGTTGAGGCTCCGGCTAAGAAGGTCGCTCCAGTAAAGAAGGCCGTTCCCGCACCCAAGGTGTACGCCAACCCCTATGTCAAGGACACGAAGTTCACGGACAAGATCATCGAGATCATTAAGGCCGAGAAGGTTCGTGTCGCCGACCAACTCGCTGGGCGAATTGCCGATGCCCAGGAATTGGTTGCCAATGACAATGGACCTCGCGAAGTGCAATTCGATGACGAGTCAGGCGAAGGTGCCGGAGCCGCGGTTGACCGTGAATTCCACCTCATGCAAGCCGCCACGCTTCAAGACGAACTCGAAGAGTTTGATGCAGCACTGAGTCGCATTAAGGCCAAGCGCTACGGCATGTGCGAAAAGTGTCACAAGCCCATCCCGAAGGCTCGCCTTGAGACAGTGCCAGCAGCACGCATTTGTGCACCGTGCGGCAAGCCCAGCTTGGATTGGCGTTTCTAATCTGTCTGAGGTGACTCATCAGCCCAAAGCGCTGCATTGGCTGGCGTTGGGTGTGGCAGCGCTGGTCGTGGTAATTGATCAGATAACTAAAACCCTTGCCCTTCACGCATTAGTCAACCACGCCGTACAGCTTGTCGGTCCGTTTTCCTTTGCGCTGGCGTACAACCCGGGGTCTTCGTTTTCACTCTTGCAAGGATCGACGGGGCCATTGATGGTGATTGAGGTGCTCTTCATTGGGCTCTTGGGTTTTCTTGGTATGCGCAGCAGCCATCGATGGACGCAAGTGGCGCTGGGCCTCATGCTTGGTGGAGCGATGGGTAATTTCGTCGATCGCGTATTTCGAGACCACCACGGATCAGTTATCGACTTCATCGCCTCGACCTTTTGGCCCACCTTCAACGTCGCTGATGCGTGCATCACCGTGGGGGCTGTCATCATGGTGGTGGTCCTCGTGATGGACCTCGTGCGGGGAGACACGACACGCGATGCATGATGAGAGCAGCTCAGGAGACTTAGACGTCGGGGCGGAACTTCTCGATGTCGCCATTCCCGCACTCATGGACGCCATGCGTATCGATCGCGCACTGGCGACCTTGACGGGCATGTCCCGTTCAGAAGTGGCTCGAATTATTGAGTCGGGAGCCGTATTGCTTGATGGGATCGTCGTGACCAAAGTGTCGACACCCTTGGCAGAAGGCGCACACCTCGAAGCGGTGCTGCCTCCTCTTGATGACGGCACGGTCGCTCCCAATGCCGACGTGGCGGTGCGAGTCCTCTACGAAGATGATGATGTCATCGTCGTGGATAAATCAGCCGAACAAGTGGTCCATCCAGGGGCTGGCAACAAAGAAGCAACCCTGATTGCAGGCTTGCTCGCGAGATACCCCGATATTGCTGATCTTGTGGACCAGGGTTACAGCGAAGCAAACCGCCCTGGTGTCGTGCATCGTCTTGACAAGGGGACATCAGGCGTGTTGATGGTGGCGAGAACACCACGGGCCGTCACGTCCCTTTCGGCCCAGCTCGCTGATCGCAGCGCTACGAGACGTTACGTAGGCGTGGTCGAAGGTCACCTCAAATCAGATCGAGGCGTGATCGACGCCCCCATCAGCCGAAGCGCTACGACGCCGACGAAAATGGCGGTCCGCAGCGATGGTCGAGAGGCTCGAACGGGCTATGAGGTATTAGCCCGCATTTCGAGGCCCCAGCGCAGCGTGGTGGGCCTCTCGTTGGAAACGGGCAGGACGCACCAAATCAGAGTCCACATGGCGGCAATCGGTAACCCCATCGTCAATGATCGTCGCTATGGCAAAAAGACGGAACGAAGCCTTGATGAGCTGCGTCTCGCCCTCCATGCTGGCCGACTCGAATTCAACCATCCAGCCGATGGACGGCGTATCCGTGTGGTTGCACCATGGCCGGCAGATTTGAGAACACTCGGTGGTGCTGAGGAAGCCCAAGCCTTCTTGGACCGCGAGGTTTAGACCTCGGAGCGCAGGGCTTCGATCGCTGAATTCTCGCGCAGCGCAGCCAAAGCCTCGGTTTCGGCTCGACGCACCCGCCGAACACCGATCCCCATGGCATCTGCCGTGGCCTGAAGCGATGACGGCGTTGAACCATCGAGGCCAAAGCGTCGAGTCAACACAGCGCGCTGCAATTCAGTCAGGCTTTCGAGGGCTCCATGGAGTTCATCGTCTGCCATGGATTGCTCAACGTCGTTGGTCCAGTCGTGACCATCATCGGCCACGAGGTCTCCCAAGGTGGTGCTCGAGTCACTCGTTGCGGGTTGGTCCAAACTCGCCGTGACGCCAGCAATGCCACTGAGGTTCTTGCGCTCGGCGGCGGTCATGCCGGTGGCTTCCGTGAGCTCTTCATCGGTGGGCTTGCGGCCCAAGATGGCGCTCAACTCTGCCGTGGTGGCTTCAAGGCGCTGGAGCTGCTCACCAACTTCCAAGGGGATGCGGATAGTGCGGCCGTGTTGCTGCACCGCACGTTGCAGGGCTTGGCGAATCCACCACGTGGCATAGGTCGAGAATTTGAAGCCCTTTTCCCAGTCGAACTTCTCTACAGCTCGAAGGAGGCCAAAGGTGCCCTCTTGAACAAGGTCCACCAGTTCCACACCACGGTCTTGGTAGCGGCGGGCCCAGTGCAAAACGAGGCGCAAGTTCGCGGCCACCATTTGCTTCTTAGCCTCCTGGTCTCCACCAGCCACGCGCTTGGCGAGCTCAATTTGCTCGTCGTAGTTCGGCATGGGGTAGCGGTCAAGGTCACGGAAAAAAAGACCAAGAGAGTCCGTTGACGTGGCGGCTGTCTTTGAATTAGAACCCATTCGCTTCTCCTGTTCTCTGCCCCGACCTTCCGGTCGGGAAGCCTTACAGCTCGCGCTGAAGGCCTCTATGTGTGTCGTTGCAGATAGTGATAACACATATCACCGTAGGAGTATTCCCAGAGAGGGTGAAATTTATGGGAATTTCAAAAAAGTGCGCCGTTACTTACGCAGAAGGGGCAATTCCTTGAGACCTTGAGACCATGTCGGCCAAGGTCAATGATTGCAATTCAGTGCGAATACGGTCACTCACCTCAGCCCAGACGGCAAGCAAAATGCATTGGCCCTCATGGTCACAAGCCCCATTTTCATGAGGTTGCCCAAAGTCACCGGCAACGATGGGGCCATCCACAGCCGAAACAATCTGGGCCAAATTGATGTTTTCTGGCTCGCGAGCCAATACGTAGCCGCCGCCCACCCCGCGCTTTGATCTCACGAGGCCCGCACCTTTTAAGGCAAGCAAGATCTGCTCCAAGTAGGGCTGGGGGAGACCGGTGCGCTCGGCGATGTCTCGAACCGAGGTGGGTGCCTCTCCGCCGCCATGGAGCGCAAGGCTCAGCAGAGCACGGCTGGCGTAGTCACCTCTGGTCGAAACCTTCATGATTCAAGGTTAGCCCTCAGGGGCTCAGTACTTCGGATCTAACATGGATTCTCCATGACGCCCGAACCACTTGTGCCTCGCTATGGCGACCGAAGCCTGTGTGAGATCCTCGGCGCAATTACTGGCGAAGTCGCGAGCGGCGCCATGGCAGATTTGACCGCAGCCCTCTCAGGGGCGAGATCCACGGTCTTGGTAGTAGCCGACGGCCTCGGGGCGGAACAGCTCGAGGCGTATGCCCACTTGGCGCCGCAGCTTCATGGTGGCCAACTCGAGCCGGCAACTTCCGTCGCCCCTTCGACTACGGCTGCCGCATTGACGTCGTTGACGACCCAAGCCACACCCGGGGAGCACGGCATCATCGGATACCGCATGCGAATGGGTAATGACATTTTGCAAACCTTGCGGTGGAGCATCAACGCTGCGGACGCTACCGAGCAATGTCGGCCAGAACTTGTCCAGCCTTTCGAGCCCCGATTGACGCGAGATGGCACTCCGGCGACCTATGTCGGCAAGGCTCAGTACGCCCTTGGAGGATTCACGCGAGCACATCTTCGTGGGGCGACCTATGACGGGATCAAGAATCCCGAAGAACTAGTCGACCACGTCGTGGCGGCAACGCAGCATGTACCGCTCGTCATCGCATATCACGACGCCATTGACCACGTGGCTCATGCTGATGGGCTTGGCGAGGGTTACTTCGCTGAGATTGCCCGGCTTGAAGCGATGGTGGAACAGTTGCGCCTCCAGCTCAGTGATGATGTGGCGATCGTGGTCGTGGCCGATCACGGCCAAATCGATGTTGGCGCTCGTGAAATTCAGATTCCACCCGCAGCCATGCCCATGATTTCTTTCATGAGCGGCGAAGGCCGCTTCCGGTGGCTTCACGCAGTCGTGGGTGAACAGCGTGCGCTGCGTGCGCTGCTAGCCGAGGCCTTGGCTGACACGTGCTGGGTGTGGACTCGACGCGAAGCCATTGCTTTGGGGCTTTTTGGGCCTGACGTGAGCGTTGACGTAGAAGAGCGCCTGGGCGATGTGTGCATCGTGCCTTTCGTCGACGCCTTCGTGCTTGATCCAACCGAACCTCAAGAAGCACGAATGCGAGGGCGGCATGGATCGCTCACCCGGGCCGAAATGCTGGTTCCGGTCATCGTTCGTTAAGCCTGAACGTCAAGCCTTAGGGGTGGTTAGCATCGAAGCATGGCAAATGAACAGCAGTCAGCAGAACTATTGAGCCCCGATGAAGTGCTGAGTCCCGACCAAAGTGTGGACTCCCATGAGGCAAATGCCGAGGCGGTGGATGAACCAGCCAAGGTGATGCGCATCGGCTCCATGGTCAAGCAACTGCTCGATGAAGTGCGAGCGGCTCCCCTTGATGAAGCGGGCCGGGCTCGCCTGCGAGAAATCTACGAGACGTCGGTCAAAGAATTATCGACGGGACTCAGCCCCGAGTTGGCAGCCGAGCTCAACAGCCTGACGCCACCCTTTGGCGACGGTATTCCGAGTTCCTCAGAACTTCGTATCGCCCAAGCCCAGCTGGTGGGTTGGCTTGAAGGCCTGTTCCACGGCATTCAAGCCGCCCTCATGGCCCAGCAGATGGCGGCGCGAGCCCAACTCGACCAGATGCGACAACAGAGCCTGCCCGATGGCTCCTCGCCAGATGGCATGCGACCGGGCACCTACCTGTAGGGCTTTCGCAGACCCGAGCAGTTCGGGGTATGGTTCAGATGACACTGATGTAATTCGATCTACGGCATTGGCTGGCGCTCCTGGAGGGGGGCTTTCGGTGAGTTCTAAGTCCTTTGTGCACCTACATACCCACACCGAGTATTCGATGCTCGATGGCGCCGCTCGGATCGGCGATCTCGTGGACGCTGCAGTCAAAGACGGCATGCCAGCCCTTGGCATTACGGATCACGGAAACATGTACGGCGTCTTGGACTTCTATAAGGCCTGCACGGACGCCGGTATTAATCCCATCATTGGCACCGAGGCCTACATGGCCGCCAACTCCCGTTTCGAGCGGCCAGTTCGGCGAGGCAAGATCGATGACGGTGGGGGAGATACCGATGGTGGTAACAAGCTCTATTACCACCTGACCTTGCTGGCAGAGACCACACAGGGTTACCGAAACTTGATGAAACTCTCGTCGGCGGCGTATCTCGAGGGTTATTACTACAAGCCTCGGCTCGACTGGGAATTGCTCGAGCAGTACCACGAAGGCTTGATTGCCACTACCGGGTGCCTTGGTGGCGTCGTACTCCAAGCACTGCTGGCGGGAAATCCGGATGAGGCCACAAGGCTTGCGGCGCGCCTTCAAGACATCTTTGGCAAAGAGAGCCTGTTCGTTGAGATTCAAGACCATGGGTTAGCTGAGCAAAAGGCAACGAATCCTCAACTCATTGAGATCGCCAAGAAAATTGGTGCACCGCTTATTGCCACCAACGACAGTCACTACACCCATCGCGAAGACCATGAGGCTCACGATGCCTTGCTGTGCGTTCAAACCGGGTCCAAGCTCTCAGATGCGAACCGTTTCAAATTCGATGGCACCGAGCACTATCTCAAGTCGGCCGAAGAGATGCGCTATCTCTTCCGTGAAGTAGAAACGGCCTGCGACTCAACGTTGATCATTGCCGAACGCGCCAAGGTCGAACTCGAACTTGGTAAGCCCTCGCTTCCAGAATTCCCCGTCCCTGACGAGTTCACCGGGGCCGATTATCAAGAACGCTCGGCAAAATACCTTCGCCACCTGACCATGGAAGGAGCTCGCCGTCGCTACGGGGACTCTCTCAACGATGAGGTGCAAGAACGTATTGACTATGAGCTCAAAGTCATTGCCGATATGGGCTTTAGCGCTTACTTCCTGGTGGTCTGGGATCTCATTGCTTACGCGCGTCGCAGCAACATTCGTGTTGGGCCGGGCCGTGGATCGGCCGCTGGATGTTGTGTTGCCTATTGTCTCGAGATTGTGGATCTCGACCCCATTCGATATGACTTGCTCTTCGAGCGATTCCTCAATCCAGGTCGAAAGCAAATGCCCGACATCGACATGGACTTCGACGATCGCTACCGGGGCGAGATGATCAAGTACGCAGCGGAGCGCTACGGCTCTGACCATGTTGCTCAGATCATCACCTTCTCAACCATCAAGGCCCGCGCAGCCGTGCGCGACGCAGCGCGCGTCTTGGATTTCTCCTATGCCGACGGTGACCGAGTGGCCAAGGCCATGCCACCCGTGGTTATGGGTCGTGACGTGCCTCTCGATGCATGTTTTGAAAAGCTCCCGGGCCAAGAAGATGGCTACGTGGCCGCCGCCGAGCTGCGCCAAATGTATGAGACCGATGAAATTGCTCGACGCATCATTGACGTCGCCCGGGGTCTCGAAGGCCTTCGCCGAGGAGACGGCATCCATGCCGCCGCCGTGGTGATTACGCGTGACCCCCTGATTGAGCACTTGCCCATTCAGCGCAAACCCGACGCTTCGGGAGACATCGAACATTCGCCCATCGTCACGCAGTTTGAAATGCACGGTGTCGAGGAGTTGGGCTTGCTCAAGATGGACTTCTTGGGCCTTCGTAACTTGTCGGTGATTGAACAGTGCCTTGACCTCGTGGAGCGAGGAGGGGAACCTCGCCCCGATATCGACAACGTGGATCTAGACGATGATGCAGTATTTGCCATGCTGCGACGGGGAGAATCCATCGGAGTCTTTCAACTTGAAGGCCGACCGATGCGGGCGCTCATGCGCTCCTTGGCCCCCACGAGCTTCGATGATGTAGCCGCGCTTGTAGCCCTCTATCGGCCAGGGCCGATGAGTGCGAATATGCACAATGACTACGCCGATAGGAAGAATGGGCGCAAGGCCATTACCTATCAGCATGAAGATCTTGAACCCTTGTTGGGCGACACTCAGGGTCTCATGATCTATCAAGAGTCCGTCATGCGAGTAGCGCAAAAGTTCGCCGGCTACTCACTCGAAGAAGCTGACAATCTCCGCAAGGCGTGTGGCAAGAAGATTCGAGAGTTGATTGCCGCTGAGCGCGAAAAGTTTGTGGCTGGCTGCGTTGAGCAGGGTTATGGCTTCGAACTCGGCACGGAACTCTTCGACATCATCGAACCCTTTGCTGACTACGCCTTCAACAAGAGCCACTCCTATGGCTATGGCCTCGTGGCTTATCAAACCGCATGGCTCAAAGCCCACTACCCGGTCGAGTACATGGCGGCCTTGTTGACAACGGTTCGAGACGACAAAGACAAGACGGCGGTGTATCTGTCGGAATGTCGCTCCATGAGCATTGAAGTCGTGGTGCCCGATGTGAACCGCTCGCTCGGGGACTTTGCGCCACGAGTGGACGAGAACTCATCGCTCAAGGGCATCAGCTTTGGTTTGGCGGCCGTTCGAAATGTAGGGGAAGCACTCGTTGAGCGCATCGTTGCCGAGCGAGAAGCCAATGGCCCCTTTGAAGACTTTTATGACTTTTGTCGACGCGTCGACACCATGGTGCTCAATCGACGCACCATCGAATCACTCATCAAGGCTGGAGCATTCGACTCTATGGGCCACACTCGACAGGGTCTCGTACTCGTGGCCGATGAGATCATTGAACGCACCGTCGAGCGTCGCAAAGAACGCGACCTTGGCATCTCCACCCTCTTTGCCTCAGCCGCGCAAGATGCGGGCGACGACGATGCCGACTGGGAAGGCACCAATATCCCCATTCCTGATCGCGAGTTCGATAAGTCCACCAAGTTGGCCTTCGAAAAAGAGATGCTCGGCCTCTACGTTTCAGACCACCCCTTAATGGGCCTTGAGCGCGCATTGGCTCGCCACACTGATGCGACGATTGCGGACTTGAAAGAAATTGCCGAAGCCTCGGGAAGCGGGTCGAATGCAGAGGCTGTGGTGCGCCAAGTGGGTGGGGTAGTAACCGAACTCAAAACCAACTACACCAAGAAGGGCGAGCTGATGGCTCGCTTCATGCTCGAAGACCTCCAAGGTTCCATGGAAGTCTTCGTGTTCCCTAAAGCCATGACCGACTACGGCAGTCTGCTCGAGAATGACGCCATTGTGGTCATTCGTGGACGTGTTGACACTCGAGACGAGATGCCCAAGATCACGGCCATGCAGATCTCTCGACCCGCTATTGACCCCAATGCCTCGAGCGAACTGAGACTCAATTTGCCCCTTGAGGCGCTGTCGGACTCCACCGTCAATGAATTAAAGGGGATTTTGCAAGAGCATCCAGGTGAAACGCCGGTCTTCATCCATATGGGCCAAAAGGTTCTGCGCCTGCCGCCCGAGTTCAATGTGAACCCCAACAACGTGGTTGGAGAAATCCGCCGACTCCTCGGCGCAAACGCCATTTTGGCTGCCTAATCCCTGAGAAAGCCCTCTTTTTTTGGGGACCCCGCGGGAGCCGTAGAATAGATGAATGGCAATGCAGGTAGTAACCAAGGACACGACCGCACTCTCAGAGTTAGAAATCGAAGAGATGGCGGGCCTTTGCGCAGATCGCGAGCCGCGATTTGACATTGGATTTCTCACCGACATCAAGGATGAGTGGGTGCTTGTTTCACTCGCTCGCGAAGGCAACAAGCTACGTGGCTATGCCTTCGCCACCCTTGAGCGCATCGGCGGCACCCCTTCCCTTCTGATTGGCGTTGGTCTAATTGATCGCAATGCCAAGTCCGAACAAAGCTTGAAGGCGCTGCTTGCTGATCAGTTGCGCCGCGCACTGCTGGCGTTCCCCGATGAAGACGTGCTCATTGGTACGCGCCTGATGCTCATCGATGGCTATCGCCTCTTTCAGGGTCTCGAAGACGTGGTGCCGCGCACGGATCACAAGCCCTCAGGCGAAGAACGCGCTTGGGCTCGTCGCCTCGCCAAGCGCTTTGGTGACGAGAAGGGTCTCGACGACCGCACCTTCATTGTGACCCCGAGCAAAGCCGGTCCCGTCGGTGGCCTTGACCTCGTGGCTCCCAAGGCCAAGATTCCGGCTGGCACCGAAGTGTTCTTCAAAAGTGTCAACTACGAAAAGGGGCACCGCTTGGTGGCCTTTGGTTGGGCCATGGCTGAGGATCTCGCCAGCGGCAAGTTGATGCGCTAGGCGCGCGGTAACAACCCAACACAAATTTTGTAGCAGTGGCCGTCGTAGGGACGGCTCAACGAGGCCAAAAGAAATGCTGGCTTGAAGCCAAGTGCCGTGGCGAGTTCTTTGCCGCTCAGCAACTCTCGACGAGCAGCATCGAGTGCTCGGGACGCTTCTCGGTCCTCACAGCGCAGCCACACGTCATCTCGCTCCCAGCCAAAGCGCACCCAGGTGGAGAGATCTTCGTGCCGACGAAGCAATTGGGGGCCTCGAGTTGGTACGACCAAGGCCGTAGAGGGCCTCGTGCCGTCGAATTCCCAGAACGGTGCCGAGGGGCCACGAAAGCCCAAGAGCGGCCCGTCTAGAGGCGCTTGAACGCGAGTGAGCAAGTGTTTGACTGCCCGACCCCGTAGTGAACCAATCAAACGAGGCAAGTGCGACACCGTGGCCGCTTCTGGGTGGGCGAGATCATCGGTTTCAGGGTCGGCTGCCAAGGTGGCCTCCACGACGTCGAAGGCCGAGAGGTCTGGGGGATTGGCCTCCGTCCACGGCACGCGCAGACGAATGAGTGATCCTGAGGCGAGGTCAATACCCACGAGGTCATCCCAGGGCGAGCCAAGCACCAGGACGTAGTGCGTTGATCCGCCTCGCATATCCAGGCGTGCGACTTTGGGGAGGTTCTTGAGAACCTCGCGGACTGCCTCAGCGGGCGGGTCTGATCTTCTTAGGCTTCTGGTCGTGCTCATGAGTGGGAGGCATCTCGTCGCGCATCGATGAGCTGCGCCTCCAACGTAGTGGCATCGCTAGCTGGTTGTTGGCACACGTGGTGCTGACACACATAGGCCTTCGTGGCTGATCTGCCAGCCAAGATGGCAAGGTCGTGGCTGCCGATGATGGTGGTGCGATAGGGCACGAAACAGGCCGCATTGGCATTCACGAATTCGGGCTCAGCGCCGGGGATGACCACCTCAATTCCGGCTTCGAGAAATCCAAGGGCTTCGATGAGATCAGGTACGGAACTTGCTTGACGCTCCATCATGGGGTCGGCGAGATGGACGCTGTTTCCCAGCATCGCAAGCAAATCGGCGTCATCGGTGATGGTGGCGAGGCGAGCGAGCGCGCGCGCCACCGTGGCAAAGCCCGACGGCGTTGCCCCATCGATGAGATCTTTGGCTCTCACCAAGGTGGTCGCCTCATGCTCGGCGGTGGTGAAGAAACCACCTTCTGGGTCAGCGAATGCCACCATGATGTACTCGCGCAGCGCCTGAGCGTCACTGAGGTAGCGACCGTCTCCGGTGAGTTCTAAGAGTTGGAGTTTGGCTTCCAGCCACCAGGCGCAGTCAGCCAGCATTGCCGATGGCCCCGCAGCGTCAGCTAAGCGTGAACGCAACCACCTACCAGAAGGCGCCATAGTGGCCGATAAGACGGCATCAAGATTCGTTGCGGCCTCTGCCCAAGCAGGATGAGCCAAGGTAGCGGCAGCCTCACAGAGCGCGGACAAGAACATTGCGTTCCACTCCAAGATGACCTTGTCGTCTCGTGCGGGTTGCACTCTGGTCATCCGTTGTTCGAGTAGCGCAATTCGTGTTGCTTCTTCGGCGTCATTGCGAATCAACGGAGCGCCTCGAGGTCGACGCGGCACGCTCAGGCCGTGTTCAAAGTTCCCTCCTTCGCTGATGTCGTAGTACGCACAGGCCTCATCGAGTTCCAAAGTTCCCGAGACGTCGCTAAGAGCCTTGGCTACCAAGTCTCGGTTGAAACAGGCATGGGAGCCTTCAATGCCGTCGGCATCTGCATCCATGGAAGCCGCCAACGCGCCATCGGGCAGCATCAAATCTCGAAGCACCCAGGAAATCGTCTCGCTCGCCACCTGGGCGTATGCCTCATTGCCGGTGAGGGCAAAGGCGCGAACGTAGCTGCGAATTAAGAGCGCTTGGTCGCTCAGCATCTTTTCAAAATGTGGCACCGTCCACGAAGCATCAACGCTGTAGCGAGCGAAACCACCGGCGAGGTGGTCATAGATACCCCCGGCAGCCATCGCATCGAGGGTGGTGGTCGCCATCATGAGGCTTCGTTCATCACCGCTGCGGACATGGTGAGCGAGACAAGCATCGACAAAGCTTGGGCGTGGGAATTTAGGAGATGCTCCAAAGCCCCCGAGCGTGGCGTCAAAGCGTTCGCCCAGTTCATGCATCAGCGTGTCAAGTGCCCGATCCACGGTGATATTCGTTTCATGATCTTCGCGGGTGAGCAGGTCAAGAAAGCGCGCTTCGCGGCCGATGGCGTGCGCGAGTTCGTCGGCTTGGGCTTCGACTTCACTGCGACGGTTGGCATAGGCGTCAGCCAAGGTCACGACGACGCGGCTAAAGCTGGGCTGGCCGCCGCGATCTACGGGAGGAAAGTACGTCGCTGCGTAATACGGCCGACCATCGGGTGTGGCGAAGACGGTGAGTGGCCAACCCCCGTGGCCGTTCATGGTCTGACAGGCCGACATATAGATGGCGTCAAGATCGGGGCGTTCTTCGCGGTCGATTTTGATGGGGATGAAGTATCGATTGAGCAGGGCTGCCGCAGCTTCATCTTCAAAGGACTCGTGAGCCATGACGTGGCACCAATGACACGCGGCATAACCGATGGATATGAGTAACGGTCGATTGAGCTGATCCGCCTTGGCCAAGGTTGCTTCGGACCAGTCATGCCAGTCAACGGGATTATCGACATGTTGCAAGAGATAGGGCGAGGTAATGGCTTCGGGGTGGTCACGCAACATCATGGCGAAGGGCTTTCGTGGCTCGGGGTTGTGAGATGGGTTTCAAAAATGAGTTCGAGGCCATCGACCTCGTCGATCTGGTTCCCGACTTCTATCATGCCGAGTTTCCGCGCAACGGCGAGGGAAGCCACGTTCGAAGGGCTGATGCTTGCTCGCGCCACTGATACCTCGCCAGAGCTAGCCATGGCATCAAGGAAGCCACGTGCAGCGGCTGTCGCAATACCCTGGCCGCGGACCCTTTCACCCACGGTGTAGCCGATTTCTACACACCGTCGCTCATCGGGGCGTTCGTGGCCGCCAATGTGGCCGACCAGGGTGTTCGTGTCGCGATGAATGATGGCGCGCACTAACCAGGTGTTGTTTCGAGGGTCTTCAATGAGGCGACGCCCAAAGAGTCGGCCCATCCAGGCTTCTTCGTCGATGAAGAGTCGGTGTGGATTGTCCCATCCAAGCAGCGTGGCCCCCGCAACGGCATCGCCCGATTGAATGGCCGTGAGTGCGTCAAGATCAAGCCAGACGAGATCGAGTGTTTCCAGCGAGATGGTGGTGGGGAGCACGCTCAAGCGCCCCGGTAGGTGCCCGCACTCCAGAGGTTTCCCTCGGGGTCTCGAAACTCCAGTTGTTGAGATCCATAATCGGTCGTGGTGGGTGGGCCACTGAGCGACACCCCGGCGCACGAGAGTCGCTCAACAAGCCCTTCAACGTCTTGGGTTGAGAGATAGATGGCCCCGCTTCCTGGCGCGACCGGCCAGTGGTCATCTCCAGCGGGACGAGCCGAGCCGAGCATGAGTCCTCCACCTTCGGGCCAGACAAGTTCAGCGTGCGCGATGCCCTCATCGCTAGGGATAACGAGAGTTGCCTCGAAGCCCACGACTTCGGTGAGGAAGCGCAGCAACTCGGGCGCATCATTGGCTCGCAAAGTCGGCCATACGCCGGGATGAGTCACAGTTTGAACCTAGCAAATCACTTCGCCGGGATTGGTGGTGTGCTTGGCTGTTGCGGTGGATAATCAGGATTGGCACGCAAGGGTTTCAGGGACACTGCTCGGCGGGGCGCTTGGAGACGCGCTCGGTGGCCCGGTCGAGTTTTATGAGATCCATGAGATTCTCGAGATCACCGGTGGATCGTTGGTGACGCGCTTTTACGGCGAACCGACCATCACCGATGACACCCAGATGACCTTGTTCACCTGTGAAGGTCTCTTAGGGGCGAACTTGCAGTTTGCTGCGAGTGGCGTTTGTCATCCACCAAGTGCACTGTTTCGTAGCTACCTCCACTGGCTCGTCACGCAAGGAGACAGCTGGGATGCAGTAGGCATAGAGGGCGAAGCGTGGTCGTCATGGCTGGCTGACCATGAAGTGCTCCATCGCGTGGAAGCGCCAGGTGTTACCTGCCTCAGCGCGCTGCGCAGTGGCGAAATTGGTCGGATCGATCGACCAATCAATGACTCCAAAGGCTGCGGGGGCATTATGCGAGCCGCGCCTGCGGGCTTCTTAGACATTGGCAAAGCCCCGGGTGCCAATCTGATTGGTGCCCACGAGTTGGGTTGCGAAGTCGCTGCCGTCACTCATGGTCACCATGATGGGATTGAACCAGCGGGCTTTTTCGCCATGGTCATTGCCGGTCTCTTCGCGGAGAACTCACTTGAGCGTTCGGTGGAGTTGGCCCTGGGCACCGCGAGCGAGCATCTGCGTGGTCTTGTGGAACGCGCCATTGCACTTGGCGAGCGTCACCCACCAGAACCAGAACAAATTGAACGAGAACTCGGCGGTGGCTGGGTTGCCGATGAAGCACTCGCCATTGCGCTGAGCTGTGCTTGGAATCCGACCAACGTGCTCGAGGGAATTGCCTCGGCGGTGACCCACACGGGCGACTCTGATTCAACAGGGTCGATGTGCGGCAACATGCTTGGGGCGCTCCATGGATCAGATGCGCTACCCAGAGAACTCCTTGATCAGATTGTTGGTATCGACGTTGTCGAAGACGTGATTCACGATGTCAACACCTGGCTCGATATTGCCTTTGGCGGACCCGAAGAAGCGCCTGGCGAAGAGGCAGCAAGATCTCTCATGCAGCGTTACTTTCCCGGCGGCTGGAGCAGTTAGGACTTTGAAAGCGATTGCCGGGATACTTTTCCTAGGTCGGTCCGGGGGAGGGCATCAACGATCACGAGTTCTTTCGGAGCCGCGTAGTCGGCCAGCGTGTCACGCACCGCATGTTTGAGGTCTTCGAGGCTCGGTCCTTGGCCATTGGGCACTACCCACGCAACCACTCGTTCACCCCATTCGGGATCTGGTCGCTTCCACACAGCAACTTCCGCAACTGAATCGAGACGTTCGATAATTCTTTCCACGTCTAAGGGGTAGACCTTCTCGCCACCGGTCGTGATCACGTCGGCGATGCGGCCACGAACATCAAGGGAACCATCGTCAGCGATGCGTCCCAGGTCGCCGGTTGCGATCCATGGCAGCTCGCTGGGGGGACCCGCGACGAAGGGGTCGCTTCCATCGCGATAGCTGCGAAGTGACGTTGGTGATGCGATGAGGATTTCGCCGAAACCCTGTTCGTCTTCATCGCGAATTGCGATTGCTACCTCGTCAAGCGGCCACCCGTCATAGACAACGCCAGAACCGGTTTCAGTCATGCCATAGGTGGTCACCACATTGGGGGCCATCTCTTCGGGGGCTGCGGCGCCTCCGAGGAGCACGCGCTCGTAACCGAGCGTCGTGCATCGGCGTAGCACGGTGGCCACTAACGACACATGCGTGATGCCTCGACTCGGGCCTTCGTTGATGATGGCAGTATCAGGTCGGCCAATCACGCTGAGAGCGCTGCCCACGACCAATGCTCGGGCGATCACACTGAGGCCGCCGATGTGAGTGGTGGGTAAACAGCACAACCAGTGACTCGAGGGGCCTGAGCTGAGGGCCTGTGAGGTGAGACGTGCCGAGGCCGTGACAGCATCATGCGTGAGAATCGCGGCCTTGGGGTCAGCGGTCGATCCTGAGGTGAGGGCGACGATGGCATCGCCAGGTTCGGCGCCCATTCCGCCCTTTAAGCGCCGCTCACCGTCTTTGGTGATGAGGCGAGTAGGGGAGAGTGCTCGAAGAGCTCGCTCGGAAAGCTCGGTGCCCCAACGAGGATCGAGCACGCAGATCGCGTCGCCTCGAGACCAGATGGATTCAATGATTTTCGGGAGTTGTTGGTCTTGTTCGAGGTCTAAGGCGACAAGTTCGGGCACAAGAACAGATTATGAGGGTCCAGCCGTTAGCGTGGAGGCCGTGACTGACTACCCCACCAACACCGTCATTACCGGCCAGCCGGTTGATCCCGTCGATGCCTTTCGGGCCCTAGGAGATCCTGCGTGGACTTCTCATGGTGACTGGACCGATATCCGATATGAGACCGCCGAGGGCATCGCCAAGATCACCATTTGTCGACCCGAGCGGCGCAACGCCTTCCGGCCGCAAACCTTGTTTGAACTTGAGCGGGCATTTTCTATGGCTCGTGATGATCTCAGCGTCGGTGTGATTGTGCTCTGTGGTGAGGGACCCGATGCATTCTGTTCGGGCGGTGACCAAAAGATTCGGGGCAATGACGGCTACATCGGCGATGACGAGGTTGCCAATCACGGGGTCGGCCGGCTCAATGTGTTGGATCTTCAAATTTTGATTCGCCGCATCCCCAAGCCCGTCATCGCAATGATCGCCGGTTACGCCATTGGTGGCGGTCACATTCTGCACTTGGTGTGTGACCTCTCCATTGCTGCTGACAACGCTCGGTTCGGACAAACCGGACCCAAGGTGGGCAGTTTTGATGGTGGCTATGGTTCGTCCTTGCTCGCGCGCACGATTGGGTTGAAGCGCGCCAAAGAAGTGTGGTTCCTGTGTCGCCAATACGACGCCGAGACGGCGTTGGAGTGGGGTCTTGTGAACTCGGTGGTGCCACTGAAAGATTTGGAGCGCGAGACGGTTGCGTGGTGTCGCCAAATTTTGACCTTGTCACCCTTAGCTTTGCGCATGCTCAAAGCCGGATTTAATGCTGCTGACGATGGCCTCGCTGGTGTGCAACAGCTCGCTGGTGACGCCACCATGCTGTTCTACATGTCAGAAGAGGGCCAAGAGGGCCGAAACGCCTTCGTGGAACACCGTGCTCCCGACTTCTCACAATTCCCTCGACGTCCGTGACCGAACCTGAGATTGGGCGCATTGCGCGCTGGGTGCATGGCGCTCGGCCGCGCACCTTGCCAGCCGCTGTGGTGCCGGTCGTGGTGGGCACGATGGCCATTCGACCCGATGTGATTTATTGGGGTCGCATGGCAGTGGCGGCCATCGTGGCCTTGGGTCTGCAAATTGGAACGAACTACGCCAATGACTACTCAGATGGTGTTCGAGGTACCGACGAGCGGCGGGTGGGCCCCGTTCGGCTCGTGGGTCAAGGTTTGGCCCAGCCAGCAACGGTGCGCCTTGCCGCGTTTATCAGTTTTGGAATTGCCGGTCTCGGCGGCCTGTGGCTGTGCTCACTCACCTCGTGGTGGCTGTTGATTCCTGGCGTGTTAGCGGTGATCGCGGGTTGGCTCTACACCGGGGGACCCAAGCCCTATGGCTACCTCGGCCTTGGCGAGGTCTTTGTCTTCATCTTCTTTGGGCTCTTTGCCACGGTCGGATCGGGCTATGTCCAAGGCCAACACCTACCGGCACTGCTGTGGCTCGCGGCGATTCCCGTAGGCCTCCTCGCTACGGCTTTGTTGGAAGCTAACAACCTGCGTGACATCTCGGGGGATGAGAAGTCCAACAAGCTCACCTTGGCGGTGCGGCTCGGCCGCCACCGTGCGGGCTGGCTCTATGTCGGCTCCATGATCGTTGCGGTCATCGTGATTGTCGCTATGGGCATCATTCATCCGTGGTGCGCGCTGGCGTTGATCGGTTTTGTTGCCACCATTGCGCCTGCTCGCTTGGCTCTGAGTTCACGTCAAGGTCGCGAGTTGCTCCCTATGCTCAAAGCCACGGGTCAAGCCCAACTTCTCATTGGAGCGTTGTTGGCGGCGGGGCTCGCTATTCGCTAGCGAGAATGTCGCCAATGAGCGCCGCCACTCGATCAGCTTGCTCGAGATGCGCAGCGTGGCCGGCTTCATCGACCAGGTGCAAGTAACCGTGACGCAGCCGTTGAACCATGGCGGTATTGAGGTCAACGTAGCGCTGATCCTGAGCGCCAACGATGAGATCCACACGGACGCTAATGCTGTCGAGGTCATCCCAGCTTGGCCGCTGGGTGCCAGTGCCGCTAAGGCGCAGTGAAGACGCAAGGCCAGCTGGCGTATTGACGAGTCGCTCGTCTTCACCGGCCAATTCTGGGGAGAGGCTGGCAAAGAGTGGCTGGGCAAGCCAGCGTTGTAAAAATGCGGCGACATCATCCTCGGCTTCAATTTCATCAGCGAGCGCTTCGTCTCGCATCCGGCGCTGTGCTCGCTCTTGGTCATCTTGAATGCCAGCCGTGCCGCTTATCAAGATGCTGCGTGTGAGCCCCTCGATGTTGGCCAGGGTGGCGGTGAGTGCCACGCGTGCACCGAGTGAATAGCCCAACAAGCTGAATTGCTGTCCAGCAGTAAGGGAGGCAATCATGGCTGCGGTTTCATCCAAATTCGCCCGGACGTGAGCCGAGCCACCGTGGCCGGGGAGATCAAGGGCCACGATGGTGTGCGATTCTTGAAGGTGAGTGGCTAGGGTTCGCCATGACTCACCCGTTTGGGTGAAACCATGGCAGGCCACAAGTAGTGGGCCTGATCCATAAGTTGTGACATGAAGAGAGGACATCGCGACATGAGCGTAGCCAGCGCAGAGACGCAAGCGACATTCTGCGCCACGCTCTTTGATGAATTTGCCCGTGCCGGCCTGACTCATGTGGTTGTCTGTCCGGGCTCGCGCTCTACGCCCTTGGCCCTAGCCGCAGCTGCAAGTGGTCTCGAGGTACAGGTGCGCCTGGACGAGCGCTCCGCTGGGTTTTTCGCCTTAGGCATTGCTCGAGTAACGCATCGCCCCGTTGTCATTGTGGTGACCTCTGGCACCGCCGTTGCCGAACTCTCGGCTGCAGTCGTTGAAGCATCGCTCGACCGAGTGCCCCTCATCGTGCTCAGTGCCGATCGGCCGATTGAGCTTCATCAGCGAGGTGCAGCACAAACCATCAACCAAGCAGGAATCTTCAGCGCCCACGCCCGGTTCAGTATTGACATCCAAGCGCCCGGCGCTATGACTCATATGCAGTGGCGCCCCATGGCTTCGCGACTCGTGCTCGAATCCCTAGGGGGTGCAGAATCCGCTGGGGTGGCCCATGCCAACCTGGGATTCACCGAGCCATTGGTCGCCGCTCCGGGCGACCTGCCAGTTGGGCGTTCCGACGGAGGACCGTGGCTTCGACGTTCACGCATTGGCAGTGAGCGTCGAGGACTCCAAGATCTGCGTCCTCGACGAGTAGTGGTCCTTGGCGGGGGCATTGATGATGAGGTGGCGGTCGAACAGCTCGTGACAACGTCGCCCGTTCCCGTCTTGGCTGATCCGCGATCTGGCGCTCGTCGCGTAAGCGCTCCCAACCTCATCACCGCTGCCGATGCCATTGTTCGCAGCGCTGAAGCGCTCACCACTTATCGGCCTGATCAGATCGTGATCGTTGGAGCGCCAGCTGCGTCCAAGGAATTGGCCTTATGGATGGAAAGCTGCGCCACACAAGGGACATCCCTGCTCACGTTGGGCCCCGATGGGCCCCGACGATTTCCCCTCTCGGCCAGCGTGGAGCATCGCACGGTCGCATCTTTGGCAGATGCTGCCTATGCATTGTCGATGGAGCCAACGCCTGGCGATGATGCATTCGTGCAACTCTGGCGAGATGCTGAACATAAGGTTCGCGCATCCCTCGCTGATTTCCTTTCCTCCCAGACTTGGTCGGAGATGAGTGTGGTGGCTTCGGTCGCCAAAGCGTCAACGCGCGACGAGGTTCTCGTGGCTTCATCATCCATGCCCATTCGAGACCTTGAGTTCTTTGGCGGCCTCTGTGCGGCACGCGTCGTGTCGAATCGAGGAGCGAACGGCATCGATGGGGTGGTCTCAACGGCCCTGGGTGTGGCCGCAAGCAAACGAAGCACCACCTGTGTGATTGGAGACTTGGCCTTCCTCTACGACGTCTCAGCACTCGTTGATGGCGTCACCGATGGCGATGGGCTTCGCATCGTCGTGCTTGACAACCGAGGGGGAGGCATCTTCTCGTTCTTGCCGCAACGGCGAGAAGTCAACGGCGATCGTTTTGAACAACTCTTCGGCACGCCACCACACGTTGATCCCCTGGCCGTGGCTCATGGCTTTGGTATTACAGCCAATGAAATTCGTGACCTTCGAGAGCTTGAGGCGGCGATGGCTAAGCCCGTTGCGGGCCTCGAGGTGCTGGTGTGTCGGATGCCCGATCGCGACACCAATGCCCAATTGCACGCAAACCTGCACGCCCAATTAGCCGCAGCACTGCACTAGTCACCGCAATTGCGTTGAGGGAATAAAGAGGCCCTGGCCGTCAAGGGGTACGTGGTGAGTCAATTGGAGGCTGGCAATCTCGGGCGCGCCGATGTGCTGAGCATCCAACAAGAGCAGCTCTGGGTGGTGGCCGTCGAGTCGGTTGGTGGGCACGATTACATAGGGCTGAGCGCTACGAGACCCCGTTGCCATGACTACTTGCCCAGCAAGAACACCTACGGGCAAGCGTCGCTGTTCAATGGATCCGAGATCGAGATCCACGCAACTGAGCACCACAGCTTCGTCATCGTCGTGAGCTTCGACTCCAATCACGCGACGCGCGCCACTCCTTGCATCCACGCTGAGATCCGAGACGCTCGAAAAGCGATGATCTGAAATTTTGGCGACACGGCACGTCACGGTATTGATGGTGATAGTGGCGAGCTTGAGGCCGTTGCGCCGTCTTCGAACAACGCTGATTTCGAATCCAGCATCCGTCTCTCGCGCACTCAAGATTCGCTCAATGGCGAGATCGGCAACGGGTATGAGGTCACCACCGGGTGCGGCGAGGTCACGATCGAAGAATTGGAGGTAGTTCGCCCCAATGACGCAGAGTCGCTCTTCGTTGAGCGCGAGATGGAAAGGCCGGCTCAGGCGTTCGTCAAGCCGCCGAGCAAGTATTGCGTTGCTCATTGGGTTGTAGGCCAGAACTTCGGCTCCGCCGGTTTTGTCGTGGGCAACGAGATAGATCCAACCTCGCGAATCGTCGCGAAGCCATCGCTCGCTGCTGGGTCGAGTGAGCGCACCATCGAAGGTTTCAACGCCCACAGTTTCGAGACTTGGCCGCAGCAGGTAGGGCAGGCCATCCACGCCACCGACAAGCAGGCGTTGGGCGCCGAGCATGAGGTAATCACAGCCACCTCGACTCGCCACATCAATGCGATCGCGCAAGGGTGTCACGCCGAGTACATCACTGACGGCTTTGGTCACCACAAAAGCACCTCGTTGGCGCGTGACGCGATTGCGGGCGATGGTCAACGCTGTGACAAAAGCCGAGGTGACGCAGACATCGGGATCGTCAACGTAGGCCTCAAGGGGCGTGGCCGACAACCAAAACACGCTGCCTTCAAGATCACGAGGCCAGGTGCCGAGGGTGCCTTGGATCTCGGTGGTGTCGAACTCTTCTCGGTGCGGTTGCCAGGGACCTTGCAAGGAGGCCGGAATATCGCCAACGAGTGGTGGCAGGGCGAAGAAACGCTGACGTGTGCGCACGAGGGCAGGCTAGTCGCATGGCAACAAGAGGGCAGATCGCGTGTGGGAGACTGAATGAATGCCGGGAATATCTGAGGACCTGCGAGCTCGTGGCCTGATTCACCAGGTGACCGACGACGCCCTGTTAAGCAATCTTGACCAAGGTGGGGTCACCCTCTATGCGGGCTTCGATCCAACCGCCGACTCGCTCCATGCTGGGAACCTCTTGCAGTTGTGCACCTTGCGCCGAATCCAACAAGCGGGCAATCGACCCATTGTGCTTGCTGGTGGCGCAACGGGCATGATCGGCGATCCTGGTGGTCGAAGCGACGAACGCAATTTGCTCGATGCTGACACCCTTCAAGCAAATCTCGCTGCCATTGAGCGTCAACTCGCTTCGTTTCTTGATTTTTCCGCCCAAGGTGGCAAGAGCCAAGCCATCTTGGTTAACAACGCCGACTGGCTGGCAGACGTGCGGCTGCTCGATTTCTTGCGAGACACGGGCAAGCACTTCACCGTGAATCAAATGGTGGCCAAAGAGTCAGTGAAGTCTCGACTCGAGCGTCCCGATCAAGGCATTTCCTACACCGAGTTCTCCTACATGTTGCTGCAGGCCTACGACTTTGCCCAACTCTTCGAGCGCTACGGCTGCACCGCACAAATTGGTGGTTCTGACCAATGGGGCAACATCACGATGGGTGCTGAGTTGGTGCGAAAGATTCACGGTGCTCAAGCCTTTGGCATGACCTCTCCCTTGGTGACCAATGCCGATGGCACCAAGTTTGGAAAGTCTGCGGGGAACGCGGGTCGAATCTGGCTCGATAGAAACAAAACCAGCCCATTTGGGTTCTACCAATTCTTTATCAATACTGATGACGCCATGGTGGCGACGTACCTGCGCTTTTTTAGTTTCCTCGATCTCGCAAGCATTGCCGACCTTGAAGCCGAGACCATTGCCGCACCAAGCAAGCGCAGCGCTCAGCGGGCGCTCGCATCTGCCATGGTCGAATTGGTTCATGGCGCCGATGATCTGCGCAGGGCGGAACTCGCCACCGAAGCCCTCTTTGGAGGATCGCTGGCCACGCTCGATGAAGCAACCTTGGGCGAGCTCATCGGTGACGTGCCTTCGTCTCGGGTGTCGCGCTCAAGGCTCGAAGCATCACCTTTGCTGATTGATGTCCTGGCGGAAGCCGAGTTGGTGAATTCCAAGTCTGAAGCTCGCAGAAGCATTGAACAACGCGGCGCCTTCGTGAACGATGTGCTCCGAGATGGCGTGGATGCCACGGTGAATACCGACGACTTACTCTTTGGGCGATTTATCGTTTTGCGCAAGGGCAAGCGGACCTATCACGTGATCGAATGCGCCGAGGCGTAATCATCCTCTTGGGCCTGAGCGCCTTCGCACTCTCGGCGTGTTCAGGGGCGGGATCATCGGGCACACCGTCCCAGCAACTTCATACCTGGGTGGCGGGGACCGGTCTTCGCGCAAGCACCACGGCGATCTTGACCGACATGGCCCATGTCAACGCGGCGCTTGGCTCACAGCAACCCAATGCGGTGCAAACTACGTGCTCGGTGATGGCCAATGATGCCGATGCGGCTAATTCCAATTTGCCGAGTCCAAATGAGCAGGTGTCGACCTTGCTCTCAGATGCCTATAGCCAAGTGGGGATTGCGGCGAACGACTGCTTCATAGCGCTGAAGGTTCCCGCGAATTTGACCGCCTATCGGGCCCACGAATCCCAAGCGCGCGGCCTCTTCGCTGAGGCCGCCACCATCATTGAGGCTCAAACGGGACAGCGAATCTTGCCGGCTGTCGCCACTCCTTAAGCCTGCTTCGGCCTCAAGTCAATCCTGAGGGTCAAGATGCCATCGTCAAGCGAGGCCTGGGCGTCTCCGAGCATTGCGTAATCTTGAAAATCGAGTTGCGCCTGGCGCATGAACTGCTGACGTTCTGGGCCTTCAATGGGGGGCATTCCCCTACGTTGTACGGCTTCAGCCCGCTCTCGAAATCGTTGGACCATTGCCGCTGGATCAAACTGTTCTGCCATGGTGAGCCTCCCAACTCCAAGCCTAGGTTCACAGAGCCGGCGGCGAGGCACCTTGGGCAGATAGACTCAACAGTCTCAAAGCGTCCGCGGGGAGAACGTTGGCGTGGAGCGGAACGCTTGTCGTCGGCGATGTTGGCGAGTGGGCAGTGAGGAGCTACAGGTGAAAAAGGGTCGCCACCGCAGATTTGAAGAGGCCCGGAGCTTGAAGCGCTCGTTTGGTTCAGAGCCCAAAGCCTGTGCCGAATGTGGTGCTGAGCCCGAGGATTCCCATGCCACTTGGTGCATGGCAGAAGAAGACGCCTTCGATGAAATCTTGGGCACCGTGTCAACGCGGACGAGCGATGAACACGATCCCTTAGACGACGAGGTTCGCTAGGCCTGCTTTGATTTGCTGCGCACCACGGGGTGGGGCAGCAGCTGGCCTTTGGCAGTCCGAGCCGCTCGCTCATCCATGAAGGCGAGCAAGCGCTTGTAGTTGCGCTTGCCGATCATCTCAATGAGCTCATCTTTCATGGTGTCAACCACCCGCGAGGTTCCGCGATAGGCGCTGGGGTCTTCTGAGCACCACCAATGGAATTCGAACCCACCATCGCCCCAGTGTCGACGTTCCCATTGACCAATGGAGGTGGTGACGTGATCGTCGGGACCCTCTTCTTCATCGCGTCGCAAGGGGAGTTGCCAACAGACTTCTGGCTTCCACTGCACGAAACTCTCATTGTGATTTGCCGCTGCCACGTGAAAGGCGCAGCCTGATCCCAAGGCGAAATCCGGCCGGTTCAAAAACACACAGGCATCGTCAACTTGTGCCGTCACACGGTCGCCAGCCTCATTGGTCATGATCAACTCATCAGGGGCGACATCTTTGAATTGCCACTCTTGGGCGGTGAGTTGCTTTGCTCGCTGCAAGGTGCGTCGCTCATCTTCTTCGTCGAGCAAGTGCGCACCATAGGAACAGCAACCTTGTCCCAATTCCGGCGATGCTTCGGTGAGCACACCTTGACATCCATCATTAAAGATGCACACCCAGTTGCTCTCAAGGTACGTCAGGTCAAATCTCCAGGTGCGGTCCTCTTCGTCATCTTCGAAGCTGACCCACTCATGGGCGTCGCGTGGGGCCTTAGTCACGGCCGCCACGCTAGTGCTGCTCGGAGGTGGCGGCGTGCACTTTAGAATGCATCTATGACCCAGATCGCCGAACAAAGCACCCAAGTCGTAGAGATAACTCCTGAGGCCGCCACCATTGTGGCCGAGGCAATTGCCGCTGAGCCCAATCCCGAATCACTTTCTCTGTGGCTCGAAGTTCGAGGCGTCGAACAAGCGCGCTACGTCTATGACCTGTACTTCGCGGCTACCGCAGACGCATCTGATGATGATGCACGCTACGAGAGCAATGGCGTTCGAGTCGTTGTGCCCAAGGCGTCGATGGCTCCCTTGGCGAATGCCCGACTTGAGTTCTCCGACGACCAAGGTGGTGGCTTGGTCATGGTGAACCCCAACTCGCCTAGTGCTGCAGAAATTGCGCCTGGTGTTCCCGAAGCTGTGTTGGCTCAAGGCCTGGAATCAGATTTGGCACTGCGAGCTATCGCCATCTTGGAAGAACAGGTCAACCCTTCGATCGCCGGCCACGGCGGCCGTGCCGATCTGGTGGCGCTCGATGCCGACTCAGGCGTAGCGTACCTTGCGCTTTCGGGAGGATGTCAAGGATGCGCGATGTCGCGCGCGACCTTGAGTCAGGGCATTGAAGTGGCGCTCAAAGATGGCCTGCCAGAAATCCTCGAGGTCGTCGACGTAACGGATCACGCCACCGGCGCGAACCCCTACTACGCCAACTGATTTCTCCTAGGGCCTCGGGGCCCTAGCATGGTCACGTGCTTCGCTTCCTTACCGCCGGAGAATCTCATGGCCAAGCCTTGGTCGTCACCGTTGAGGGCTTGCCAGCTGGCTTAGCCATCACAGAGGCCGACATTCAGCGCGATCTTGCTCGCCGCCGCTTGGGCTTTGGCCGGGGACCGCGCATGCGATTCGAAGCCGATGAACTGGCCTTGATCGCAGGTATCCGCCACGGGCGCACCATTGGATCTCCCGTTGCCATTGAAATTCGCAACTCCGAGTGGCCCAAGTGGACAGAAGAGATGAACCCAGCCCCGGGCGCTCCTTCCAAAGTGCTCTCGACCCCCCGGCCGGGACACGCAGATTTGACCGGCATGCAAAAGTACGGATTCGACGATGCCCGCGACGTACTCGAGCGAGCCTCGGCCCGAGAGACCGCAGCCCGCGTAGTGGCTGGATCCTTGGCCAAAGCGCTGCTCTCAGAACTTGGCACCTCGGTCTTGAGCCACACCGTGGCGCTCGGTGGTGTTGCCACCCCTGAATCGGCTCGTCCAAGACCTGAGGACCTCGACCAGGTTGATGAGAATGAAGTTCGGTGCTTCGATGCATCAAGTGCTGAAGCCATGATTCTGGCCATCAAAGCCGCTGCCAAAGAAGGAGATTCTTTGGGCGGCGTTTCTGAAGTCTTGGCCTATGGTGTGCCACTTGGCCTTGGCAGTCACGTTCACTGGGATCGCAAAATCGACGGACTCATCGCCCAAGCCCTGATGAGCATCCAAGCCATCAAAGGCGTGGAGTTTGGATCAGCATTCCGCCAAGCGGCTCAGCGAGGCAGCGAAGCTCACGACGCCATCCACTACGACGCGACTCCCGGAGCTGAATCAGGTGGCTTTGTTCGCGAAACCGCCCGGGCCGGTGGCATCGAAGGTGGGATGACCACCGGTGGCCTCTTGGTGGCGCGGGCTGCCATGAAGCCACTCGCCACCTTGAATCGCCCAACGTTGGAAACCGTGGATGTGGCGACCAAGGAATCGACGGTCTCATTTAAAGAACGCACTGACGTCACAGCAGTTCCCGCCATGGGTGTGGTGGCCGAAGCCATGGTGGCGTTGGTATTGGCGAGCGAATCACAGCGTAAGTTCGGCGGTGACTCGGTGGCCGAGTTCAAGCGCAACTTTGAGTCATTCATGACGCACGTGGGGGAGACGCCCTCGGCCGCAGGGTCGTGAGCGAGGCCACCCACGTCGTGTTCGTGGGACTTATGGGGGCAGGAAAGAGCACGGTTGGCTCCATTGTCGCCCGCAAACTCGGGTGGCAATTTGCCGATACTGACCAAGTGGTCGCAGCACTCGCGGGCAAGAGCGTGGCTGACATTTTTGATCACGATGGAGAAGCTGCCTTTCGCTTGGCTGAACTCGCAGCTTTAGATGCGCTGCTCGATGACCCCACGCCACGCGTCATTGCCACGGGTGGCGGTGTGGTCACCACCGAAGAGGCCCGCCAGCGCCTGATGGAGGAGAGAGGGGATCTCATCACCATTTGGCTTGACGTAAGTCCTTCGGCAGCAGTGGCACGCATCAGTGACCCTTCGACACGACCCTTACTCGAAGGCAATCCCGTGGGTCGCTTGCAGGTCATCGCATCAGAACGGCAACACTGGTACGAATTGGTAGCTGACATTCGCATTGATGTCAACCGTAAATCAGTCTCGCAAGTCACGCGTGACGTACTCGAAGCGCTAGGTGGTGAGCAGTAGTGGATGTCATGGTGAATGTTGCCCCGACACCCTACGACGTGGTCATTGGTGCCGGCGTCCGACGTGAATTGGGTCCTCGACTCAACCAACTAATCCCCAACGCCAAGCGATGTGTCATCGTGAGCCAAGCATCGATTGCGAGCCAAGCTTGGTTTAGCGAGATCGACCCTGGAATCGACACTGAGATCGCATTGATTGGTGATGGCGAAGATGAAAAGAGTCTCCAGAGCGTGGAGCAGTTGTGTCGCCACTTTGTTGCTGCGGGCTTGTCACGCGGTGATGTCGTCATCGCCGTGGGCGGTGGCTTGGTGAGCGATGTCGCGGGGTTCGCTGCGTCGATTTATCACCGAGGTATTGCGACGATTACCGTTTCGACGACCTTGCTGGGCCAAATCGATGCCGCCATTGGGGGCAAAACCGGCGTGAACTTGCCCGAGGGGAAGAATCTCGTTGGGACCTTCTCGCAGCCTCGTTTGGTGATCTGCGACACGGAATTACTCACCACGTTGGACGAGGCGCAGTGGCGTTGCGGTCGCGGAGAAATGGCAAAGTACGCATTTTTAGGCGACGAAGAACCCTCAACCGCAATCTTGGACGAGGCGCTCGAGGAGCAGGTGACACGCTGTGTTGCCATCAAGGCCGATGTGGTGGCAAGCGACGAACGAGAATCGGGCCGCCGAATGCTCTTGAACTATGGCCACACCTTGGGTCACGCCATCGAGGCCGTTGGCCTCTCCCGGCGCTCAGTTGGCATCGTCGACCATGTCACGGAGATTCAACACGGCGAAGCGGTGGCTATTGGCTTGGCCTTTGCCGCTCGGCTGGCTCGGCGGCTTGGGCGAATTGATGATGCTCGGGTAGTCCTTCACGACGACATCGTGGTGGGCTTTGGACTCAGTCCCGCCCTTCCCGAGGGTCTGAGTGCTGCGGCATTGCTTGAAGCGATGGGCCGTGACAAAAAGGCGCACCATGACCTCACCTTCGTGCTTGACGGTCCCCATGGCGTAGAACCGGTGGCTGGCGTAGATCCAGAGGTCGTGGTCGCTACGCTGATGGAGATGGGAGCCACACCATGACGGACAGCATTCTCCTTATTTCTGGACCCAACCTCAATTTGCTCGGGGAACGTGAGCCCGAGATCTATGGCCCTGAGCATCTCGAAGACCATGTCGCGACAGCCGCCGCAGAAGCCAAACGCCACGCACTGGCGTTGCGTCACATTCAGTCCAACCATGAAGGTGAGCTGATTGAGGCAATCCATGGTGCACGCGGCCAGGACGCTGCCATCGTGATTAACGCAGGCGCCTACACCCACACCTCGTGGGCCATTCATGATGCGCTCGCCGCTTACGACGGCGTGGTGGTTGAGCTTCATTTGTCGAACCCTGCTTCGCGCGAACCATTTAGACACACCTCGGTGATCGCTCCCGTCGCCGACGGCGCGATTGTGGGCTTCGGGGGCTTGGGTTATGCCCTCGCGGTGGAAGCCGTTGCCCGATTGTTGTCATCTCACTAGAAATTGTTTTCGTAAAAGGTAGGAATAATCATGGCTGAACTTCGTCCCTTGCAAGTTGCCGGACGCATCGATCGACTTCGCGTCGCATTTGAAGGTGCAGGTATCGATGCGTTGATCGTGAGCAATTTGGTCAATGTTCGTTACCTCACGGGATTTACTGGTTCGGCGGGAACCTTGGTAGTCACCCCCGAGACAGCGGTGCTAACGACCGATGGTCGCTACCGCACCCAATCAGCCGAGCAGGTTTCCGCTGCTGGTTTGGGTGGCGTCGTCGACGTCATCATCGGCGGAGTTGGTGAACAGCGAGACGCCATTGTGGCGGCCGTGAGTGCCACACCTCGCGTTGGCCTGGAGTCCAACCACGTGAGTTGGGCCGAAGCCACCCGCTGGGAAGAACTCTTGGGGCGCGCTCCCATCGCATGCAGCGATGTGGTTGAGGTCTTGCGCGAAATTAAAGACGACGGCGAAATTGATCGCATGCGTCGCGCCGCCAGCATTGCGGACGCGGCCCTCGCCCAAGTACTGCCCATCCTCGCTGCGACGGGGACCACGCCCGTCAGTGAAGTGGCCTTTGCTCTGGCCCTCGATACGGCCATGCGCAGTCTCGGGGCTGAGGCCTTGGCGTTCGAAACCATCGTGGCGGCGGGGGAGAACTCAGCCAAACCCCACCACAGCCCAACTGATCGAATCATCCAACCCGGCGAGCCGGTCATCATTGACTTTGGCGCCATGTACGAGGGATATCGCTCCGACATGACGCGCACCATTGTTGCGGGCACCAAGCCCAACGCCGAGGTGCAGGCCATGTTGGATCTCGTTAAGGCCAGCCAAGCTGCAGGCGTTCAAGCCGTGAAGCCAGGTGTGACGACGGGAAGCATCGATGAGGTGTGTCGTACGGTCATCGCCGAAGCCGGCATGGCAGAACGCTTTGAGCACTCCACGGGGCACGGTGTGGGATTGGATATTCACGAGGCTCCTTGGGTGGCAGCTACGGCGGAGACTATCTTGGAACCCGGAACGGTTATCACGGTTGAACCTGGCGTCTATGTTGCTGGGGTTGGCGGCGTTCGGATTGAAGACACGCTGGTGGTAACCAAAGATGGTGCGGAAGCACTCACTCAATTCACGAAGGAAGTAGCTGCCTAATGGCTGTCTCAACGAATGATCTCAAGAACGGCATGACCCTGGACATCGACAAGGTCTTGTTTCAAGTAGTCGAATTTCAACACGTTAAGCCAGGCAAGGGTGGTGCCTTCGTTCGCACCAAGTTGCGCAATGTACGAAATGGTGCCGTTATTGAACGCACATTCCGCGCTGACGAAAAGCTCGAACAGGCCATTATTGACAAGCGCGACACGCAGTTTTTGTTCAGAGACGGCGACGATTACGTCTTCATGGATTTGACGACCTATGACCAAACGACGGTGAGCCCGGCGGCGCTGGGCGATGCAGCGCACTTTTTGAAAGTGGGCGGCACCGCCAACTTGCACTCCTATGGCGACGAGATCGTTGCGGTTGAACTGCCGGCGTCGGTGGAGCTGATCGTGACTGAGACCGAACCTGGTGTCCAAGGTGACCGTGTCTCTGGTGCGCGCAAGCCAGCCACACTCGAAACTGGCTTCAGCGTGCAGGTGCCCTTGTTCGTCAACATTGACGATGTCATCAAGGTCGACACACGCTCCGGCGACTACATCACACGCGCTTAGTGACTACTCCTATTGGCGAGGTTCGACACGAAGCTCGCGAGCGAGCCTTGGCTATTTTGTACGAAGCTTCCATGAAGTCCGAATCGATGGACGACGTGTTGGCTTCGCTCGAAATCGATCCGGACCCCTATGCGCGAGAACTCGTCATCAGTGCTGCGGCGAATCACGATCGAGCTCTCGAGCTCATTGAGGCCGCCAGCGTGAACTGGGATCTCGAGCGCATTTCACTCATTGATCGCCTGGTGATGGAATTGGCCATTGGGGAGATGCTGATTGAGGATCGCCCTCCACGAGCCGTCATTTTGGACGAGGCCGTGGAGTTGGCCAAAATCTATTCAACCGAAGCCTCGGGTTCCTTTGTCAATGGAATTTTGAGCTCGGTCGCCAACACCCTCATTATCTCCTGAGGCGAACCATGGCGCTCGACGCCAACCGATAACGTTGAGTCGGTCATAGCGGAGGTGAATCCATGACGGGAATGGGCGGTTCGCTCAGTAGTCAAAATACGGTTGTCACCCAGCACTTCGAGCGTCTCTTGTTCGAGCAATTGCTCATTGCCCTGATTTTGGTGGCAGCTGCCGGTGCCATCGGGGCGTTGTGGTTTCGCCGCGCCCAACAAGACAACCTCACCGAAGTTGCCGAACCCAGTGGACGCAGACTTCTTCGCATTGGATTTGGCATCATCTGGATTATCGATGGTTTGCTGCAGCTCCAGGTGCAAATGCCCATCGGCATGCCGACTCAAGTCGTGGCGCCAACGGCTGCATCAGCGCCAGGATGGCTCGCGTCCTTGGTGACGAGTGGCGTCGATGCGTGGTTGCGTCACCCCATAACCGCAGCGGTCGCCACGGTGTGGATTCAGGTAGGCATCGGTTGCTGGCTTCTGATTGCTCGCAGGGGTCGCTGGTCTCAAGCGGCAGGTGTGGCCGCCGCCGCATGGGGTCTCGGTGTGTGGATCTTTGGCAATAGCCTCGGCGGCCTCTTCATGGCGCCCATCAGTTGGATGACCGGTGCTCCGGGGGCCGTTGCCTTCTATGTGGTGGCCGGCGTGCTCATTGCCCTGCCTGACCGTGTGGTCGCCTCGAAGAGCACGATGACGTGGGTAACGCGAGCCATGGGCGCACTCATCCTGTATTTCGGGATTCTCCAGGCGTGGCCGGGTCGCGGCTTCTGGTCAGGTGGGACCGCGTCGAGTCCAGGGGCTATTCCGGCCATGGCCCAAAACATGGGCAGTGTCTCTCAGCCTGGCTTTGCCGCGTCCATTCAGCACTGGTTCGCGAGCACCACGTTGAGTTATTCCTGGCTCTACAACGCCGTGGTCGTGGTGGTGTTACTTGGTGTTGGTGCGGCCTATTTGTCGCGGCGCCCCCAATTCTTGCGCCCGGCGTCCTGGGTTTATCTGGCAGCCTGCGTCATCAACTGGGTGCTGGTGCAAGACTTTGGTGTCTTTGGCGGCATGGGAACTGATCTCAACTCCATGATCCCCTGGGGGCTGTGTGCGCTTGGCATCGCCAAGTTGTCAATAGCGGCCGACGAAGCAGTTGAGGTTCCCGAGGTCACGCTGGATATGGCCGCTTCAGAGCGAGCTCGGCTGCGCCAAGTCGGGTCGCTTGCTGCCCTGTTTGTCTTTGCCTTCGGGGCCATCCCCATGTTGTTGCTCCCGATCCTGCCTGGCGCTACAGCGGATGCTGCCGTTGCCTCGGGAGCCCAGGTGACCCCCCTCGCGGGACCTGCACCTTCATTTACCTTGATGAATCAAAACAATCAGACGGTGTCGCTGGCTTCGCTGAAAGGTCGAGCCGTGGTGCTCGGATTCCTCGATCCTGTTTGCACGAACGACTGCCCTGTCGAGGCCCACGAGTTCGAAGCCGCTGCCGCCGCGTTGCCCGCTTCTACGATCTTCATAGCGGTTGACGTGAACCCGCTCTATCTCTCGACTGCCTCACTTCGAACCTTCATTGCGAATGAAGGGTTGAGTTCGTTCAAGAATTTTGACTACGTGACTGGAACGATCCCCGAGCTCAACAAAGTGTGGAGTAAATACGGCGTCGACGTACAGATTGCGGCCAATGGTTCCATGGTCGCGCACACGGAACCGGTTTACGTCATTGGTCCCAACGGCAACCTTGCTGCTACTTGGGCGGTGCAGACCGGCGCGAATGCATCCAACCCCGTTGGTCAGTCGTCAACTTCCATTCTGATTTCTCAGGTGAAGGCGGCTTCGTGAAGACAGCACTGAGTCTCGCCGCACTTGGCGTTGGGGCGGCCTTGTCCCTTTCTGCCTGTGCGCAAACATCATCCATGAATGCGATGCCCTCGATGAATTTGGCCTTGGGGCCATCGCTGAACGCAGGAATCGTTGATGGGACTACGTCGGAAGTTGTGGTGCCCATGGGTCACCTCAATGATCCGTTCAATACCTTCTACGAAACCTTTACGTCGAACAATGGCTCGACGTGGTCGCTGTCGACCCCTAAAGGATCATCGACCAACGGGGGCATCGTCATTGCTTCACCCGCCCACGGCGCTTCGGCGATTCGATCCTTTGACAACTCTCACGTCAGTGCACTGACGCCACTCTCGATGGGTACCCAAGTCCTGTCTGGCGGAGTGATCATCCCTGCCATAGCTCAATCGCCGAGCGCCCTGAGCGTGCAGGGAGGAGCGAGCTACTGGGTGACCAAGCAGGGGAGCGTGGAGATGAGTACGTCTCTCTCGGCTACGCCGATCACCCTTGCCACCGCAGCCTCGTTGAACCATGCGCCCGGGGGAGCAGCCTGTGGGGTGGCGACGATCAATTCGGTCGCTATAAATGCGTCTGGTGAACTCGCGGTTGGTGTTCGCTGTTCACGCGGTGGCACGTCGGCCATAGTAACGCGAGCGACGACTGCTTCATCATGGAACGTGGCGAAGCTGCCAAGCATGGCTGCAGATGCAACGATGCGGCTCGACGCGACAGCCACAGGATTTATCGCCCTCGTGAGAACCGGTGGTGCTGCACCCTCATTGCGTGCGGTTGCCATCCATGGAAATGACGCGACAGTGAGCCCCAGTGTGGGATTGATGTATGGCCTGCTCCGGGCAAGTGTGCCCGATGGACACGGCGGCTACGAAGTGTTGATTGCTACGAGTAAGGGATGTTCTGTGGTTGACCTTGCCCCGGGACAGTCAGCAACTTCCATTGGCGTGGCATTGCCAGCAAATGCTCAGTCCATTGCCCGAACGTCGATTCACGGCGCGGACGTGCTCGAAGTCGTGGAGGTCTCGGGAGGAAAGGCATCCTTTGCGGTGCTTGGCACCAAGGGGGCGTGGCGAGCAATTCAAAGCATCAAGGTTGCCATTCCCTACGGCTCCGCAGCGTGAGTTGTTTGCCAAAGGTAGTCATGTCGTGCTGAGGTGGCACCCATGGATTGGATGAGCCAGACCTGGAGTGTCAGCCCTCTCTGGATTCCCGTTGTCTTGTTGATAGCGATTGAAGAGTTTGGTTTGGCGCACATGCGCTCGCGCATGAATGCCAAGCGATTTGCTTCCTGGCGACGCCGAGGCTTTGGCTATGACCTTGCTCTTGGTGCAGTGGCTTTGGTCGACTCGAGCCCGGCTATGGGCTTCTCCATGGACCATCTCACCGCGCACATGATGATCCACATCATGGAGATGTTTTACATTCCCTGCCTGCTCGTCGTATGTGCTCCTGGTCTGCCCGCGATGTTCGCGTTGCCCGTGAATGTGAGGCGCCGAGCTCTCAGGTGGTGGTATCTCGGAGCTGGGTCCATCATCCGCAACAGCATCGGCAAGATGGTGACTGCTCCGCTCTTTGCCATCGTGGCTTTCAACGCCCTTATGGTGGCGTGGCACATTCCTCGTCTGTTTAACTACGTCATGTGGCACCCCGCGGTGCACACCTGGCTCATGGGTCCGAGCTTCGTGATCGCCGGGTACTTGTTCTGGCGAGTGATTCTGGGCTCAGGCCCTTGGGGGCCCCGGGGCTCAACGAGGATGCAGCTCCTAGAGGTTGCCGTAACCGCCTTCGAAATGGTGATCCTCGCCATGGCCCTGTCGATCTTTAGCCACGGTCCGTGGTATTCGATGAATATCGCCATGCTCGGACCCAGCGCAGCGCTGAAAGATCAGCAGCTCGCCGCTGGGATCTTGTGGATCTGCGGGGATCTCTGGGTCATCCCAACGCTCTATGTAATCATTCGTCGACTGATTTCGAGTACCGGAGGCGTGAGTGACGCTTTTGAAAAATTCCTCGGTCGCGAAGAAGTCGCTTAGTCCTCAGATTGCGCGTCAGATTCCGCAAGTTGTTCTAAATAGGCATTCCACGCGTCGAGTTTGACTTGGTCGGCAGCACTGGCAGCCTCTTGCCGGGGAGTGGCCGGCTTGGCGGCTTTGGGGGCGTCATCTTCGTGGAGAAGTTTCCACCACATATAGATCGCAAAACACTCAAAAATCGGCCATTCGAAAACATATGCCCACGAAAGGGCGTTGCCGCCAAGTGCACGGGAAAGCTCAAACACGAAGGCCGGGACGCACAGCACGGTGGCGAGCGCGAGACCCAGGTGAACTTTGAGTCGACCAGTTCCCGGTGTTGGCGGCGAAGGAGGAGTGCTCACCACCTGCATCGTAGTTGTCTAGGTATCAATTGAAATGCTTGACGCCTGCATGATCAGCCTGCGATAGTGTTTCAATTCCGTAAAGTTTTAATAACATTGCAGTAAGAATAAAGACAGACGACCAAGAAAGGGGGAACGGATGAAGCGAATCGTATGGGGACTTATTTCTCTGGTTATTGCAGTTGTGGCTGTAGGTCTGGTGATCTTCGGATTCTCCAAGCAGCAATACCAAGCTCCGACGGGAACCGTGGCGGCCAAATCAGTCGGCACGATCCAATACCAGGGCATGACCCGCGACCACGTGGTGCTGACCTTTGGCACCTATCCGGACTCACAAGGCAAGTACGGCACGATGCTCGCAGCTGAGGGCGCAGCGAGCACCCCCGGTGGCAACGTGCACCCTGGTGGTAACCCAAGCTGGCCGGCCTATGCGCCGAGCAACCAGTTCTCGGTCCCAGCTGGCGCGTATGTCACGGTTGTCTGGCACCAATACGACTCAGGTGGCGCGGTCAACGACCCCTACTTCGCTCAGGTGCACGGCACCATCGGCGGGACTGAGACCGTAAATGGCAAGACAATAACTGGCGTTGATGCCAACAACATGGCCCACACCTTCACGGTGCGCCCGGCTCCGGGTACGGCCTCAGGATTCTTCCTGAGTGTGCCCTCGCCAGTGTCGTCACTTGGCAACAATGCCGCCAATAACGCTGGCGGGCAGACGGTCACCTTCAGCTTCATTGCTGGAGCCAAGGGTCTCTACGCTTGGAACTGCGAGTATCCATGCGGACTCGGAATCGGAGGATTTGGTGCAGTGATGGGAAGCTACGGATACATGTCGGGGTACCTCCATGTCGTCTAACCACGAAGACATCAAGCGCGAGCAAATCGCAGAAGCTGTTGAAGGCTGGACGCACGGGGGCCCTCTCTACCGTCGTCCCGCATTCCGCATCATGATCTTGGTAGTGCTGTTCTCTGCCTTTGGTATTTGGGCAGCAGCCTTCTTTACCGACAAGATCATGCCGTCGATTCTTTCGACCCAGATGGGTTCTGTTCACGACACCGTGATTTTATTCACGGTGCTGGCAGCGCCCGTTTCAGCACTCGTCTACGCCATTGCCGCTTACAGCGTGTATAAGTGGCGCCGCACGGGTGGAGACGAACCGCCGCCCGACGGTCCGCCCATCCGCGAGAACACCTTGGTGACCAGCTTGTGGCTGGGCATGTCGGTGATCTTGGTCGTAGTGCTGTTGGTCTGGGGTATGACGGCATTGTCGTCAGAAAACCAGGGTCAGCTCAAGCCAGTGACCGTGGACGTCTACGGCCAGCAGTGGCTGTGGACCTTTAAGTACCCCGGAACTGGTGTCGAATCGAACCAGTTGGTCGTACCAACGGGTCGTCAAATCCGTTTCGTGATTACGAGTTATGACGTAACCCACGGCTTCTGGCCAAACTCACTTGGCGTCCAAGTTGACGCCAACCCTGGATTTAACACTTACATCACGGCAGACCCCACCAAGACCGGTCAGTTCGCCGTTCGCTGTTCGCAGCTATGTGGCCTGTATCACGCCTACATGGATGCCAACGGCAAGGTCGTTACTCCAGCGCAATTCTCGGCTTGGCTCATCAGCCAGGGCGCTTCATCATCGGCGGCCAACGCATACGCGTTGGGCGGAAAGTAAGAAGGGGTCATCGTGAGTACAACTGCACTCCTAGAAGACACCAAGCTTGGTCCGAAGGCAGGTGGCCTGTACCGGCACCAAAACTTCCTGACCGGCATCATCACGGGCGGGCTGGCCATGCTTGTCGGCTGGCTCATAGCTCACTACACCTTGCAGAGCAACGCCAACTGGGGCTCGGACATGGTCGTTACCGTGACGATGGCGGCCTGGGTCGTGGGCTTCATGGCGGGTATCGGCGCGTTCAACGCCGTGTTCCGCTGGATGATTGGCCACGACCAAGACCATGAAGATGAGCTTTACGCAGCAGGCGTCAGTCAAGGCTGGAAGCGCTACTTCAAGTTCTGCACCGACCACAAGGTGGTAGGTACGCAGTACCTGGTCCTCGTAATGACCTTGTTTGCTGTTGGTGGCACCTTGGCCATGATCATCCGTACGCAGTTGATCTCGCCCAACAACCACTTGATCTCGCCGCAAACCTATAACGCAGTGATCTCGATTCACGGCATGATCATGATCATCGCCACCATCATCATGGTGTCGGGTCCTTGGGCAAACTTCATCCTGCCGATTCAGGTTGGCGCGAAAGACATGGCCTTCCCACGACTCAATGCTTTGAGTCTGTGGCTGGTTGTCGCTGCGGTTCCGCCGATTCTGATCAGCCTCTTCATTGGTGGCGTTGACTCGGGTTGGACGACGTACGCGCCTCTTTCGGTGCAGTCGCCTCCAGGCCAAGATGCTTTCTCCATCACCATCATCACCTTCGTGGTGTCGGTGACGGTGGCTGGTATCAACACCATTACGACGACGCTGACCATGCGAGCCAAGGGAATGACCATGGGTCGTCTCCCGATTTTCGTATGGGGATCCATCGTCTCCGCCGGTCTTGGCCTTTACGCCATGCCTGCATTCTTGGCAGCTCAGTCCATGTTGTTGACCGACCGCGTGGTTGGCACCAGCTTCTTTGCACCAGCCCAAGGTGGCGCCGGTTGGCTCTATGAAAACATCTTCTGGATCATGGGACACCCTGAGGTGTACGTGATCTTGATCCCAGGTGTCGCCGCCGCCATGGATGTTGCCTCGACCTTCTCTCGGAAGCCTGTCTTTGGTTACAAGATCGGTATCGGTGCTTTCTTCGGTCTTGCGGTGTTGGCCATCATGGTGTGGGCTCACCACATGTTTACGACGGGCTGGGCACCAAACTTGGCTGACCCGTGGATGCTCACCACTGAGTTGATCTCTATCCCGACCGGAATTTTCTTCTTGGTAATCATTGGAACGCTGTGGCGAGGATCCATCTGGACTCGCTTGCCGATGTACTGGGTCTATCTGTTCCTGTGGAACTTCATCATCGGTGGTGTGACTGGTATCTACCTGTCAGACGTCCCCGCAGACCAGTACTTCCACGGCGACATGTTCGTGACTGCCCACTTCCACTACACCTTGTTGGGTGGTGCGATGATTGGCGCCACTGCAGCTCTGTGTTACTGGTTCCCCAAGATGAGTGGTCGTATGCTCAACGAGCGCATCGGAAAGACCGCATTCTGGGTTGTCGCCATCTTCTTCCAGGTCACGTACTTCGGTATGTTCTGGGAAGGTTTCCAAGGCATGCCCCGTCGAATTGCGGCCTACGCACCGTATTTCCACACGGCAAACGTGATTGCCACGGTTGGCGCGTACGGTCTGTTCCTCGGGTGGGTGATCTTGCTCTACGCCTTGATCCACTCGTGGATGAACGGCAAGGTTGCGCCTTCGAACCCCTGGCACGCCAAGTCGCTTGAGTGGCACATTTCGTCGCCGCCGCCCTTGGAGAACTTCTTGGTAGACCCAATTGTCACCTCTGACCCCTACACCTACGGTGAGGATGAAGCGGCGACGCCAGCTAAGAACCCAACCCCGGCAACTGTCGGCTCGAGCGAGGAGGGGGCTCACTGATGAGCGTCGTCGAGGAACACAGCAGTCACGACCACCACGGTTACTACGCCGAGGGTGGGAACCACCACGACACACCACAAGCCAAGCACCGCAAGGAGCACATGCTTGTGTGGATGTTGATCGGTGGAGACATGGTTTTCACCGCCCTGATCATCTTCGCCTGGTTCTATCTCAAGGCGTTGAACGTGGAAGGTATGTGGCGTGGTGCGGCGTGTACGCCAAACTTCAATGCCGGTATCAACCAGTCGTGCACCGACGGGATTGGTAACTCAATTACCCACATCATCCCAACAGCTTCGCCAGTACACACCTTTGCGGTAGCGATTCTCGCCATCGTGGGGGCAGGTCTGATGTGGTTCGCTGAGGTTCAGGCTCGTCAAGGTGCGTCTCGCAAGACGACGACGCCCCTGCTTGGCTTGGCATCGTTGGCGATCTTGGGATCTCTGGTCTGGCAGATCTACCAATTCCAGGTCCTGCCTTTCACGACTGTCCAAGGTGCCTACGCGTCAGTGTTTGAGTACATCATGGGCTCGAATGTTGGTCACCTTTTGTTGATCTTGTTGGTTGCGACTGGATTGTTCATTCGCAGCTCCAAGGGTCTTCACGAGAACGGCCGCTGGTACCAGATTCACCTGTCTCGCCTGTTTTCAGTGTGGGTGGCCTTCAGCATTACCTTGTTGGCCTGCATGGTGACCTTTTTTAACTAAATTCTCGAACCGGTTGCACGCCGGTTCTGGTACATTCAATTCACACCGTGAAACGAGTCCTGTGAGGCTTGTACGGAGGGAGCAAGAGTGGCGAATAGAGAACGCAGACATACGCGGCACCCAGGTGCCGCGTTTGTCGTACACGCAGACGTGATGAGCGCTGATGACGTGGCACGAGCTTTGACTCGAATGGCGCATGAAATTGTTGAGCGCAATCACGGCATTGACGATGTGGTGATTGTCGGGCTCCAGACTGGCGGTCTCGAGCTTGCCGAGGCTTTGGTTGCGCGTCTCGAGCAAATTACTGGCGTTGCACCCCCACTGGGCGCCCTTGACGTGGCCTTCTACCGTGACGATTTGGGACTTCGGCCAGTACTTCCTGAGGCGGTGACCTCGATCCCCGGGGATTTGACGGGCAAGCGTGTGGTCATAGTTGACGATGTGTTGTTTACCGGTCGGACCATTCGAGCGGCGCTGAATGCCTTGGGGGATTTTGGCAGAGCTGCGTCAATCCAACTCTGCGTTGGAGTCGATCGAGGGCACCGAGAGTTGCCGATTCGCCCCGATTACGTGGGCAAGAACTTGCCCACCGCGCGAGACGAGATGGTGGACGTCTCACTAGAGGGTGTTCAGTTGGGTCGGATGGTGCCCCGATGAATGCCGACAGCTTGGTGGGTCGCAACCTCCTCTCGATCAATGACTTGTCGGCCACTGGCTTGGCGGAGGTGCTCGAAGTCGCAGAGTCGTTCGTCGAGGTGAGCGGTCGAAGCGTCAAAAAGATCCCTGCACTCAAAGGCAAAGTGGTCGCATCTCTGTTTTTTGAGGAATCAACTCGTACGCGGTTGAGTTTTGAAACTGCCGCAAAACGTCTGAGTGCGGATGTGCTGTCACTGGCAGTGGCATCGAGTTCTGTCAAGAAGGGCGAAAGTCTTAAAGACACGATTGAGACCATTGAGTCATTGGGCATCGATGCGGTGGTGCTTCGCCATCGCAGTTCTGGAGCTCCTCATCAGGTGGCGGGTTGGGTGAAGGGTGCTCGCGTCATCAATGCAGGCGATGGCACCCATGAGCACCCAAGTCAGGCTCTGATTGATTTGTTCACGGTGCGCCGAGCCTTGGCTGAGCGACAGGGGGTAGAGAGCCGCGATTCAGGCTTGAGCTTGCTGAAAGGCGCAAAAGTGCTCATCATCGGCGACATTAATCATTCGCGAGTTGCGCGCTCCGAAATGCTTGCCTATGCCAAGGCTGGCGCCCAGGTTCGCGTGATTGGTCCGGGAACACTGCTGCCGAGCGACGTTGGCATCTTCGGTGCCCAGCGTGCGGATGATTTGGAAAAAGAGTTGGCCAACGCTGACGTGGTTTCGCTGCTTCGCATGCAAGAAGAACGAGGATCGGGAGATTTCGTGCCTAGCCTCCATGAGTTTTCCGCTCTCTATGGCATCGATGAGCGTCGTGCTGCACTGATTCGACCAGATGCAGTGATCACGCACCCCGGGCCTATGGTGCGAGGAGTTGAAGTGTCCTCTGCCGTGGCGGATGATCCGCGCATGTTGGTGCGCCAACAAGTTGCAAACGGCGTGCCGATCCGAATGGCGATTTTGTTCCTCGCCCTCTCAACACCAGGGGAGTCGCTCCATGGCTGAGCTCATCATGATCCAAGGCGGCACCGCAGTGTTCGACAGCGGTACCCGTCAGGTTGACCTCATTATTCGTGACGGCGTCATTGCCGAAATTGGCGAACGACTCAGTGTGCCAGCAGGCGCAGAGGTTCTCAATGCTGAGCAAGCCTGGGTGGGGCCGGGTTTCGTTGATCTTCACGCCCACCTTCGCGAACCCGGTGGAGAAGCCGCCGAAACGGTGGCCTCTGGTGCGGCGGCCGGGGTGAAAGGTGGCTACAGCGCACTTGTAGCCATGCCCAATACCGTTCCGGCGATCGATTCAGTGCCCGTGGCAGCCCACGTCCTCGATCTCGGTCGACGCTCGATGCTCGATGTTGTGCCTGCTGGGGCCATCACCATAGACAGGGCGGGGGAGCGATCGGCCCCTATGGGTGAATTGGCGGCCCTGGGGCTGACGTTTTTTACCGATGATGGCATGGGCGTTCAACGCGCCGGCGTGATGCGTCGGGCCATGCTCTATGCCAAGGGCCTAAGGCTCACCTTGGCCCAGCACTGTGAGGATGAATCCCTCGCAGGTGGCGGCTGTATGAACGCATCGGCGCTGAGTAGTCGCCTCGGCCTCGCTGGTCGCCCCGCAATTGCCGAAGAGGCCATGGTGGCGCGAGACCTGCTTCTCGCTGAACACACGGGGGCATCGTTGCACTTGTTGCACTTGTCCACCGCGCGTTCGCTCGAGATGGTCAAAGCTGCAAAAGCTCGCGGCATTGCCGTCACAGCGGAAGTCGCCCCTCACCACTTCACCCTCACCGAAGCATGCTGTGAGGGTTATGACCCCCTGTTCAAAGTGCACCCACCGCTCAGAGGTGCCAGCGATGTTCAAGCCTTGGCCCAAGGACTGCGCATGAGAGAAATCGACGCAGTAGCCACTGACCACGCTCCTCATGCACCAGAAACCAAGGACCGCCCCTTTGATGAGGCGACCCCGGGAATGCTGGGCCTAGAAACGGCATTCGGATTGACCCTCGAAGCCCTTGGAGGCGACGATGCCGATCCGGTACTGCTCTTCGAATTGCTGAGCCGAAACCCAGCGCGCATCGCCAAACTCACCGCGGGTGACGAGCGGCGACATGGACTCAGTGCCCACGGCGGTGACCTGTCCGTTGGTTCTGACGCCAATCTCGTGGTTGTTGATCCCAGCACTTCGTGGGTCGTGGATCGCAACCAACTCGCAAGCCTTGCTCGCAATACCCCCTATGACGGCCGGACTATACGAGGTCGAATTCGACACACCGTGGTCGCTGGATCGTTAGTACTCAATGATGGAGAGTTCACCCGATGAAACGAATGCCTGCTTACCTCGCGCTCAGCGACGGGACACTCTTTGAAGGTGAAGCCGCTGCAGCACTCTTGACCGGAGAGGTGGCAACCGGTGAAGCCGTATTTAACACTGCCATGAGTGGCTACCAAGAGGTCATTACCGATCCAAGCTACGCAGGACAAGTGGTGGCCTTTACCTACCCTCACATCGGCAACTACGGCGTGACCCAACGCGACGAAGAATCACACCGGGCCTTCTTGTCCGGTGTAGTTGTCCGGGATCTGCCGGTGCGTCATTCCAATTGGCGCTCTGAAGGGGACCTTGAGTCATACCTAGCCGCCGAAGGAGTACCTGCCATTACGGGCATCGACACGCGTCGACTCACCCGGCACTTGCGCAGCCGGGGCTCGCTCCCTTGTGCGTTTGGCACGGGCGACCCCGAGGCAATTATTGAAGCAGCTCGACAGGCAAAAGGTACTGACAACCAAGACCTCGCGTCGGTGGTGTCGACAACCGAGGCCTACCGAGTTGGCTCAGGCAAATTGCGCGTCGTCGCCTTGGACCTTGGCATCAAGGGGACCATTTTGAAACACTTGGCGGAATTTGCCACGGTCGAAGTGGTGCCGTCCTCAACGACGGCGGATGAGATTTTGAGTCTGGATCCTGATGGCATCTTTTTATCCAACGGACCTGGGGACCCGGCGGCGCTCGGACACGTCTCGGAGACCGTTGCCAATGTGCTGGGCAAGCGACCAGTGCTCGGTATCTGTCTCGGTCATCAAGTCCTTGCTCAAAGCCTCGGTGGCCGCACGTATAAGTTGCCCTTTGGTCACCATGGATCCAACCATCCGGTGAAGCGCTTGAGTAACGGTCATGTTGAAATCACGGCGCAGAACCACAACTACGCCGTGGAAGAAGGCTCCGTGCCCGGCGCGGTGGTGACGCATGTGAATCTCAATGATGGCGTGATCGAGGGCATTGCCATCCCTGCACTCGATGCGGTCAGCGTGCAACATCACCCAGAGGCGGGGCCGGGCCCCCATGACGCCAGCTATCTCTTCGACGAATTCAAGGTTCGAATTATCGCTGCTACGGGAGGTTCGCTCTAATGCCGAGACGCGACGATTTGCAATCCATTTTGGTGATTGGCTCCGGGCCCATCGTGATTGGCCAAGCGTGTGAGTTTGATTACTCGGGAACCCAAGCTTGTCGAGTACTTCGCGAAGAGGGCTACCGCGTTATTTTGGCGAACTCCAATCCGGCGACGATTATGACCGACCCGGCAACAGCCGACGTGACCTATGTCGAGCCACTCGACCCTGACATTCTCGAAGCCATCATCGAAAAGGAACGCCCCGATGCCGTACTTCCGACCCTGGGCGGCCAAACAGCCCTGAACTTGACCATGGCGTTGCAGCGCCGGGGAACCTTTGATCGCTTTGGTGTGGAAGTCATTGGCGCTCGGCCAGAGGCCATTGAGACAGCCGAAGACCGTGACAAATTCAAAGTTGCGATGACCGAAATTGGACTCAAAGTTCCCGAGTCCGGCTTTGCCCACTCGCTCGACGAAGCCATTGAGATTGCGGCCGGCATTGGGTACCCCATCATGGTGCGCCCGTCCTACATTCTTGGCGGGCAAGGCACCGGTATTGCCCCCGACGAAGAGCGCTTCCGCGTCTTGGCTTCCGAAGGCCTTGCCGCTTCTCCCGTCGGTGAAATCTTGGTTGAGCGCTCCATCGCTGGTTGGAAAGAATTTGAACTCGAAGTCATGCGTGACCGAGCGGATAACTGCGTGATCGTGTGTTCCATTGAGAACGTAGACCCCATGGGTGTCCACACCGGCGACTCCATTACGGTGGCGCCTGCGCAAACGCTTTCGGACGTTGAGTATCAAGCCATGCGCGATGAAGCCTTTGCATGCCTCCGTCGAGTGGGTGTCGAAACCGGTGGCTCTAATGTTCAGTTCGCCGTAAGCCCAACAACGGGTGAGCGTCTCGTGATCGAAATGAACCCTCGAGTATCTCGCTCGTCGGCACTGGCCTCGAAGGCCACGGGCTTTCCCATCGCCAAAATCGCTGCTCGTCTAGCAGTCGGCTACACCTTGGACGAGATCACCAACGACATCACCACGGCCACACCGGCGAGTTTTGAGCCCACCATCGACTATGTCGTGACCAAAGTGCCACGCTGGGCCTTTGAAAAGTTCCCTGGCACTGAACCGGTGCTCGGAACTCGAATGCAGAGCGTCGGCGAGGTCATGGCCATTGGCAGAACCTTCCCCGAGTCGCTACAGAAGGCCTTCCGCTCACTCGAAATTGGTCGAGCTGGACTCGTGGGTGCCACCCCTGAACCTGAAGCACTCAAACTCAGCGACGCTGACTTGCTTGCCGCGTGTGATCACCCCACGCCCGATCGACTCTTCATGGTGGCTGAAGCCTTAGGCCGAGGTCTGGGCGTTGACGCCATTTACGAAGCCTGCATGATTGACCCGTGGTTCTTGGCCCAAATTGAGCTGATCACCGATCAAGCTGGGGAACTTGGTGAACTCACTCTCGAAGAGTTGGATCGATCACGAATGTATCGAGCCAAGCGGTTGGGTTTTTCAGATGTGCAAATCGCCGATTTCACGGGAAGCACCGAAGCTGCGGTAGCAAAGCGCCGCGCTGAGTTGGGGGTAAATCCCACCTTTAAAACCGTCGACACCTGTGCGGCCGAATTCGAGGCCTACACGCCGTATCACTTTGCGACGTGGGAAGAAGAAGATGAGATTGGCGACTCTGAGGCAGAGCGCATCATCATCTTGGGCTCGGGTCCTAACCGCATCGGACAAGGTATTGAGTTCGACTACTGCTGCGTCCATGCTTCCCAAGCCCTAAGGGCCGCTGGGTTCGAGACCATCATGGTCAACTGCAACCCAGAAACGGTGTCAACGGACTACGACACCTCAAACCGCTTGTACTTTGAGCCCCTTACCCGAGAAGACGTGCGGGCCATCATTAATACTGAGATTGCTCACTCCAAGGGCAGTGGGAAATTAGCGGGAGTGATTGTGAGTTTGGGCGGTCAAACGCCACTCAAGCTGGCTCATGATATTGATCCTGCCTTGGTGTTGGGCACGTCTCCCGCTTCGATCGATCTTGCTGAAGACCGCCGACAATTCAATGACCTCCTGGCGCGCAACGAAATGGCGCAACCGCCAGGTGGCACCGCGACGACCCTGGAAGAAGCACGCAGCATTGCCAACCAAGTTGGGTACCCAGTATTGGTGCGTCCGAGTTACGTGCTTGGTGGACGAGCCATGGAAATTGTCTATGACGACGCCGGTCTTGCGCGGGCCATGGCGACGCTGATTGGCCACAGCAGTGATCGCGGTGCGTTGGCGAGAGAAGGTGGCGTCACCCAAGACCGCCCGATTTTGATCGATCGCTTCTTGGAAGATGCGATTGAAGTGGATGTCGATGCTGTTCGAGACGCCACGGGTGAAATCATGATCGGTGGCGTCATGGAACACGTCGAAGAAGCGGGCATTCACTCTGGTGACTCGGCCTGTGCCCTTCCACCGCAGACGCTCAGCCCTGACGTGGTGGCCACCTTGGAAGATTGGGCGCGCCGTTTAGCAACATCGCTCGAAGTGGTGGGCTTGCTCAACGTTCAGTTCGCTGTGAAAGACGGAGAGGTCTACGTGATCGAGGCAAACCCTCGAGCATCACGCACCGTTCCCTTTGTGGCGAAGGCCACCGGCGTTCCCCTTGCTGCCATCGCGGCCCGCGTGATGGCGGGCGCGAGTCTCGAAGAGCTTCGGGCGGAAGGTTTGGCGCCGCAAGGTCCTGTGCGCAACGACTACGTCAGTGTGAAAGAAGCGGTACTTCCCTTTAATCGTTTCCCACGCTTTGACACCTTGTTGGGTCCTGAAATGCGCTCAACGGGTGAAGTAATGGGCGTAGACCGCACCTTCGGCTTGGCTTTTGTGAAAGCACAAATGGCTGCAGGAACACGCCTGCCATTGTCGGGTCGCATCTTCTTCTCGCTGGCCGATCGAGACAAGCCGGCGGGCGCTGAGGTGGCCAAGGCATTTTGTGACTTAGGGTTCACGATTTCTGCCACCGTGGGCACCGCCGGATACCTGCGTGACCAAGGCATAGAGGTAGAACAACTTGTAGCCAAGATTGGTGATGCTGGTCTTGCTCCTGATGCTGTTGAATTCTTGGCCTCGGGACAAGTGCAGCTCGTCATCAACACGCCGAGTGGGCGAGGGTCTCGAGCTGATGGGGCCCATATTCGCGCGGCCTGCGTCGAACATGGCGTGCCCTGCTTGACTACCTTGTCAGCGAGCCGGGCTGCGGCAGAAGGAATCGGTGACTGGTTGACCCACCCCGTTGAAGTGCTGTCGTTGCAGGAGTTGCATGCGAAGACGGAGCTTGCGCCTTGAGCGAGGTGCTCGCGACCAAGGTCGGGTCCTTGGCGTTGGCGTCGTGCGTAATGACGGCGTCGGGCACGTCGGGCCATGGCGATGAGCTCGGGGCCTATGGCGATCTATCCCAGCTTGGCGCGGTGGTAGTCAAGTCACTGAGCCCCTTTGCCCACCCCGGTAATCCGTCGCCTCGGGTAGCGACGGTGCCGGTAGGGATGATGAATTCTGTTGGCTTACAAGGCGAAGGCATCGAGCAGTGGCTTGCTACGGAACTGCCCCGTTTACAACAAAGGGGTGCTCGGATCGTGGTCAGCGTGTGGGGACGCACTATCGAGGACTACGCAAGCTGCGGCGAACTGCTCCATGGAGCCCCCATTGATGCCATTGAAGTCAACGTCAGTTGCCCGAACGTAGAAGACCGTTCGCGCATGTTCGCACACTCAGCAGAGGCCACATTCAACGCCGTAGCCGCAGTTGGAGCCGCCGGGTCCATCCCACGCTGGGCCAAGCTCAGCCCGAATACCTTTGAGTTGCCGGAGATTGCCGCTGCTGCGGCCCAGGCGGGAGCCGAAGCCGTCACCGCCATCAACACGGTGCTCGGCATGAGCATTGATGTTGAACGCAAGAGTGCTCGCCTGGGTGCTGGAGGGGGTGGTCTTTCAGGACCCGCCATTCACAACGTTGCCGTGAGAGCAGTTTTTGAATGCGCGAAAGCTAACCCAGGGCTGTCCATTGTGGGGGTGGGGGGCGTTATGCGCGGCCTCGACGCCATTGAGCTCTTGATGGCTGGAGCTTGTGCAGTCCAAGTGGGAACCGCGAGCTTCGTAGATCCAAGGGCGCCGTGGCGGATTGCCAAGGAAGTTGAGGCGTGGATGCACGATCGCTCCATCACCTCGGTGCAAGAGCTCATAGGAGCAGCACATGGCTAGCGAAGGATTCGGATCACAACTTAGCCATGCCATCGCCGCAACATCACCTCTTTGTGTGGGCCTCGATCCATCGCCGGCCCTGCTCAACGCCTGGGGACTCAACGATGATGCGCAAGCCTTGGAGGCGATGGGGCAGACGGTGATCGAAGCGGCACAGGGCGTTGCGGCTGCCATCAAGCCACAGGTGGCGTACTTCGAACGACATGGTGCTCGTGGCATCGCCGCTCTTGAATCACTTTTGCGCCTCGCGCGCTCGACCGGTTTGCTCGTGATTGCTGACGCGAAGCGTGGTGACATCGACGCCACCATGGATGCCTATGGTCAGGCATGGATCGGCGACGACGCGCCACTTCGCGCCGACGCCCTCACCGTCATGCCCTATATGGGCCTCGGGGCGATGGAGGCAGTCTTCGAGCGTGCTGAACGCCATGGTGCTGGAATCTTTTGCGTCGTAGCGAGCTCGAACCGAGAAGGTCGCAGTATTCAAACGGCACGCGGCCCTCACGATTCGGTAGAAGCCATGGTGCTCGCTAATCTCGCACAGCGAAACCGCGACTATTGCAGTCGAACAGGGGAGATGTATGGCCCCTTTGGCGCGGTCGTGGGAGCCACGAGAGAAGCCGGGGATCTCGACCTTGGGAGTCTTGGCGGTTGTTTCTTGGTGCCGGGCTTTGGCGCACAAGGTGCGAGTGCCGAGGATGTCGGGGTTCTTTTTGGCTCGGCTCCTGCGAATTCTGTGTTGGTTAATAGCTCGAGGGCCATTTTGTCCAAGGGACCAGACCGCGGAACGATTCGTGCAGAAATTTCTCGTCAAGCCGAGTTACTCAACAAGGCCCTCGGGGGATAGTCCCCTCCATTGGGGCATCACGTCGCTTCGCTGCTAACGTTTTGCGCCATGGCAGATCGTCACCAGTTGACGCCCGAAGAGCGCGCCGCCGCGGTCGCAAAGGCAGTGGCATCGAGGCGTGTTCGCGCTGAGGTCAAGCGCAAGATCAAAACCCGTCAGCTGAGTTTGAGCGAAGTACTGGCTATCGCAGAACGCGATGAAGCTATCGCCTCAATGAGGGTCATCACCTTGCTTGAGTCACTGCCAGCTTTGGGCAAGATTAAGGCCAAGCGTTTGTTGGATCAGGTGGGCATTGCCGAATCGCGTCGCGTGAAAGGCCTCGGGCCCAAGCAACGAGCAGAGTTGCTCCGAGTCAGTGCCCGCTGAACCACTCATCATCGTGCTCATCGGCCCGGGTGGAACGGGCAAGGGTACGGTCGCTGAGCGCTTGCTCGATGCCGATGAGGCCCTTTGGCTGTCGCGCAGTTGGACGACGCGAAGCCCCCGAGAGGGCGAAGCAGCCGATGCCTATGTATTTGTTGATCGCGAAGAATTCGAGGCCCATGTCCAGCGGGGTGGATTCTTGGAGTGGGCAGAGTTTTTGGGCAATTGCTACGGCACCCCCGTACCTCAGCCCCCCGAAGGGCATGACGTTTTGCTGGAAATTGAACTCGAGGGGGCCATACAGGTGCTCGAGCGGCGTCCCGATGCTGTCGTCATTTTGCTCGCTCCACCTTCAGAAGAGGCCCAAGCCGCACGGCTTCGAGGGAGGGGCGACCCCGAGGAACACGTGGTCAAACGGGTGGCTAAAGGCCGAGAAGAACTGGCTCGAGGGCAAGAAATTGCCCACCATGTGGTGGTGAATCACGAGGTCGAGCAAGCAGTTGCCGAAGTGCTCGGTATACTGGATGCCCGTCGCCAAGATCGCTAACGCTTGGCACCGCCAACCGAGGAGTAACCCACCCATGTCCACCAAGCGCATGACCCTTATGGACCCTCCCATCGAGGAGCTCCTTGACAAGGTTGACTCCAAGTTCACGCTCGTTACCCTGGGCGCCAAGCGCGCACGAGAAATCAATGCCTACTACCAGGGCCTTGGTGACGTGTTGGGCCGCGTGGTACCTCCTCAGGTTTCGAGTAGCTCTTCCAAGCCTTTGACAATCTCCTTCGAAGAAATTGCCGCATCGAAGGTGGAATACCACCGTCCTGACGCTGAAGAGCTCGCAGCAGAAGCCGCCGCGGCCGCTGATGCCGAAGACTTTGGCTTCTTGAACCCCTTCGACGTCGTGGAAACGACGATCACCGTCGCTGGTGACGCTCCGGTCATCCCCAGCGACGACGCCAGCTGATTTAGCGCGGCGCGTTTGTCATGAGCGAGACCTCGAGGTTCGTAGTCCTCGGTGTCTCTGGCGGTATTGCCGCGTACAAAGCTGTTGAGGTCTGCCGGCGACTCATTGATGAGGGCTGCCACGTGGCGCCGATTCTCACCCAAGAAGCCACCCGCTTCGTGGGAGCCATCACCTTCTCGGCGTTAGCGTCAGAGCCTGCGCAAACCGAGCTCTATGACGTCAAGAGTCGCATCCCACACACCAGGCTGGGTCAAGAGGCAGCCGTCATTGTTATTGCTCCTGCCACCGCCAATGTGGTGGCCAAGATCGCCCACGGCATCGCCGACGATCTCTTGACCAATACGGTGCTGGCTTCACGCGCCCAACTTGTCTTGGCCCCAGCGATGCACACGGAAATGTGGGAGAACGCTGCGGTAAAGGCGAACATCGAAATCTTGCGGTCGCGAGGCGTCATCATTGTGGACCCCGAAGCGGGGCGATTGGCCGGTGGTGATGTCGGTGTTGGTCGACTCGCCGATCCCGAGCGCATCGTGAAGGCCGTGTGTTCGGCACTGGGTAATCCGTTACGCGACTTCGCGGGTCGCCATGTGGTGGTGAGTGCCGGCGGAACCCGAGAAGCCATTGACCCCGTGCGCTTTCTCTCCAATCGATCGTCAGGCAAGCAGGGCCATGCCATCGCCAATGCCGCTTCTCGCCGGGGGGCTCGGGTCACGCTCGTGACGGCGGCTTCGCCTCAGGGAATTGATCAGGGCATTGACATTGTGCGAGTCGATACCGCCGAGGAAATGGATCATGCCATTCGAGAGGCAGGCGGTGATGCCGATGCCATCATCATGGCGGCCGCGGTGGCGGATTTTCGCCCCGTGAACCCTCAAGACTCGAAAATCAAACGAGATCAGGGGATTCCCGTCATCGAACTTGAACCAACGGTTGACATCTTGGCGCGATGCGTTGAACAGCGTCAGCCAGGCCAAGTCATCGTGGGATTTGCCGCCGAGACCAATGATGCGCTGGAGCATGGTCGGGCAAAGCTAGATCGCAAAGGTTGTGACCTTCTGGTGGTCAATGATGTGAGCGAGCCAGGGGTCGGCTTTGACCACGAAACCAATGCCGTGGTGATTTTGGAGGCGGGCGAGCAAGATATCTCGACCGGATTGACGTCAAAAGACGCCGTTGCCGATGCTCTGCTAGATAGAGTTGGGCGCCGCTTGGCACACTAGGGAAGGAGATCCCACGACATGAGTGTTCGTCATACTTTTACCTCGGAATCGGTAACCGAAGGCCACCCCGACAAGATGGCCGACCAGATTTCTGATGGAGTGCTCGATGCGATTCTGGAGCAAGATCCTGATAGCCGCGTCGCCTGTGAGACCTTGTTGACCACCGGGCTCGTGGTGGTGGCAGGAGAATTGCGCACTAAGGCCCAAATCAACGTCACCGATATCGTTCGCGAAACCGTCAATGCCATTGGCTACGACGACGATGCCAAGGGGCTCAACGGCGATACCTGCGGGGTCCTCGTGGCCCTCGGCAAGCAGTCGCCCGACATTGCAGCCGGTGTGGACCTCGCTCTCGAGCAGCGCTCAGGCAGTGGCGGAGAAGATCAACTCAACCTCCAAGGTGCCGGCGACCAAGGCATGATGTTCGGTTTCGCATGCAACGAGACTCCTGATCTCATGCCCCTGCCGATTTGGCTGAGCCACCGCTTGGCTCAGCGACTCGCCCAGGTGCGGCGAAGTGGCCAGCTTGGATACCTGCGCCCTGACGGCAAGGTGCAGGTGAGCGTGATCTACGAAGACGGCAATCCCGTGGCTATCGACACGGTCTTGATTAGCTCTCAGCATGCGCCTGGGGTGAGTCTCGAGGAAACCTTGAAGCCCGACCTCATCGCCGAAGTCATCAATCCCTTGCTGCCGAGCAATCTCGACACCTCGAACGTTCGAATTCTCGTGAACCCAACGGGCATCTTCGAAATTGGTGGCCCTCAAGGAGATGCTGGATTGACGGGACGAAAGATCATCGTCGATACCTACGGCGGATTCGCTCGACATGGTGGAGGCGCCTTCTCGGGCAAAGACCCCTCCAAGGTTGACCGTTCAGCGGCATACGCTGCGCGCTGGGTGGCCAAAAATGTGGTGGCCTCTGGTGCGGCGGCAAAGTGCGAAGTGCAAGTTGCCTATGCCATTGGTGTGGCTCATCCCGTGTCGTTGCTTGTGGAAACCTTTGGCACCTCGACGGTCGATGAAGACAAGATCTTGGCTGCAGTTAACGAACATTTCGACCTCCGCCCAGCTGCGATCGAGCGTGATCTTGAATTGCGTCGGCCGATTTACAAGAAGACTGCCTCCTATGGCCACTTCGGTCGAAGTGAACCTGAATTCACCTGGGAGCAGACGTCACGCGCTGACGATCTGCGTCGCAGCTTGGGTCTCTAATCGAAGCGGTGGCGGACAATTCAGACGAGGTCATCGTCTCGGTCGTAACCTCCGTCGCTCCGCTATCTAAGGCACTGAGTTACCGGGTCCCCGAAAGTTTTCGTGGGCCCACGTCGATTGGCTCTCGCGTTGCCGTTCCCCTCCATGGAAGAACGGTAACGGGGTGGATCGTTGGTGAAGAGGCCAACGATCAGCTTGAGGCCCAGCAACTCAAGTCCCTAACGCGAAGCCAGGGTTATGGACCGCCAGAATCGCTCGTTGACCTCTGTCGCTTTGCAGCGTGGCGTTGGGCGGGCTCCCTTGCTCATTTCCTGTCTGCGGCATCTCCCGCCACCATTGTTGCTTCGCTTCCTGACGCACCAAAGCAGGTGATGGTGGAGGTACCGGATTCTGCCCTGGGTCGGTGCTTTGGAGCTTTGCAACCCGGAGACATCGTGTTAGGGGAACTTGGCCCAGCACATGATCCCTTTGATGTGGTCTTGGGGGCCGTGGCCGCGTGCGCCAATGACGACCAGGGTGGCTCGCTCTTGGTGATGGTTCCCTCTAAGGGCTATGCAAAGCGTTTGAGTGGTCGACTTGCCCGGCGAGGCGTGCGCTGCGTGGAGGTAAACGACGCATGGGATGCGGCCCGTTCTGGTTGGCCCGTCGTGGTTGGCACACGCAACGTAGCCTTTGCACCCGTTCCTCGCGTTGCTGGGGCTGTGGTTCTTGACGCTGAAGATCCAGCCTTGATTTCTTCGGCGGCGCCAACTGTCTCTGGACTTGAAGTTCTGGCTGAACGGGTGCGTAGAGATCAAGGACGCATGGTGGCGCTGTCACCAGTTCCGCACGCACGCCTGCTCGACGGTCGGGTTCCGATCAAGGTTGCTGAACCCCCCGAGCGAGAGGGGTGGGCGACGCCCATCATCGTGAACCGCCAAGGAGGGGATCCACGGTTGGGCTGGATCTCTCAAGAATTAGTTGCTGCAGCCCGTGATGCACTCGAGCACCAACACAGTGGCGTGGCTGGCGTGTGCGTCATCAATCGAAAAGGTCGGGCCAAGTTGCTTGTTTGCAAACGCTGCGACACCGTAGCTCGTTGTGCCAACTGTGAAGCGGCGGTGAGCTTGGGCGACACCTTGGTCTGTCCACGTTGTGGCGCCACGCAACCAAGTGTTTGCAAAAGCTGTGGTTCGATGAGTTTTAAGCAACTGCGATTGGGAACCCAACGCTTGGCAGAAGAGTTCGGTGCCCTCCTTGGTGTTCCCTGCGGTGAAGTAACGGCTGAGACCAAAGAATTGGATCCCAAGGCTCGCTTCCTCGTGGGAACCGAAGCCGTGCTCTATCGACTCAGAACTACTTCACTGGTTGGATTTGTTGATATCGATCACCACCTCTTGGCGTCAAGAGCGAGCGCAGAGATCGATGCGCTGCGCTTACTGGCCCGAGCGAGTCGCCTTGTTGGTGGCCGAGGCGCGATGCAGCGCGGACGCGTGCTCGTGCAGACCCGGCTCGAAGAACATCGAGTCTTTGACGCGTTGAAAAAGGGCGATCCAACCCCGGTATTGAACGCTGATCGAGACCTTCGAGCGCAGTTGCAGTTGCCGCCGTTTCGCGCCATGGCTGCCATTAGTGGGGCTGGGCAACAAGAACTGTGCGCCGCCCTCGAAGCGCTGGGGGCTGACGTGATCACCATGGAGGACCATGCCGTGGTCGTGGGAGACAATCACGAGGTCTTGTGCACCTTGCTCGAACAAGCTGGCCGGCCGAAGGCTCGTGTTCGAGTGGCCCTTGACCCGGAAGAGGTCTGATCGGGACCGCTATCCTGAAGGGGTGACTGCTTTTCCTGTTCGGCTCTATGGTGATCCCGTGTTGAAGGTGGCCACCCAAGAGGTGACCGACATTGATGGGAAAATTGCCTCCTTGGTCGACACGATGATTGAGACCATGTACGAGGCGAATGGCGTAGGCCTGGCAGCCAATCAGATTGGCGTGTCCAAGTCGGTATTTGTCTACGACATTGGAGATGGACCCATCACCATCGTGAATCCCAAGATTGTGGAATCCGACGGCGAGTGGACCTTCGAAGAAGGGTGTCTCTCGGTACCTGGACTCTCGTGGGAGATCACAAGGCCCAACGCGATTCACTTGGTGGGCCTCGACCTCGATGGCAATGAGATTTCTATTGAGACGGATGAGTACGAGGGTCGCGTCTTTCAACATGAGCTAGACCACCTCAACGGCGTGGTGTTGTTAGAGCGCCTCGATGATGATCAGCGAGCAGAAGCGAAAAAGATTTTGCGCAAACGAGCGGAAGCGCAAAGCGTTCGTGAATCAGGCGGCCTGCGCGGCTTGTTCTCTTAGGGCTCATGGCCCGAATCGCGTTTCTCGGGACCCCCGCATTGGCGGTTACCACCCTGAAGGGTCTTGTCGATGCCGGCCACGACCTTGCCATCGTGATTACCCGCCCCGATGCCAAACGAGGGCGTGGGGGAGCGCTGAGTCCTTCGCCGGTCAAGCAATGGGCGCTCGATCACGGCCTGGTGGTGAGTCATGATCTTGGCGACCTTGACGGACTCGACATAGATCTCGGGGTGGTGGTGGCCTATGGAGCGCTGTTGCCCGGCTCATTGGTCGATGCCATCCCCATGCTCAATATTCACTTTTCCGAACTGCCTCGCTGGCGAGGTGCGGCACCAGTTGAACGAGCCATTTTGGCGGGCGATGAAGACATTGGCGTCTGCATTATGCGCATCGTCGAAGAACTTGACGCTGGGGCGGTGTATGCACGCGCAAGCGTGAGCAGCGGGGAGAAGAGTTTGCAGCAGCTTTGGAATGAATTGAGTGAGCTCGGCACTGAGTTGCTGTGTGAGCTTCTCAAGAGCGGTGATCTCAATCAGATGGAGACCCACGAGCAAGTTGGCGAGATCTCCTATGCCAAAAAAGTGACCGCCGAAGATCTCCACCTCGATTTTGAGACATCAAGTGAACAACTGCTGCGCCAAATTCGCTTAGGCAAAGCATGGTCCCGAGCCGGTGGCGAACGGGTAGTTATTCACCAGGCCCGAAGGGGCGACGTGCATGATCTCGCGCCCGGCTACCTTGCTGGGACCACCGTAGGAACTCGTGACGGTTCCTTGGTCTTGCTTGAAGTTCAGCCAGCGGGAAAACGAGCCATGGATGCACGCGACTGGCGCCGAGGCAGCGGGGCCTCAATTGATCGTTTCGACCCGATTACGCCGATGGGGTTCTAGGCTGAATCTCGTGAGCACGCGACCTTCCAAGCATGATGCAGGGCCTCTTGGGGACATCAAGATTGCCCCATCGATATTGGCCTGCGACTTTGCCCGACTCATCGATCACATTGATGAGGTGGGATCTGAGGCTGATTGGCTTCATGTCGATGTCATGGATGGGCACTTTGTGCCCAATATCTCGATTGGACCTCCAGTAGTTGCTTCGCTCTCCAAGCACACGGACGCGTTTTTGGACTGTCACCTCATGATTACGGACCCGGATGCCTATCTTGAGGCCTTCGCCAAGGCTGGAGCTTCCAGCGTCACGGTACATGTTGAAATTGGTGACCTTCACGCCACCATCGCCCTCGCGCGAGCGCTAGGACTGCGCGTCGGGGTGGCTGCGAATCCCGATTCACCTTTTGAGATGATTGAGCCATATCTCGGTCTCGTCGATCTCGTGCTCTGCATGACGGTGTTTCCTGGCTTTGGCGGCCAATCATTCATTCCCGACGTCTTGCCCAAAATCGCGCAAGTTCGAGCTGCGATCGACAAGGCGGGATACGCCTGCGAGGTGGAAGTCGACGGTGGGATCGATCTCGCGACCACCACCCAAGCGGTTGAGGCTGGCGCGACAGTACTCGTTGCGGGGAGCGCGATCTTTGGTGCAGAGAATCCCAAAGATGCTGCTGCGGCACTGCGCGCGAAAGCGCTCTAGCCCATGACGGATCTCATCGCGCGGGCGATGGACCGAGCGATCGCACTCGGTGATGCAGTTCGAGGGACGACGGGGGACAACCCTTGGGTGGGTTGTGTGATCCTCGACCAATCAGGTGAGATCATCGGTGAGGGCGCTACCCAAGCCCCAGGACAAGCGCACGCTGAAGTCATGGCACTTGCCCAGGCCGGCGACAGGGCCCAGGGGGCAACGGCGGTCGTCACTCTGGAGCCTTGTTCCCACGTTGGGCGCACGCCTGCATGCGTTGAAGCTCTGATCGAAGCTGGCGTCTCGTCTGTGTTGTACGCCATTGAGGACCCTGACCAACGAGTTGGCGGCACCGGGGCTGCAGCGCTTCGTGGTGCTGGTATCGACGTAGCAGCAGGGGTGCGCGCACGCGAAGTCAGCGAGCAACTTGCTCCCTATCTCCACCATCGGCGAACGGGACGACCACTTGTGGTCCTCAAGATGGCCTCGACACTCGATGGAAGAACTGCTGCTGCTGATGGCACATCGAAGTGGGTCACCAGCGAAGAAGCCCGTGCCGATGTTGCTAATTTGCGAGCGCGCAGCGATGCCATCATTGTGGGTGCGGGAACGGTGCGAAGCGACGACCCCTTGCTGACGGCGCGGACAACGCCTGAGCCCGTGCGTCAACCGCAGCGCATTGTGCTCGGGGCTATCCCCGAGGGGGCTCGCGTTCTACCTGCTCGTAGCTACGAAGGCGATCTCGCAGCGCTGATCGATGAATTGGGCCAATCGGGGGTACTTCAAGTCCTGATTGAAGGCGGAGCGAGCGTCGCCCAGGCCTTTATTGAAGCAAACTTGGTAGATCGAGTCGTGCTCTACCTTGCACCTGCCATCATGGGAGGTGACGATGGAGCACCGGTCCTGCGCGGTCATGGTGCTCCGACGATCGACGCAATGAAGCGTGGCCGGTTGATTTCGGCAGTTCAGGTCGGAGATGACCTACGAGTGGAGGTAGCCCTGTAATGCCGATGTCATCAATTGAAGAGGCGATCCAAGCTATTGCCGATAAGCGCATTGTCATTGTGGTGGACGATGAAGATCGCGAGAATGAGGGCGATCTCATCATGGCTGCCGAAGCGGCGACGCCAGAGAACATCGCGTTCTTCTTGGCCCACACCTCAGGCGTGATTTGCACCCCCTTGCTCGACACGCGAGCCGACGAGCTTGACTTGCCGCTCATGGTTTCAGCAAACACTGAATCGCAGCGCACCGCATTCACGGTGAGCGTCGACTATCGCCACGGGACGACGACGGGTATTTCAGCGGCCGACCGAGCCGCCACGATTCGCTCACTTATTGATCCAGATACCAAGCCAACTGATCTCAATCGCCCTGGGCATATCTTCCCGTTGCGCTACCGCGAGGGCGGAGTGCTGAAGCGCGCCGGTCACACCGAAGCCACCGTTGACTTGGCTCGCTTGGCGGGCTTGGCACCCTCGGGTGTGTTGTGTGAAGTCGTGACCAAAGATAAATCCGACATGGCTCGCTTGCCGGAGTTGGAAATCTTCGCCCAAGAGCACGGCCTGCCGCTCATCTCGATTGCTGATCTGATTCGCTATCGGCGCCAACACGAAAAGCTCGTTGAGAGAATTTCAGAAGCGACGATCCCAACTGAGCACGGTGACTTCCAAGCAGTCGTCTTTGAGTCGGTCCTTGATGGAGAGCAGCACGTCGCCCTCATCAAGGGCGACATCGAAGGCGCTGAAGACCTCTTGGTGCGAGTTCACTCCGAATGCCTCACGGGCGATGCCTTTGGCTCGCTGCGCTGCGATTGTGGCCCTCAGCTGCATGCCGCGATGGATCGCGTTTCCCAAGAAGGCAAGGGCGTCATCGTGTACCTGCGAGGACACGAAGGTCGCGGCATCGGCCTGGGCCATAAGATTCGCGCCTATCAACTCCAAGAACAAGGCCGCGACACCGTCGATGCCAACACTGACCTCGGCTTGCCCGTCGACAGTCGTGAATATGGCATTGGCGCTCAGATTTTGAATGAGCTTGGTGTCACCACGATGCGTCTCATGACCAACAATCCAGCCAAGTACGGCGGCTTGGAGGGCTTTGGTTTGAACATCACGAGTCGCGTTCCCTTGGAGTCGAACCCGACCCCGCAGAACATTGAATACTTGCGAACTAAGAAAGAGCGCATGGGTCACTTGCTGGAGGGTCTCGATGACATCGTCTGATGAAACACGCTTAGATGAGCAACGCCTCGAAGCCTTGAGGCAGAGCAGCGTCAAAGTGGTCGAGGGCGGCCTTGATGGGGCTGGGCTTCGCATTGGGGTAGTTGCCGGCCGCTTTAACGGTGGGATCAGCCAGCGTTTGCTCGATGGTGTTCTTCGGCGCGCTGAATCGCTGGGAATTGGCAATGCCGATGTGAGTGTTTCTTGGGTGCCCGGCGCCTTTGAGTTGCCCATCGTGGCGCAAAAGCTCTGCACCTCTGGATCTGTCGATGCGGTTATTTGCTTGGGCGCTGTGATCCGTGGCGACACGCCCCATTTTGATTACGTGGCCGGCGAAGCAGCACGGGGGATTCAAAACGTCGCGCTGACCACAGGCGTGCCGGTGATCTTCGGTGTCTTGACGACCAATACGGTCGAACAGGCACTGGAGCGTTGCATGGATGATGACAGCAATAAGGGCGCTGAAGCACTCGAGACGGCAGTAGAAACCGTTCGCGTCTTGCGTCGCTGGTCCTAACAGACGCCAATCGGTCAGCGGGTCGTTCAAATTGGGCCACAATGGGCAGGTGCTGAATCTCGTCTTGCCCAAAGGTTCCCTTGAACGCGCCACTCTCGAACTCTTTGAGCATGCTGACTTGGCCGTCAAGCGCTCGAGCGACGTGGACTACCGAGCCAGCATCGATGACCCCAGAGTCAATGAAGTGCGCATTCTGCGTCCCCAAGAGATCCCGGTGTACATCGCCGAAGGTCGCTTTGACTTTGGCATCACGGGCCGAGACTGGATTGAAGAGCGCGGAGCCGAAGTCGTCACTCTTGGCGAGTTGAACTACTCGAAGAACACGTCGAATCCCATTCGCGTTGTGTTGGCAGTAGCCGAGAACTCTGCGTATCACAGCATGGAGGATCTGGCCCAGCACGAAGGTGTACTGCGGGTCTCCACTGAATACCCCGGTCTCACGGCTCGGGCACTCAGCGCTGCGGGGATTAACGCCGAGGTCTCACTTTCTTATGGCGCCACCGAAGCCAAGGTTCCCGACATTGCTGACTGTGTCGTGGAAATCACCGAGACCGGTCGTGCCCTGAAAGCCGCAGGCCTTCGCATCATTGACACCTTGCTGGTATCTCGCACCGAGGTAATTGCAAGTCCTCAAGCAGCAGCGGATCCCGAAAAACTCCACGCCATGCGTCAACTCTTGACCTTGCTCGAGGGAACGCTCGAGGCTCGAGAAAAAGTCTTGGTCAAACTCAATGTTGCCGCTGAGCAGCTCGACGCAGTCCTCAGCGTCTTGCCAGCGTTGCGCTCGCCGACGATTTCAGAACTTTCTGGTGGCGCCGGTTACGCCTTGGAAACGGTGGTGGCCAAGGCAGTGATCAACACCTTGATTCCGGCTCTGAAAGACCATGGGGCCAGCGATATTCTCGAAATCCCCCTGGCCAAGATCGTCCACTAAGACGACGCTGAGGTTCTCAGGCCTCAGAGCTGTGGGCAGCCTGAATTTGCACCCAGGCCAACCGAAGTTGGGTTAACCCTTCCACAATGGGCCCAGCGGCATCGCCCAAGCGCGACTCAGAGGCTCCGAGCAGGCCGGCCAAGGCATCAATGGCAAATTGGGCTTCTCCTAAACGTGGGGGCTGTTCCCCGAGATACACCGCCGCCAATTCAAAGAGCCCGTAACAGTGGTTTGCGATCACTACGGCTGGATCACTCGAAGCAAGCGATGCTCGAAGCTTTTCAAGGCTTTCTTCGCTCTCAGAGGCATTTTCGGGGTTCGGGGAGGATGGATCAGTCATGGGTGCTAGCGTAGATCTCCGTTACCAGACAAGCGGGGAAGCGGTTCGCAATCGAACGATGCTTCCTCCACCACTTCACCAGAGAACCTACGGGCCTGTGCAGGTGGTCGAGAAGGCGTCGCACGTGGTGCGACCCCGTGTCCTCGCTTGCCTGCAAGGAGTTCCGACGACTAAGCGGTCGTCGGGCAAGAGCAAGGGAGTAGCCCGATAGCAGCAGGCGCAGCACCAGAACACCGGATCAACGAACGGATCCGCGTCCGAGAGGTACGACTTGTCGACCCCGAAGGTAACCAGCTTGGTATCAAGCCAGTGCCCGAGGCCTTGTCTATCGCTCGGAACCTCGATCTTGATCTCGTTGAGGTCGCTCCCATGGCCAACCCCCCGGTTTGTCGAATCATGGACTACGGAAAGTTCAAGTTCGACGAAGCGCAGAAGGCCAAGGAGTCACGACGCAAGTCGACCAACGTCGGTGTGAAGGAGATGAAGTACCGTCCCAAGATTGGACAGGGCGATTTTGACACTAAGACGCGTCAAGTAGCCAAGTTCCTCGAAGGCGGTCACAAGGTCAAGTTGACCATCATGTTCCGAGGCCGTGAAGTATTCCACCCCGAACTGGGTAAGCAGATTTTGGATCGTGTCGCTGAGACCATTGGCGATGGCGGCAAGGTCGAAGTGAGCCCCAAATTGGATGGACGAAACATGACCATGGTGCTCGCACCACAGAAAAAGGGATCTAAGCCCAAGGTCAAGGCCGCAGCTCCCGCCGCTGAGCAATCAAGCGACGGAGCGCCAGCAGTTGTAGAAGGAGAGGAATGACATGCCCAAGATGAAGACCCACCGTGGGGCTGCCGCCCGCATCAAGGTGACCGGTAGTGGTCGCCTGCGTCGTCGCCAGCAAAACCGCGGACACATCATGGAAAAGAAGAGCTCGGTGCGTACGCGCCGTCTGGCCCGCGAAGTGGATGTTGCCCCCGGCGACGCCAACCGCATTAAGCGGATGCTTGGAATGTAATGACCGTGCCGACACGTTTCGGCACGCCACGAACCACGAAGAAACCATCGATAGAAAGAGGAGTTGACGTATGGCACGGGTAAAGCGCGCAGTCAACGCAAAGAAGCACCACAAGGCAGTACTTGAAGACGCCAAGGGTTACTACGGTAGCCACAGTCGGTCTTTCCGTTCCGCCAACGAAGCCGTCTTGCACGCCAAGCAGTACGCATTCCGCGACCGCCGGGCACGCAAGGGTGAGTTCCGCAAGCTCTGGATTCAGCGAATCAACGCTGCGGTTCGCGAGCACAACATGAGTTACAGCCGTTTCATCGCTGGTTTGCACAGCGCGGGCGTCGAAGTCGACCGTCGTCAGTTGGCCGACCTTGCGGTGAATGACCCCGCCGCCTTCGGTGCGCTGGTCAAGGTAGCGCAGGGAGCCCTGGCCTCCTGAGCGAGCCAATGAGTCCTCGCCACGGCGAGGTCCAACGACTTCGACGACTCTTCTCCTCGCGGCGCTTTCGTCGTGAGGAGAAGAGTTTTGTCATCGAAGGACCTGAGCTCGTCGTCGCGGCCCTTGATGCGGGCTGGATGATCGAGCGCGCCTTCACGAGCCCTGAAATCGAACATTCGGCTGCTTCGCAACGTGCTGCCGAACGGATTAAGAGCCACGGCATTGCGCTGAGCGAGCTCGGGGCTGGTGTTTTAGAGCGCGTCGCAGATGCGACGACGCCTCAACCCATCGCCGCCATTGTGGCGATGAAGGAAACCCATCCTGAAGCGGTGCTCGATGGTGGCGTGGTGGTCGTGCTCGACAATGTACGTGATCCAGGAAACCTTGGAGCGGTGGCGCGTGTCGCTGAAGCTTCGGGATGTTCTGGTCTTGTCTTGAGCGGCAACGTCACGGACCCCCTGGGCCCCAAGGCCCTTCGCGCCTCAACGGGTTCGCTGTTGCGCGTGGGGGTGTTGGAGTACGCAAATTTTGAAGATGCTCGGCAAGCGTTAGCTGACGCCAAAATCTCGCTCATTGGCACGTCAAGTCATGCCGGCATTGACTTTGGGAATCAAGTCTGGCCGGAGCGTCGAGGCATTGTCCTAGGCAACGAGGCTCAAGGGTTGAGCGACGAAGCCATTGCGGCCTGCTCGTCGCTCGTGAGCATTCCCCTCGCCCCGCCGGTGGAATCGCTCAACGTTGCCGTTGCGGCTGGCATCTTGTGCTTCGCTGCACAACGTGGTCTTCGCTCCTCAGATGTGCATGCTGAGGGATCTACGATGCATGGCGTGAAGTATGAGGAGTTATCGTGAGTGAGTTGGACCTTGAGGGGTACCTAACAGAAAGCCTCGCCGCCGTGGCGAGCGCCGAGCGCGTGGCTGAATTAGATGCCATCGAAAGCCAAAGTAAAGCCAAGAACTCACCCCTCATCGCCGCGCGTCGGGCGCTTGGGTCCATCAGTGACGAAACGCAGCGCAAAGAACGCGGACGCGACATCCAGCACATCAGTGATGCACTGCTCAGCGCCATTTCGCTTCGCCGCGAAGCCCTGGCGGCTAACGAACGCGAAGCGTGGCTGCTCGAAGATGCGCTGGACCTGACAGAAGTGGTGACCAGCAAGGTGGTATTTCCCTCAACGCGTGGCCATGCTCACGTGGTTGCGCAAACTCGAGCCAGCCTCGAGGAAGTATTCGTGTCTATGGGTTTCAGCATCGAAGAAGGCCCAGAAGTCGAAACGGACTGGTACAACTTCGAGGCTTTGAATTTGCCGCCAGGCCATCCTGCTCGCGATATGTACGACACGATGTATCTCGATCTCGGTAATGCAGAGACCGTGTTGATGCGTACCCACACCTCGCCCATGCAGATTCATTTGCTTGAGGCGGCAGTAGCAAAGAACGCTTTGCCAATTCACGCTGCCATCCCCGGTCGCTGCTATCGCCTCGATACACCTGATGCACGGCATTTGCCGGTATTCCATCAAGTCGAAGGACTCGTGGTTGACAAGGGCATCACCTTTGGTGATCTTGCCGGAGTGATTGAAACCTTCACCGCTGCATACTTCGGGCCCGACATCCATTCACGTTTGCGCCCGGCCTACTTTCCCTTCACTGAACCGTCAGCTGAGTTTGAAATCACCTGCACTATCTGTCGCGGCGAAGGGTGCCGAACCTGTTCGAAGACTGGATGGATCGAGCTTGGCGGCTGCGGCATGATCGACCCCGCCGTTTTTGATGCTGTGGGTATCGATTCAGCCGAGTGGTCGGGTTTTGCTTTTGGTTTCGGTATTGACCGCTGTGCTCAGATGCGACACTCGATCGCCGACATGCGAGCCTTGATCGAGAACGACGTGCGCTTCTCGAGGCAGTTCTAGGAGACACCGCGATGCTTACCCCTCTGTCTTGGCTGAAAGATTTCGCCGACTTCCCTGACGATGTTGCGTTGCTGCGCTCCACTCTTGATGATTTGGGTCTCGTGGTTGAAGGCGTGGAAGTGGTCGGCGATGGCCTCAGCGATGTGGTGATTGCCCGTATTGACGAGATCCATGCCATTGAAGGCGCTGATCGGGTCCGTCTCGTGGTTGTCGATGCCGGAGATGGCCCCTTGGAAATCGTCTGCGGGGCTACGAACTTCGCTCTTGGTGACCTTGTTCCCCTCGCGCCGGTTGGGGCGACCCTGCCAGGAGGTTTTGAGATTGCTCGTCGAAAGATGCGCGGCGTGACCTCGAATGGCATGTTGTGTTCGGGTCGAGAACTCGGGCTTGGCGACGACCACTCTGGCCTCATGATCTTGAATAATCACGACGCAGCTCCCGGCGCCCCGTTGGTGGAGGTGTTGGGTGTTGAGCGTGACGTGATCTTTGATCTCGCCATTGAAGGCAACCGTCCCGATGCGTGGTGCATCCGAGGGGTGGCGCGTGACCTTGCCGCTCGGTTGGACCTTGCGTACCGTGAGCCCGTGATCGAAGCAATCGCGCGCAGCGAGCAGCCATCGGCTGATCTCGTCAGCGCTGAAATTCGCGACGAATCTCTGTGTCCGCGCCTTGGGGTGGCCGTTCTCAGCGGTGTGGTGGTGGGGGATTCACCCTCGTTCATCGTCGATCGCCTCGCAAAGGCGGGCATGCGGGCCATTAACAATGTGGTGGACGCCTCGAATTACGTCATGCTCGAAATGGGTCAGCCGACCCACCCCTATGACTTGTCCCGAGTAGAGGGTCATGGACTCATCGTGAGATCTGCCAAACAGGGCGAGTCCTTGGTCACGCTAGATGACCAAGAGCGAACCCTAGGAGTGGCCGGCAAGTCTCTTGGTGATCAAGGTATTGACATTGTGATTTGCGACGCCACTGATCGGGTCATCGGACTCGCTGGTCTCATGGGTGGTGCGTCATCTGAAATCAATGACGCGACGAATACCGTGCTCTTAGAAGCTGCCGCGTTCGAGCCCATTACCTTGATGCGAACCTCCCGACGTTTGGCACTTCGTAGCGAAGCCTCGGCTCGTTTCTCCAAGGGCACGGACCCAGCAATGATCGAGACTGCCATGGATCGATTTGCGCAACTCCTGGCATTGACCTGTCCCGAGCTCACGATGTCGCAACCCTGGGTGCAGCCCGCGACAAGCCCAGCGGGAGCAGTTATTGAGGTTCCCCACGCTCGAATTGAAGCACTGCTCGGCATCACGCTCAGCGAGCAGGAAATCGGCCAGTTGCTTGAGCCTCGAGGATTCGACGTAGTGGCAACTGATGACGGCTTGAGCATCACGGTGCCAACGAATCGCTCTGATATTCGCAAAAGCGCCCGTGGCATCGCCGACATCATTGAAGAGATTGCCCGGACGTACTCGTATTCAAAGATCCCTCGTCGGCGCTTGGCATGGCCAGAACCTGGTTCTCCAAGCAGTGCTCAGACACTTCGCCATCGTCTGCGCGACGTCATGGTGGGATTGGGGGCGACCGAGGCTTGGACGTCATCGCTCGTCGCACCTGGCGAACTTGAGCTGCTTGGCATAGACGAGCCCGACATTGTGGTGACGAACCCATTGACTGAAGGTGAGTCGCGGCTTCGTCGATCGCTTTTGCCAGGTTTGCTCCGCAGCACGGCGATGAATCTCGAGCGCCAGCAAGACAACGTGATTCTCTTTGAACTAGGCGCAGTGTTTGTGAACCCAGCCGTGCGCTCATCACGCTCGTCGCGAGCCGGTTCTCTCGGTTCGACTGAGGTGGCCTTACCCGATGAGATTGATACCCTGACCGTGGTCTTTGCTCACGACGGGGTAGATGCAACGTCTGCCGTTACGGCGCTGAGCGTACTGAGCGATGCTCTTCGTCTCGAAGGGCTCGATATCGATCAGCGCACTCGACGCACGGCCGAACTCGCAGGCCTTCACCCCACCCGTTCAGGTTTGGTACGAGATGTTCGCACCGGTGTGGCCGTCGGTGTGGTTGGTGAAGTGGATCCAGAGTTGGGCGGCAAGCTCTCGTCGGCACTCGAAGGTCGCCGCATCGGCGTGTTGAGCCTTGATGTTGGCCGAATTGCTGACAACTCGAAGACCACGCGGAAATCTGATCTCGCCCAAGCGGTAAGCCGATTCCCTTCCAGCGTCTTTGACTTGGCCTTTGTCGCTCCCGACGACGTCGTTGCAGCTGACATCGGCAAGGCATTGGTGGCTGCTGCAGGAGAGCTTGGCGAATCAGTTGCTTTGTTTGATGTCTACCGTGGCACTGGAGTGGATGCGGGGAGTCGAAGTCTCGCTTATCGCATCAAGCTCAGTGCTGAAGATCACACCCTGAGCGAAGACGAGATCTCAGCCGTTCGAGAAGCCTGTATCGCCAAAGCTGGCGAACTCGGCGCTCGACTGCGTTAAGGAGCCTCAGCGTCACCAAGCAATGACTGCTCCATGCGTCGTTCAGCAGGTGAGGCATTGGCGGTAGCCAAGATGGATCCCGCGATGATGAGCGGGAATCCTACGATGAGACCGACGGTTAAGGGTTCGGACAAAATCACAACCCCCAAGATGATGGCGACGGCTGGATTGATATAGGTCACCACCGTTGCTCGAGATGGCCCGGCATCTACGATGAGGGCGAAGAAGAGCAAGAACCCAGCCATGGTGGGGAAGATGATGAGCAGCACTACCGACCAGATGGTTTCGCTGTGCCATGGTGAGGGCAGATGGGTCAAGGCCCATGGGCTATAGACGACACCAACGAACAACAAGGAACTCGCAACTACCGCAACGCCTGGCAGGTCTCGAAGCTTGGTGGAAATAACTAAGGGCCCCAGCGTGTAGCCAAGCACGGCCACCAGCATTTCGGCTACTCCTGCCCAGCTAGAACCTGAGATGTCGAGACCTACCGCGAGCATGACGCCAAGAGCGCCAACGCCAAGGCCAATACTTCGCTTGGGCCCCAGGTGTTCAGCCGCATGGGTGAAGCGATAGAGCACAGCGCCGACGAGTGGGACGCCGGCAACCAAGAGGGCCGTGAGGGAACTCGAGAGGTGTTTTTCGGCAGTGCCCATAAAGAGCCACGGGATGCCGAACTCACAAAAGGCATAGGCCAACACCCAGCGGAAATGTCCCCTCAACGAAGCCAGCTTTCCTGAGCGCAGGGCAAAGGGCAGCAAAATAAGGCCAGCGGGAAGGGTCCTGAAAAACACCAACGTGATGGGGTCGAGTTGGCGTACCGCGACGCGAATGAGCAGATAGGGGATGCCCCAGATGATGCTCAGCGCGATGAAGGCGGCCCAAGATTTTCGACTCACGGTAATTTTCCGGTCTTTTTGAGGTGTTTTTGCAATTTTATGAATTGATATGTATAAAATTACAGTTATGAACGTTGGCGTAGCAGGAGCATCAGGTTATGCGGGGACAGAGCTCCTACGCCTTTTATCGCAACACCCGACCTTGCACGTCACCGTAGCGACTGGCCACAGCGCCGAAGGGAAGCCGGTGTCCTCGCTGACGCCTTCGCTCACCGGGGCCTATGGCGACGTCACATTTTTGGAGACCACCCCCGATGCGCTTCGAGGCCTTGATGTGGTGTTTCTAGCGCTACCCCATGGTGCCTCCCAAGACATCGTGCCGGAGCTGATTGATGATGGAGCGCTCATCGTCGACCTTGGAGCTGACTTTCGCCTACCTCCTGAGATCTACGAGCAGTGGTACGGCGAGGTGCACCGCGCCCCTGACTTGTGCCACCACGCCGCCAATGGGCTGGTGGAACGCAATCGAGACGCCATTTCGATCGCCAAACTGATTGCATCACCTGGGTGCTACCCGACTGCCACCACCTTGGCATTAGGGCCACTGTGCGATGCCGATGTGATTGATCGTTCGTCACTCATCGTTGACGCAGCATCTGGTGTGTCCGGAGCTGGTCGACCGGCCAAAGATCATTTGACGTTCAATCATGTGGATGAGAATTTCAGCGCCTATGGCTTGCTTGACCATCGCCACACCGCGGAGATGGAGCGCAACCTTGGGGCAACGGTGCTCTTTACCCCCCACCTTGCCCCGATGGTTCGTGGCATGTTGGTTACGGCGTACGCCAAGATCACCCAAGACATTTCGACTAACGAGGCCATGGACGTGCTCCACAAGGCCTACGACCACGAACCCTTCATTCATGTGGTTGACGAAGCACCTTCCACAAAGTGGGCGACGGGTTCGAACGCGGCTTTTGTCAGTGTGGCCGTTGACAAACGAACGAAAACTTTGATTGCGCTCGCTGCCATCGACAACTTGGGCAAGGGGGCAGCAGGTCAAGCCATTCAGGCGGCCAACGTGGCCTTAGGCCTTGACGAAACAGCTGGCCTTTCAACGATAGGGGTGTACCCGTGAGCATTACTGATATTGCAGGAATCCAGGCAACCGGTGGCAGCGTCGGCATTAAAGCTGGCGGGGTGTTTGACGCAGCGTTGGTGTGTGTTGACGAGCCGGTCACCTGTGTAGGCGTTTTCACGCAGAACAAAGCCTGCGCGGCGCCCGTCAAGTTGAGCCGTGCTCATCTTGAGCAGACAAGCGGCGCCATTCGAGCCATTTTGGTTACTTCTGGTAACGCCAATGCCGCCACCGGAGCACCCGGCTTGGCCGCCGCTGAAGCACTGTGTGAAGCGGTGGCGTCATCCATCGGGGCCAAGACAGACGAAGTGTTGCTTTGTCAAACAGGCTTGATTGGCATCCCCTTTCCTCTTGATGCGGCGCTACCTGGCGTATCTTCCTTGGCGTCGACGCTTGGTAGTGACGCCTCTGCCGGCGAGCGTGCCGCCAAAGCCATGCTGACCACTGACACCTTTGAAAAGACGGTAAGTCTCGCCAAGCAGGGCGTACGAGTCGCTGGAATGGCCAAAGGTGCCGCCATGTTGGCCCCCAATATGGCGACCATGCTGTGTGTGCTCGCTACCGATGCGAAGGTGAGTAAGGATCGCCTTGATGCGGCGCTGCGCGCAGGTGTCGCCGAGTCCTTTAACTCAATGGATATCGACGGAGCCACATCGACCAATGACACGGTATTGCTCCTGAGCATGGGTACGGCACCTGAACCAGAAGCCGGTGTGCTTGAAGCACTGGTGGCCGAGGCGTGCATGAAGCTGGCCAAAGACATGGTGCTCGATGCAGAGGGCGCAACGAAGGCGTGCATCATTACGGTGCGAGGCGCCCTGACTGACAGCCAAGCACATCGAGGGGCCCGCAAAGTGGCGACCTCCAATTTGGTGAAGTGCTCACTCAACGGAGAAGACCCCTATTGGGGTCGTGTCCTGAGCGAGATCGGCACCGCTGGCATTGAGTGCGATCCTGAACTGGTCACAATTTCCTACGGCGGCATTGCGGTCTCGAAGTCTGCTGTGGCGATCGACCATGACGTGGCAGGTGTTCGAGCACATATGGCGGAGCGATGGATTGACATCGACGTCGATCTTGGCCTTGGCTCGGGGACCGCTTCAATCTTGACGACGGATCTTGGTCACGGCTACATCGATGAGAACAGGACAACCTCATGAGCCTCGAGCGGCGTGACCCTAAACAAACAGCAGAACTGCTGATTGAAGCCCTTCCCTATATTCGGCGTTTTGCCGGATCGGTGATGGTCATCAAATACGGCGGCAATGCACTCGCTGGCGCTTCGGAAGATGATGCCTTGGCGTCATTTGCAGAAGACATCGTGTTGCTTCAGGCGGTTGGCATTCATCCGGTTGTGGTGCACGGCGGGGGACCGCAGATCGCGACACTGTTAAAAAAGATGGGCATTGAGTCCACGTTTGTCGATGGCTTGCGCGTCACCGATGCAGAAACGCTCGACGTGGCGCGCATGGTGCTCGTGGGCAAAGTCAACTCTGACATCGTGAGCGCCATCAATGTGCACGGCTCTATCGCCGTTGGTCTCTCTGGGGCTGATGCGAATTTGATTCGAGCAGACGTCCATTCGGAGGCCTTGGGCTTCGTCGGCAATGTTTCCAAGGTCGACCCCACCATCGTCAACGGATTGGTTTCTCAAGGTCTCGTGCCCGTCATTGCAACGATTGGCTCAGACGCGGAGGGCCAGGCCTACAACATCAATGCTGACACCGTTGCTGGTGCTATCGCAGCCGCCATTGGCGCGGAGAAGTTGGTGTTTTTGACCGACGTCGTTGGCATTCGCGCTGATGCTGATGATCCATCGTCAACGGTGGCCCAGGTGACGACAGCCGAGCTCGAAGCGATGGTTGCCTCAGGAGCAGCCAATGGGGGAATGGTGCCCAAAGTTGAAGCGTGCATCGGAGCTGTTCGTGCAGGGGTTTCACGAGCGCACATTCTCGATGGCCGTGAACCCCATGCCCTGCTCGTCGAATTGTTTACCGATGGTGGACTCGGAACTATGGTGCTGCCGTGATGGACCGTTCACGGTTGATGCACACCTATGGGGAACCAACGGTGACCTTTGTGTCAGGTTCCGGCACCACCCTGGTTGATGACCAAGGTCGTCATTATCTTGATTTTTTGTGTGGCTTGGCTGTCACGTCACTCGGTCACGCACATCCGGCTGTTGCTGAAGCTGTTGGCAACCAAGCAGCAACCTTGCTGCACCTTTCCAACTTGTTTGGCAACGAACTAGGCCCAGAAGTTGCCACGTTGCTCGACGGACTGATTGCCGATGCTCAAGGCCGCCACGGCCGGGTATTCCTGTGTAACTCCGGAGCTGAGGCAAACGAGTGCGCACTCAAACTTGCCCGTAAGGCTCGACCTGGACGCTACGTGGTGATCTCGGCAGGCGAGGCTTTCCATGGGCGCACTCTCGCCACGTTGGCAGCTACCCATCAGTCGGCAAAGCAAGCGCCTTTTCAGCCGCTTCCCGATGGTTTTGAACGGGTTGCCTTTGGCGACCTTGGTGCCGCTCGTGCCGTATTGGCGCGTGGTGACGTGGCCGGCGTGCTCATCGAATGCATTCAAGCGGAAGGCGGCATCAATGTGCCAGAACCTGGTTACTTGCCGGGCCTCGAGCAAGCATGCCGCGAGTTCGGAGCACTCTTTATGGTTGATGAGGTCCAAACCGGCCTTGGCAGAACCGGGCAATGGTTCTCTTTCCAAAATGAGCAACTCACGCCTGATGTGGTGACGATGGCCAAGGCCTTGGGTAACGGGGTCCCCGTCGGGGCGTGCTGGGCCGCTGAAGAGATCGCCGATGCATTCGTGCCAGGAGATCACGGCACCACCTATGGCGGCCAGCCACTGGCGATGTCTGCTGCGCGTGCCACCTTGCGCACCATGATCAACATTGATGCGCCCGCCCTCGCACAAGCGGCGGGAGCGAAACTTCGCAATCAGCTCATTGACCTTCCTGGCGTGGTTGACGTCCGTGGTCGAGGACTGTTGTTGGGAATTGCGCTGAGCGACGCCAAAGCTGGGGCAGTCGTGGCCGAGTGTCTCAACCAAGGACTGATCCTGAACGCGGTGCGTCCCGACACGATTCGTATGACACCACCACTCATGGTGAGTGATGAAGAGATTGCTCGGGCCGTGGAGATATTGGCTGCGGTACTGACAGAGGAGATGCAACCATGACTCGTCACTTTCTTGATTTGACGGACGTCGGGCCAGAGGGCATTGAGTCCATCGTGCGCATGGCAGCGCAAGGTCCACGGCCGATTTTGGATGGACAAAGTGTGGCAATGGTGTTCGAAAAACCATCGGCGCGCACGCGCAATTCAACCGAGATGGCCGTGGTGCACGCGGGCGGCCACGCCGTCATGATCAGTGACGCGGAAGTAGGGATTGACGTCCGAGAGTCAGCCGAGGATGTGGCCCGAACGCTGGGGTGCTATCACCAAATCATTGCGGCGAGAGTTCGTAACCACGCAGTCTTTTCCCGCATGGCGTCAGCACTTGATGCTCAAGACAATCAAGTCTCGATCATCAATTTGTTGAGTGACTACTCACATCCTTGCCAAGCCATTGCCGACATGTTGACCCTGGCCGATGAATGTGGTGGTGTTGACGGCCTACGGGGCAAGCACGTGGTTTATGTCGGCGACGCGAATAATGTGGCCCGATCTCTCGCTCAAGCCTGCTTGGCTTTAGGCGTTTCGGTGACGATTTGCGCGCCACCGGGTTACCAATTCGATGATGCAACAATTGCCGAGCTCGAGCAGTTCGCTCGCTTTGATGCAGCGGTTGCGCGAAGCGATGATCCCATGACGGCGGTTCGCGGTGCCTCAGCGCTCTATACCGATGTATGGACATCGATGGGGCAAGAAGAGGAGGCTCAGGTTCGCCGCAAGGCCTTCGCACAGTTCTCCATCACCGAAGCCTTGCTCGCCAACGCAGCGGACGAGGCGATCGTGCTGCACTGTCTTCCCGCTCACCGAGGTGAAGAAATTTCTCACGAAGTATTAGAAGGTCCTCGTAGCCGTGTGTGGGCTCAAGCCAAGCACCGCGAGACCGCAATGTACGGCGTCTTTGGCTGGATTGGCGAAGGCGTGTGATGGCTAAGGGAACCAAACATCAGCGCCAGCATCGCATCACGCAACTGCTCGAGGAGCAGGTGGTGACAAGTCAAGGTCAACTTGCGGAATTGCTGAGTTCCGAAGGCATCGTGGTGACGACGGCCACGGTATCTCGTGACCTTCAAGAACTCGGTGTGATTACAGTACGGATCCCGGGCGGAGATAAAGCCTTGGCGTTACCTGAACTTCCCGCTCAGCAAGTGGCTCCCGTGGATCACTTGCGACGAGTACTCGGGGAGTGGGCGGTGGAGATTGCAACCTCGGGGTCCTTGTGCGTGGTTCGCACGCCGCCAGGTTGCGCCCACGTCGTAGCGTCAGCGCTCGATCGCTCCATCATCGATGGCGTGGTCGGAACTGTTGCTGGTGATGACACCATTTTGGTGGCGGTCGACGACCTCGTTGGGGCGCAAGCAGTCGCTGAGCAACTTGCAGAATATTCAGGAGTAGCACTGAGGACCCGCAGCAAGCGGGAAAAGAAAGGGTAAAAGGAACAACATGGCACGCAAAGTGGTACTCGCGTATTCAGGAGGTCTCGATACCTCAGTAGCGGTTCGTTGGATGATCGAGAATTACGGCGTTGACGTCATCGCGGTAACGGTTGATGTTGGCCAATCGCCTGATTCCACCGGCGAAGATTGGGAAGCTGTTCGCCAACGGGCTCTCGTGGCTGGTGCAAGTGAGGCCGTCGTCATTGACGCTCGCGCTGAGATGGCGAATGAATACTGCATGCGAGCGATTAAGGCCAACGCTCGCTATGAAGGAAAGTATCCGTTGGTCTCCTCGCTGTCTCGGCCCGTGATCGCCAAGCACTTGGTGAAAGAAGCGCGTCGTCATGGCGCTGATGCCGTTGCTCACGGTTGTACCGGTAAAGGAAACGACCAGGTGCGGTTCGAAGTTGCAACGCGGGCTTTGGCGCCTGACCTTGAAGTACTCGCACCCGTTCGCTTGTGGGGAATGACGCGAGAGGACTCCGTCGAGTATGCCGCGAAGCACAACATTCCCATTGGCCAATCCAAAGAGAAGATCTACTCCATCGACGAAAACCTATGGGGGCGCGCCATTGAATGTGGTGCCATTGAGGACCCTTGGGCCACGGCTCCAGACGAGCCCTACACCTTGACCAATTGCACGACGGCTGAGCCCGACACAGTGGTGGTGAGTTTTGAAGCCGGCGTCCCGGTGGCGCTCGATGGGGAAGCCATGGACCTCGCTGACTTGATTGATGCCATGAATCGTCGTGCAGGATCTCGAGGCTTCGGCCGCATCGACATGGTTGAGAATCGTAGGGTCGGTATCAAGAGTCGCGAAGTGTACGAGTGCCCGGGCGCGCTCGCGCTCATTGCAGCGCACGCGGATCTTGAAGATCTCACCTTGGAGCGAGATGTGGCGCACGAGAAGCTTCGCCTTGAGCCACGCTGGTCAGAACTGGTCTATGACGGCATGTGGTTCTCGCCACTCAAGAACGCCATCGATGCGTTTATTGACAGCACCCAACAGCACGTGACGGGTGATGTGCGGCTGCGCTTTGAAGCGCCGGGCCTCATGCGCATTGAAGGTCGCCGGAGTCCCGTAGCCCTCTATGACTATGGCCTCGCCACCTACGATGCAGCAGACACCTTCCGTCATGAGGACTCTGCAGGATTTGTCCGCCTCTGGGGACTTGGTATTTCCACCTGGGCCACCAAGCAAGGCGGCGTGATCGACGAGCGTCCCCGATGACGCTTTGGCATGGCCGCCTCGAAGGAGGGATGGATAACGCCCTCGCTGAGCTTTCCATCTCCTTGCATTATGACGCTCGACTGGTCGTTGAAGATGTTGCGGGAAGTCACGCTCATGTAGATGGACTCATCGGTGTAGGAATTCTAACGAGCGATGAAGCCGTCGTACTTCATGCGGCGCTTGATCAGGCGCGTGACGAAATCATGGCAGGTGAGGTGGTGCCAGGTCCAAGCGATGAAGACATCCACACCCTGGTCGAGCGTCGAGTGACCGAAATCGCTGGCGATCTCGGAGCACGGCTGCACACCGGTCGCTCTCGCAACGATCAGGTAGCAACCGATCTTCGACTGTGGACCAGAAGTGCTCTCAGCGATATTGCTCGCGCTGTCATAGATCTCCAAGCGGTGCTCGCTGAGCGCGCTAGCCAAGCCGGCGATCACTACCTGCCGGGCTACACCCACCTTCAGCGTGCCCAGCCAGTGCTGTTGGCGCATCACTTGGCAGCTCACGCATGGGCGCTTGCTCGAGACGTGGATCGACTGTGTCAGAGCGTGCATCGTCTCAATGTGTCACCCCTTGGGGCAGGGGCACTTGCTGGCAGTTCACTTGGATTGAATCCAGCAGCGACAGCTGCGGCACTGGGATTTGATCGAGCGTTCAACAACTCACTTGATGCAGTCTCCGATCGTGATTTCGTAGCCGAAGCGCTCTTTGATATCGCCCTGTTAGGAGTTCACCTGTCTCGCATGGGTGAAGAAATCGTGCTGTGGTCGAGCGACGAGTTTGGCTTCGCCACTGTTGACGATGCCTTTGCAACTGGCTCCTCGATGTTGCCGCAAAAAAAGAATGCGGACGTCGCAGAACTTGCTCGTGGCAAGACAGGCCGACTCGTTGGCAACTTGACCGGATTATTGGTGACGCTCAAGGGCTTGCCCTTGAGTTACAACCGAGACCTCCAAGAAGACAAAGAGCCGCTCTTTGATGCAGTCGATCAAGTGCTGCTGGTCTTACGCGCGGTGACGGGCCTGTATCGAACGCTGCAGTTCCATGAAGACGCCATGCGAAGCGCAGCTGATGCGCCTGGGGCTGCCGCTATTGATCTTGCTGAGTTCTTGGTAGCTAATGGCATGCCATTTCGACAAGCCCACAGCGTGGTTGGTGGTCTCGTAGCTCAATCGCTGCGGGGGAGTGGCTCGCTTGTTGAACTTGTGACAGCGCATCCCGAACTTGGCCCAACAGCAGCTGCGCTATTGGCACCGGGAGTTCCCGTCACGAACAGGACGACTCCAGGTGGGGCTGGTCCGCTTCGAGTCGCCGAACAGCTTGTGGAACTCAATCGTCACTTGGAAGTAGAAAAAAGTCACGTTTCTGCACTTCCTGTGCTTCCCGTGCGCTAAGGTGTCATTCGCCCCAATCGCAGGCTCTCACATCGAGTAGCCGGCCAGGAAGCTCGGGAGCGAGACATTTCAGTCTCGTTTTGACAGCGTCTGGTTTAGCGACTAGGGTAGTAATTCCCCCAAACGGGCGGCATTTCGGTGCCACTTGAATGGGCAAGGACCTTCGGGTCCTGGAAAGGTCGAACACCTCTCCTCATAGAGGTTCTGTGTTCGGTTGCTCCTTGAAAACGGAAGAGCGAGAGCCAAAAGCCAGTGCGGGCAACCTCGAGACGACTACGTCTCTGGGTTGACCGTCAATTAATAAAAACAAAGTGCGGCTGCTCGGATTTAGGTCCCGGCAGTCGTAGTCGACATGGACGAGTCATTCATGTCGACTCTCTGATTTCACGGTGAAGCCTTCGGGTGGATCCAGAAGTCTCGATGGAGAGTTTGATCCTGGCTCAGGACGAACGCTGGCGGCGTGCCTAACACATGCAAGTCGAACGGGATTTAGAGGTGCTTGCACCTCGAAGATCTAGTGGCGAACGGGTGAGTAGCACGTGAGCAACCTGCCCCGAAGACCGGGACAACAGTGGGAAACCGCTGCTAATACCGGATACCCCCATCGGATCACATGGTCTGATGAGGACATGGATTCCGCTTCGGGAGGGGCTCGCGGCCTATCAGCTTGTTGGTGGGGTAATGGCCCACCAAGGCTTCGACGGGTAGCTGGTCTGAGAGGACGATCAGCCACACTGGGACTGAGACA
>CAIKAC010000018.1 GCA_903825305.1 uncultured Actinomycetes bacterium
CGAACGGCCTTGGCCTCGTCACCCTTACGGCCTTCGCCGACCTCGAACTCTACGGCCTGACCCTCTTCGAGTGAACGGTAGCCGTCACCCTCGATGTTGGAGTAGTGGACGAAGATGTCGTCGCCGTCGGGGCGAGTAATAAATCCGTAACCCTTTTCGTTGTTAAAAAACTTAACGGTGCCGTTTGGCATAATTGCGTTTCCTTTTCTTGTTGTTACTGGTTTGGCGTGGAGTCAGCCAGTCGATTCGCGACGAGAGTGCGATACGAAAAGGGGACGGGAAAAAGCGAGAGAGACCTAACGAGATGTGCCGGAATCGGCGGATGACTTCACAAATTAAACGCTAGCCCAGATATCGAGCCAATCCTGCCGAATCTCCTAATTAGCGTCCAAGGACTCCAAAACAGCCTGAACGATGCTTTCTGCGTCGATACCGAAATGCGCCCGCAGCGCCTCTCGAGTATCTGAGCAGCCGAAGCCGTCCGTGCCAAGCACGTTGAGCGGACGGCCAATAAAGGGGCTGATCTGGTCGGGCACCAAGGTGACGTAGTCAGAAACGGCTACCAGTACACCAGGGGCGTCGCTGAGGGCTTGGGTGACAAAGGGCGTGCGCTTGGCCTTCTTGGCTTCACGAGCTTCGTCGCGAAGTGCCTTATAGGAGGTCACCGAATACAAACTTGCACCTACGCCATGTTCTGATTCCAAGATTTCGGCTGCTCGCATTGCCTCGCCAGCGCTTGATCCTGAGAACAAGATGGAGGCTTGGCGATCAAGGGCGGCACCCGCTTGGTAGCAGTAGATGCCCTTGACGATGCCGTCTTCCACCCCTTCGGGCATCGCTGGCTGGCTGATGTTCTCGTTGTACAAGGTGAGGTAGTACACGACATCGTTGGGATGTTCGCCGAACATGTCTTCGAGGCCATGATCCACAATCACGGCTACCTCGTAGGCGAAAGCAGGGTCATAGGCCCGGATAGCTGGATAAGCGCTAGCAAGCAAGAGACTGTGACCGTCTTGGTGTTGCAGGCCTTCGCCAAGCAAGGTGGTGCGACCGGCGGTACCACCCATTAAGAATCCCTTGGCTCGGATGTCTCCGAGTTGCCAGATGGCATCGCCCGTTCTTTGGAAGCCAAACATGGCGTAATAGAAGTAGAACGGAATCATGGGATAGCGATTCGTCGCATAACTCGTCGCCGCCGCTTGGAACGAAGCGAGCGCTCCCGCTTCGGTGATGCCTTCTTCGAGGACTTGGCCATCGGATGCTTCGCGATACGACAGCATCATGTTTGCATCAACGGGTGTGTACTTCTGACCGTCGGGGTGGTAGATGCCCACTTCGCTAAACATGGGCTCCATGCCAAAGGTGCGGCCTTCATCGGGGATGATGGGTACGACGCGCTTGCCGAGTTCCGGGTCCTTGATCAAGTCGCGCATAACGCGCACGCCCACTGACGTGGTTGAGACTTTCATGTCTCCCGAACCATCACGGAACGGATCGACCAGGCTCACCTGAGGCTTAGGCAAGGGATCCTCGTTCACCACGCGCTTTGGTAGTGATCCACCAAGTTCGGAGCGCCGCGCCATCAAATAGCTGTGTTCTGGACTTCCGGGTTCCAATGTGAGGTACGGCAGAGACTTTTCTGAAATCTGATCGTCAGCAATCAAGTCGGTGAGCTTGAGTCGATCTCGCATTTCGATGAGGTCTTCTCGGGTCATCTTCTTGATTTGGTGGGTGGCATTGCGAGCTTCCACTCGCGCCCCGAGCGCCCAACCCTTAATGGTGTGCGCCAAGATTGCAACCGGTTGCCCCGTGGTCTCCTTGGCGCTCTTGAATGCGGCCGCGATCTTGGTGTGGTCGTGACCACCTCGCGAGAGTCGCTCAATGTCTTCGTCAGTCATGTGCTCGACAAGGGCGAGAAGTCGAGGGTCTTGGCCGAAGAATTCGTCCCGGACTTGGGCACCGGGAGCGGTAGCCAAACTCTGGAACGCACCATCGGGTGTTTCGGCCAAGGTGTCGAGCAAAATGCCATCGACATCGCGAGCAAAGAGCTCATCCCAGCCACGTCCCCAGATCACCTTGATGACCCGCCAGCCGGCTCCCAAGAACGTGCCTTCGAGTTCTTGGATGATCTTGCCGTTTCCTCGAACGGGTCCATCGAGACGCTGCAAGTTGCAGTTCACGACAAAGGTCAAGTTGTCGAGGTGCTCTCGACCGGCGACACCCAGCGCTCCCAAGGACTCTGGCTCGTCGCATTCGCCGTCGCCAAGATATGCCCACACGTGAGACTTGGATGTGTCGACCAGTCCTCGGTTGGCAAGGTAGCGATTAAAGCGGGCTTGGTAAATGGCCGAGATGGGTCCAAGACCCATGGAGACGGTGGGGAATTCCCAGAAGTCAGGCATGAGTCGCGGGTGGGGATACGAAGACAAGCCGGGTCGGTCGGTGCCGATGCGAGCAGCCTCTAAGCGGAAGTGGTCGAGGTCATCTTCGCTCAGTCGGCCTTCAAGGAATGCTCGGGCGTAAATACCAGGCGAGGCGTGGCCCTGGAAGAAGACTTGGTCGCCCAAGTGGTCGCCATCTTTGCCTTGGAAGAAGTGATTGAAGCCAACTTCATAAAGCGTCGCCGACGAAGCGTAAGTGGCGAGGTGGCCTCCAATGCTGGGTGCTTTCGCGTTGGCACGCAGCACCATAGCAACTGCGTTCCAGCGGATCAGGGCTCGAATGCGGTGTTCGATGACTGGGTCGCCGGGGTAGTCGCCTTCGGCAGCTGGGTCAATGGTGTTGAGATATGGCGTCGAAACCGTCGCTGGAAACCCAACACCCATGGCCGCTGAGCGCTCAAGGAGCTGGAACAACAAGTAGCGGCCACGAACGGGCCCATACGCCTCCACTGCTGCATCGAAGGCCTCAATCCAGGCTTCGGTGGCAGAAAAGTCCGAGTCAACGAGTTGATTCGCAATACCGGGTTCAGACAAGACGACTCCAGTCGTTGGTTTCAAGATGATCTTTAATCGAGACGAGGAAGTGCGCGGCTTCGGCGCCATCAATGGCTCGATGGTCCCAAGTCATGGTGAGGTTCCCCATGGGGCGAATGCCGATGCCTTTGCCTTCAGGACCCGACACCACAACCGGTCGCTCTACGACTCGGTCGGTGGACAACACAGCCACCTGAGGTGGCGTGATAATTGCGGCTGTCATCACCGAACCAGCTGATCCATTGTTGGAAATTGTGAAGGTGGCACCAGAAATATCAGCCGCGCTGAGTTGCCCTTCTCGTGCTCGTTCAGCTAATTCATTAATTGCGGCGGCAATCTCGCCAACGCTCAGGGTGTTGGCGTGGTGGATGACCGGTGCAATAAGACCGGCAGGTGTGTCTACCGCAATGGCGATATTGATATCGCTGTGGAGTTTGAGACCATCACCTTTCACTGATGCATTGAGGTGGGGGAACTCAACAAGCGCTTGTGCGGTGGCGTAGGTGGCGAAGGCCAGTGCGGTAGGTAGCGGCGTATGCCCCTTGGCTTTGAGTTCGCGTCGCAAGATGAACACGGCGTGGTGGTCAGCTTCCACCAGTGACGTCGCATGAGGAATCGTAGAAGTTGATTGCACCATAACCCGAGCGGTGACGGAGCGTATTCTGCTGAATGGCTCGATACCTTCTTCTTCAAAGGTCTCGCCGGGCATGGGGGGCAAGGGCACATCATTGGCGTCGCGGCGTTGAGACGTTGCACCTGATGGTTGATGAACCGGAGCGGCCGAGGGTGCTGGCGCTGATTTCTTCGCCGGTGCTTTCGTGCTCTTTGCTACTGGGGTGGTGGCCTCAGTAGACGTGGCTTCAATGACCGCCACCGCATCACCAACGGCCACCACGCTTCCCTTAGCCACGAGCAGTTCGGTGACCGTTCCGGTGAAGGGCGAGGGAATCTCAGAATCAACTTTGTCGGTGGCGAGCTC
>CAIKAC010000019.1 GCA_903825305.1 uncultured Actinomycetes bacterium
CAACGCCAACACCTGGACGCTGACGGGAACCTTGGCGAGCGCTACCTTTGGCGGCGTTTCGCTGAACGCGCTATCGGCCACTTTGGCCGATAGCGCAGGAAGCATTTCGGGAAACCTGAGCGCCACGATCGCGCTGGGATCAGGATCACTCAATCTGTCGGGTACCTACAGCGACGCGAACAACTGGAGCGTTGGAGTCACGGGAGCGAATCTCACCCTCGGCTCAGTAACACTGAATCCAGCAAGCTTCACTCTTAACGACACAGCAGGCGCACTCTCGGCCACCCTCTCGGGGACGCTTTCGATTGCCACCACGAGCGTCACCGTATCGGGCGCCTACAGCTCATCAACCTCGTGGACGCTCTCCGCTTCTCTGACGTCGCTGGCCCTTGGAAGCGTGACGCTCAGCGCTGCGAGCGTGAGCGTCGCCAATGTCTCGGGCACGATCACCACCAGGATTTCTGGTTCCTTTGCTTTGGGGACCGGAACCTTGACGGTATCTGGCTCCTATCGAAATGCCAGCAACTGGTCGGTTGCCTCCACTGCATCCAATCTCACCTTAGGCAGCGTGGTGTTGGGTGGGGCCGTCGCCACGGTTGCCGATACTGCTGGCTCAATCTCCATCTCAATTGCGGGCAACCTCAGTCTGGGAACCACCACCATCAGCGCTTCGGGCACCTATACCAACGCCAGCACCTGGACGCTGAGCGCTCTCTCAAGTTCAGTGGCGCTCGGGAGCCTCACGGTGACGAGTGTCTCCCTGAATCTCACTGATACTGCGGGCACGATTGCGGGAAGCCTGGCGGTAACGGCACAAGTAGCAAGTGCCTCCATCAATGTCAGTGGCACTTACACGGATGCCAACAACTGGACGATGACCGCCAGTGGGGCGCAACTTTCCATGGGTTCATTCACGCTCAGCGGTGCGTCCCTCACGATTGCAGATCAAGCCGGAACGATCTCGGGTTCGTTGAGTGCCACCTTCACCATCGCCACCACGACGTTGGCCATTTCGGGTAGCTACAGCGACTCCAGTGACTGGTCACTGACGGCGAGCCCCTCAACCCTCTCGCTCGGCAGCGTGTCCCTTAGTGGTGCGTCGGTGACCGTGAGCGATGTCCATGGCAGCGTAACCACTGCCCTGTCGGGAACGCTCACGGTGGCTACGGCTACGGCGACCGTGAAGGGCACGTACACCAGTTCCAGTAACTGGTCGCTAACCGCTAGCAATATCAGCCTAACCCTAGGCACGGTTTCTCTCACCCAAGCAAAGGTTGCGATCAGCGACTCCTCTGGAACCGTAACCACGACCATGTCGGGGAACATCAGTCTTGGTACGGCGTCTTTGCAAGTGGCAGGCACCTACACCAATTCGAGTACCTGGTCGCTGAACGCATCAACGAGCACCTTCACCTTGGGCTCGTTGTCCCTTAGCGGCGCCACTGTCACCATGACCGATACCGCCGGTCTACTCGTGACGAATGTTTCGGGCACGGTGACCATCATCACCACCCAAGTACAACTTTCCGGCACGTTCACCGATTCAAATAACTGGTCAATCAGCGCAAGTGCTCTCTCGATCAGCCTCGGTGGACCCACGCTGACAAGTGCGTCTGTTTCGGTGGCGAGCGTCTCGGGAAAGATAACAACGACCATTGCTGGTTCGGTCGCCCTTAGTGGCTCGGCCAACCTCACCGTTGTTGGCACCTACACCAACGTCAGTAACTGGTCACTCTCCGCTACTGCTTCGACGGGTTCTCTGACACCGCTGCCGGGTTGGACGCTCTCCATGACGACCTTCACCGGCACGATTGCGGGAACAGCATCGGGCATCAAATGGTCACTCGCGATGAATGCGGGAACGATTCAGGTTGGGAGTGACCTCACACTGACCAACGTGAGCGTGGCACTGGGCACACAATGTACTAATGCCGCGCTACCTCTTTGCGCCACCTCCAATGGCTTCTATCTCAACTTTGCGGGCGGCCTCACGGTTTCGCTGCCTGGGGTAGGGAGCTTCACCGCCAATCTCGTGGCGTCGATGAATACGTCGCAATCTGCGTTCGAGATGATTGCGTCAATCCCCAACAACATCAACCTCGTTCCCGGGATTCTCACCTTGTCGCAAGCCTCGGTGGCTATTGGCTATAACGCTCCGGGTTTTGCCACCATCGCCGGTGACGGCGTCACCGTCCAGGGCTTCAGCGGTCAAGACAGCCAAGGCATCAACATTGCGCTGACGGGCAACGTGACCGTTAGCGCCTTTGGCAGTTCGCTGACTGTTGCCATGACCGTGCTTGTTGGAACGAGCGGGATTGTGGTGGTCGGTCTCATCAACGGTGGACTCAGCGTGTCTGCGGTTGGGGCAACCCTTTACAGCGTCATGTATTCGACGGTGACTGTCACAGCCACCGCTCACTACCAAGATGCGCAGGGCAACAACGTCACGCTGCAGGTGCAGTTGCAGCCCAACTATTTCTACTTTGCCGGAGCCTTGGGTGCACCGGGTTGGCTGAACACCTTGCTTGGCACCTCACTTGGCAGCCTGCCGGTCTATGCATCAGTGGGATCTGGTGGATGGTCAATCAGCGCGCAAATCCCTGAGTCGTATCAAATGAGCGGTGGAGCCGGCTTTGGCTTCGCGTTTCAGAATATGACCTTGACCGTGGCCCAGTATGGCCTGCAGGGGATCTCATTTACCGCCGCCGAGAACGGCCAGATGTACGTCTGCGGATCGCTAACGGGTTCTTGTGACCCATCTAATGCTGAGAACACCATCAATTGCCAGTTAGCCATCTCTTTCACCGCACCAGGTCTCATTAAATTCGCCATTAGCGTGCGTGGAGCTGGGCCCAACGACGCCGTCATCTCCAACATTTTCGGTACTGGCATCAACGTCACGGGTCTCGCCTTCCAAGTGGGGCTGAACCTCGAGACCACTCCCATACCAATTCCTGAATTGGGCTTGGCGGCTACGGCAACCTTGCCCACTACCTTGCTTCAAGATCTTGGCATTGCTGGTTCAAATACTCAGCCAATACCCATCCAGCTTGTTCTCAATATTTCCGACACCGACCCGTGTATGGACATCCAGATTGGAACCAAGGGCTCGAGTCAATCGATCATCAATATCGACAACATCATTACGGCCAATTATGCGGATCTAGTGTTCGCGCCAGCTGGCTGCACGGTTGGCACCTTCATCATTCCCGAAGGAATTGGTTTCGCCTTTGCCGGAAGTTTCCTCGGCGTCAACGTCACGGTGCAGGCCAGCATCACCCTTAGCCCCTTCTCCCTGTCGGCTGACGTCAGTGTTTCAGGCTTCACGCTGGGCCCCTTCTCGACTAACGGGGTGAGTCTTTGCCTCGTGGTGGGTAGTCCGACCACCTTGCCCCCCTGTTTTGCCAACTATCCCAATGTCAATACCAATGGCTTTGCCGTTGCCTTCCAAGGCAATGTGCAATTGGCGGGCAATCTTTCGGCCTCGGTGGCGGGCAGTTTTGATGCCAGCGGTGATTTCACCTTCAACGGTTCGGCGTCACTTGCGATCGGCAGTTTCTCTCTGCAATTGACGGTGGCGATAGCCCAAGTCAACGGCAGTTTCACGGCCTTGGGATCGGGGTCAATCACTATCCCTGATTTGCTCCAAGTCAACGTATCGGGGGACTTCCAAAGCTACGCGAATATGAGTTTGTCGGGAAGCGCCACCTTTGATCCTGGCGGCTTTAACCTCGCCACACTTAATTTTTCCTTCACCGAAACCAACGGGGCTATCGCCCTCACCGCAAATGCAGGGGTGAGTTTCGGTCCCTTCTCGGGCAGCATCTCGGGCGCGTTCAGTCTCAACGGCACCACCATTGGCTACTATTTCACCGCCAACGTGGCATTCTCCATCAATGGATACAACATTGCTGGAGGCAGCCTGACGGTAGCCAACTGCTCAAATTCAACGTGTACCTCTGGCACACAGCCCACCTATGCCGAGTTGGGATTCAGTTTCCTCGGAGCGGACGTTTCGGTTTCGGTGGACACGGGCTGGCACTTCAGCTGGGATGCTCTGGGTCAAGCACTCGCTCAACTGGGCCAGGCCTTCTTGAACGAGGCCGTGGCCATCATGGGCGACCTTGGTGCGGGCATTGAAGACGTAGCCAATGCCATTGGCAGTGCATTTAACGTCGCCGCATCGGCGGTCACCGATGCGATCAACCAAGTTGGCCAGACCATCTCGGGCTGGGCTTCTGATATCGCTCAGGGCACCGCTCAGGTAGCCGCGGACGTCATGGCAGGCCTCAATTACGCCGCAGGCCAAGTGGCAGGAGCACTCAACGACGTCTACCAGCAAGCCGCACAAACTGCTGCTCAAGTACTGCAAGCTGCTGGCTATGCCTACAACCAAATCGCCACGGGTCTCCAAGAGGGCTTCAACGCCACGATCCAAGTTTGCGGCCAAGCGCTCCAGGCGATTGGTGCTGGGGCCCAAGAATTGGTTAACGATCTCAGCAGCGCCTACAGCTCAATAGTCAGTAACGTCAGTCAGGTCATTGCCAACGTGGCCAATAGCTTGGGTTATGCGCTCCAAGATGTCGCCAACGCCATCTACACCACTTTCTCGAGTTTGGGTGCTTCAGCCGTCAACGACATTTTGCAAGCTGCTGGTTGGGCTGAGAGTGCAATCGAAGGCGCCTTCTCGGCCATTGGTGGTGCGCTTGCAGACTTTGGCAACAGTTTGGTTAGCGCCCTGTCCGATGCATGGGACACCTTCTGCTCTTGGTTCTAGGCACACCACGCTGTGCCTCGATGCCATGACCTAGGCTGGATCAGTCCTCGCACCACCGTGACGCGAGTCGCGAAAGGCCCTTCTATGACCACCAATCGATTCTGGCTTGAAACCCTCGGGTGTCCGAAGAATCAGGTCGATTCGGAAAAGATTGCCGGCCGGCTGCATGATCAGGGTTATCTCCTCGCCGATAATCCAGAAGAAGCGGATTTGGTGGTGGTAAATACCTGCGCGTTCATTGAAGCTGCGCGTGAAGAGTCCATTGAAACGGTCCTTGGCATGGCCGAATCCAAGGCTGCAAGCGCGCGTCTTGTCGTGACCGGATGCATGGCCGAGCGCTATGGCGAAGAACTCGCCGTGGCCATGCCCGAAGTAGATCTGGTTGCTGGCTTTGGTGAAGATCTGACTCAAGTAACGCCCCAACGTGTGGCGATTACCTTGCGAAGCGATACCCGTGCAGAACCCCGACTGCTTGAAGCTCCTCGCCTCGTAGCCGAAGGTGCTCCCTGGAGCTATGTCAAAGTCGCAGAAGGCTGCGATCGACGTTGTGGGTTTTGTGCCATTCCCTCGTTTCGTGGTGATCAGCGCTCACGCAGTGCATCGTCAATCATGCAAGAAGTGGAAGGACTCGTTGCCTCGGGCACCAAGGAAATCGTCCTCATCTCTCAAGACCTCGCGAGTTGGGGTCTCGATCGCCGAGCGAGTGGCCTCGAAGGGGCACTCGATGTTCTCGACACCGCTGCTCCCGAGATGCAGCCGCTCGTGCATCTCACCAATGCAGTTGCAGAGGTGGCTGAACGAACTCGCCTGCTCTATCTCTACCCGTCGGGTTTAACGGAGAACCTCATCCAAGCAGTTCTCGATACAGGCGTTCCGTACTTTGACTTGTCCCTTCAGCATGTGAGTCCGACCTTGCTACGGAGGATGCGTCGCTGGGGAAATGCCGAGAAGTTTTTGGACCGCATCGCCGCCATCCGCGCCGTTGAGCCCTCAGCCACCTTTCGCTCATCGTTCATCATTGGCTACCCGGGCGAGACCGAAGCGGACCACGACGCACTGCTTGAGTTTCTTGACGCTGCCGATCTCGACTGGGTGGGCTTCTTCTCCTTCTCAAATGAGGACGGCACCTATGCCGCTGATCTCGGCGACCATGTGGCACCTGAGCTTGTCGCCGAACGGCTCAAGGAAGCCTCAGAGCGGCAAGATGCCATCACGGAAGCAAAACGAGAGGCAATGCTGGGCCACGTCGTTAGCGTGCTCGTTGATGACATCGCAGAAGCTCGCAGCACGAAAGAAGCACCTGAGATTGACGGCATTATTGAGGTGCCTGATTGGCTAGAAGTCGGTAATTTCTACGACGTGACCATCACGCAAAGTTTGGGTACGGACCTCGTTGGTGAGCCGGTGGAGAATCATCGGTGAGCGAACAAACCCAAAAAGTATTCGGTGAAACAGCACTGCTCACGCCAGCCAACTTGATCACCGTTGGCCGTTTGGTGCTCACTCCTCCCTTCATGTGGATGATGGTGGCGTGGGGTGCCTCATGGTGGACGTTCATCTTGGGTGCCATCGTTGGTTTTTCCGATGGTCTCGATGGCTTTGTGGCTCGGCGCCAAGGTTCAACTCGTTCTGGTGCCTTTCTCGACCCACTGATTGACAAAGTGGTGGTGCTCGCCTGCATGGCTACCTTGGCATGTCTCCATGAGATGTCATGGATCCCGATTGTGATCATCGCTGCTCGAGAAATTTGGATGAGCTGGTATCGCACCGTCGCGGCGAAAAAGGGCATCTCGATACCCGCTCGCAAGAACGCCAAGATCAAAACCGTGCTTCAAGACTTGGCTATTGCGGTGGTGATTGCACCACCGACGCAACACCTTGGTTGGCTGCACGTCACGGTTTTGTGGGCTGCCACCGTGATGACGGTCTACACCGGCCTCGAGTACTACCTCGATGGCCGACGGGTCGAAGCACAATCGAGCGCGGCGTAAATCATGCGCGTTGAGATTGTTGCCGTTGGTACCGAATTGCTGCTCGGCCAAATTGCCGACACCAATGGCCAGTGGCTCGGTGAACAACTTGCCGCTTCGGGCATCGACAGTCACTTCCACCAAGTAGTGGGTGACAACCACGCTCGCATCGTGCTGGCCTTTCAAACAGCATTGGCTCGCTCAGATGCGGTCATTGTCTGTGGTGGATTGGGCCCCACCCAAGACGACATCACCCGAGACGCCATTGCTGAGGTTGCCGATCGACCGCTCGAACTACACGAAGAACTCGTCGAGCGAATTGAGCAGATGTTCGCATCGCGGGGCCGGACTATGTCGGAGAACAATCGCCTCCAGGCCATGGTGCCACGAGGTGCTCGCATTATTGATCAGACGAGAGGTACGGCTCCAGGTTTGATTTGCCCGGTGGGTAACAAAGTCATCTATGCGGTTCCTGGTGTGCCCTATGAGATGACCGACATGTTTGAGCGGATCATTCTCGATGACTTGCGAAGCCGGATGGCCGAATCTGAACAGGGCGTCATTCGCTCTCGCGTACTTCGCACGTGGGGCACGTCAGAATCTTCACTTGCCGAAGCGGTGGGGCCACGCTTTGATGCCCACGAGCACAGCACCACCGGATTGACCGTGGCCTTTTTGGCGTCAGGCATTGAGGGAATCAAGGTGCGCCTGACTGCCAAAGCGTCAGATGAAGCTGCCGCTTTTGCCCTGCTTGATGCGGAAGAGCAAGAAGTGCGTCGCCTCATTGTGGAAGCCTTCGGAGACATCATCTTTGGGGTTGATGATGAAACTATGGAAGATGCAGTTGCGGCCTTGCTCTTAGCTCGGGGCTGGACCCTTGGCGTGGCTGAGTCGGTAACGGGTGGACTCATTGCCTCAAGGCTGGTCAATGTTTCCGGGGCGTCTGCTTGGTTCCGTGGTGGCATCGTGAGTTACGCCAGCGACATCAAATTCGACCTTCTCGGCGTTAAACCTGGACCGGTGGTCTCAGCCGAGGCTGCCATGGCCATGGCCACCGGTGTCACCAAGGTGCTCAACAGCGATGTCGGCCTTTCAGTTACCGGCGTGGCTGGGCCCGAGAGCCAAGATGGCCAGCGCGTGGGCACGGTGTTTGTTGGCGTGGCGCTTCCCGGTAGTGATGCATTTGCCGTTGCGCTTCAATTGCCCGGGGATCGGCCCCGAATCCGCCAGTACTCGGCAATCTCAGCGCTCGATGCCCTGCGTCGAGGTCTTCAGTCATAACTGGTTCACCCGCGGTGTTGTTCGATACGGTGATCAGCGTTGACTGGTCAGCAGCGTCAACGCCCAAGCGTGGGACCGACAGCTGCTGGGTAGCTGCACAGCGCCTTCGTGGGCCGAGGCGCTTGACGTTAGAAAATCCCGCATCGCGCTACGAGACGATGGCGATCATTCGTGAGCTCGTCGATCAAGAACTCTCGGCTGGCCGGCGTACCCTCATCGCCATTGACCTTTCATTGGGCTTTGTCGCTGGAACCGCCCACATCCTTGGTCTTAACCAAAAGCCTGCGTGGCGAGCCACCTGGCGTGAACTCGAACGCAGAATCACTGACAGCGATAAGAACCTCAACAACCGAATAGCGGTTGCCAACGATTTGAATCGAGCTAGTGGCATCCGACTCTTTTGGGGCCGGCCTGCATCGTCATCGTTTGATCAGTATCAATTCGTGCCGATTCGAAATATTGCCGTTGACTCTTTGGCACCGAATCCCCTTCCCCGACTTCGCGTAAGTGAGCGCTTGGCGACTACTGGCATGCAGTCCAATTGGCAGTTGGTCGGCCAAGGGGCCGTGGGGGGCCAAGTACTCACGGGCCTCGCTCATCTCAGCACATTCGAGCGCAACTATGACGATGCGATCGCGGTGTGGCCGTTTTGTGGTCTTGGCGATCCCGGAACTCCTGTGGTGTTGGTGGAGACCTGGCATTCCCTCTTTCCCTTCGAGCACCTCAGGGCTTCATGTCGGGATGAAGCCCAAGTACGCGGTACTGCTGAGGCGCTGCGAGCCAATCGTGACCAGCTCGACACCTGGTTCGCCCCTCCGTCTCTCTTGGTTCTTTCGAAGCGAGAGCAACGCTCCGTTATCAACGAAGAGGGCTGGACCTTCGGGGTTCTCTAGGGCATGTTCAAGATTTCAGACCAAGGCCGACCGTTGGGAGGGCGGCCTAGGGCAGAAAATAAGTCAAAGAAATCCTCGACACGAACAAGTGTTCGATGTATGGTGAGAACACCCGGGAAAAGCCCGGAGAATTCACGTTGATACAGCCGCTCCCTAGGGTGCACACCGTAAACCCAAGAGAAGCGAAGGAGACGGAACACATGGCACAGAACGACGACAAGACCAAGGCCCTCGATATGGCACTCGGCCAAATTGAGAAACAGTATGGCAAGGGATCCATCATGAGGATGGGCGAGAACCTCAACATGGGGATTGATGCCATTCCTACAGGCGCCTTGAGCCTGGACTTGGCCCTGGGAATTGGCGGCTTGCCCCGTGGCCGTGTGATCGAGATCTATGGTCCTGAGTCTTCGGGTAAGACCACCTTGGCTACCCACGTGGTCGCTGAAGCTCAGCGCAACGGCGGCACTTGTGCGTACATTGACGCCGAACACGCCATGGACCCTGTCTATGCGGCGGCCATTGGTGTCAATGTGGATGATTTGCTGATCTCACAGCCCGACACCGGTGAACAAGCACTAGAGATCACCGACATGCTGATTCGTTCTGGCGCCATTGACGTCATCGTCATCGACTCAGTAGCTGCGCTGACGCCTCGTGCCGAAATCGAAGGTGAGATGGGAGACAGCCACGTTGGCCTCCAGGCCCGCTTGATGTCCCAAGCACTGCGAAAGATCACCGGCGCCTTGTCGAAGTCAGACACCATTTGCATCTTCATCAACCAGTTGCGAGAGAAGATCGGTGTTATCTACGGTTCACCTGAGGTGACTCCTGGTGGTCGAGCCCTGAAGTTCTACTCATCGGTGCGCATCGACATTCGTCGTGTTGAGCAAATCAAGGACGGCACCGAGATCATTGGTAACCGTACGCGCGCCAAGGTCGTCAAGAACAAGGTTGGTTCCCCATTCCGTCAAGCCGAATTCGACATTATGTACGGCAAGGGCATTAGCCGTGAAGGTTCCTTGCTTGATGTGTCGGTGGAACTCGGTCTCGTCAAGAAGGCAGGAGCGTGGTTCACCTATGAAGGTGAGCAGCTGGGCCAAGGTCGCGAGAACGTAAAGAACTATCTACGCGAGAACCCACAGCTCATGGCAGAAATTGACCAGCGCCTTCGTGAGCAATTGACGGCCGTTCCTGAAGAAGCAGCCGCCGAAGTCGATGCTGATGATGTGCCCATCAGCCTTGACTAAGGAGTTTCCTTACTCATAACAAAACCCCCGCAGGGAATCCCTGCGGGGGTTTTGTCTTCCTCGATTGAGCTCGCTTATCCGGCTGAACTGCTTGCCGCGGTCACTGAGAGCGACGAGGTGGAGGGCAGGAGCTCCACCCAGGTGCGACCCGGTGCCATGGGAATGATCTGGCCGGACGTGGTTCGATAGATCGTGGGGCTCGAAATTGCCCCCCGACTCCAGGTGCCGACGTACTCCTTGCCGTCGCGGAAGACTGCTGCCGGGCCTGAGGTGTTGTAGAGCTTGGCTTGAACTTCCAGAGCACCAAGGCCATTTTCCACCCACGGTCCGTAGGTGACGTTGACCGTTTGCACGATGACGTTGGTTGCTTGGTTCTGGACACCGTTGGTTTCCATGTCGGGCTGGGTGGCGTTGTAGTAGCGCAGCCAGGTCGCCGTTGCCTTGTTCCAACGCCAGGTCACATTGGAATAGGGGCCAAAGTCGACGTTGGCAGAGGCAACGTTGAGACCATTCTTGGGGGCAGTTGCCGAATAGGTGTAGATCGGCTGTGGCGGGGTGGTGTTCTTAGGCGTCAAGGCGGTAACGATGGCCGTGGAGCTATAAGCGTTGTAGGGAGCGTGGCGAGTTGTGGTTCTCCAGAAGTCCGTTGAGGAGTTACCAAGTTCGATGTCGTCGATGCCCGAGGCTTGAATGTTGGCAATCACTGGGGGGATGCCACCGAAGTGAGCAAGTGGCGGATTGCCCAACTGGCCAAGAATCCCAATGTCAATTTGGCGAGCGGAACGAAGGGGACCGACCATGGCGGCACCTTGGCACTGATAGACCGCCACGTAGCGGGTGATGATGCCTTCAACGGGCTCTTCGAAGATAATGTCAGCCTTGTCCATGCCTGTCTGAGGACGAGCGTCTGGGTAGTTGTCAATCTTGAAGGCAATGGCGCCTCGTAGGGGGACCTTACCCTTAGGTGACGGTGCTCCCGTGAGTGGACACACGGGCACTGCGGCCGTTGTGGTGACGTCGGCTTGCTTTTGGCCCTTCGAACTCGCGAAGACGACGACGGCAGCGATTACCGCGATTACTGCAACAACTGCGGCGGCAATGACTGGAATTCGGTTCTTTTTCTTCTTCGCGGCGTGAGAGCCAGCACGGCGTGGGGTGGGGGTGGTGCTCACCAAATGTCTCCTATTGCTTGAGGTGGTGCTTCCAAACTAAGCGAATCGACCCACATCATCGTGGAGTGGGGCCGACTTTCGTGACTAGCGTCTTTATGGTGAACGCCGTTTCCCAATCTTTGGAATCACTTCGTGTGGTGGCGAGCCAAGGGCTTGAAGCCGGAAGAAATTGGGTGGCTCGGGTTGGCCTTATTGGCTTTCGCGATCCGAGGGCACGACGATTTCGAAGCTTTGGCAAAGGTTCAGCTCTGATGTGGCCCACGGGAGTTCGCTACAACGAGCACGCCATTGCTATCGGAGAAGACACCTTGATCGGGCCCAACGTTGTGTTGAGTGCTGGCATGGCGCCGGGCCAAGAGTTGCTCAGCGATCAAATCATTGAGATCGGATCGCGAACGCTCATTGGGCGAGGGAGTCACATCATTGGCCATTGGCACATCTCCATCGGCGATGACATCCAGACGGGCCCCAACGTCTACATCACCGATCAAAACCACAGTTATGAAGATCTCGATGTGCCCATTGGGCAACAGATTCCCACCGAAGCTGAGGTGGTCATCGGATCGGGGAGTTGGCTTGGGGCCAATGTGGTCATTTTGCCGGGATCACACATTGGCGAACACTGTGTCGTCGCCGCTGGGGCTGTGGTGCGAGGAGAATTCCCCGATCGTGTGGTGATTGCTGGTGTGCCGGCAAAAGTGGTTCGTCGCTATGTGGAGGGGCAAGGGTGGGTCGCCCCGTAAGCGCCGTCTAGCCTTGAGATATGGCTACCGATCGAGTCTTGCTCACGCTCACTGGCCAAGACCGGCCGGGACTCGCATCAGCATTCTTCGCTGGCATTGATCCCTTCGTTGCCTCCATCGTTGATGTCGGGCAGATCACCATTCGTGGCCACCTCGTGGTGTGTGTCGAAGTTGAAGCCAAGGACGGGGTCACCCATCACGATTTCGAAACGGCGCTAGCTCCGATCACCAGCGCTGAAGCCGTATCGGTGGCGGTATCGGTAGCCGAAGACTCAGCACTTCCTCAATCTCGGCGACTCTTGGTCACCGTGCTGGCCATGCACTTGGATGGTCAAACACTCGAAGCGTGCTGTGCTGCGATCGCGAGTTGTGGCGGGAACATTGAACGCATCGTTCGTTTGGCTGATTATCCCGTGATGGCCTATGAGTTCGTGGTTCAAGGCTCTGATCACAGCGAACTGCGAGCCGCCATGACACGGCTCACGACGAGTTATCCCCTTGACATTGCTGTGCAGCGCGCAGGACTTCACCGTCGGGCCAAGCGGCTCATTGTGATGGATGCGGATTCAACCTTGCTCCAAGGTGAAGTCATCGATCAGTTGGCGGCTCACGCGGGTCTCGAAGAGCGGGTCGCAGCAATCACGGAAGCTGCCATGGCAGGCGAATTAGATTTCGCACAAGCGCTCGAACAACGCGTGGCCCTGCTCGCCGGCTTGCCGGCAAGCGTGCTTGATGAAGTGCGTGAGAACTTACAACTCATGCCGGGAGCGCGGACCTTGCTTCGTACGCTTCGTCGCCTTGGCTACCAAGCGGCGGTGGTCTCTGGAGGTTTCTTGCCCGTGATTGCACCCCTCATGGAGGAGTTGGGTATCACCATGGTGGCGGCGAATGACCTCGAGATCGTCGACGGAACGTTGACGGGCAAAGTCGAGGGTCCCATCGTGGATCGGGCCGGCAAAGTGGCAGCCCTTCGATCATTCGCAAACCAAGCTGGCGTGGCGGTGGGACAAACCGTGGCCATTGGCGATGGGGCCAATGACATTGACATGCTCGGGGCCGCCGGCCTCGGCATTGCCTTCAATGCCCGGCCAGTTGTGCGAGAAGCCGCCGATACGGCACTGTCGGTCCCATTTCTCGATGCGGTGCTGTTCCTCCTTGGTATTTCTAGAGAAGAAATCGAAGCAGCTGACGCAGATCTTGGCTAGCCAAGGCCACCTGGTGTTGGCTATCGTTCCACCAATACATTGAGCGAAATCGGGGGACGGCTCTATGAAGCGATCGCTGTTGATCTCTGACTTTTTGAATCGGGCTGCATGGGTGTATCCCGACCGTTTGGCTGTCGTTGATGAACCTGACCAAGTTGCCGCACCCTTTGGTCCCCTGACCTACGCCCAGTTGCAAGATCGAGCCAATGGCCTCGCTGCGTACCTTGACGAGATCGAGATGCCGGTAGGGGGACGCGTAGCCATCGTGAGTCACAATGCCTCGCGCTTCCTCACCGCCTTTTATGGCGTCTCTGGCTCAGGGCGGGTACTCGTGCCGATCAACTTTCGCCTCACCCATGATGAGGTTGAGTACATCGTCAACCACTCAGGCTCTGACGTGCTGCTGATTGACCCTGAACTCTCTGAACTCGCAGCGTCGCTGAACCATCCCAACACGCACATCCTTGGGGAATCTGATGACGTCATTTTTGCCACGGGTAAAACGCCCAAAGTGTGGGAAGGTGACGAAGATGCCACCGCGACGATTAACTACACCTCAGGCACGACGGCAAGACCAAAGGGCGTGCAGCTCACACACCGTAATTTGTGGATCAATGCGGTTGCCTTTGGCTATCACCTCGGTATTTCTGATCGTGATGTTTATCTCCATACGCTTCCGATGTTCCACTGCAATGGTTGGGGAATGCCCTTCACCATGACGGGCCTTGGCGCCGAGCACGTCGTTATCAGAAAGATTGATGGGGCGGAAATTTTGCGTCGCGTGGAAGAACATGGCGTGACGCTCATGAGCGGTGCGCCTGCGGTGATCAATATGGTGCTCGATGCTGCGAAGGATTGGGACGGGCCCATCCCTGGTCGCGACCGGGTACGCGTGGTCGTCGCTGGTGCACCACCGCCCACCAAAACTATTGAGATGGTCGAGACCGTACTGGGCTGGGAGTTCATTCAGATCTACGGCCTCACCGAGACCTCTCCGCTGCTCACTATGAATCGTCGTCGACCTGAATGGGATGATCTTGACAGCCATGAGCGTGCTCGGCTCTTGGGCCGCGCCGGTGCTCCCGCTCTTGGTACCGACATCATGGTGGACGTAGACGGTGAAGTGCTGGCCCGCTCCAACACCGTGTTGGCGTCCTATTGGGCCCAGCCAACGGCCACCGACGAGGCCCTAGAGGGTGGTTGGTTCCACACCGGCGACGGGGGTTTCCTCGACGATGCTGGGTACCTGACGATTACGGACCGCAAGAAGGACGTCATTATTTCCGGTGGCGAGAATGTTTCCTCAATTGAAGTGGAAGATGCCTTGCTTCATCACCCCCACATTCGAGAAGTTGCGGTCATTGCAACTCCTGATGAGAAGTGGGGGGAAATCGTGACGGCATTGATTGTCACTGACGGCACGGATCTCGAAAGCGAGGAGGTGCAGGCCTTCGCCCGGACACACCTTGCTGGCTACAAATTGCCGCGCAAGATCGAATTTCGTGACGAATTACCTCGCACCGCCACGGGCAAGTTGCAAAAAGCAAAGCTGCGCGAACCCTATTGGGGCAACAGCGAGCGCAAGATTAACTAGTGACCGATCACCCTTCACAGATCGAAGAACTTGAGGCACTCATCGCCAAGCTGCGCGAGGAGAATCGAGAGCTCAAAGCTGAGATTCAGCGGATCAACCGCTCACGCCACGAGGTGCCACCCCATCACGGTGGATGAGGCGTGAATTAGATTTCTTCAGGTTGATTGCGGCGACGTCGACGCAAGCGACGAACGGGAGCCAAGCGCACCATGGCGTTGTAGGTGACCACAGCAATCGCGAGGTGCATGAGCACCAGGATGAAGACTGCTGAAAAAGGCTGCCCCATGACCAAAATGGCTACATCGGGGAGCAAGAGCACAATGGTGACCACGATGGCGAGTCGGAAGTAGAGCCAGCGCGGGTAGGTGCTGAGTCGGGCCACGATTGGCCACCCGATGCCGGCAATCACCACGCCGATAATCGTGAGCTTCGAGTAGTCCGCGAATTGGAAGTGCTGGTATCCCTTGGTGGAGGGAAAGATCAATTCTCCGATGGCCACCAAGATCGCGTCGGCAAGAAGCGACCCAATAATGGAGAGCAGGGTCGCAATGATGACCGCCGGAATTTTGGGTGGCTTGTGGGGTGGGTTGAAATCGATGTGTGCGTAATCGAAGAGTCTTTGAATCAGATCCACGGGATCGCCTTCTCGTTCTTGGGTGGCTTCTTAATCTACCGGGTGGGTGTCTCGAACTGCCTCTTCGAGGGCTGTCAAGCGCTCGAAGAGGCCCTTCGATGGGTATCAAGCAAGATATCGCTAGGAGTCTCTGCGAGGGCGTGCAATATGGCCTCGGCCAAGGCCTGCGCCGACGCAGCATCCATTTCAAGCGCAACTCGAGCGCTGGGGCCAAGTTGTGGGTTGAGGACATCGATCATCACGGCGTGGCCGCTCGCAAAATGGACGGGATGATCGACATAGACCGATGCTCGGCTCATTGCTTGCCAACCGTTGGCCGTCTTGCCACTGCCGTCAAGGTCAACCAGGGTGGTTTGGTAGGTACACATGGCGTCTCCTAGGCAACCGTTCTCTCGAGGAAGCTGATAATTCGCTGCCAGCCATCGGCGGCAGCCTCAGCGCGATAACTCGGCCGATCGACATTGAAAAATGCATGGCCAGCATCTTCGTAAGTATGAAACTCAAAGTCCTTGCCATGTTCGGTGAGCGCAGCTTCCAATGTGGCTGTTTGTTCAGGCGAGGGATAGCCGTCTTCTTTGCCGAACAAGCCCAGCATTGGGCACTGCAATGAGGCGAGTTCGCCAAGAAGCGAGGTGGCCTGAAGGGAAGACTCGGCCGGTGAGTCCATGACAACGAAGGCTCCGTAGCAGTCGATGATGCCTTGAAGCGGTAGGCGACACCCGACGAGTACGGCCTGGCGACCTCCTGAACAAAAGCCAATGGCAGCGACACGGCCATTGGTGACGCTGAGATTGGCGAGATAGCGGCGGGCACCTTCCACGTCTCCTACTAATTGCTCGTCTGAAATACCGCCTTGGGCACGAGCCGCAGCGGCCGCATCATCAGGATCAGCCCCTGGGGCAATACGGTGATACAGGTTGGGCATCAGGGCTGCATACCCGGCTGCTGCGAACCGTCGGGTGATTTCTTTCGTGGATTCGTCGTATCCGGGCAAGTGGTGGATCACCACGATGGAACCAACGCTGGCGGTATCGGTTGGGAGCGCCATGTACGCTTCGATGTTGTCGCCGTGGTGGCCCGTGATGGTGACGGTTTCGGCAGTCAAGTTGCGTGTCATGAATTCCTTTTGCGTAGTGTGCCGCAATTCTACGAGTGTCACTGAAGTCGCTACGGGATCGAGTTGCCGCAGCAAAGTCGCTGGTACCGTCAACATGTGCCTTTGCTCCACCGAATCGCTAGTGGCGTTGCCGCCTCCGTACTGGCCGTTGCCTTGGGAGCCTCGCTACCAGCGTTTGGCGCCACGGGTGCTTCGGGGACCTCAGGGAATTCGCCCTCCACGACCTCGAGTACTTCTTCGACCACCACGGAGCCGTGCCCACCAACGCCGGTGGCCACGCTGAGGTCTCTCCCCCAGAATTCGACGCAAGTGATCTTGGTTACGGCGGCATCGATGTCGGTGACCCATGGGGTTTTAACCCCCTACGCCCTGGTAGGGGGTTGCTGGACGCGACTGTTCAGAGGAGTGTCAGCAGAGCTTGGCTATTCAGGCTTGGCCCTGCACAAACATGAAGGGGATGGCAAAACACCAGAAGGAATATTTTCCCTGGGAAGCACGATTTATGGAGCCGGCCCTCGGGTGAGTGCGCTCTATCGCTACCACCACTTGGTCTGTGGTGATTGGTGGGACGAACAATCCTCGACACCTCAGTACAACCAATTTGTCCATGTCGGTTGTGGAGTGCAACCACCCTTTGGGGGAGGTTCCGAACCGCTCTGGGCGATTCAACCTGAGTACAGCCATTTCTTTGTTATCAACTACAACACCTCTCCTATTCGAAAAGGCTTGGGGTCCGCAATCTTCCTTCACGTTTCAGCTGGCGCTTTTACTGCAGGCTGCGTAGCGGTGAGCGCATCGGTGTTGAACCAATTAATGACATGGCTAAGTCCCGCTGATCATCCAAGAATCGTCATATCGACCACGAACGGACTTAGCCAGTGGTAGTGCTTCCTTCCTCGAGACGGAGGGCTGTTCGCGAGCAAGCGATCAGGGGATGCTCGGTCCTTGTTGCTGGTGTTTATCTCAGCGATGTTGAGCACTTAGCGCTTGAGATCACCAAAGAGATGCGTCATTCGAAACTGGCGAAGGTCACCATTGCATGGGCCGCGGTAGGAACGTCTGGCGCCGACCCACGGCTGGCTGATTGCACAACTGTTGTCCGGCATGAGCGAACGGACAAGTTTGAACTTGTGAACTTGGTCCTTGCTGGATTTGATCTTGATGACTTTGATGTTCTGATTGTGACCGACGATGACGTCGATCTGGCACCAGGTTGGCTTGATGACTATGTGGGATATCAGATGGCCACGGGACTATCACTGGCACAACCCGCACGCACACCAGACAGCGATATCAGTCACACGATCACGGTTCAAGTTGCAACGGACGAGGCGCGACGAACTCGGTTCGTCGAGGTGGGACCCGTATTTTCTCTTGATCGAATGGCGATGAAATTATTGACGCCATTCGACGAGGCGTGGCCCATGGGATGGGGCCTCGATGTGGAATGGTCACACACGATGGCTGAGGCCTCGCTCCCCATGGGCATCATTGATGCCACGCCCGTCGTGCACAACTTCCGAAAGTCGGCCGCCCACTATGACTGGAAAGTCACCGATGCCGCGATGAAGGCTCTCCTAACAGAGCGCGGCCTTGGTGGTCTTCCAGAAACCATGGAAGTACTCGACATCTATTCCAAAGGTTCCTGGCGCAACCGGTAATTTCACAAGTCACTCCTCTCTAAAGAGGGCTGTGAAATCCCGCAAGAAGGGTCCAAGTCCCCTAGCGCACTAAGCGCTATCCGATCATTCTCTACATGAGTTGTGACGAAATTGGCCTGGAGGTGAGAAAGGGTGGGCGCAGATCGAGTGCGGACCATGTTGAGTCCGCAGCAGTGTCTTCACTTGTTGACCCAAGCCAAGCTGGGGCGGATGGTGCTCTCGGTCAATTGTTTACCCACGGCAATTCCGCTTCGCATCACGGTGGTAGGTGACGAGATATTGGCATTGGCTGATGATCACGATGTTTATCAAGCCGCCATTCGCAGAGACATCGTTGCGGTTGAAGTCGATAATGCGGCTTTCGCCGAAGAGGAATGGTGGACCGTGTTGGCAACCGGACCGCTTCACCTCGTCGGTGATGATGAGAACGCGGCGAGATTGGCTTCACGTGCCACGCTCGCGAATGCCTTTGAGATCATGGCGCCCCTCGTCTCGATGCCCGTTACCCACATCACAGGAAGTTCTTGGATTGTGGTGGACGGCGACTCTGAATGAGGAAGGGGTTTCGATAGTCTGAAGACGTGGGATATCGCGGCATCGAAGATCCAGTTCGACTGCACGCACTGATCGCTTCAATCATTGAGATTGAATCCGATGCTGACCTTTCGAAACTCTTGACCACCTTGGTAGAACAAGCGTGTGAGCTGGTAGGCGCTCGCTATGGAGCACTCGGAGTCCTTGCTCAAGATGGTGAACATCTTGAGGAATTTGTCACCACAGGCATTGATCGCTCCACCCATGACGAGATAGGGGAGCTACCCGTTGGTAAGGGGGTATTAGGCCGAGTCATTTCTCGTCAAGAACCGCTTCGTATCGACGATCTCATTCATGCCGACGGTCGAGTTGGATTCCCCGAAGGGCACCCTCCTATGGCCACCATGCTTGGGGTCCCAGTTCGACTTCAAGATGGAGAAGTCTTTGGAAACCTTTACCTCTGCGACAAGATTGATGGCACAACCTTCAACCAGTCAGATGAAGACCTGGTTGATGCTTTGGGGCTTGCGGCTGGACACCTCATTGACACGGCTCGCATGCGAAGCCAACTTCGCAACCTGACTTTGGCTGATGAGCGAGCCAGAATTGGTCGAGATCTCCATGACACTGTGATTCAACGACTTTTCGTTGTTGGCCTGAGCCTTCAACGCCTACAGGCGTCTGAACTGCCAACTGACGCGCTCGATCGCATTGAACAAGCCATCGAAGATCTGGATGACACCATTCGCGAAATTCGTTCGACGATTTTTGCCATTACCGCACAAGGTAGTGATGAACCGGGGTCCATCCGTCGCGACTTGATAGCACTCGCTGAGGAAATCGATGGACGACTGGGCACGTCAGTTTCAGTTTCATTCAAGGGCCCCATTGATGCCGCCGTTCGAGGAGATATTGCTCAAAGTATTCGCAGTGCCGCACGAGAGTCACTCACGAACGTGGTTCGTCACGCCCGCGCCAGTCGTGCAGAAGTGATGCTTTCGGTCGAAGCCGATCGCATTGAGCTTCGGGTCATTGATGATGGCATTGGTGTTACTCATGATCGCGGCGCCGGCAATGGCATTCGAAATCTAGAAGCTCGTGCCGTTGACCATGGCGGGGGCTGCACCATTAGTTCCCTGGCTGCCGGAGGTACGGAAGTGGTGTGGTGGGCGCGACGTACGGAGGCCGACGAGTGAGTGTGGTTCGATTGCTCTTAGTTGACGATCACGAAATTGTCCGGCGAGGTATCCGAGACCTCCTTGAGGCCGAAGCTGATTTTGCGGTGGTTGGCGAAGCTGCTTCGGTGGCTGAGGCGACGTCGGGTTCGCTTCCTGACTCGGACGTTGCGGTACTCGATGTTCGCTTACCTGACGGAAGTGGGATTGAGGTCTGTAGGTGGTTGCGTGAACATCATCCAGCAACGTCGTGTCTCTTTTTGACCTCCTTCGCCGATGACGAGGCATATCTGTCGGCGATCATGGCGGGGGCGTCTGGCTTTGCACTCAAAGAAATCCGCGGAAACCAATTGGTTGCTGCGGTACGAATAGTGGCAGGTGGAGGATCGCTACTCGATCGCGACAAAGTCAACGAAGTCAGGGCGCGGAGTGCAGTTCGAGCCGCTGAAGCAGAACGATTGGGACGGCTTAGTCCCCAGGAGAGAAGAATTCTCGAGCTGTTAGCGGAGGGGATGACGAACCGGCAGATTGCGGAAACGATGTTTCTCGCGGAGAAGACGGTCAAAAATTATGTTTCGAACTTGCTCGCTAAATTGGGATTTTCCCGTCGAACGGAAGCTGCAGTGTTTGCGCTTCGCTTGTTTGACGCGGAGTGAACCACGGGGATAGTGGGGGTCAAAGGTGCACGAGAGTGATGTATCTGAGTTGAGTCGCTCCACAGCTCCTCGTAATGCCTGATCGATGACGGTGCTTCTCAATAGCGATGAACAAAGGGTCGCTCATGCTCACCCGGTAGCGTTGACACGAAATGGATGCGTTGACTTCTCGAATTCGTAGCGCCATACCGACTCGTCGACAAGGGTTAGCCGGGGTGGCGATTGCGCTCCCGACCGTACTTGGGGTTGCTGTCTGGCCACACTTCATTCGATCATCTTGGTTTTTTGGTATGTGGGCCTGCATCTTTCTCATGTTGCGAGGCGATCAGTGGTGGTTATCGGTGATCAAATTCGTCGGCGTTACCGTTCTCGGTATGACTGCTGCGGTGCTGCACCCCTACCCACTTTTTGGGGGATTGTTCCTCGCCGTCGTAGCTGCGGCAGCAGCATGGTCAATTCGTCGCGGCTTTGAAAGTGTTTACCGGGTAATTCCCATTGTGGTGAGTTTGACCATCGTCGCACCAGAAGTTCAGTTTCAAGGACGAAGCTCGGCAGTAAACATCGCATGGATCGGACTCATGATGTTCTGCGGATCGCTGTGGACCATGGTGTGCTGGCGCGGGATCTTGGAGCGCGACAGACCGCTAGTGAAAAACGAAGAGGTGACGACCAAGACGGCTGCTGCGTTCGCCCTGGTCCTTGGGGTGTGTATCGGCGTCGCGGGCGTTGTGATTTTGAAATGGTGGCCTGAACATGTTGCGGGCTGGACCATGCTGACGCTGATCCTCATCATCCAAACGGATGCGGCCGAGACCATTTCCTTGGGCGAAAATCGAATTACGGGAACACTCATCGGGCTAGCGATAGCCCTGATGTTGTCTCCTATTGCGAATTACGTTCTCTTTGCAACGGCATTTGGAACTTTGTTGTTCCTCTACGCCTTTTGGTGGCGCCTCTTTGCTCATCGTTCGTATCGAGTCTTTGTGGCGCTGCTCACCTCTGCGGTTGTGCTTTTAAATTCGCCGCCTAAGCACGTGGATGTCATTGCGATGGATCGATTGGTGTTCACCCTGGCTGGTGTTGCATTGGCCGTACCCGCCATGGTGATGATCCGAATCCTGACTCGCAATGAACGTCACGCCTCCACGTAACGTCGGGTCACGTAACTACCCGAAGCTGCGGCCGCTCGATACGTACGAGCATCGGTGTCGTATCTGCGTCACATGAGATGCTGAGTGACCCAAAACGCCATGTTTGAGCGGTGTAGCCAGTAGATGAACTGGCATAGAAACGAGCCAAACACAACGCGTCAGCCTTGGCGCTCTCAGCATTGACCGCATCAATATGAACGCTTCGGCGATGCCGTCCCATCTTGGAGGTCACGAGGTATCTCATGCATCAAGTGTGGCGTCATGCTGTGACAGTGGAACTGTTGCCTAGCGCGTAATTGGCTTGTAGCGCAATCGATGAGGCTGTTCTGCACTCACGCCAAGGCGCTTGCGACGATCGGCTTCGTAGTCGGAGAAGTTACCTTCGAACCAAACCACGTCCGCCTCATCTTCAAAAGCGAGTACGTGGGTAGCGATGCGATCGAGGAACCAACGATCGTGGCTAATGACGACGGCACAGCCGGGGAATTCAAGCAGGGCATCTTCCAAAGCACGAAGCGTGTCAACGTCTAGGTCATTGGTTGGTTCGTCGAGAAGCAAGACATTGCCTCCCTGGGTCAGCACCTTGGCGAGTTGCACCCGATTTCGCTCACCGCCCGAGAGTTGGCCAACGAGTTTTTGTTGATCAGAGCCCTTAAAGCCAAAGCTCGCAACATAGGCCCGAGCATTGATCTCGCGATGCCCGACGACGATGATGTCGTGGCCGCCACTGATGACCTCGTAGACCGTGGCTGAATCCTCGAGACCAGCGCGATCTTGGTCGACATAAGCCAGAGACACGGTGGGTCCAATGGCCAGCGACCCTGCATCCACTGGCTCCAAACCGGCCATGAGTTTGAACAAGGTTGACTTGCCGGCGCCATTGGGGCCAATGACCCCAACAATCCCACCGGGAGGCAAGATGAAGGAGAGGCCATCTAGGAGCAGACGATCTCCGAATCCCTTAACGAGTCCTTCGGCTTCGACCACTTTGTCGCCGAGACGAGGACCCGGCGGGATGGCGATTTCAAGTCGATCTGGTCGTCGGTCACTCGCTTCGGCATCGGCCGCCAATTGGGCGAAGGCATTGACGCGGGCCTTACCCTTAGATTGGCGAGCCCGAGGGGACATGCGAATCCATTCGAGTTCTCGCTCGAGCGCGGCTTGGCGTGATTTATCGGCCTTTTCTTCAGCAGCCAGACGAGCTTGTTTTTGTTCCAACCATGAGGAGTAGTTGCCTTCCCATGGAATGCCAGCGCCTCGGTCGAGCTCGAGAATCCAGCCAGCAACGTTGTCAAGGAAGTAGCGGTCGTGGGTAATGGCAACGACGGTTCCGGCGTAATCCTTCAAGGTTCGCTCCAACCAGGCGACAGACTCTGCGTCGAGGTGGTTGGTGGGCTCGTCAAGCAATAACAAGTCCGGCTTCGACAGCAATAAGCGACACAGAGCTACGCGACGTCGCTCTCCACCAGAGAGTTTGGTGACATCGGCATCACCGGGTGGGAGCCGAAGGGCATCCATGGCAATGTCGAGAGATCGCTGAAGATCCCAGGCGCCAAGGGCATCAATTTTTTCGGTCAGCTCGCCCTGTTCTTCGATGAGAGCATCAAAATCGGCATCGGGCTCTGCGAATCCAGCGCTCACTTCCGCAAAACGCGCCAGGAGGTCGCGAGCTTCGCCCATGCCATCAGCCACGTTGCCAGATACGTCTTTGCTTGGGTCAAGCTCAGGTTCCTGAGCGAGATATCCAACCGTGAATCCCGGGGTGAGGCGAGCCTCACCGGTGAATCCATCGTCTAGGCCAGCCATGATGCGAAGCAGGGAAGATTTACCCGAACCGTTGTCACCAATGATGCCGATTTTCGCACCCGGGAAAAAGGAGAGATTGATCCCTTTGAGTACTTCGCGGTCCGGTGGATAAAAACGACGAAGATCCCGCATGGTGAAGATGAACTGTGCAGCCATGCCTCTAGTCTCGCCGATCGCGGACCGCGGCTGGGAAACCAAGCGGAACCTTGTCGCTATGAGTTGCGTGTCTACGATGACCATGGAACCAACAACCGTGGCACCAAGGAGACATGATGCAGTTTTTGATGTCAGTGATAACCGATTCACTCGATATGGCCACAGAAGAAGAGATGACTGCTATCACTGCGTTTAACCTTCGGCTGCGCGAAAACAACGCGCTGGTGTTTGCAGGTGGACTCGCCGGGCCACAAGAATCGTGGCTTCTCGATAACCGAAACGTTCGTGGAGCAATAGCCAATCAGCCCCTGGTTGAGCACTCCGAATTCATTATTGGCCTGTGGATTGTGGAGTCTTCAGATATGGAAAGTGCTCAACAACTCGCGAGCGAAGCTTCACGCGCATGTAATCGCAAAATTGAATTGCGTCAGTTCCTTTAGCCAATATTTGAGAACCATCCGCTGATTGTGATTTTCCTTGTCGACCGAGCGTTGGACAGTCGGCCTTACCTATCAGGAAAGAGGCTTCGTGCTGCAACGCCCAGTTGCGAGGCACACTTGGCGCCTTGCGAACGACGGCACAATTTCTCCGTTTCCATTGCTGACATGGCCGACTTTGTGAAGTAGTGGCGCTATTCAGTACCCATGCACTGCTATTGACAATGCTCATTTTGGCCGTACAATGGCCGTACACCTACGAGGAGTTCTGATGGCTATTCCGACTCGAAAGCGCGACCAGCGCTTGGAGGTCCGCACCACCGCGGAAGAACGAGAGCTGATTAATCGGGCTGTCGACGTGGCCGGTACCGACCTCACGACGTTTGCTCTCCATAATTTGCTTGACGCCTCCCGTCGCGTGCTGGCTGATCGCAGCGAATTTTTGTTAAGCAGCGACCAAGTTGCTGAATGGGATCGAATCAATGAGGCTCCTGCGCGGGAGCTCCCGGGTCTTGTCGGCCTCATGCGACGCACGAGCCCGTTCACTTCCTAACAGTGGGCTATGTGGCACCTCGGCCATTGGCCGAGAGCGATGATGTCGCAACCTTTCAGTGTCGATCAAGTGAGCAAACCACCTGGCTACAACGACACGCAAAACAGTCTGCCGCATCGAAATCGACCAAGGTGTTCGTGGTAACGCAACACGATGACCACCACGTTGTTGCCTACTACGCCTGGACCATGGCGCAAGTTCAACGAGGTGAGGCGCCACCCCGGTTAAACAAAGGAGGCGGCCGATACCCGCAGCCAGTGGCGTTATTGGCGCGGCTCGGCGTTGACGAAGGGCACGAGGGCCAGGGTCTTGGCGCAGCACTGCTCGCCGATGTCATCGCTCGCCTTCTCGTCGTCGGGGAAGAAATTGGATGCCGTGGACTCCTCATTCACGCAGAAAGCGAACAAGCGAGAGATTTTTATCTCCACCTCCTTCCCGAACTTCAGGCGAGCCCTACCGATCCATTGCATTTAGTGCTGCTAGTTAAAGACGCAATTCAGACGCTTCGTCAGTATCTATGACCATCGGAGGTCTACCTTGGTGATGGGTCTCCATCAGCATTCGACACGGCCGCACTGTACGTCGTTAGCTATCGAAGCCCACCAACGATTGACATTGGTGCTTGAATTCGAATTGAAAAGAGGAACTCATGTGCACGAACTTCAAACACCCCACAGCCGATGACGGCAGCGTCTGTGTTGGGCGAACGATGGAGTTTCCAGCTGGCCTTCCATGGGAGATCAACGTGCTTGCGAACGCTGGCAGTTCAAAAAGCAAAGCCAGCGCTAGAGCCAAAAGCTGGACGCCGGTCTATGGCGTTGTTGGGATTGGCGCCTTCGAATCCGACATTCTCTGCGACGGAGTCAACACTGAAGGGTTGTCAGGACACCTGCTCTACATGCCGGGGCACTGCACCTATCAAGAGCCGAAGGCGGATGGTACTGATATCGGCGTCCTCGAGCTCTTGGGCTTTGTCCTCGGGACCTGCGCGACTACTCAGGAGGCCCGTGCGGCCATTGAATCGGTGAACGTCACGGGATTTAAGCCCGCTGAGGTTCCCATCCCCATCCCCGTGCATGCAATTTTTCATGACGCCACAGCTTGCATCGTGGCTGAGTTTCACCCCGATGGCACCAACGTGCTCGATAACCCCGTGCAAGTGGCAACCAACGCTCCCTATTTGGATTGGCACTTAGAGAACGTCACTAACTACCTCGGCCTCTCTGCATTGAATCCCGCACCGGTTGAGGTTGGTGGCACTACCTTTGCTCCCTCTGCACAAGGTCAAGGCTTCTTGGGTCTGCCCGGTGACGGAACGTCGCCCTCGCGATTTATTCGAGCTTGTGCCTATGTCCACTTCGCCCCACCGTGCAAGGACGAGAAATCAACCATCATGGACACGATCCGGATCCTGCATGATTTTGACATCGTGCCTGGCACCGTGGTCGAAGACCTCGGGGGCAACAAAGTGAATGAACTCACCTTGTGGTCAACGGTCTGCAATCTGACGGGCAAGAGTTATTCGTACAACACCATTGACGACCCTCTTTGGTATTCAATTGACCTCACGAGTACCGACTTCTCTTCTTCACGTTCGGTACCGTTGGCCTCGGGGGGTTGGCTCACCGCACAAAAGGTCTAGACCTAGGGGAGCGCAAAGAGGTTGGGTGACTCTGTGCGAGATCTGAGATCCTGGAGTGACGCTTCAGGAGTTGCTGCTCTCTTGATTCCATCCCAAGTGGCTCGTTAAGCGAGGGAGATCTTCGATGAGGGCTGCGATGAGATTGACGGCATCAGCTGTTGCACCGGGGGAAAAAACCTGAGGTTGGAACTGACCAACGGTGGCTTGGCCACGGCAGGGGGGTCCACTGCCGATCACTGAAGTCCATTTGTCCTGGTCAGAGGCTTGCGACCGTCCCCCTGGTGCCACCGAGGAGCACCTGAATCTGCTCTTTAGGACAAAAGGTTGGCTACAAAATGAGGTTGGCTCCGAGAACGGGGTTATTTTGGCCGCGGGGTCTTCGGGCATCGCGCTGAGGATTCCTTGGTAGCGAGCCGATCAACGTAACAACTCGGACGAAACCTAATCGTTCAGCTGACCCGCGGGATAATTTTGAGGATCGGCTCCTGGTCCCTATGGTAGGAGGCCCCCCTTGGGCGCTGGCTTCGACTTCGCCCACTCCGGGACATCCAACACCCCAGCTGAACGCATCTCGTCCAGCAAGAGCAAGTCGCTATTCATAACGTCATTGAGGATCTCATCCTGCTGGTGTGAAACTTGTTCAAGAATCCAAAGTGATCTAAGAATTTGAAGAAGGGATTTCGTTTCCTGCTCTCCCCAAGAATCTGGCATGATCTGATCTAGCACCGAGCCGTCTCTCGGAGTTGAGGCCGTCCGGCGGGAGATCCACTTTGGGAGTACTTCCCACCCTGATACCTGATAATTCCAAATCCACTCCGAAACACCCTCTACCTCGATAGAACCAATCAACAATTTCTCTGATGTTGCGTCATAAGTGACAACTGCTGGTAGCGAAGTTGACTTGCTCGAACCGACTCTAAGGCGGGGAGGGGTGCCCGAAACTGGGGTTTGGTGCATCTTGGAGAGCCACGCAGGTTGACGTCCTAGGCACCATGCAGATAGGACAGTCGCCCCTAACTCAACTGCCTTCATGAAGACCTCTTGAGATTTGGTGACTGGAACTCGAGCTCCAGGAGTTCTCAATTGCTCCGAAAAGCGGTCAACATATCCTGGATGACTCAATACGGCTATCAAGTAGCAGAAGAATTCATCGGCTGAGGGAGTTGAATCCATTCCCAGTAGCTCCAAAATGCCAGGAGCAAGGTTAGGTATTGAGGCTGAGGCGTCACGCCAGAGTGGAAATATCCGACCGCCACGTCCGTTGAAAAAATCCATATCGGGAGGAGCCAATGCCGCTGTGATACCTGGACCGTTGGTGAGGGCATCATTGTGCTTTTCAGCAAAATACACTTGTTCGGTGTCTGCGGTTGACCACAATCCTGGAGAGGGCCGATCGATCAGGCGGAGATCGGGGAGCAGCCATATCTCATCGAGAGCTCTGAACGTGACGGCTACTGGCTCAAGCCCCATTCCGATCTCGCCACTCAGAGGCCCTTCTACTAGGGGCAGACCATCTATGGGACGAACGATCTTTGAGATACTTCTATCCGTAGTTTCTTTCATCCATTCAGAACGGTCAGAACGACCTCCCTTGATGAATCTTCTCCATCGTTTCTTCAGGACCTTTGGTGACGTTGCGTAGACCCATTGCCTCTTAGGAAGTACCCCCGGGATCTGCCACGGAAGAATGTCAAGGATGGTCGGCATCTCGTTCCAGCCATCATCAGATCTCCCTTCAGGTGCGAACGGAGAGGTCCAATCCGATTGTGCGGGATCAAAGATCGTCGAGAGAGGCATCGGAGAGCTTCGAGAGTTTCTCAATCCTGGTGCCGTCTAGCCGGACGTATGAAACATTCGCTGGCAGATCCATATCGGCAGTACCCGAACGAGTGACGAAGACTATGGCGACAGGCGTTTCGATGGGGAAGATGTTCTCGGATGTCTGTGTGCCTCTATTCTCTCCCCCGAGATCGATAACCCAGATCGTGTCAGCCTGCTTACGCAAGAACCGTCGCATCCCTCTAAAGCCGATTCCATGCAGCCAGGCAGACGGAGTTATGAATGCAACGACCGCCGGGGTGTCAGGACCCGGGTGTTCAAACGCTTTCCAAATTGCCCATCGCCAAAAGTAAATGTAGAGATTAGAAAGCACAAACTCTACCGAACCATTTCCGGCCTCCCTGAACGAATCAAGCGGAGGTTGGGAGTGGCCGGGCCAAGGTCCGCTCTCAATCCAACCTCCCAGCCCTCTTGAACGGGCCTTGTAGGGTGGATTTCCAATGACTACCGAGTGGTGGAGAACGAACTTAGCCTTTTCGGCGGCGGCGCTCTCTTCGGCGATGGGGTCGAATAAACCAAATATTTCGCTGTCCTCTGATCTCTCAAGAGTGTCCGTGAGGCGTATATTGACACGCGTTGTCTGGCGTAAGTGGGGAGGCAACTCAAGGCCAGTTTTTAGATGCGAAACTGCATAAGACGAAGCGTTTATCTCAAATGCATCCATCCTTTCTACGATGGATGCAAGGTTCTTATCGCGGTTTTCGTTTGCGAGATGGTTCGTAGCTTGCCGGTACCATTCCAGGAGAAATGTTCCGGTTCCTGTCGCTGGGTCGACCATTCGAATGACGGGGTCACTGTTATCCAGTCCTTTTGGTACCGCACTTCCCACAGCCTTGGAGTAATCCGCCCAAGTGGAGGAATCTGCGATACCTCCTTCTAAGTGGAAGTGTCTCTCTACGATCGTGTCAACTGATTGAACCATGAACCGAACTACGGGAATTGGTGTGTAGTAAGTGCCAAGCTCTCGTCGCTTGTCCGGATCATAGAGTTCGAGGAAGTTTTCGTAGAAGAAGACGACGGGGTCCTCTTTGCGCTCCTCAACCCCAAAGTCAGCAAGGAGTTGGTTAACGTCTGTACGTGCAAGCAACTCAGCGAGATCGTGCAAGCCAAACTCATCAACGTCGAACGCTTGGTCACCCTTGCGCCGAAAGTTCGAGTAGAGCGCGTCGAGAAATGGATTGTCGAATTTGAGCACCGAGCTCACGGCGTCAGCATGGAAGTCCTCGGGATGCGTGATCCGAGCGGTGAGTAGCCCGTAGACCATTGTTTGGGCATAGAGGTCGGCAAACTCCGGAGCGGTCAAGTCAGACTTGAGGCTGACCTTGATTTCGCGATAGAGCTCGCGAAGAGGTCCTTGCTCCGTCTCGACCTCATAGAGCGCAAGGGCCTCGTCTCGAACGACCTTGGCAACGTCGGCCATTCTTGTCGCCAACGCATCTGCGCTTCGGACGCCCTCCCGGTACGAGGCAGTGAAAGCCCCAGACCATTGCTCCCGCCAAGAGTCGACGTCGGCGGCGCCATCGGTCGGCCACACAAGATCTGGAAGGTTCTCATTCGCAATCAGAGCGATTCGGTTGTCGGTGGCATCGGTGCTCCAGCTGATCACCTTCATCACCGGGACCTTGTCGGTGTCCTTGAAGGCGACGATGTGGAGGGTACTGGTCCCAGTGTCTGATTGGCAGAAGAAGATTAAATCGTGCAGGTCCCAGAGCGAACCGGCTCGCGCTCGCGTCGCTCGCTGCTTCCGGACAAGCTTGTTCACCACACGGCGAACCGCTCCGACAGGAAGGCGGCCGCCTTCGAACGAGAGGATGAAAACCCCGAACGGCTGTGCATCAGTCAGCTTTGGGAGTTGACGTATCTTCGTCAGCTTTGAGACCGAGCTTGGATCGAGATGCAACTCTTCCGGCGACCACGCCATGAGCGGGATCTCATCGATGTCTCGGTTGGAAGGCTTCGGCCAGTCGAGCCCTTCGAACAGCAGGGTCAGCAGATCCTCCGACGATCGAGGTGCCTTCCGAACCAGGTTGAGATTGACGGGACCACTCATCGGATCTCTATCCAGGCAAGCGTCAAGGGCTCCGGGGCGTCGAGAGGTAGTCCCGTCTCCTTCATGAGCTCCTCGTGGCGTTCGTTCTGCCATGTCCGTAGGCGGTCGCGAACCTGGATCCGGCTCCCTTCGTTAGTCGACGGCAAGGCCGGCTCACATTCAATGATGCGGTCGATCTCGGCCAGATCAGTGATCTCAGCACCGTGCTCAGTCCTTATCGCCCACCGAGCTCGCCCGTTATTGATCGTCCACTCAGGTTGCGTGTCGTCATCAGGAGCGGTCCGAATCGGCTCGATTGAACACATGAAGAGGCCGGCCGGGTGACCTCCGCGGGCGACATGGACTCCATGGGGCATCTCGTCGAGTAGATCCTCAAGACCGGGGTGGTCATTGAGAAGGTCCAAGTACTTGAGCCGAAGAGCCTCCAGAGGGCTCAACTCACCTCGATACTCGTCGAGGAAGGCTTTGAACACCTTTACGTCATCCAGCATGTCGTGCTCATCAAGGAGCTTCCCGCCTGGGATGCCCAATGTCTTTGAGATCAAGAGCACCCGAGACTGCACTCGGCTGTAGAGACTCAGGATGCGGTTCAACTCATCGGGCGGCAGGAAGTTGCGAACCTTGATGATGCCTCTGGTCTTCTTGGTCTTGGAATTCTCCGCCACGATCGCTCGCTCGATTTCAGCGTTCATTCGTCGATCGACGCGACCGATCCGTTGCATCAGACGCACGGGGTTCCAGTGGATGTCGTAGTTGATGATGCAGGTCGCATCTTGGAGGTTCACCCCCTCGGACAACACATCAGTACTGACGAGTACCCGGAGCGGCTTCTGGTGTTGTCGATCCGACTCTGAAACCTTGTTGTAGTGGGGTGCGAATCGCTTGATCATGTCGACCCGATTGCCTTTTCGAGAGCCATCGAGGCGGTCGACGTGAGCGACACCGTCAGCCACGAGCCGGTCATGAAGATAGCGAGCAGTGTCGGCGTACTCCGTGAAGACGAGGACCTTCTGCTCAGCAAATGCTGCGTCGAATACTTTCGGGTCTTTGCCTTTGGCGAGCTTGCCGCCCGACAAGAGAGCGACGAGTTGGTTGTACTTGTCGTCGTGCACCTGTCCGACGGCCAGGGTCTTCTCCATGAAGCTCGTGAGCTGCTGCAGGTCCTCGAGAGCTGCGTCGAACATCGCTTCTAGGTCGTAGTGCTCAGCTGTGAGCTCGTCCTCATCAACCTCATCGAAAAGTTGCGCATCGCCATCGTCCTCGAAGTTCACGTCGCTTCGATCTAACCCAGCACGGAACGTCGAGTGAAGGCTTTCACGAAGCCGGCGCGTGTCTCGGTCCCACTCTTCGACCCGAACTGCATGCGATGGCATCGAAGCCGAGTTATCAACGACCCACTGGGCTATTTTGGTTGCCAGATCGGTACAGGATCCGGCGAACGAGGCAATGCTGCTCTCGAATCGCTTGAGGAACACTGTACGAATCAGACCGACCACTTGGCGCTGGCGGTTTTCGAGTTTCGTGTCGACGTCACCACTCTTCGCATACGCCAGTGGGTAATAGAGCGGAAGTGTGAACAACGGGTTTTTCCGCTCAAAGGCACGTTCGAGTTCGTCCAGAAGAGAGATGTACGCCAGGTTGTAGCTGTAGGGAACCGCCCGCGGCAGGTCTGGGTCTGGGAAGAGGACTTCAGACCCGCCGGCTGCCTTGGCGCTTCGTTGCGCGTACTCCCGAGTGTTCTGAACAATGAGTGCTTCACGAAGCTTGTCTTGACGCATCATCTCTTCGAAGTCATCCAGATCAAATAGGACGCTCGTCGCTTCCTGTTCCGGAGTCTCCTTGGCCATCTCAGCGTGAAATGTACGCTCTAACGACGACACGTAAGAACGAACGCTTGCGATCCCGAGCGTTGAGAAGTACGAATCATCGAGCCCTGTAAAGAGTTCGAACTCGTGGACGAAGTCGAAGAGACCGTTGTTGACCGGCGTGGCTGTCAGCAGGAAGACCGTCTTGCCCTCACAGATCTTCTGCAGCCGCCACCATCTTGAGCGGGGCATGTCTTCGTCGTTTCCGAGCGGACCATGGTTTCTGAAGTTGTGCGCCTCGTCGACGATCACGACATCGACTCGCTGGGCCAATCTCTCGATGCGCTCAAGGGCATCTTGCGTAGAGAGATCGGTGTGCGCCATGACGCGAACGTTTGTGAATTCGCCACTGAGCTCGGGCAGCTGCGTCTCGAGCTCTGGCTCCCATACGGCGTCCTTGCCCGTCTTGGTGGCCATGATCAGGACGTTCTTACGCTCCTTGACCGCAAAATACTCAGCCAACATCAAACCGACGAAGGTCTTGCCTAGTCCGACTCCGTCCGTGAGGAATGCACCTCGCCACTGAGCCGCTCGCTGTTTGAGGCCGTGATATGCCTCTCGTTGGTACGGGGCGAGCATCGGGTAGATCTTCGAGTGTTCGCGCTCCCACTCGATCGCGCTTGGGTCGACGTCTTCAGTCAGGACCTGGAGAGCCTTGGCATAGACCTCGAAGGGTGTGTATGAGCGGTTGTGCCGCTCTATGACATCAAGGAGCTCACTGGTCGCCTCTTCGGCATCATCCCAGAAGGAGAGGAACCAGTCTTGAAGTTCGCGAACCTCAACGCCGTTGAATCGCACGTTGAGTTCAACGTTGCGAACTAGACCCGGATGGGTGAAGTTTGATGAGCCAACAAGCGCTGCCGAACCAACTACGTCTAATCGGCCGTGGGTTATGTACGCCTTGGCGTGGAATTTCTTCCGCTGGTAGACGCGGATTTCAATCTTCCCGGATCGAATTGCTTCGACAACCCCATCGAGCCCCTCGAGGAACGGATCACTTTGACGTTCAGTATCGAGGGATTGATCGAGAACTCGATGGGCATCTCGGATTGCTTCGATCGTCTGACGACTTGTCTCGGCGCCAATGAGGATGCGGATTCTGTCGACCTTCTGCCATTCGCCATCTAGCGCAAGCAGCGCTCCGACCTCGAAGTACCCCGTAGCGATGTCGATTGATGAGGAGAGCTGGCACCATTGACGGAGATACTCCAGGGCCTTCCAGTGTTCGTCTGAATTGTCAACGATGAAGAAGTCTCCACCAGCTGAGCGGGATTTCGAAGAATCCAAATCACTCGGAAGAGCGGCATGGCGCGTCGGTAACTTCACTTCCTCCCATTCAGCCATGAAAGCGATCTTAGAGTGTCTATGTGACGTTTGCCTCTTGAGAGATGAATAGAGAAGTTCGACTCCGCCCCTCGATCTCCTCACGAGGCCGGGAGGCCTCGCCGTGGCCGTGCGGGCGCGAAGCGCCTGCCGGATCACGGACACGTTGATCCCAGAATCAGGAACTTCTCGCCGCCTCTGACACCAGGCAGCTCGAGGATCTTCCAGAAATTCTGTCCGATCTGGCTGATTTCGATGGCTTCCTAGTGGAGGGCAAATCTCTTGCCCCCAGAAGGAGCCATCATGCGACTGCCCATCGACACCTCTGCGATCAAGTTCGCAGCAGCCGGTCCGTCCGAGCCGGTCCTCGACTTCGCCACCAAGGCGCAGCGGACCGACGAGAACGGGGTCGGCATCTTTCAGGTCCCGGTCTTCGCTGCGGGCAGCGGCGTCAAGGACTCGATCACCATCAAGGTGGCCGGTGAGGTCAAGGGCCTCTCGGAGTTCACGCAGGTCAAGATCACCCGCCTCTTCGCCCAGACGTGGGAGGTCGGCGACAACCACGGCGTGAGCTTCCGGGCTGAGCGCATCGAGATCCTGAAGGCGACTGCCAGATGCTGGCCAAGGTGATCCTGGTCCTGATTGTCATCACTCTGGCCCAGTTCCTCTTGCTCTGGATGCTCACCCACCTTGGGGTGGTCCTCCTCGGTGCAGCGGGATGGTGGATCTGGAGTCAAGAGATCATCTGGCCTCGTGGCTAGGGCTGGGAGCACCGGTTCTGCTCGTCACCCCTGGATCTCTCACGGGATCCGGGGGTGGCGCGTCGAGCTCGGTCTCTTCGTCCTCAGCTTCAGCCTCCTCGGCACCTCCCAGGCCATCGTCGCCTGGGGCCCCTATTTCCTCCTCGGGTGCACGGCCTTCGTGCTGTGGCGACGCCCCGACCTTCGTGAGCGCTACCGCATCGGGGCGATCGAGCGCCGTTCGACCCATCGCCTGACAACGGCTCTCATGCTCTGCGAGATCGTCGGCCGCACTGGCGCCACTCCAACAGTGACCTCAACGAAGATGACCTCCGTCGGTCCCCGCTACGAGCTCCGGATCCCGCCTGGTCTCCACGCCGAGCTCCTCGATCAGGCCTCCCCGACACTGGCAGCAGCCTTGGGTGCTCGAAAGGTCCTGGTCGCTCCAACCTTCGATGACGCCGGTCTCGTCACCCTCACGGAGGTGCGCATCGATCCACTGCCCGAGATCGTCGCCTCGTCTCTGCTCGGCGTTCAAGAGGCCGAGGCCTACACGCGGGTCAAGACCTGGCACAACGACCACGACCTGATCTTCACCTCGACCATCGGCACCCCGATCGACCCGGAGTGGTTCGGCCGCACGGTGCCAAAGTTCACCAAGGAGGCGGGCCTCGGTCACTGGTCCATCCACGAACTGCGCCACTCGTGCGCGTCCTTGCTCATGGCCATGGAGGTGCCCCTCGAGGTCATCTCCGACCAGCTCGGCCACGCCTCGATCCGCGTGACCTCCGACGTCTATGGCCACCTTTTGCCGCGCTCGAAGGCGAAGGCAGCCGCCGCCATGGAGAGCGTGCTTTTCGGCACCAGCACTGAGGTTCGTCCACCTGCGTCCACAACTTTGGAAACAAACGGGGCATCGGAGCCAGAAAATAACCTCTCGCACCCCCTTCCACCTGGGGTTTTAGTGGGCCGCCCGGGTCTCGATCCCGGCACCTTGGGATTAAAAGTCCCC
>CAIKAC010000020.1 GCA_903825305.1 uncultured Actinomycetes bacterium
CCAACCTGGCGGTGCTGCTGGTGTGCCCGTTGCATCGACAAGTCCGACACTCTTTGAGCTCTATGAGCTCTGGGACAAGAACAACACGCTTCGCCCGATCACTGACACCGTGGTGCGCAAGTATCAGGGCTACTTCAAGAACCACATTCTCCCCCACCTTGGTTCCAAGCGGATTGACCAGCTCACCGAAGATGACCTAACGCTGCTCTTCGGCGAGACGTTGCTGAACAAGCGACGTAGCGATGGATCGCCCCAGCTTTCGACCGCTGCCACCCGTAACATCTACATGGCCCTGTCGAGTTGTCTGAACTATGCAGAGCGCAAGGGACTCCTTGTGCGCTCGCCGCTTCGAGGCGTTCCCGCTCCTCGTAAGCAAAAACCCGACGACGACATCGAGTTCGCCAGCGCCAACGCTGCGAAGCTCCTCGCCCGCCTCGATGCAGATCGTGATCCCGACAAATGCCGATGGCTGCTCCAGTTTCTCGGTCTACGTCGCGCGGAGCGGCTCGGGCTTGAGTGGTCAAAGGTGCGCGGGCTCGACACTGATGAACCAACCATCGTCATCAATCAGCAGCTCGCCCGATACGCAAACAACACTGGGTGGTACCTTTTCCGGAACACAAAGAACCACAAGGGCCGCACCATTGTGCTCACCGAGCCATTCATCTCAGTGCTCCGGGAGCACCGCGCCGCTCAAAACCTGCTTCGGGCAAGCCCACAGTGGCAACCAAAGCCAGAGTTCGCCGACCTGATTTTCTTGAATGACGATGGATCGCTGATCACTCTGAATCGCGACAATGACGATTGGGCTCGCTTGCTCAAGCGCTTTGGGCTTCCCCACTGGCGAGCCCACCTCAATCGCCACATCACCGCTACCTGGCTCGCTGAGCAAGACCCTCCCGTGTCGATTGGCACGGTGCAGTCGATCTTGGGACACGACACAGAAGCAATGACGACCTATTACAGCAAGACCACCAACCGCCAGCAGTCAGGACCTATGCAGCGCTACGGGTCAACGATCGCGCGCATCATTGAAACTGGCCGGCGCTGAGCTACTGATCAATACCCAAGAGCAAATTGGTGGCTTCAATGGCCTGACGGGGAGGGTGGCCTTGTTGCAGCATGAGAAGGAGAACCTCACTGGCGGTTGCATCGAAGCCGCTCAAGAGATCGAGCACTGCTTCGATTGCACCAACTGCCACCGCTGACAGGTGACCATGTTGCTTGCCGAGTGGCAGTGCGGCGCGGTGCAATGTCGCCGCAGTTGCAAAGTCGTCTCCCCCTTCAGCCGAAGACGAAATCGGCACAAGCAGCCGCTCATACGGGCTCCGTCGCTTGAGGATAAAGAACTCGATGTCGAAGGGGTATCGAAAATCTTCGGTCCCATTTCCCCTGCTAAAGACAATCTCAATCTGCTTTGGGAAGTTGATGTCCACCAAGGTCGCAGCTCGCGACTCTCGTTCACGGGCGTCGAGGTAGAGCCAATCCTCGTCGTATCGCCAACTCTCCAGCGGATCAACCTCAACCTTTCGCGCCACGGCTACCCCCAGTGACAGTTAGAACCAGACGATCGTGGGCTTCCTTCAGATGAGCCGTGATAGAGGCATCATCTGCCGCGATGTCGATCCCGAGCGCCTTGGCAACTGCACGATCAAGTGCGTCATGTGCCGCACGCAGTTGAAATGGCATTCTTTCGGCCATGTAGAGGTCATCGACAGTTCCCCTGGTGAAGTTGATCCGCACGGTGAGCACTCCGCGCACTGCGTCGGTCAACTCTCGCTCGGTCGCATCGTCGATCTCGGGGAATGGAAAGTGGTTGTAGGCCGCTCCCGAACTCACCTCGACCTCGGAACCATCACGTCCGGCCAACTCGGCCCACAAGCGGAACTGTCTCGACATGGTGAAGCCTGCAAGCGCCAACGTGGCCCCTTCGATAGCCACACAGTCTTCGTCGGCGACTGCGTCGTAGAAACCGCCAGGCATGTATTCGTATGCCGCCGGAAATCTCCCCGGCACAACCTGACGAGAATCATGGAAATTCCCCAGAGGCGATCATCGAAATTCCCCACCCTGTGA
>CAIKAC010000021.1 GCA_903825305.1 uncultured Actinomycetes bacterium
CCTTGTCCACCGTTCAGGTCATAGGTCACCATGTGACTAACCGGCGTCCACTGGGCGGCGAGGGTGACATTCGAGGTGCCGACCGTGTAGCTGTCGCCATCTTGATAGGTCGTTGTTCCATCAGACCAGCCGGCGAAGGTATAGCCAACCTTGGTTGGATCCACCCCTGAGGTATTGACGGTAAATGCACCACCAGTCAATTCGCTGTTCTGTGTTGGAGCCGTACCCTGTCCACCATTGAGGTCATAGGCGATGGCCTCTCCAGTCAAGATGGTGAAGCTTTGAGGTGCCCCCACCGTCGTGGGACTCACTTCGACGACCTCGTTGTGCTTGTTATCAGTAACAAAGATGTTTCCTGATGTGTCAACTGCCACGCCGAAGGGTTGCGAGAATCCTGCACCAATGTTCGTTTCAGTGCCATCAGATGCGACTTCGACGACACGGTTGTGACCACTGTCGGCCACATAGACGTTTCCCGAAGTATCCACCGCCACCCCCGTAGGATTCAAAAATCCTGTACCAATCGTGGTTTGAGTACCGTCGGGAGCAACTTCGACAATACGATTGTTTCCACTATCGGCCACATAGACGTTGCCTGACGCATCCACTGCCACACCGCTTGGGGTTCGAAAGCCGGAACCAATAGACGTTTGCACATTGGATGGGGATACTTCGGTCACGCTTTGACTCAAACTCGCGACGAACACATTGCCCGACGCATCGACGGCGACACCCACAGGGTTGCTAAAGCTTGAACCGATCAAGCTTTGGGTACCGTCGGGAGCGACTTTCACGACACGGTTATGGCGAAAATCAGCCACATAGACGTTGCCCGATGAGTCCACCGCCACACCGCTTGGGGTTCGAAAGCCGGAACCAATAATGGTTTCTGCGCCAGCGGGAGTTATTTGCTCCACCTGATTTGGTCCGCTATCTGCCACATAAAAATTGCCCAAGGCGTCGACCGCGATGCCATCGGGAGAGCGAAAGCCGGAACCCAGAATGGTTTGAGAATAAGTATGCGTCGTTAAGGTGCACGTACCCGCCGAAAGGTAAGAGACACTGCCCGCTGCATTGACGGTACAGGTTGCTGGGGTCGATGACGACACGGAACCTGTGCTTGACGATGACATTGACACCGACGGTGTAAACGATCCTGGAGATATTGCCGAGCTCGGAAGATTCGAGATAGACGGTGGAATCCACTGTGCCGTCAAGGTGACATTTGACGTTCCGACGGTATAGGTGTCGCCGTCTTGATAGGTGCTAGAACCGTCAGACCAACCCGCAAAGATGTTGCCGCCGTTAGTCGGATCTACCCCCGAACTATTGACCGTGAAGGTGGAGCCGGCCATGCCGTTGCCCTGCGTTGGAATCGAGCCACTCCCACCATTGAGATCGTAGGTAACGGAGTAAGTGGGCGGTGAAACTTTTTCAATGTAGTTATTCACCAGGTCTGCGATGTACACATCGCCCGATGAGTCAACAGCCACACCCTGAGGGTACGACAGCCTGGAGTTTGTAGCGAGGCCTGGCGTGGGTGGGCCGATGGTGCCGTTACCCGCAATGACGGAGAGGTTGCCGTTGGTATCGACCTTTTCAATCCGATTGTTGACTTGATCAGCAATGTACACATTGCCCCATTGGTCGACAGTTAGGTCTGTAGGGAAAGAGAGGCTGGAGTCCGTAGCGTAACCTGGCGTGGGTGGGCCCTGTCTGCCGTTACCCGCGATGATGGTGAGGTCGCCGCTGGTATCGACCTCTTCAATCAGATTGTTGTAGTGATCGCATATATAGACGTTACCCATTGAGTCCACCGCAAGCCCTGTGGGTCCAGAGAGTGCTGAATCAGTAGCTATCCCGGCCGTGGGTGGGCCCATGGTGCCGTTACCCGCAATGATGGAGAGGTTGTCGGCATTGTCGATTTCTTCAACCATGTTGTTTCCTACATCGGCAATGTAAACATTGCCCGATGAGTCGACAGCCACACCCTGAGGGTACGACAGGCTGGAATTCGTAGCGAGGCCTGGCGTGGGTGGGCCGATGGTGCCGTTACCCGCAATGATGGAGAGGTTGCCACTGGTATCGACCTCCTCGACCATGTTGTTGCCTTGGTCAGCAATGTACACATTGCCCCATTGGTCAACAGCAACTCCTGACGGCGCCTTTAGTGCTGAGTCGGTGGCTGTCCCTGGCGTGGGTCTACCGGCAGTGCCATTGCCCGCGATGATCGAAAGGTTGCCGCTGCTGTCAATCTTTTCAACTTCGTTGTTGTACATGTCAGCGATGTAAACATTGCCCGATGAGTCGACGGCCACTCCTCCGGGATACAACAAGCTGGAGTCCGTAGCGAGGCCTGGCGTGGCGGGGCCTGGTCTGCCATTGCCCGCGATGATGGAGAGGCTGCCAACACTGGCCCCAGTTGCTCCTGCCTGAGATCCCAGAAGTGCCAAGGTGATGCCACTCATTCCCAACGTCAGCAGCATGACCACCATTGCCCGTAAAGAGCTGACAACGCGGACTCTGTTCGTAAATGGCATTCGCTTTCTCACGCTGTGCTTCTCCTCGTGAAGACATCTTTGATGTCAGATCTCATCAATGATGTCTACTGTATGACATCAGTGATGTCAATCAGTGGCACCTAGCGTCCTTCTGGCTGCCAAGACGGAGTCCCAGCACCGAGAAAGTGCCGTTCTTTAGGGTTTGGCGGATCAAGCGGTTTGCACTCGTTGGAGTTGGAAATCTGGGCCAACTCAATCGCCACTGATAACACGAGAACCACAGAGTCGAACGTGTGTTGGTGACTGTCTCAAGCAGGGCGAATGTGCCCCAGGCACTGTTCTCATTTTCTCTGTGGGCTCGCAATAGGAGAGACTTCCGAGGCCTCGATCGGTCGCGCGGTCTCTTCATCTAGAGAGGAAAGATTTCAACGAAGCCAACGTTTCAGTTCCGTGCGGTTCCACCGCAAACACCAAACAACGCCCTCTCAGAAACCAAGTTCACCTCGGTTCCTAAGCCCGATTTCATGCACCATTCGTACGTTTGGTGAGGCGAGGCAGGAAGACTAGGTGTCAATACCGGCCACTCCACCTGAGCTCAACGATCTACCCCTTATTGGCCAAATGCCACTTACTGCTAGGGTTTCTCCCCTGAGGTTGGATTACTTCCACTCACGGGCTGTAGCGCAGTTTGGCAGCGCGCTGCGTTCGGGACGCAGAGGTCCCGGGTTCAAATCCCGGCAGCCCGACCAGAGGCAATGTGCATTGCCTGCCGTTCATAAAACTCCCCCAAGTACTGCTTGGGGGAGTTGTTGTTTCGCTACGTCATGCGAATTTTGACTCCAGCGCTTGGCCATTCACGACCACCACTTCCGTGGTCAACCCGCTACCTCTAAGCGTGAAGTCGCTCCACGATTTCTTTATTGGTGAGTACCTCGGCAAAGCCGGCAGCCAGCGCTGCGGCGACGTCTGCGAGAACCTCAGCACTCGGATAGGGCGTGCCATCAAGATGCTCAAGATCAGGACCACCAACCGCATCGAGTGCAAACACCGTCTCGTAATCGTGGCCGTGAGCCGAGCGTGTCGTGGTGTCGCAACAGAAGCTCGTCATGTAGCCCGTGATTACCACGGTGCGAATACCTAGGGTACGCAATATGCCATCGAGGTCAGTGCCAATAAACGAGTCATAGCGAGTCTTGGTCAGTTCAATGGGCTCATCCACGATGTGGAGACCTGCGTGATATCCCACGCGTGCGCCACCTTCGAGGAAGGAATCTTCCTCGCCTTCGGCTGAGAAGTCACCCATTCGTCCAGCATCAGCACCACTCGCACGATGGACGTGACGGATGTAGATAATGGGAGCGCCCTGCGACGAGAAGGCGTCAATCAGTTCGTTGATGGCGGGGAGTTTGGCGCTCGCCTCAGGGAACGATGCCGGTCCCGTTGGATCGAAATACTCTTCCTGAACATCAACGAGCAGCAAGGCCGTCGTCGCCGCTTGCAAGTCATAGGCCATGGTTCATCCCCCATCTCGATGCTCTTGCTTGAGGTTAGAGGCCCAGCAACTGAGTCGTCCGGTCATCGAGCATTCCACCAAAGTGACGATCGATCACGGACTGAAACAGAGGCTCATGAACTACTGCAAAATGAAACAGCGTCATCGAAGAGCGAAGCTTCACCGCGTCAAGCGCTCCAAATACATCTTGCGCGGATCCTGGGGTCATCTTGGCAACCAAGGTGGTGCAGGTCATCAGCCGGGTGCCCAAAAGTGGGTGTTCGAAGTATGCCTTGGCTTCTTGGAGGTTTGAAATCGCAAAGGTCGTGGCCTGAACGCTTCGCCCCAAGCCGGAAATTTGGGGAAACACGAACCACATCCAGTGGGTGACTTTCTTGTTGTTCATCAGTTCTTTCACCGCATGGCGATAGGCGTCTCCTCGATCTTGAGCGGCGACGAAGCGCTGCAACGAGAAGGGGTCAGGGCTCGAGCGGTCCATGCGATCAGCCTAGAAAGCCCTGAGAAGCCGTAACGCATTGTTTGAGCGTTGCCCAAAGTGAACTGAAACTCGCTACATTGGATGGCGGAAGGGGTGGGACTGTGAGCCCGGAAGAGCGCTGGCGTCAAGCTGCTCCGCTTTCGTATTGGTTAGATGATCCCGCGAGGCCTGCGCCTCGCAGCGATTTCCCTCGTCGCCAACACGTCGACTTAGTAGTAATTGGTGGTGGTCTCACAGGTTTGTGGGCTGCCCTTCGAAGTCTTGAGCGCCGACCCAATCGGTCGGTACTCCTCCTTGAGGCTTCTCAAATTGCCGAACACGCTTCAGGCCGTAACGGCGGCTTTTGCGATGCCAGCATCACCCATGGTGATGCCAATGGACGAAACCGTTGGCCTGACGAGATGCCCCTCTTGCGCCGACTCGGTCAAGAGAACCTCGATGGCATTGAAAAGACCATCGAGCACTACAACATTGATTGTGGGGCACAACGCGTCGGCCAGCTCGATATCGCTATTGAACCGTGGCAGGTTGACATGCTCGCCGACGAAGTCAAGGCCCGCCAGGCAGGTGGCCTCAACGATCGCTTCGTTGTGGGCGAAGAGCTCAAGGCAGAGTTTGGATCCCCGAAAGCCCTAGCTGGCATGTTGGACCTCGACCACAACATCATGCTTGATCCCGCTCGACTCTGTTGGGGCTTGGCGGATGCCATCGAATCGCTCGGGGGAACCATTTGCGAGTACACCCGAGTCGACAAACTAGAGAACAAGGGAGCACGAGTCGAGATTTCGACCAATCGTGGTGTGATGTACGCCCAACAAGTCATCGTGGCCACAGCCGCTTTTGACGCCTTAGTCAAAAGTGCCAAGCGTCGCATTGTTCCCATCTACGACTACGTGCTTGTCACCGAACCCATCACTGATGAACAGGTCGAAGAGATTGGATGGACCTCTCGACGCGGTGTTTCCGATGCGGGTAACCAGTTTCATTACCTACGGCTTACCGATGAGAATCGAATTCTCTTTGGTGGCTACGAAGCCATTTATCGTGCCGCGCACACCGTCGATACCTCCTATGAAGATGATGACTGGACCTTCAACTTGCTCGCTGAGCACTTTGACGAAACCTTTCCGAGTTTGCGCCAAGTCCCGTTCTCACACCGCTGGGCCGGAGCCATTGATACCTCCACAAGGTTCTGTGCGGCAGCCGCTCCAAGCCATGACCGCAAAGTAGTGACCGTCAATGGATTCACCGGCCTTGGAGTGGGGAGTTCTCGCTTTTTCGCCGACGCTGCTCTTGATGTGCTCGACGAACTCAAGACCCGAGCTTCCATGACGGAGCTCATCCAAACGGTGCCCACTGGCTTTCCACCAGAACCCGTAAAATTCCTCGGCATCACCGTCACGAAATGGGCTATTGCCAGAGCAGACAAAAAAGACGGGAAGCGAGGTCCATGGCTCAGGCTCTTAGATCGCCTGGGCTTAGGCTTCGATAGTTAGCCACCGTCTCATAGCGTTCCAGCCCAATTCTTGGTGCTGTTTTCACTGACGAATTAAAACGCTACGATGGTATTTCCAATCGTGTCCTTGGATGCGATCTTGGGGGTGTAGCTCAGTTGGCTAGAGCACCTGCTTTGCAAGCAGGGGGTCGTGGGTTCGAGTCCCATCGTCTCCACCAAGTAAATAAAGGGGATTGAGCGATCGGACGCTC
>CAIKAC010000022.1 GCA_903825305.1 uncultured Actinomycetes bacterium
GGAATATTTTCCTACTCACCGACGACTGTGGGCGCAGCGATGAACGACGAGGTGGTGCGCATCCTCAGCGGAGGCGGTTCTCCATCGCGGCGGGCGTAGGTCACGGCGATCAACTGCACTCGAATATCGACACGTGGAGCCGAGCAAGAACGAACCCCGACCTCTTCGAGGCCGGGGTTCGGTGCACAACCTGTTTGGTGGAGGCGATGGGACTCGAACCCACGACCCCCTGCTTGCAAATTCGTTTCCGTCGCATATGGACGAACGGTGGCGGACGATATTCCCTGGTCAGAGGCGGCGTCCATACTTGTGCGAACGACCGCTGTCGTCCTCGAGTGTTGGATAAATGTTGGATGAAACGGCGTCTGAACGTAAGCGGCGCCGACGATCGGTGCGTTCCGTCCTACGATGATGTGCGTCTTGACAAATCCCGGGAATTTGAATCGCACTGAGTTTGATGGAGCCTCCAACTTTCCCAGTGCGATTCAGTCAGCGTCAGCGCAGCGATGAGGCTGAACGTGAGACGGCGTGCTCGAGTGGGCCGCTTCGGGGTCATGCGGGAAGGATACCGAAATTACTCAATTTCGTCCACGGTTTTTTCGGCAGATGGTTGGGCAGTTCTCACTGTGAACATTGAGTGAATTACAACTACGTCAGTGTCCACTTCACGTTGAAACTCCTCCGAGATATATAGAAACACCGCGCGTCGCCAGTGGGCTCGGCCATGACTCTTCAGATTTGTTTCTCACCGCCCGGTCCGTAAGGGGCGTGATCTGCGAAACGCGTGCTCGTGACACCCATCTGATGCTTGCATCTCTAGCCAGAAATTATTAAGTGCTGTGGCTCGCCTGCCGACTGTCACGAGCGTGGTGCACTCATGTGAAAGTAGGTCGCAACATTTCAACTGTAGAAATCAAAGATCTTCTGAACCTGTTCCAGCCAGAAACTGCGCTGTCGCTCCGACATACCCGGCCACTCGACCCCCTCAAGAGGCGCCTCGCTCTCTTCAAGAAGACCTTCTCTTACTGACAGAGCAAAGAATCCTTCACTGGGACCACCGCTGATCCCGCCAGCCACGACCAGAGCAGTTATGGCAAGTCGATTTTCTTTCAGCGACTGTTCGCTGATCTGCCTCAGCAATTGAGGAACCTGCCGCCAGGCAGACCCGATATCCCGACCAACCCCTTTGCGGACAGCCGCCCAAAACTCGTCGTACTCGGGCAGCCTCTTCTGTCGTGCGCACTTTTCGAGGAAGGACGTGCCTGCTGCTTGCATCTCAAACCATTCCTCCCAGGTGTGGTTGAAATATGTGTCTGAATTCTCGGGTGTTCGCCTACCGCCGGAATGCGACGAACCGTTGGCAACGACTCGACGTCGAGCCGGCGGAGCGTCTAGTTGATTACACGTTCGACAGGATCTAGCCCGGAGGCCGTGCCGACACTCGTCGTCGTTCATGACGGTGAAGTATGGCCCGCTCTGACCAACATAAGGACATCCTTGCAGGACACGAACCAGTGTGCAGAGAGCATCAGTCTTACCTGTGCCGTCAGCCGTGAGCTAGCGACCGAGCTTTCGTCGTGCCGAGCGCTGCACATTCTCATCGAAAATAGGACAGGGGCCAATGAAGTCCAAGACGCTGGCCTCGAGTGACCGGTCAAGAAGACCCAAGAGGGCGAGATCCGTGAATCCATCGGACAGTTCCGTTCGCGATACCAATGTCCGCGTCGCCTCAACCGCACCAACTTGGTCCATCAAGTTAAGTAGGTACTGGGGTCGACGGAACTTGTGATGAGCCATCAAATCCTCAATGTGAATCGGCCTGGGTTTCCCGGACACTTTTTGACTGAGTTTTCTCAGGCCGCTTTGGTCTGAGTTCTGACACGGTAGTCCTCTTCGACCTCGCTCGGCGTGTGGTGATCGAGTTCACCGTGAAGGCGCTCTTCGTTGA
>CAIKAC010000023.1 GCA_903825305.1 uncultured Actinomycetes bacterium
GGGAATTCGGGAAGGCAAACACCTGTTCGGAATTTTCTTGACACGAACGTCTGTTCGGTCATAAGATACGAACAGACGTTCGTTATGGAAAGTGAATGAGGAGCTGATTATGGCAATTGCACCCTTGATGGAACAAGGACAGTTTGATCTTTTTGAAAACCCTTGGCCAACGCCACGGCTCAGAATTGTGCTCGACGAGCCGCGTGAGTCTTCGAGCCCCGCGCCGCGGCCTGCAAGCGTCCATGCCATCTCGACCAAGTATCAGGCGCCCAAGACGGTTCGCCACTCTTCGAGCTCTTCAGTACGCCGGAAGCGTCTCATGGTCGGAGCCGTCGTCCTCATGGCGGCTATAGCGCTGGCGACGCCCTTGAAGGCGTTGGGTGGCGTGACGGTAACCGGTCAGCAGACGCCTGGAGGCTTGCCCAGTGGATTGATTCCGGGTGAGCCCTATACGGTTCAGGCGGGCGACACCATCGCGTCGATTGCAGCCAGACTTGGGGCGCCGAGCTCACAAATGCGGCTTGAGCAAGAGATCCGGAGCGAAGTCGGTTCCAGCGTCGTCGTTCCAGGAGAGCAAATTTCGCTTCCCTAGGCCACCACAATATGTTGTGGTCTGGCGCTAGCCTTGGGTCATGCGATGCCCGTACTGCTCAGTTGACGACGACAAGGTGGTCGACTCTCGAATGGCCGAAGAAGGTATCGCCATTAGGCGTAGGCGTGAGTGCCTCGCGTGCGGTCAACGGTTCACCACTTACGAGCGTGTCGATGAGATGCCATTGATCGTGGAAAAGCGCTCCGGCAAGCGAGAACCGTACAACCGCGAAAAGGTCATGTCTGGTGTTCTTAGCGCTTGCAAAAACCGCCCGGTGACCCCTGAAGACATTGACCTCATGGCTAGAGACATTGAAGATACCTTGCGACAGCGCTCTGAGGCTGTGACAACACAAGATGTTGGCGTCGCAGTGCTTGAGCGACTCAAAGACCTCGACGACGTTGCCTACTTGCGATTCGCTTCGGTCTACAAAGGTTTCGATGATGTCCTGGACTTCGAACGAGAGGTGGGTCTCTTGACCAAGACGACGCCACCCAAGGACACGAAGTAACGCATGCCACAGTTGCTTGAATCGATCCCCGAGCGAGTACTCGCTATCTATGCCCATCCCGATGATGCCGATGTGGCCTGCGGGGCAAGTCTGGCTCGATGGAGCGATTCGGGAGCGGAAGTAACCGTCGTCATTGTTGCAGCCGGTGACAAGGGCACCGTCGATGGCACGGTGGATCCAGGCGACCTAGCCGAGCGTCGCGTCCAAGAAGTGGCGGAAGCGGCGACGCATCTCGGGATTAGCTCGGTAATCCACCTGGGAATTCCTGATGGCGCATTGTCGCAGCACCCTTCACTCACCGAAACATTCGTCCGTTTGATTCGAGAGCACAAGCCCGACCTTGTGCTGGGCCATGACCCGACGGCCGTTTACTTTGGCTCGGTCTATGTGAACCATCAAGATCATCGAGCGGCCGGTTGGGCTCTTCTTGATGCCGTGGCGCCAGCATGTGCATTGCCGCACTATTTCCCGCTTGCTGGTCCGGCGCATCGGGTGCCTACCGTCTTGCTGAGTGGAACCCTAGAACCTGACGTGTTTGTCGACGTCGCGAGCACTCTCGACAAGAAGATTGCTGCCGTGACCGCCCATCGCAGTCAACTTCGCGATGATGACCATTGGGTTGCTGACAGTGTGCGAAGGCGTGCCCGCGACGATGGACAACGGTGCGGACTTCAGGCAGCAGAGGGATTTCGGTTTCTGAGCCTTGATGGTTGATCGCTCAGGAGAGTTGTCACCAGCAATCTTGCTGGTGGATATGGACTCCTTTTTCGCATCAGTGGAAATTCTCGACGATCCTTCCTTGCGAGGAAAACCAGTAGTAGTCGGGGGCGACGGACAACGGGGCGTCGTGGCGTCGGCCAGTTATGAAGCGCGTCGCTATGGCATTCATTCGGCCATGCCAATGGCGATTGCCTTGAGGCGTTGCCCCGATGCAATTTGCGTGCCAGGCAACATGGCACGCTATGCCGAAGTTTCGAGGCAAGTGCACGAGATATTCGCTGACGTCACGCCCATCATTGAACCCTTGGCGCTCGATGAAGCGTTTCTTGATGTGACGGGAGCGGTCAAGCTCCTCGGGACACCATTAGAAATCGCCCATTCCATCCGCTATCGCATCAATCAAGAACTGCATTTGGATTGCGGCATCGGAGCTGCCTCGTCCAAGCAGGTGGCGAAACTTGCTTCTCGAAGCGCAAAGCCCAAAATTGTCGGTGACCGCGTAGTTCCTGGACCTGGCGTTTATGTGGTTCTCGATGAAGACGTACTTCGCTACCTACACCCCATGCCTGTGAGGGCGCTCTTTGGCGTGGGCCCGACTACGGCTAACAAACTGTCTCGACTTGGTATCGAAACCGTGGCGGATCTTGCCGGTTTGGATCCGTCAATGTTGGAGCGCCACGTCGGTTCGGCCGTGGCGCATCTCATCGTGGATTTAGCCAATGGGCGAGATGATCGACCGGTAGAAGCCGGTGTGAAGAACCGGAGCATTGGGCACGAGGAAACTTTTTCTCAAGACAGTTTCGATCGAACACAACTCGACCACCGTCTTCGTCGTCAAGCACAAGCAGTCTCAAGTGCTCTCCGCGAATCAGGCCAAGAGGCTCATACCGTCACGGTAAAGATCAAACTTTCAAATTTTGAGCAACACACGAGAAGTTTGACTCTCGAAGAGGGGCTCGACGATCATCAAGCCATCTATGAGGTGGCCTCGGTGCTACTCGGCGATCATGACATCAGTGCCGGCGTGAGGCTCATGGGCATATCAGCGAGTTCCCTGCGCCCCCGAGGAGGGCCAAAGCAACTTCACCTCGGGCTAGACGCAGGCTCAACAGCGGATCCCCTCGTCACCCAAGAGGCCCGATTCGAATTGCGAGAGGCTCTCGACGACATTAGAAAGCGTTTCGGCAAACAAGCGGTGGGTACGGCAAATCTCCTCGGTGAGGACGGTCTGACGAGTCCAGGCCAGCGCGACGTAGCTTTTGGAGCAAAAGAATTGCCTCAAATTTTGGGCAACGACGAAGAGATTTAGAGCGACGGCGGCAACAACGGCGAAATGGTCAAAAAGAAATAAAACAAGGCGATAAGAAACAGGGGAGCGGCGACGAGGTAAATCCACCAGCGTCGGAAGCGTCGAACGCACCACCACGCCGCTACGCCGATTGCCGCACACACGATGCCCCACAAAACGGCAGGTAGGGCACTGCCTGAAGAGACAAACTGCGGCGTGGAGTTAGTCGTCGTTGTGGCGACTGGAGTCGTGGTGCTTGGCGATCCATCACTCGGTAGCCATGTGCCGCTCAGAACCGCTTGCACGATAAGTCGCTGGGTTGCACTGAAGCGAGGATTGCACGTCGAGAGCGTCAGCGTCGCATTCGATGTCTGATCCAACACTGAGACGTCGGTCGGAGCCACCACAAACTGTTTGCTGACGCGATAGCGGAAGTACCCCTGTGTCGTCGTCAGGTAAATGTCGTCACCGGGACTGAGCTCGTTGAGGTTCCAAAATGGACGGAGCCAAGTCGTACGGTGACCAGCGATGGCTACATTGCCAAGTTGCCCGGGCATCGGCGTTCCGATGTAGTGACCGGGTCCGGCTTCAAGTTGCACATCGCCCGTACCCTGGAGCACGGTGAAATCGATGTGGATTTTGGGAATCGATATTTCAGCGATCGGCTGACCTAAGGCTGGCTGGGTCTCGACGGGCACTGTCCGTGGAGGTCCAACAGCGTGTGGGGTAGTGGTGATGTGCGCATGGTGGAGTTCTTGGGCGAGCTGGTCGTGGAGTTTTGCTTGGCGCCCCTTGGTAATGAGGCCAGTTCCAAAGAATTGGAAGATAGCAAAGGCCAGAATTAAGAGACCGAGTCCAATGCACGTCGCACCGATGAAACCCAGAACCTTGTTGGTCCGCTCACGTTTCATGCGGCGGCGATGGCCGCGTGGCAATGGTGTCGGGGAGGGGAGTTCGATCTCGGTCATGAAAAAAGCGGCTATCGGTTCGGCCGAGAGGTCAATTTAGCACTTGAGGTAATTGCGCAGCAGTCGGTGCTACGAAGTGCTGAGGTGAACGCGAAGGGCTTCGGTAAGTCGCTGGGCGCCCAAGTCATCGAGTTGTTGTCCTCGCTCAGTGGTGACATAAAAGACGTCGACGACGTCACTGCCAATGGTGGAAACCTTGGCATGCAAGATATTGGCGCCCTGCTCGGAGATCGTTGACGTCAGTCGAAACAACAAGCCGATCTCGTCGGGAGCACGTACTTCGATCACACTTGCCCCAGAGGATGCATTACTCGCCACTAGGACGGATGGTTCAATGGGGTACGCGGTAGAGGTGCGTTTCGTTCCGGCATAATCACTCGCACGCTGAAGAATTTGTGAAGCCAAATCAATCTCTCCGAGGAGAGCTTGGCGGACTTTGTGGGCAAGTTCCTGCTCGCTTGGCCACCTACCTCGACTGGCCTGAACATCAAACACGTCGATCACGATGCCATCGATCTCGTCCACCGATGCTGAGAGCACATCAAGGCCGCTCATGGTCAAGGTGCCGGTGACTTGTGCGAGCAATCCTTGGCGGTCGGGAGCAGCTACCACCACGGTCCCATCGGTGATGGTGACAACGAGATCCTGTGTTTCTCTCGCTCGGTCAATTTCGGCGCCGTATTGTTCGAAAAGCGGTGGAGCCTCAACAGATTCGCGGCCTTCGAGGAAATCTTTGGTGCTGTCGACGAGTTGAGCCACGAGTTGGGCCTTCCACGGGCCCCACGCCGATGATCCGGTTGCCTTGGAATCTGAAATGGTCAATTTTTCAAGCAATAAGAGAACGTCCACGCTTCCCACGGCATCCGCTACCAGCTCAATAGTTCGAGGATCACTGAGATCGCGACGCGTCGCGGTATCGGCAAGGAGAAGATGTTGGGCGACGAGCGTCGAGAGGACGTGCGTGTCGTGGTCATCGAATCCCATTCTGGGTGCAAGGTCATTGACAATAGCGATGCCGTTATCGGTGTGGTCGCCAGGCAAACCCTTTCCGATGTCATGGAGCAAGGTTCCGATCAGCAGCAAGTCTTCTCGAACGCTTCCATCATTGAGCTCAGCAGCGTTCGCCACCGCTTCGAGCAGGTGCCTGTCTACCGTGAAGCGGTGGTAGGCGTTTCTCTGGTGGTAATAGCGAACATGGTTCCATTCGGGAAGCAGGCGAGCGATGATGCCAGCGTGGTCAAGCGATTGAAACGCCGGTATCGCTCGGTGGCCTTGAGCGAGGAGTTGCACGAAGGCATGGATCGTGTCGCGCGACCAAGGATGTGAAGGTTGAGGTGATCGCTCAGCAAGACGGTGCAAGGTCTCGAGGGCAATGGGTAGTTCTCGCTTCGCGGCGATAATGCCGACTCGTAAGGCCAATGACGGGTCACCGCGCAAATCCACATCGCGACGCGCGACAATTTCGCCAGCCTCAATATCAATAGCCGGATCGCTCGTCGATTCTTTCTGCGTTTCGTGCTCGGCGATGGGCAGACCTGGTGTCCAGATGGCTTTGCGTCGCCAAATCTCGTCAGAAATCCAGGCAATTTGTGTCCCCGCCTTAGAGACTGCTTGGCAAAGCGTTTCGGCGTCTTCGTAGCCGAGGCGTTCGGCGAGTTGGTCTTGCTCTTGGAGCAACATTCTCTCTTGCGCCTTGCCGGCTAAACGATGGAGTTCAACGCGAACATCAAGTAAGACCGTGGCTGAGCGATGGAGCGCTGGGAAATCAACCAGTTCACCCAAGGCTGGAGCGCAGGACTCAAGTGAAGCAAGGACATTGACATCTCGAAGTCCGCCGTGTGCTTCCTTGAGATTTGGCTCAAGCAATGAAGCGACGTCACCTTGTTGCTGGTGTCGTTCTCGCATCTGATCTTGAAGTTGAGGGAGATACGAAGCCGCCAGCTGGGTCGACCATAATTTGGCGATTTTTGCAAGCACTGGCCGCGCTACATCTTCGTCACCGTAGACGACCCTGGCATCGAGTAATCCAAGCGCCACTCGCAAATCTTGGCTGGCTGCCCGAAGTAATTCCTTAGGGCTTCTTACGGCATGATCAATGGCAATGCCAGCATCCCACATTGGGTACCAAATCTTGTCGGCCAGTTTGGCAATGTCTCTTCTTCCGTCATGAAGGAGCACTAGGTCGAGATCGCTGAAAGGGCAAAGCTCGCGTCGCCCGTATCCACCCACGGCCAAGAGCGCAATCTTGCGCGTGGAGCCACCGGTGGCGTCGCTAGCCACCTCTTGTACCCACGCATCGGCGAGGTTGCTTAAGGGTTGGCACAGCGCCGAACCAACCATGGGGGTAGTGGCCAGAAAGTCGTCTCTGGCGCCGGCGTAGGGCGTCATAGCCATTGGCTGAACCTAACACTTTGAATTGGAACGTCCCAACGAGATGGCGCGGGTAGGATCTAATGCTTACGGCGACGTGGCCGAGTGGTTTAGGCAGGGGCCTGCAAAGCCCCGTACGTGGGTTCGATTCCCACCGTCGCCTCGACGGAGTCGAAGGCTCAGCACTAGGTGCTGAGCCTTCGGTATTCCTAGGCTAGGGAGATACCGAACCTCAAGGGGGAACCGTGGCGAATCAGCCGCAACATCGCAGACGCAACGAGCCCAATTTCCGTGCACGGCAAATTGGAACGCTGCTGCTGTTGTTGGCTCTGGTTGCCATGCTGATCTTTGTTGGCACCAAGATGCTTGGCGGCCACGCAAGCACCACGACAACCGTGGCTCCGACGACCACCACTACGGTGGCGCCAACGACGACAACCACCACGACTGATCCCGGAACGCAGCCTCAGACTGCCGCGGCTCCACCCTCGAGTAATGCTGCCCTGCAAGCGAGGTTGATGCCTCTGTGGAAGGCCATCCAAGGTGACAATGTTGCGCTAGCCGAGTCTGTGTTCTTCCCTGAATCTGCGTACGTGATTATGAAGACCGGACAAATTCCCTACCCGCAGAGCGACTATCAATACCGCTTGATTGCATTTTTGAAGTTGGACTTGGCGACGTACCACGACGCGCTTGGCTCTTCTCCGGCCTCAGTTCCTCTGGTGGAGACAATTGGGCAACCGGCCTATTCGACATGGATTTTGCCCAATACCTGTGAGAACAATGTTGGCTATTGGCATCTACCGGGAGTTCGATTGGTCTACCGGCTCAATGGGCAAGTTCGATCCTTTGGGGTTGCTTCACTTATTTCATGGCGGGGAGTTTGGTATGTGGTTCACCTCGGACCAAATCCTTGTCCGGTTAACGTCGGGACACTCGACAATCCAGCCGTGGGTCCTGGAACCCCAGGACCTCCTGGCGGATGTTAGCGCTGGTACATGGTGCTCCTCAACCGAGGAGCACAGCGCGAAGAAGAAGCAGAGAAGCTACGAGGCAGCAGGAGCGGTGACAGCACCTGAGGGCAAAACCAAGGCACCTGACGACGAAACCGTTACGCCAGATGTACCAAAGTCTGAGCGTGACAGCTGGCTCACAAGCGCTGCAGATTGTGCGCTCGGGTCGATCGCCGGCTGGCCTTGACCCTCGAGCAGCGTCGAGGTCCATGATCCACTGATGTACTGGCCCGACGCATTAAGCGAGACCTTCAAGATTCCGGATATTCCCATAATGGAATAGGTAGAAAAGTTGTTGTAGCTGGCAAAGTCGCCGAGGGAATAAGCGATGAGGTGATTTTTGTACCACTCCATTGCCCTGTCGACGTGGGGACCTGACGCCAAGACCAACGACGCACCATCATCAATGGCGGCATGGGCAAATGCTTCTGGATTTCCTCGGTTTTCGCCGTAGTACACCTCGGTTTGTCCGGTCACGTGTGTGGCTGACGTTCCCTCAGCGCCTGAGTGCATGTAGACCACCACGACATTGGCAAGTGTTTTTGCTTTGGCAATGAGAGCGGCTTCGGCTGCAGGGTCCAACAAGTCATTGGTAGTTGAGTATGGGGCGAAATCGCAGAAGGCAACCTTGGTAGTGCCATCACTAACAACGCCAATTTGGCCAGGTAGTCCAGCTTGTGTAATACCCGCTGCTTTGAGTGCCGCTGAGGTGTCAGCGGCACCTTGGACTCCATAGTCATAGGAGTGGTTGTTGGCAGAATTCAAGACATTGAAACCGGCCGCTCGGTAGTACTGAGCAAATTGAGGCGGGTTCTTGAACGCATAGCAAGCCGACGAATTCGTACCGCATTTTGAACCGTACGTGACATTCGTCAAGGTTCCTTCGAGATTGCCAAACTCGATGGGGGCCTTGAGTGCGCCAATCACATTGGAAAAATAGGTCGAAGCATTCGGAGCCAGGTCTGGGGTGTTTCCCATGTCCATGTCACCCACGGCTGCCAGGGTGATGGGATTCAGAGGTTGGGTGGACGTCGTTGAAGACGTTGATGTGGCTGCTGCCGATTTACCTTTGCTTGATCCACCAAAGACCGAAGTCACGGCCACTACCAGGATGATCACAACCGCCAAGACCACCGCAACCGCTACGGTGCGACGAATCATGTACGTACGGTGCGATGCGCGGCGGTTTCGTTGCATGTCTCGGCGCGAAGCAGGCGGCAACATGCTCATGGGGCAACCTCAAAGTTCATGGTTTCCATTGTGGCCGAAGTGAGAGGCCTCACTGCGTCACCAGGGGATTTGGGCTTGACCCGGAATTCGGGCATAGAGCGCGAAGAAGTCCTTGGTGGAGTAGTACAAGAATCGCCCAGCTATCTGATTCGGATTGGGAACATCAAGGCTTGGTGAAGCTGCCCCAGGGCCTCCGTAGGTGTTGTAGATCGGCCATTCGGGATTGATGTCTAGTTGCATGGCACGAACGCAACCAAGGTGAATCATGATTTGGGCCAAGGTCGATGGCAATTGTGCAGCAGCGGTCGCGTAGATCAAGTTGCCGTGGGCATCAATGCCGATGGCGGTTCTCCACACATCAGGAACCCCATAGAGGGTGATGCCGTAATTCGGCCAGTTCGCAGTTGGCGGCGTTGCCTGGCTGCCATTGACGATCAAGGGTAGGTTCTGCCGCGCCATCACGATATTGGGGCCGGGGGTTGAGCCACCCTGCCAGTCCATTACGTCATAGGTGCCATTCGTGTATTCCACGACCGTGGCGAGGCCGTTGATCATTGGGTAATACAAGGTGTGATTGGTATAGAACCCAGCCGCACCGTCTTTTTCGTAGAAGCCTGAGTTGAACGCTGACAACAGACGAGTTCTCGCAGCTATCGGCACCATCTCGGGCCCGCGATTCAGCGTCGAAGGTCCAGGACCTTCGTAGCCTGGATAGAGCGCGAGTTGGGTAGAGGACGCGCGCATCCAAAACGCATAGGCAATGATATTGGGATTCGCCGTGGTGGTCCGAAACCATGTCGACTCGACCGCTGGTGCTCCAGGCATCCACGAATCTTTGACCGTCCAAACACCTTCACCGGGTTGAGCCGAAGCAAAAATGGGCTTAACGGTGGGGGGGAGGTATGGAGCCGTCGTCGTCGTTACGGAAGCGGCGGTGGTGGTTGGGCTCGCAATTTGCGAGCCATGATGCGACACGACCACCAAAGCGATCAGTGCCACCACAACGACGGCCAACAGCGGCACCAATCTCCGCATTTGCCGTCGTCGCCGCTCTTGACGGCGGCGTGCAACGTCGGCTCTCGTTGATCTGCGCGAGGTCGCTGGGAGCCTGTTCTCGTGGCTTGTCACGGAGAGTAACTCTAAGAAATTCTGAACCAGATCGTGCGGATACCAAGGTCACAGTGTCAGTCACTGCCGAGTGCCAGACTCGTAACCATGGCAGATTCGTGGATTAATGGGGAGCTTTTAGCGTTTGACCTCGAGACGACGGGTGTGGATAAGGCAGTGGATGTTCCTGTTTCATACGCACTGGTGTGGTTTGTGGGTCAAGAGCCGGTACGCCAGGATGCTGGCCTCATTGACCCAGGTCGAGAAATTCCCCCGGGAGCTTCAGCGGTCCATGGGATATCAACTCAGCGAGCGCGAGAAGAAGGGGTAGACCTTGAACAGGGAGTTCGGCACATCGTGGATGCCTTGCTAGATGCATCGCGCCGCGACGTGCCGGTAGTTGGTTTCAATCTGGCCTATGACCTCTCCATGATGGACGCCCGGCTGCGGGCACTCGATGGGGTCGGACTCGTTGACGTTGGTTGGCACGGACCCGTGCTCGATCCACTCGTCATGGATAGAAACCTGGAACGTTTTCGAAAAGGCAAGAAAACTCTGGATTTGGTCTGTTCGCGCTACGGCGTCGTGAATGACGCGGCGCACGATGCCAGCGGAGACGCTATTGCTTCGACAAAGGTCTTGTTCGCGATGGCTGGTGAGTTTCCGCAACAGTTAGCTGAGGTGGACGCCAAGACCTTGACGGCACGACAGGTGGCGTGGCACCGAACATGGGCTGAAGGTATGCACCAATTCCTCACTTCTAAAGGCGGTCGAGGCTTCGAACCCGATGATTTTGATTGGCCACTAGCTGGCGGGCACGCGAAAGCCGTGATCGAGCGCTAGGAGGGGCGCCAACGCTGAGAGCCACCCCATCGTTAGGCTGATGGCCATGGTTGGACGAGTGTGGCAGCGGTCTTTGACACCTTTCATTCTTGGTGCCTTGCTCGTTTCGCTCATCATCAGTGGTGGCGTTGGCCAACCTCATCGCCTAGCGATGGCGTTGCTAGCAAAGGGCGTCCATGGGCAATGTGCTACCGGTTCTGGTATTGATTGCCCTCAACAACCACTCGCGTTGAGCTACCGCGGCGGCGCGATGCTGCAAAGCGCCAAGCTGTATATCGTCAACTTTGTTGACGCATCAGATCAAAGCACGCAAGGCGCCTACGTTGACGGATCGACCAACTTGGCTCCCACCATGCAAGCCTTGTCTGCCATGTCTTCGTCAAAATACACGGCATGGTGGTCCGAGTTTTCCGATCCGTCTCGTGGTGAGTTTGTGAGTCCACCCATCGCCGGCCAGGTACTCAACCTTGCGTGGATGGACCCATCGCAACCCGGGACGTATTTTGCCGACGAGGCATCCATTGGTGATGCAGCGCTCAACACGGCCATGGCAGCGGCGGCCAGCGGCGATGCGAATTTCTCGGGCTTGCCTCCTTATGCACCCACAAATGTTCTGATATTTCCCATACGGGTCAACCAGACGGTGTGCTCCGACCCTAATAACTGCGCGAATGAGTCACTGAGTGCCGCACCGACTTTTTGTGGCTATCACTCAACGGCGGGTCCCAGCCACGAAATCATTCCCTATGTCGTGCTGCCAGCCGTCGCTGATCGATTCTGCGGCTATGCCAACGAATCCGTAACGAATCCATCGCTGGCCTTCGACGATATGACCTCAATCATGAGCCATGAGGTAGCCGAAACAGTAACCGACCCCTTGACCGATGCCTCGGGCAACGGAACCGGTTGGTATGATCTTCGCTCCCAGGCAGAAGTTGGAGATGCCTGTGCAGCTGACACCACTGATCCAGTAACGACGCAACTTGGCACTCAGGGGCCGTGGGTCCAAGACTTGTATTCTCCGCTGTCGCATACCTGCATTAGCGCTAAGACAGTGGTCAATGCCAGCGTGGCTTATCAGTCAGGCGCCTCGAGTTTTCGTGTTCACCTTTCGTCAACAGCTCGAGTTTCAGGGCTGCGCGTGTGGGTCATTGCGAAATCACCCCGAGGTCGCATTGCAAGCTGGTCTCAGATTTCTAATAGTCGAGGGAACGCCGTGGTTCATGTGCCGCCCATGGTGAAAGCTGTGCTGGGGGTTTGGGTGGGAGGAAGTACAACACGCATGGCCCTCTTTGCGCCGGTCAATGAGATTCAAGGTGGAGGGCCTAGCCATGTCCGGGCAGCCTTGACGCACTCATTGACCATCCAAGGTCTAGCGAATGCAACGGTGTCACTGACTCTCAACGGCCGGGCATTGGGGACTGTTCAACTTGACGGCTATGGCAATGGTGTCTTTTCTTGGATCCCCACGAAAGGCTCTCAACGACTGACATTGTCAAGCAATACCAACGGCATGCATTCGGTGACCGCTATCGCAACTGAGGGGATATGAGAAGATTCGCTCAAAATTGCCAAGGATCGATTGTGGGCGAGCAGTGCTAGGATTGACCCTTCGAGGGGCCGTTGGCGCAGTCTGGTAGCGCACTTGCATGACACGCAAGGGGTCACAGGTTCAAGTCCTGTACGGCCCACCATCACGGGAGCCCATGGGGCTCCCATCGGTGCCGAAGTCCGGCATCGGAGCAGCTGAAGTGGCCACGGGACGTGAGTTCCAAGGCGACAGCGGCCGCAGGCGCTCAATCGTGCCGCGGAACCTTCAGCGGTGATTGGGTGCTCCCTGGGAGGACACATGGCGAAGTCACGTTCAACCTTCGGCAAAATTCAACGTGAGCAAGAAAAGCGTGAGCGGGCTCGCGAAAAGCAAGAGCGTCGCGAACTTCGTAAAGAAGGTGCTGAGGACGAAGACGTCATTGATCCGTCAACCATTGACGAATCAAAGATCTTGATGGAATTTGCAAAGATCCACGAAGACTTTGCAGAGGGCCGAATGTCACAAGAAGACTTTGAAACCCGTCAAGAAGAACTTCGTCAACTGCTGATGGCTCAATAGCTACTGCTGGGCCTCAATCGAAGATGGGTCCAACTTCTCGGGTGCGCTTGATTTCATAGAAGCCTGGCGTTGAGGCCACCGCAATCAAGCCATCGAAGAGTTTGCCTGCTTCTTCGCCGCGAGGGGCTGGGGTAATGACGGGACCAAAGAATGCGACGTCTCCCACGTGAATCACTGGGGTACCCACATCCATGCCAACCGGGTCCATGCCTCGGTGATGACTCGCTTTGAGCGCTTCGTCATACTCAGTTGAGTCGGCTGCATCGATGAGGGTTGCGGGGAGCCCAACATCGGCGAGGGATTCTGCAATCACGGCATCGTAGTCATCACGAGATTCGAGGTGAATCCGACTCCCCATGGCGCTGTAGAGCGGTAGGACTACTTCATTGCCGTGGTGTTGCTCAGCCGCGATGACAACCCGGACGGGTCGCCACGCACGCTCCATGAGCTCAACGTACTGCTCAGGAACGTCTCGTCCTTCGTTGAGTACCGAGAGGCTCATCACATGAAATCGCGGGTCAATGTCTCGCACTTCTTGAACGTTGAGCAACCAACGAGACGCGATCCATGCCCATGGGCACACGGGGTCAAACCAAAAATCTACTGAGGTACTCATTGTCGGCCTTTCAAGGAGTTGTGGCCATCACCTTATGGCCCCGGCGCGCAGATTCGCTCAGTCGTGCACTGCGTGGGCGCGCACAAGGTGGGCCACTGCCTTGGTGATGCCGATGGCTGTCGGCACATGCAACGATTCGTCGGGACCATGAGCGTTGGAGCCAGGTCCCAGTGCACCGGTTGCGACGAGATGGGCCTCAGGGAAACGATGACCGAGTTCGGCTAGGAACGGGATAGACCCACCTTCTCCGAGGAATCCCGCAGCTTGACCGAAGGCATGGCGAGAGGCATCGTCGAGAGCCGCTTGAAGCCAGGAAGCACGTTGCTTGGCTACCCAGCCTTGCGCCGTGGCCTCAGGCTCGACGGTCACCTTGGCACCATAGGGGGGATGCGCGGTGAGGGTTTCGATCAAAACTGCTTGGGCGTCACCAGCATTCACACTTGGTGGCGTGCGAATTGAAATTTTGACCGTGGTGCTGGGGCGAAGTACGTTGCCTGCGTCTTGAGGGCGAGGTGCTCCTTCGAAGCCAACAATGGATACCGTGGCGGCCCAGGACTGCCGAATAAGGCGGTCAGCGCCATCTCGGCCCATGAGCTCGAGGCCTTCAACGGTCGGGAAGTGATGCGATAGAGGATCATGCATGGCTTCATTCAACGTGACTGCAGCGGCGAGCTGATGTTCAGGGGGCTGCACATTGAGTTCCGGGATCAAAATGTCTCCCGTCGCGGCACTTTCTATTCGATCGAGAAGTTGGCGAATGATGCGGAAACTCGACGGCACGACACCACTTGCTTCTCCTGAATGGACCCCTTGGGTCAATACCTCGACACGCAACGTGACACTGATGTTGCCGCGCAGAGAGTCCGTAACCCACAGTCGGTCGTAGCTCAGCGCGCCGGAATCCAAGCACAGCACCAAACCCACATCACCGAGCACGCCGTCCATGGCGTCGAGGTGAGCACTGAGATCGGGACTCCCCGATTCCTCTGAGGCTTCGATAAGCACCACAACTCTGGCGTGGGGCTCGCCGGTTTGTTGAATAGATTCCAAGGCAAGTAAGGAAGCGTAGATCGAGTAGCCGTCGTCAACACTGCCTCGACCAAAGAGCAAATCGCCTCGACGCACCGCGCTAAAGGGATGAAGGCCTTCTGACCAATCGCCTAGTGGAGGCTGCTTATCAAGGTGCCCATAGAGCAAAACGGTGTCTTCTCGATCACAGTCATCGCTGGCTGGGATCTCGAGGACAATTACTGGCGTCCGACCGTCGATCTCGCGTATCTGGCCCGTGAGTCCGCGAATAGGACGAGCCATGGCCCAGGCGAAGAGGTGTTGGGCTGCTCGATCAATGGCTCCATGTTGCTTCCATTGCGCATCAAAATCGGGAGACAAGGCCTCAATGGCGATGTACTCACTCAGCGAGGGAATGACCTGTTCTTCGAAAGTGGTCTCGATGTTGGAGAAGCGTTCCATGGCTGACGAACTTAGTGGGGGAGCGTTCCTTGGCGCTGTAAGTCAATGGCCCTCCAGCAGTACCAAGCAACGTCACTACGATAAGGCGCCAAGTGATCGGCCAGGTCTTCGAGTTTCTTTGGTGTCGGCGCTTGGTCAAGCCGGTGAATTGCTGCCCATCCATTGCGCACGCCGAGATCTCCCGTGGGCCAAATGTCGTGTCGACCCAGGGCCCCCATGAGGAACATCTGAGCGGTCCACGTACCGACACCTTTGGTTGCGACCAAGGAATCAAGTACCTCTTGGTCGCTCATACGTCCCATGCGATCAAAGCGAAGGTGCCCTTGTTGGGTTCGAGAGGCAAGGTCCTGCAGGGCAACAGATTTAGCTCCCGAGACACCGCAGCTGCGTAAGTGCTCATCGCTGACTCTTCCAAGGGCTTCTGGCGTGATGTGACCGCCGAGCATGGTGATGACACGCTGGGTGATCGTCGCAGCTGCAGCTCCGGCCAATTGTTGGTGCAAGATCGCCGTTGCGAGGCGTTCGAATCGCTGAGGCACCGGTATTGGCCGACGTGGTGGCGGAGGTCCGATGGCCTTGATGACCTTGGCCAGCGGTCGTGAACGCTGAGCAAGGATTGTTGCGATCTGCTGGTTGTCTGGAGCCACCGAGTAAATCTACTGACTGATGGGATGAATACCGGCAGGCAAGTTATCCTCGTCCGCCGTGATGGTTTCCAAAAGCGACTGCACGGCCTTAGCGGGCGCAGAAGGTAGCCCAAAACGCCGTGACACAATTCCTACTTCGCGGTGCGGCAGTCCTTCGAGGGGGATGAAGGTGACCTGGTCGCGCACCTGTCGGGCGACTGCGGTGGCTGGCAAAATCCCAGGGCCGTAACCGTCAATTACGAGCGACGTCAATGTTCGAACACCATCAATTTCAATGGAGGGGGTAAGGACCACGCCATGATCGGCGGCTGCGGTGTCGATCTGGGACCGCATGGTGGTACCGCTGAGCGGCAGTAATAGGGGAATGCCTGACAGATCGGCAAACGCAAGGGGATGGCCGGCCTTGGTGTTGCGCTTGGTGAGGGGATGCCCAGCTTTGACTACGAGCACCAAATCCTCGTTGAAGAGCGGTTCAAAACTCAACTCTTCGGTTGCCTTCGGTGCGTTAAAGATGGCGAGATCTAAGAGGCCGTTGAGGAGCATGGCCTCTAGGGAAGAATTGGTGCCTTCGGTGATGCGCAAACTAATTCGAGGATGATGCTCTGCGAGTTCATCAAAGGTTTGGGGGATGAGCCAGCGCCCGGTGGTGCCGATCATGCCAATGCGCACAGATCCAACGACTTCGGAATCGGTCGACAACACATCTTCCATGAGCGCTTCGAGCTCACTCAAGACCCGCCGGGCTCGTGCCACCGTCACCTCTCCATCACTGGTGAGCATGCTCGTGGATCGGTCGATAAGCACCGTGTCGAGTTCCGACTCGAGACGCGCGATGCGCCCTGAAATATTGGACTGCACCGTCCCGAGAGCGAGCGCGGCTGCAGAAAAACTCCCGTGGTCTGCAATGCCGACGAGTGCTTCGAGTTGCCGGAGGTCCATGGATCTAGCCTATCTCAAATCGTGATGCTAAGTATCTTGCTCATGCCCTTGATTGATAGTTGGAAATACTCCATACTGGTTTCACCGCAGAACACGGATCCCCCCTCCGGAAGTTCTACAAGCGGATCGAAGCAAAGGGATCGCCACCCCCCCGGCGGTCCCTTTGCTGTTTCTCGGCACAAATGAGCATCGCTCACACCGGTAGGTTGACACTATGAGTTCAGCGGCCTTTGTGTTCCTCGACCGCGTGCTCTCTTGGAAGGCACCCCAGGACGCGGTCACCATAGCGTCGAGGCACCATGAAATTGCCGGAACTAATTCCTACGTTCGTCGCCGATTAGCTGCTCTGCGTGCCGCTGGCCACACCGTGGTGCTGGTCTCGTCCCATGCTGAGCGCGTGGTGCAGCCACTCGCGTTTGCCCTCGGTGCGAGGGAGGTCCTCTCGACCAGATTGGTGAGCGAGGATGATCATTCATCAGGCAGGAACGCGACGTCCACCAAGAACGCTGCGGAGCAACTTTCTGCGATCAAAGAGTGGGCTCAATCGCATCGCGTTTCGTTGGAACGCTCCGTGGCCGTCACGGATTCGATGGTTGGGGTGTCGCTTCTCAACGCAGTTGGCCAGGGCGTGGTGGTCAATCCAGACACTGCATTGCGCGTGATGGCGTTAGCCAAGCGATGGAAGGTGGAGTTCTGGGATCGCCCCGAGGGTGTTGGTTCGGTTTTTGGAAGAGAACCGGCCACGATCGCCACAGCACTCCTGATGCCGCAGCTGGTGCCGGGCGCGCGATTCACCTTTCGCGGACTTGAATTGTTGCCCGATGAAGGTCCTGCCATTTTGGCCGCGAATCATCGAAGTCTCTATGACGCCGTTGCGCTTGCGGTGTTAGCTAAGCGGGTCCATCGACCAGTCAGAGTGATGGCAAAGGCTGAGTTGCTTGCGGTGCCCTTTTTGGGTCCAGCGTTGGCGTCACTTGGCGTCATCGGGGTTGATCGTCAGACCAATCCTCGTGAGGCCTATCGCGCAGCGCGAGCAGTGCTCGCGGCAGGAGAAATACTTGTCATCATGCCTGAGGGCACGATCCCTCCTGCTGCGATTTCGGTGGATTCCACCTTGGCTTTCAAGACGGGTGCTGCACGCTTAGCCGCGCGTTCTGGTGCGCCCTTAATACCGGTAGCCATCTCGGGAGCCGATGCTGTGTGGCCATCGGGTTCCACAGTTCCGAATCTCTCAGCCTTGGTTCGCCGTCCTCGGGTTCGTATTGAACTTGGAGCGGCACTCGTGCCTACGGGCAGCGTGGTGAAAGATACTGAATTATTGCGGGCAAGCATCATCGCCATGTTGAAGTCGTCTGCGACAATGGATGCAGGCAACACAGCTGGCGAGGACGCACCATGAACATCAGGCAACGCATAGCCAGCACGGCCGTAACGGTCGTCAATCGCGCGTCTCGCATGGCTGGTCGGGGGAGCGGAACTGTTGTTGGTGGGAAAGTCGGTTTGGCGATCGACGCCACGCTTCTGTCTGGGCTCTCTGAACGCCGAAGTACCGTGCTCGTGAGTGGCACTAACGGCAAAACGACCACCACCGCACTGCTTGCTGCGGCCTTGGGGACTGCTGGGCCAGTGGCCAGCAATGACACTGGTTCCAATATGCCAGCGGGACATGTTGCGGCCCTCGCTGCGCGTCGCGATGCTGCTTTGGCTGCACTCGAGGTTGATGAGGCGTATTTGGGTCAGAGCGTGGAGAGCACGGAGCCCGTTGGCATCATTTTGTTGAATTTGTCTCGCGATCAACTCGATCGACTCAATGAGGTGAGGAAACTTGCTGAACGCTGGAAGATAGCCTTGGCAGATGTTTCCAGTGTCATTGTGGCCAATGCCGAAGACCCCCTTGTCGTCTACGCCGCAAGAGGGTGCGCCAACACCGTGTTCGTAGAGGCTGGCCTGGTGTGGAACCAAGATGCGGTGGGTTGTCCCAACTGCGGTGGCCACATCGTCTTTGCGGACACCTGGTCTTGTGATCGCTGCGACCTCGAGCAACCACCGGCTCGCTGGAGACGCGTGGGATCCCAGATCATGGCTGGGGGTGAAATCCGTGGTGATCTTCGTCTCGCGATACCGGGCTCTTTCAATTTGGACAATGCACTGTTAGTCGTTGCGATGGCAGAGATGATAGGCCTCGACCTTGAGGCAGTCCTTGAAGCACTGGCAAGAGTTGGGACCGTTGCAGGGCGTTTCGAACGGTGCCAGATTGCAGGGACGGATGCGGAACTCATGTTGGCGAAAAACCCTGCTGGATGGGCAGCCCTTCTAGACCTGGTTGCCGAAGATTCGAACCCCGTGGTCATTGGCATCAACGCAAGGATCGCTGATGGGGCAGACCCCTCTTGGCTGTGGGATGTCGATTTTTCTCAGTTGGCAAATCGACGAGTGATAGCAACGGGCGATAGATGGCGAGACCTTTCGGTTCGTCTTGATTACGCCGACGTTGAGCATGGGTGCGAACCCAATGTCGAGCGCGCTATTGAATCAGCAGGCTTGCAAGGTCAGTTTGTGAGTGCGATGGGTAACTACACCGCTTTTGGCGACATGAGAAAGTTGATCAAATAATGCGGATCGTGACGGTGTATCCAGACTTGTTGGGTACCTACGGCGACGCTGGAAACGGCATCATTTTGGAGCGTCGGATGAGCCGGCGGGGTCTTGACGTAGAACATGTCGGCGTCGATTCTCACGGGACCCTGCCGCGAGCTGATCTCTATGTACTCGGCGGGGGGGAGGACGGCCCGCAAGGTCTCGCCGCCGAACGACTTGGAAATGATGCCACCTTTCAACTCGCGGTGGCTGAGGGAGCCCTGGTATTCGCAGTTTGCGCCGGGTATCAAATTTTGACTCGGTCCTTCGTTGTCATGGACGGAACGAGTCGCCCTGGACTTGGACTCATCCCGGCAGAGACCATTCGATCTGAAGCCGCACGAGCGGTGGGTGAACTCGTGGTGAGCGTGGAGGGTATAGCTGGCATCGAAGGTGTGGTCTTGAGCGGATTCGAAAACCATGGTTCTCGGACGCAACTCGATGCCAACGTCACAGCGTTAGGCAAGGTGATGGCCGGAATTGGGAACGGCACCGAAGGCTGCGAAGGAGCTGTTTACGAGCGCTGTATCGGTACGTACCTCCACGGACCCGCACTGGCTCGAAATCCCGAGCTAGCCGATTGGCTCCTCGTTCAAGCGGGCGCAGGTTCGTTGGCGCCGCTCGATGATTCGCGATCTCTCGATCTGCGTGAAGAACGGATTACTTGGGCGCTCTCAGGAAAGGCCAACGGTCGCGAGGGCTCCGCTCACTCACGCTGATTGCTGGCGGTCGCGCCCAGCTGCGTCGCCACGGACTGGCATCGGGTCCGTGGGTGACCGAGCGGTCTTGGCTGCGGCGGGCTTGGTAGTAGTCGGTGGCAGATTCGCGACCCAATTCAATGACCGCCTCTTCGATGCGCGATGAAAAGACGCGAACGTCCTCGCCTTCTAGGCAGTGCATCGGTCGTCCGAACAGAATTGATACGGGATGACGACGAAGGCGATTAAAGCCCCGCGACTCTGATCCCGACCCACCAGGTGTTTGACCTTCTTCCAAAGGGCGCTTGGGCAAGACTCGACCAGTGCCCTCCATAAAGACAGGGATCACGGTGGCCCCTGAACGTTGTGCCACAAACGCAGCGCCTGACTTGAACTCACCCATCCATCCATCCGCGCTGCGACCACCCTCTGGGTAAATCACAACGTTCCAGCCATCGCTCGCGAGGTCAATCGCTGCTTGGGCTGAGCGACGGGAAACTTTTGCTCGCTCAATAGGAATGGCTCCAAGGGTCAGTGCCATCGTTGTGGCCTTGATGGTTGAGTCGAAGAAATAGTCCGAGGCTGCTGCGACCACGAGTCGGTGCCGAAATTTCACCGGAATGGCAGCGATGAGTACGGTCGTGTCTGCGTGGCTGTTGTGGTTGGCTGCGAAAATCAAGGGACCATCGAGTCGCTCGAGATTCTGTGCGCCGACCACAGTTGCAGGGGCGATGACGCTGGTCAAGGGACTGGCAATGAAATCGGTGTAGGCCGCACGGAAGAGGCGCGCAGGGTACGAACGGGCCCAATCGGTCTCATAGTCAACACCAACTCGTCGCTTTGGATTGGGACGAGGAATTGATGAGGGCCAGGTTGGCTTGGAGAGCGGAAACTTCATGGCCCCCAACTTGGCGGTGTACTTCGACATCATTGAACGTCAGCCATGAACAGCGGTGGGTTGTGCAAGTGGGTGAGCGTCGGTGATGGCCCTACAACGTCCTTGGCCATTTCGAGTGCGTCGTCGAGCGTGGATGCTGGGTGGAAACCCATCCGACGTACTGATTTGGGATCACCGCCAACAATGATGACGCGCCCCAAGTGCTCCATGGCATGGCTGCACCAGTACCACATGTAAAAGGGGTGAACCCCGTGATACGCATGGCCAGTCCGGTATAAGTGGATGTACCAAGGGTCGGTTGCAAAGGCCTCCTCGAACTCCTTGTGCATGACCTCTGGGTCGGTGGTTTGGGTGAGCACTTGTTCGAAGAAGTCGATGTAGCTGGGGTGGTGACCCGGGTGGAACTCAGGCTGTGTGGGGTGGAACATGATCGCCACGCCACCTTCGCGTACAACGGGTTTACCGCGGTACATGTTGAAGAAGTAGCCAAGACCCAAGCATGCGACCAAAATCGGATTCAAGATTGAGTTCACGTTGTAGGGACTGATGTAGGGCAGCCCCATGGTCACAATGTCAGTTTGGCCTTCAACGCGGACGCCTTGTTGCGCCCACACATCTTCAAGGATCTTCTCGTGGACGGCCTCCACCTCGCCGGCGTAAACGCTTCGCAATGCGTGCGGGGCGCGGATGCCTTGCAAGATATTGCGAGCCAACTTGGTGGGAGCAAGCGAAAGTGCACTCGATGACGCTGCGTAGGCGGCACGGTCTCGAAGTGTCCATTCCCACTCTCGCTTTTGCAAGAACGAGAAATTGGAGGGAAAGGTGTCGGTGTTCAAGGTGGTCTCAATCTGGAAGATTTTGATGCCTGAATCTTTAATCAAGCGACCCATGCGCCAGTTGGCACTGTGGAGCTCAGAGCTTGGTGCATGCATGAAGGATTTGGAATGCGTCATGGTCTTTGGGTTGTGGTGATGGCGCAGACTTCGATATGACGCCAAACCCGTAGCAACAGACTTGTGGCCGCCATCCATGGCAACCAGGTTGATGTTGACGTAGACCAACAGATCGCTCTCAGCGGCGCGCTTGTTGATTTCAACTTCTTCGCCATGGGGGGTCTCACCGATGAACAGCAAGTTTTCTGGGTCCTCGGCATCGTGTTGAAGCAATTGTCCATTGGGAGCAAAGGCGTCATAAACGCGGTTGCCAAGGGCGTGGCGAAGTTCTGGTTCGGTCATGCGGCGATGGAGGGCCAAAGCAGCGATTAAGACCACGTCATCGACACCTGCCGCAGCTGCTTGATCGAGCACTGCTTCGATAACCATTTGGCGAATATCGGGTGCCACCATCGGGGGCAGGGGTAATGAGATGTCGTCAAAACAAATGGTGAGCTTCATCCCGGCATGTAGCAAAGCATGCAAGGGCTCCGATTCGCCGGTGGGGTGGTTGAGTGCGTCGCGAATGGCACCTTCTGGGTCGTTCAATGCATCAAACGGCTCTGGTGCGTAGACGATTCGGCTTCCGGTGGGAAGTTGTTGCAAGCCAAATTTCTCACCATTCCACATCAAGGTGGGAGGTGTTGAACGGTCGGTTTCGAGGACGAAGCCCGGACGAGGACTCATGCGTCATCCTTTCGATGCTTAGTGGAGCGTGAAGATTCAAAGACGATCTTGGTGGCGCCCCGGCTGCCGGCTTGGCCGGCATGGGCGAGTGCTTCTTCGAAGCGATCAATGGGGTAGCGCGCCGAGACGAGGTTCCCTAGCCCCTTGGCAACCACGAATTCGAAGGCAAGGTCGAAGGTAGGTATCGAGACGTCTCCGAGCTGTTCTACGCCATAGGCATAGGCACCGATAAGTTCGATTTCGCGTCGCCAGAGTGGAGCAAGATCCACAGAGATTTTCCCAGGCATGCCGACGAGCACAATCCGACCGCCAGGAGCGGTAATGCGAAGGGCTTGAGCAATCGAATCTGCCGACCCAACGCAGTCAAAGGTGACGTTCGCTCCGCCTGAGAGCTCTCCAAGATGTCCGGAGAACCCCATGGAGCCGGCGTGAACCGCCGCCCGCACTGCACGGTCGAGTTGCTTGGGCTCTACGACATCCGTGGCACCGAGATCCTTTGCGCTGCGTTGCTGATGCGAATACTTGGCTCCCACGATGATCTTGTGTGGTCGTGCGAGTCCGTAGGCGTCACTAAGGAAATTAAGAGCGCCAATTACGCCGAGGCCAAGCGTGCCTGCACCAATCACGGCCACCGTGTCGGTGACATCAATCGGGCAACGCAGTGCTGCATGGAGCGCACACGCCATGGGCTCAACCATGACTGCTTCATCGTCAGTCAGTACTTCGGGCACCACGAAGATTTGACTCTGGTGGGCCATCAAGGGACCGTCTGACCAACCACCACCCGTGTCAGCGCAGTACCCAGTTTGAAGACCCGGACGCAGGTGCCCGTGTGCCAAGTTTCCACATCGTCCCACCTCGCCAGCTTGGCAAAATCGACACAGCGCGAGACCTCGGGCGGCACACCCGAGTACTGGCTGGATGGCGATACGAGTTCCCGCCTCAAAAGCTTGGCCGTGGGCATCAATGCCTGCACGCTCGGCCAGGGCCACGATCTCGTGGCCAGGAATGAAGGGAAACGAAACGATGGACTCAAAGCTGCGAGAGGCTCGCCCATCAACCGTCGCTAGGTCACTGCCGCAGATACCAGCGAGCAATGGCGTAACCGGCGTCCATCCCGGACCGAGATCACGAGGACTCGGACCATCGCCGAGCCGCAGCGGTCCCACGCCCGCCCCTCGGCCGCTGCCAAAGGTTGAGGCAAGGTAGGCCGCAACAAATCGCGTAGGCCGACGCTCCATGCGCAGGGCTTTCATCGACTCCTCCTTGAACTCCGCCAAGCGCCCCCTGGGCGAATGCTGTCAAATGGCCCAAGTGGCAACAGTCGCGAGGAACCGCCCTCAGCACGGGACCAATTCTCAACAAGCCAGCCTCGTTTGCGAGCGATGAGTGCGAGGCGAGACTCGGGGTTCACGGCAACGGGGAAGCCCACGGCTTCCAACATGGCCAAGTCTGATGTCCCATCGGCGTACGCCACAGTCTCTTCCAAGGAAATGCCGTGGTCACGGGCATAATCTTCAAGGACGTTCGCGCGCGCCTCTCCGATGGGCGGTAGATACTCCATACGCCCCGTGAGCCGTCCGTTTCGCTCGCCAAGGGTGGCGCAGATGACGTCGTCAAACAAGGGGGCAAGGGGCTCAATAATTAAGTCGAGCGCTCCCGTGATGAGCAAGGTTCGATGACCGAGGCGCCGGTGCTCTCGCACTCGGGCGATGCCAGCGGGGAAACTGCGGAGCATCAACTGTTCATGAAAGAGTTGCCAAGCGTCGGCACGAATTTGATCCACGCGAGCGCCTTGGTACTTGAGGTAGAAGCTTCTCAAGAAGTCACCGCGATCTCTGCGGTCCATGGCAAGCAACTGAGGCCCTTGGCGAACCAAATCGGCGACGAATGCGGTGCGCGCCGAGAGTGGCAGGTGACGGCTGGCGAGCCATGCATAGGTATCGACCACGTTGGAAGCCATCAACGTGTTCTCAAGGTCAAAGACGGCAAGTTGGCGATCGGGGGAGAGGACGTTGGCTCGTGAACGATCAGCACGATCGGCCATAACGGGCTTGCCGGGACTGGTGCGAACTCGAGCGTGCTTGACAACGCTGGGTAGGTGGGTATCGCACACATAATGTGCCCAGTCGATGTCAGAAGGATCAAAGGCAAAGGCAGCTTGTGATGCCGGCGTGAGATCGGCAAAGAGACTCAAACTGCGATCAATGCGGTATCGCGCGTCTGTTTCGGTGTACGCACCGTAGAGCTCGACGTAACCGAGAGCACGTTTGGCCACCACGTTGCGTTCTTCGAGTTTGGCGCCAATGTCGGCTCGCTCCCCTCGAAGCGGAAGGGCTCCAAGAAACTTTTCGAGTGCGTCAATACCAGTCGTGGCTCGCTTGAGTTGGCGTTGTACGCGACCACGACCGGGGAAATTCCATGCGGGAACCGAAATGGGCTGGCCTTGGTCGTCGTACAGCGGGTGGGCAGTGAACCATCCTTCAACTAACTCGACCAAGCGTCCATACCGCAATGGATTGCGAACACCAGAGGCAATTTGGTACACCGCGACGTGATCTTCGGGACCCTTGGCGGCAACTGCGATGACATCGGCCACCACCATGTCGACCGGGATGACGTCCACGATGCCTTCGGGCACGCCCGGGAACTCTTTGAGGAGTCCGCGGGCATAAGAGACGATGATGGGTTCGGCCATGCGGAATCCACGGATCCAACCAGGCGCAGGTTCACTCAGTGCGGATTCGATAATGGAAGGCCGAACGATGGAAATGGGCAAGGGGTCTGCGGAGCGAGGTCCGTGGTTCTCTACAAGCGCACGCTCGCCGAGTGCCTTGGTATAGGGGTAAGCATCGGGCCATCCCAGTGCTTGCGATCTTGTGGTTCCCGCGGTTACGAGCTGATCTTTGATCCACTCTTGTCGGAGTTTTTCGGCGCGAATCGCGATGACGTGGCTGCCGGCGGATCCCAATTCTTGGGTGGCGCGTTTCACGAATTCGTCTTGGGTGGGGGAGAGTCGCGATTGCGCTTCGAGGTCTTGGCGCAGTCTGCGGGCTGAGGCGACCTCTTGGCGCCAGTCAACTTCGACATCAAAGCGATGGTCACCGAGGAGATGCTCCTTGGCTTCGCCCTGGAAGGTAGAGGCCACGTAGCACGTTGAAATGGCAATCAGGTGACGAGGGCCGCTCACTCCGGCCTGGGCGGCATGTGCCTTTGCCGCCGCCATGGCATCTGCCACTCGACTAGGGCCGAGCAAATTGATCTCAATGGCCTGATCAAGGGGGGAGTCGAAGGCCACGGCTGCTGCTGAGTGAATGACGGTGTCACAGCCGGCCATCTCCGCAATGCCGGCATCATCGAGTCCAAGGCACTCACGGGTGACGTCGCCTGGTACGGCTCGAATGCGCGCGGCCATCTGTTGCGTGAATTGGTCCCCAAGCTCAGCGCGCAAGCGGTCGAAACAGTCGTTGCGAACGATTTCTTTCATGGCGCGATCAAGGGCAGAACTGCGTCGGCCTGGCCTAATGAGGAGAACGACTTCAGACTCGGGGATCCCCCGCAAAATGCGCTCGATGAGTGCGGTGCCCAAAAAGCCGGTGCCGCCAGTAATGAAGAACCGTCGACCGCGAAGAGTTGCTGCGATATCCACGGTCACATGGTCTAGCACTTCTTCGAGATTTTGTCTACCATTTGGTAAGTGAGCCCCAGCACATCAGACCGAATCCTCGAGGCGGCCTTATCCGCATTTGCTTCGAGGGGATATGAGGTCGTCTCGCTTGACGCCTTGGCGAGCGAGTTGGGCGTATCAAAACAAACCATCTTGTATTGGTTTGAATCAAAAGATGCACTGCTCTCCGCGGTCATAGAGCGGGGGGCCGCAGAACTCAGCAATGAGCTAGAACTCGCCCTCCAAGTTGACGCCAAAGGTTTTGACCGTGTCGAGATTGTGGTGCGCGCCGTCTTTCGGATGGCAGCGCAGCGCCCTGAACTTCTTGGCCTCTTGCGTGAGGTTGCCCGGCTCGGTCCACCACCAGCTGCTCAGATGACGCAAGCCTTGGATCCCTTAGTGCAACGAGCCGCCACCTTTCTTGAAGCGCAAATGGACGAAGGCGCAATGCGAAAGAGTGACCCGAAGCTTTTGCTGCTCGCCATGTACTCAACTGTGATTGGCATGGTGACCGAGGTAGAGGTCCTCAGAGCCCTTGGTGAAGAAACAGATGCTCGAAGTTTGGTCAGGCGACGCAGAGACGTTATTGAGTTGCTCCGCTCAGCCCTCAGCACCTAGGCGGACTCATCGCCTTTGAGCCACTTGGAAACTTTCGATTGCGGCTTAGGGGCCGGAGGTGGCGTGGGCTTCTTGGGTGCTGGTTTCTTCGGGGTGTAGCGCTTGGATTCGCTGGAAGTGCTTGCGCTGGTTTTCGAGGTGCTGGCTTTGGCGGAACTTCGTGAAGAGGGTTCAGCAAAACTTGGCTTTACGCCATTTTTTCTGTCGGCTCTTGCCTGAGCATTGAGTTTGGCCACGGTGCGAGCGTCAGTAGTCCCAAACTTCTGCATTCTCCACGCGCGGAGCATCAACCAACCACCCATCAAAATGAACGGCACGGCCACGCTCAGGCCAGCTCCGGCACTGAGTGCGAATCCACTCATGAGCACCGTGAAAGCAAGGGCCACTCGACGCTTCATCCGGGCGGCGACTGCGATGGAAAGCGAGAAGACCACCATGACGACCAAGGTGAAGACATAGTGCTGCTTGTAGTGGGGGTTCAGTGAGCAAACATTGATGACTTTGCCGGCAGCGTCTTTACCCTTGATCAAGGTGTAGTCGAGGGCACACTTGCCTTTAACCGGGGCAGCAATGGGCTGATGCTTAGTGAAAATGCCAACGAGTGAATAAAACGTGCCGAAAATCAAGGCCAAGACAGCGGCGGCGTAGCCCAGTTTGCGCTCGAAGGGTTCGAGCGAGCGCATCGCGGCCTTGCGATCAGCGCCATAGACAATGACGACTTCGGGCTTTTCCGTTGCGACCGAAGGCTTCTTGGGCTTCAAAAAGCCCCGAGAAGTCGATGGTTGGGTTGCCGATGCGTTGTCTTGGGGAGGGGTTTGGTCGTCAGTCACAGAATCGAAGGCTACCCCCGATCACCCCGCGAGCCATTCATCGAACACATCGGGCTATCCTTAGGGTCCCGAAATTTTCGGGCGCTTAGCTCAGCTGGTTAGAGCGCTGCCTTCACACGGCAGAGGTCGTGGGTTCGAGTCCCGCAGCGCCCACCACTCACACCGAAACGAGGAGCCATGGGATCACAAGGGTCAGGATCACGCAAGAAGCGCAACCATCTTCCCAAGGTGCCCAAATACGAAGAGCCCAACGTGGCCCCTCTCTCAGGCTTGGCTCCGGAACATGCAATCAATGCAGGCCGAGAAGGCCACGAACTGAGCCATGCGAAGCAGCCTGGAAAATTTGGTCAGTTCCTACTTCGACTCTTGGGCAAGAAGCCAGGCGAGCACATCTAGCGCGATGAGGAAGCCTTAGTGGCGACGAGTACTCAGTGACGCTTGGCGCCACTGCGGTTTGGCCAGGATGATTTGCACCACGCTGACGTGTCGCTCCCGAAAGCCGGCCTCACAGTAGGCAAGGTAGAAATCCCACAGGCGCGCCATCTCTTGGCTGAGACCCAGTGATGCAAGTTCATTCCACTTGCGGTGCAGTCTGCGCCGCCATCGCCACAGCGTCTCGGCGTAGTGCAGTCCTATGTCCTCAAGGTCGATAATTCGCATATCGGTATTCTCGGCAACGTCACTGGCAATAGAGGAAATTGAAGGTAGCGATCCTCCAGGAAAAATCCAGTCAGTGATGAAATCCGTAGTTGCACGAACTCGGTGATAACGCTGATCCGCCACCACGATGGCTTGAAGTCCCATCAGACCGTCTGGCTTGAGCAACTTCGAGCAGGTGGCAAAAAAGATTGGTACATCTCGCCAGTCCACCGCTTCAATCATCTCAACTGAAACCAAGCGGTCGTAGTGGCCATCGAGGTCGCGATAGTCCTCTTCGCGCAGATCAATTCGATTGGAAAGACCCTCGTTTGCAATACGCTCGCGCGCCAAGGCGGCCTGATTAGCCGAGATGGTCGTCGTCGTCACAGAAGCACCATGGGTACCGGCCGCTCGAATAGCGAAGCTTCCCCATCCGGTTCCAATTTCCAAGAGCGACGTAGCGCTTGTCACGCCGAGCTTTTCACAAAGACGGTCAATTTTCGCCCTCGAAGCGTCAGCCAACTTCGTGTCGCCTGACTCAAATACGCCTGAGGAATAGGTCATCGTCTCATCGAGAAACAATTCAAAGAATTCGTTGCTCAAGTCATAGTGGGCGCGAACATTTTTGCGATCGCGGTGCTTGTCGGACCTACGAAGTTTGCGTATCGGGTCAAAGAGAGGGCGGAAGCGGTGGTGAATACGGTTGCGTCGTTCATCAAGCTCGGCTTGGGCTCGAATCATCGCCCGGAGTGCGGCAACGACATCATCGCTGTCCCACCATCCGCGAAAATACGCTTCTCCGAGTCCTGAACTTCCTCCGCGTGCAACACAGGAATAGGCCCGCGCGTCGAGGATCCACACGCTCACCGGGTGAGTGTCACTCGCTAATTCATGGTCACGATGGTGAAGGGGAGGGTCGAGGGGCTGCTCGCCGAGTCGCTCTATGAGCGCTACGCCTTCGAGTTGTCGAGCAAAGCGTCGGAGAACGCGACGCTCAGTACGCGAACGGAATCCCCGTTTTGCCTTGAGTGTGGCGGCCTTGGGGCCGATGAGCTCAATCTCTTGGTCCATGTGGTGGCAGCTCCATGTGCTTCTTGGGGTGGGGGACGAAGCGAGTCCCTTTGGCCCTCAATCTTGCTGCATGAGCGTAGATGCCAAGTGACACCTTTTGTGTCGGTGTCTGCGTAAGCAGTTTGACCAGATTGCCATTCGTGAGTGGCATGCGCTTGGCCTGCATGCTGGCTCCAAAGGCGACGGACCCAGTGGAGTCAAGGAGATCGAGGCCGAGGCTGATGTGGTCGTGAGGCAGGCTTGCGTGGAACCGATAAGTGAAATCCATCTCAAAAAAAGGCGAGACATGGAGGGCTTTTGGAAAGGTCCACGGCTGTTGAGTTGAGTCGACCCAAGGCAAAACGTATGCATGGTGTTCATGCCATGGCGTGTTGGTGACGCTGAGCACGAGGGCTACACAGCCGCCCTCGCGGTTAAAGCACCAATAGGTAACGATGGGATTGAAGCACCACCACAGGGTTCTGAGACTGGCCAGCATGACCACGGAGCCCGTCACCGAGATGCCGAGGCGAGTCTTCACGAGATCGCACACATCATCTTTGAGTGCGTGGGTCGGATCTCCCAAGTAGTCGGCTCTGCGCCACTGGATAGGTCGAGATGGACCGCGACCAAGAAGGGGTGAGACATCGTCGAGTTCATCGAGATGGTCAAGATTGATACAGGCCATAATTGCGCGCTGGCGCAGGAGATGGTCAGGGGCGTATCGATGGTGCGTTATGCGTGCGTCATAGAGGGCATGGTGCATTAGTCATGCCCCAACGCATCGGCCACACGCCGGGCCGATCGCGCTCCGTCTTCGTGGAAGCCGTTGAACCAATAGGCACCGGCAAACCAGGTGCGGCGTGTTCCGTTGATGTCGCGCCAGCGATGCTGAGCACGGAGTGCATCACCGTTAAAGACGGGATGGACATAGTCCCGTTGCTTGAGTACTCGCTGTGGAGCAATGTCTCGATCGCAGTTCAAGGTAACGAGCGCCGGACTCGGTGCATCGAGTCGTTGCAGCAAGTTCATCCAATAGGTCAAGGTTGCTTGGGTGCTGTCGCCAGATTGGCGGTGGTAATTCCATGCGCCCCAGGCCTTTCGTGATTGTGGCATGAGCGTGGTGTCGGTATGGAGGGTCACCGCATTGGGAATGGTGGTGAAGCAACTCAAGACACTACGTTCGATCTCGCTCGCGTCACCCAAGAGCGACAAAGCAATGGGGGCGGGAACGGCAAATACGACATGGTCAAAAGATTCGCTTGAGCTTCCCGATGAGATGCTTACCCCGTGATCGTGGCGAAGCACCCTGTCTATGGGGCTATTGACTCTCGAGGCAAAACGCCCCGATGCTTGCATCCGTTCTACATAGGTTCGCGAACCACCCACGATGGTTTCCCAGGTTGGTCGCTCGCGAAAATCCAAAATTCCGTGGTTGCTGAAAAATCGCAAGAGCGAAGCAGCGGGATAGTCAAGGAAATGCTGAGGATCGGCAGACCAAATCGAGGCCCCAAAGGGAATCAGATAGGCATTGGCGAGTTGGTCACTAAAGCTGTGGAGCTCCAAGTACTCAGCCATGCTCATTTCTTCTGACAACTTCCCGTGGGTGAGCGCATGACGGCCAACTCGCCCGAAGCGAAGAATTTCACGCATCAATTTCAAAAAACGCGGCCGAAGCAGATTGCGAGGTTGAGACAAGATGCCACGGATGCCGTCACGCCCACAGAATTCCCATCCTTCTACGTCATCCATCACTCCAAAAGACATATCGGTGGCCTGAGATTCAACGCCAAGTTCTTGGAGGAGATCACAAAACAAGGGATAGGTCCTGCGATTGAAGACAATGAAACCGGTATCAACGTGTTGCTTCGTTCCGTCAATGGTGACGTGATGAGTGTCGACGTGCCCACCTAAGCGACCGTGACGCTCAAAGACGGTGACGTCATAACGTTCTCCGAGCCAATAGGCGCAGGCCAATCCGGAAATTCCAGATCCAATGACTGCAACGCTTTCTTTGGGCATTCTTCTCCTCTGAGGCTGATGGCCTTCGCACCGACGCTATCGCCCGACTGCCCGGCATAGGCTCGCGAGCCCTGAACACTACGATGCGTAACCGTGGGAATCCTTGTGGCATCAGTCTCGACGACCGTAACTTCGGGGTCACTGGTGTTGGCGATCCCCATTGCCTTCATGGCAGGGCTCTTGTCATTTTTGTCTCCATGCGTCTTGCCGCTCCTTCCTGGTTACCTGTCGTTTCTCGGAGGGGCGGTGGGGGCCGGTGCAAGTGGTGGCAGCCAAGAGATTTCTCGGTCTCGTGTGGTTCTTGGAGCTTTGGCCTTCGTTGCGGGGTTCACCATTGTGTTCGTGTCCTTCGGCGCAGCGTTCGGCGAGGTGGGACGAGTGTTCCATCGAGACCAGCGAGTGCTGGCGATCATCTTTGGCACCCTCACTGTGTTGCTCGGTCTTTTTTTCGCGGGAGCGATTCCTGGGCTCTCGTTATTGAATCGCGATGTCCGCGTCCACTGGTTGCCTAAGGCCACTGTGGGCGGGGCGTTTTTGCTGGGCTTGTTGTTTTCTCTGGGTTGGACGCCCTGCATCGGACCAACGCTGGCCGCAATTTTGGGCCTATCCGCTTCGGCGGGAAGCTCCGCAGCGCGAGGGTCCTTCCTCACGGTTTTTTACTGCCTGGGGCTTGGGATTCCCTTCATTCTCGCGGCACTGGTCACCACTCGGGTCCAGGTCGTCACGAGATTCTTGTCTCGCCACGCCGTCTGGGTGATGCGCATTGGGGGAGGCATGCTCATCGTTGTTGGCTTGCTTGAAGTGACGGGCTTGTGGGGATCACTCGTGACCAGCATTCAAGATCACTTTTCAGGCTTTAACGTGCCCCTCTAGCAAGGACCGCGCAACTCAGGTGCAGGTGAACGGAATGTTCTGCGGCGTAACGCTCTGAGCTTGAGGCCGAAGCAACGATCGGGTGACGGAGATTGATTCGGTTTGTCCTGCAGCGAGGGTGAGCGTTACGCGGCGTGGATAGGCCAGCGGATCGGCGGGCTCCAACACGCCGATCAAGCACGTGATCGTGGCCGTGTGGTCAGACAAGTTAGTCACCGTTCCTGAAATTTTGAGGGTGCTCGGATTAATCACCGTGAGAGACGTCACCGTGACGGCAGTTGGAGTTTTGGTTGAGTGATGAAGCGCGTGGTACACCACATTGCCGATCAGGAGTGAGAAGAATCCCACGACGGCGATGACCACGGCAGCTATGGCGATACGAAACGGAGTCTGAGACGGCTGGGCCATGATTCAACGGTATCGGATCAGAATCCGATCTCATCCCTACGATGGATGCAGAGTCTGAACGCGAGGTACTGATATGTCTATGCATTCAATGGGAGGTGGCGGCGGGGCGTGGTCCGGGATGAAGTCGCTGCGCAAGGACGCCTCGGTGAAACATCATCGGATTGCGAAAGGAACCATCAAGCGCATTCTCTCGTTCTCGCGGCCCTATCGATCATCACTCGTGGTCTTTTTGATCGCTGTGATTATCGACGCGGTCATCGTTTCGATTAATCCACTGATTTTGCGAGCCATTATCGACAAGGGGATTATGGGTCGAAATGCTGGTCTCGTTGTCACCTTGGCTCTCGTAGTCGCAGGTATCGCGATTGCCGACGCTGGACTCTCTATCGTCCAACGCTGGATTTCAGCAGTCATTGGTGAACGCTTGATATTTGACATGAGGGCCAAAGTATTTGCCCACATTCAAGAGATGCCCATCGCATTTTTTTCTCGCACGCAAACCGGTGCCTTGATTAGCCGTTTGAATAACGACATCATCGGGGCGCAGCAGGCATTTACTGACCTGCTGAGCAATGTGGTGGGAAACATCATTTTGGTGGCCATCACCTTGGCGGCGATGTTTTTCTTGTCCTGGCCCATCACGCTGGTTGCCCTCGTGTTGCTACCCGTTTTCTTGATTCCCGCTCGGCGCATGGGCCAAAAGCTCGGAACCCTGATGCGAGAGGGCTTCGGGCTCAACGCAGAGATGAATCAGATGATGACGGAACGCTTCAACGTTTCAGGAGCCATGCTCGCGAAGCTCTATGGCAACCCCGAGTCTGAATTGACGAGGTTTAATGCCAAAGCGGGGCGAGTGCGCGACATCGGCATAACGCAAGCGGCGTATCAGCGAATCTTCTTTGTCTGCCTGTCGCTCACTGCATCACTGGCTACGGCCTTTGTGTACGGATTCGGAGGAATCGCGGCACTCCACGGAGCATTGATCATCGGTACCTTGGTGGCGCTGACTGCCTATCTTGCGAGGCTCTATGGCCCCTTGACTGCCTTGAGTTCGCTGCAAGTCGATGTGATGTCAACCGTAGTGTCCTTTGAGCGTGTCTTCGAGGTGCTCGATCTTCAACCCATGATTGTGGATGCTGTCGATGCCCTCGAGATCCCTGATGGCCCAGCGACCGTGTCCTTCGACTCGGTGTCGTTCCGTTACCCCACGGCTGATCAAGTGTCACTTGCCAGCCTCGAAAGCGTGGCTGCTCTCGATAGGACGGCGAATGCCATTGCGCTCGAGGACGTGAGTTTTGTCGTGGAACCCGGGACGATGACCGCCATCGTGGGGCCATCGGGTGCGGGTAAAACCACTCTGTCGATGCTGCTGCCTCGGTTGTACGACGTGACCGGTGGATCAATCAGCATTAATGGGATGGACATTAAGAGCGCAACGATTGAATCGGTGCGCTCGGCAATTGGCGTCGTAACCCAAGATGCTCACCTCTTTCATGAGACCCTCGGAGCTAATTTGCGTTTTGCTCGAGAGGATGCGACGGATGAAGAACTTGAAGAGGCACTGCGTCTCGCCCAGTTAGGCGACTTGCTGGCAGGTCTTCCCGATGGACTCGAAACTGTAGTGGGCGAGCGCGGCTATCGACTCAGTGGCGGTGAGAAGCAGCGGGTTGCCATTGCGCGGCTACTGCTGAAGGCTCCCCGCATTGTCATTCTCGATGAGGCGACTGCGCACCTTGACTCTGAATCGGAAGTAGCGGTTCAGCGAGCGCTCGATCAGACGTTTGCCGGCAGAACGGCAATCGTGATTGCACACCGACTCTCCACCGTTCGCGGTGCCGATCAGATCTTGGTGCTTGATGCTGGCCGAGTGGTTGAACGCGGCACCCACGCCGAATTACTTCGTTTGGGCGGCCTATACGCCGAACTGTATGAAACACAATTTGCGAACGAATCGCCAACCGCTGATCTTGGCTAGCGCTGAGGAGTAATCGCGCCGATGGCGTGGATACCGCCGTCAACGTGGAGCATCTCGCCGGTAGTGGCCGGAAACAAATCACTCAACAGCGCTACCGTGGCCGAAGCAACCGGACCGGCGTCGCTGACATCCCACCCCAAGGGGGCACCCGCAGCCCAGGTGTCTTCGAAGGTGGCAAAACCAGGAATGGACTTGGCGGCCATGGTGCGGATGGGTCCGGCTGCGACAAGGTTGACTCGAATGCCCTGAGGCCCAAGGTCACGGGCCAAGTAGCGAGTCAACGATTCGAGGCCCGCTTTCGCCACGCCCATCCAGTCATACAGCGGCCATGCCACGGTGGCGTCAAAGTCGAGGCCGACGACTGACGCAGAACCAGCCGCCTCAAGAAGCGGCAAGAAGCCGCGGCAGAGGGCGGCAAGCGAATAGGTGGAAATGGTGAAGGCAGTTGACACGTCGCTAGCCGAAGCCTTGAGCATGCCTGAGCCCAAGCAGTCTTCGGGGGCAAAGCCAATGGCGTGCACGAGGCCATCGAGTCGCGGCGTCAACGCTGCTACATCGCGAGCAGCTGTCGTCAGTTGTTCTTCGTCCGTGACGTCGAGTTCGATGAGTGCTGGCTCCACGGGAAGTTTGCGAATTACGCGTTTGGTGAGCGAAAGGCCACGACCAAATCCGCTCGCAATCACGGTTGCTCCCTCTTGCTGAGCTCGCTCAGCAATAGAAAAGGCCAAGGAGGCATCGGTGAGGATGCCGGTAACCAAAATGCACTTGCCATCAAGAAGTCCCATACGATCAGGCTAACGCTTAGAGACAACCTGAGAGGTGTGCGAACATGGCTGCTATGAACATCGCCATTATTGGAGGAACAGGGCCTGCGGGTCGAGGACTCGCGATCCGAAGCGCAGCTGCTGGGCATCAGGTTACGATCGGATCTCGAGAAGCCGACCGTGCACAAGAGGTTGCAGCGGCACTTCTCGAGGCGAACGCCCCGGTGCCGGGAGGCATTTCAGGCGCGGCGAACGAAGATCTCGCTGCCGGTGCTGATCTCATTGTCGTTGCGACCCCATGGGATGGGGCCGTGGCCACCGTGTCGAAGTTGCGTGAACAACTTGAAGGTCGAGTTGTCGTCTCCATGGTGAACGCGCTGATGAAAGAGGGCCGAGAGATGCTGCCGCTGTATCCACCGCGCGGCTCGATGGCTGGACAGATCGCCGCCGCACTGCCCGGCGCGAAGGTCGCAGCAGCATTTCACCATTTGCCAGCAGCCGACATGGAAAAGCTCGATTCGGGACTCGAAGCAGACGTGTTGGTGTGCGGTGACGCTGTAGAGGCCAAAGAAGCAACCGTTGCGCTCATTAACTCGATTGATGGTCTGCGCGGTATTGACGCTGGAAGTTTGGCGCAGGCCTCGCCCATTGAGGCATTCACTGCAGTGTGCATCACGATGAATATCAAGCACAAGGCACACTCGACCTTGCGCATTGCTGGTCTCTAGACAGCCGTGAGCGTTCATCTCTACGATTCGCGTCGCCGAGGGATTTTCCCCATCGAGGCAACGAATACTGCGACGCTGTACAGCTGCGGGATCACGCCGTATGACTCGGCGCACCTTGGTCACGCTTTTGTGTACTTGGTCTTCGATGTATTGGTTCGTCGCCTCCAAGACGATGGGATTGCCACTCGCTTAGTTCGAAACGTAACGGACGTAGACGACGACATTTTGCGGAAGGCTCGATCTTTGGGCGTGCACTATCTGGATCTCGCGGCTGAGCAGATGGTGATTTTTGACAAGGCGATGAAATCGTTGGGTTTGCTCGACGCCGCTGTTGAACCACGGGCTACGTCGGCGATCTCGGAAATTTTGAGTCTGATTGATGCTGCGTTTGTGGCCGGGGCGGCCTACGCCGAAGGCGGCGCCGTGTATTTCGATGTCTCGCGATTCCCGGATTTTGGCGAGGTGTCGGGCTACGACCGCGATCGCATGCTGGAGTTGGCTGCTGAGCACGGGGGGAACGTCGACGACCCGAACAAGCGCGACCCCTTGGACTTTGTGCTGTGGCAACCGAGTTTGCCAGATGAGCCAGCATGGGAATCGCGGTGGGGGCCAGGTCGTCCCGGATGGCACATTGAATGTTCAGCATTGGCACTTCGAGAGCTTGGGGAGACCATCGATGTCCACGGTGGTGGGCGTGACTTGATCTTTCCTCACCACGAATGTGAAACGGCGCAGTCTGAAACGGCAACGGGGGAGCCCTTTGTTCGTCATTGGCTTCACGTCGGTCTCGTCGGCCTTGAGGGCACCAAGATGAGCAAGTCTTTGGGCAACTTGGTCTTCGTAGAGGACTTGATTGCACGCAGTGAATGTGCGGCAGTTCGAATCGCCTTGCTCGAACACCACTATCGAGACGACTGGTCTTGGACTGATGAGATGCTGGGAGAAGCGGTCAATCGGCTGGCCTCATGGCGATCCGTGTCGGGCGATGACCTTTCGCTGCTCGACGAAGTTCGAGCCTGCATCGACAACGACCTCGACACCCCAGGCGCACTTCGTGCCATCGATGGTGGCGTGGCGCAGGGTCGTGGTGCTCGCTCGGCAGCGGCTTTGCTCGGCATCAATCTTTAGATCACTCAATGGCGCTGTGTCCGTTAGCCTGATCTGACGTTTCCAACTGCGCCCATCGTGAGGGCGAGAAAGGCAGCTATGACCCCCCAAACCACCGTCCGTTTGCCCGACGGCTCCGTTCGCGACCTCGAAGTTGGCGCCACGGGAGCTGATCTCGCGGCCTCGATTGGCAAGAGATTGGCCAAAGACGCGCTCGCCGTTGTCGTCGATGGTCACGAGACCGACCTCAGCATTTCACTTCCTGATGGTGCGAGCGTCGAAATTGTGACGCCGACCACATCGCGTGGCCGTGACATATTGCGTCACTCAACAGCCCATGTGCTGGCTCAAGCAGTATTGCGATTGTGGCCCGGCGCAAAATTTGCCATTGGTCCCGTGATTGAAGACGGCTTTTACTACGACTTTGATTTGCCAGGGGGTGCACACTTCTCGGATGACGATCTGGTGCGTATCGAAGCCGAGATGCGCGCCATTATCGAGGAGGACCAGCCCTTTATCCGTGAAGAGCATGGAATTGAAGAGGGATTGACGCTGTTCGCCGAGCAGCCCTACAAGAGCGAAATTATCGTCAAAGTTTCATCGGGTGAAGATGAGGTTGATGCGCTCCCTGGGGCGACGACGGTCAGCACGTATCGAAATTCTGAGTTGTTTACTGACTTGTGCCGTGGCCCCCATGTTCCATCGACGGGTCGACTTGGTCACTTCAAATTGATGCGCGTTGCTGGTGCGTATTGGAGAGGTGACGTTTCTCGACCGCAGCTACAGCGAATTTATGGCACGGCCTTTGAATCGAAGCAAGCGCTCGAGGAACACCTGTTCCGGCTCGAAGAAGCGGAACGGCGCGACCATCGCGTGCTTGGAGCACAGTTGGATCTGTTTAGTTTCCCTGACGAAGTTGGTCCTGGCCTAGCTGTGTTCCATCCCAAGGGCGGCATCGTTCGACGAGTGATGGAGGAGTACTCGCGCAGTCGCCACGAGCGAGAAGGCTATGAGTTCGTCTATACGCCCCACGTCTCCAAATCAGACCTCTTCGAAATTTCAGGTCACCTGGGTTGGTATGCGGACGCGATGTATCCACCAATGGAGCTCGATGACGGTCAGCGTTACTACCTGAAGCCGATGAACTGTCCGTTTCACATTTTGATTTACCGCTCACGGCAACGCTCGTATCGAGAACTGCCCCTGCGCTTCTTCGAATTCGGTTCGGTGTATCGCTATGAACTTTCGGGCGCGGTTCACGGCCTCACGCGCGTTCGGGGGATGACCCAAGATGACGCCCATATCTTCTGCACCCGGGAGCAGATGCAGGCTGAACTGACCAGCGTATTGAGTTTCGTTCTCGATTTGTTGCGAGCTTTTGGTCTCCAAGACTTCTACCTCGAACTGTCGACGAAGCCCGAAGGCAAAGCAGTGGGCTCAGATGAAGACTGGTCCGTTGCCACCGAAACCTTGGCCACGGTGGCCGAAGGAGCAGGGCTGACCTTGGTGCTCGACGAAGGAGGAGGCGCCTTCTATGGCCCTAAGATCTCCGTACAAGCCCGAGATGCCATTGGTCGTACCCATCAGATGTCCACCATTCAGCTGGACTTTCAGCTGCCCCAACGTTTCGAAATGGAGTACGTGGGAGCCGACAATCAGCGCCATCGACCCATCATGATCCACCGAGCCTTGTTTGGTTCTGTGGAGCGTTTCATGGCCATCTTGGTTGAGCACTACGCGGGTGCATTGCCTACGTGGCTCAGTCCAGAGCAGGTTCGAGTGCTGCCGGTGCGCGATGACCACGACGCTTATTGCCGAGACATTGCTCGAACCATGACCGGCGAGGGACTCAGAGTGAGCGTTGATGAAGCATCTGAACCTCTCGGCGCGCGCATTCGACGCGCCAAGCTCGACAAAGTGCCCTATGTCTTAGTTGCGGGCGACGCTGACCTTGAGAACCAGACTGTCGGAGTAAACCGACGAGGACATGCTGATCCTGAACGAGACGTCTCAGTTGCTGCCTTCATCGCCGATGCACTCCGTGATGTTGCTAATCACGGGATTGACGCCTAATGCCGCTTGATCGACTTGGTGCTGCCTGGCGACAGCACTACATCGAAACCGCCGCACATAAGCCAGTTGGGGATCGGGCCTGTGTGTTCTGTGGCTTGATTGCTGAGGGGGTGAGTGAACGGACGGGCATTGTGGCTATCGAAGATGGCAGTTGCGTGATCTTGAATGCCTATCCCTATGGATCCGGTCACTTGTTGATTTTGCCGCTTCGCCATGGTGGAGATCTCAGCACCTTGGAACCAAAAGAACAGGTCTCATTATTCTCAGCAGCTACGAAAGCGGTCGCCGCAGTGGAGAAGGCCTATCGACCAGACGGAGTAAACATGGGCGCCAATTTGGGCCGTGCGGCAGGTGCAGGCATCCCTGAGCACCTGCACCTGCATGTGTTACCCCGTTGGAATGGCGATACCAACTTCATCACTACGATCGGCGAGGCCCGGGTGCTCCCTGAGTCGCTGGAAACGACCTATCACAAGGTCTCAGCCGCTTGGGCTGACTTATAGCGATCCGATACAAAGGTCTCAATCACTGATATCCTTGAACCACGGTCAGGAATGGCCCGCACGGCTCATCATGCGTGCGCAAGGAGGATGTTCTCTCGATGTTTGATGGACGCTGGCGAGGGGCTGTGGATGCCCGAACCGCCCCAATTGGCTCATGGCTCACTCGTCATGGCATTACTGCTGACGTACTGACCGCGACTGGCTTGGTTTCGGCTGCGGCAACCGCCGTTGCCATCGGTGCCGGGTATTTTCTGCTGGCAATCTTTCTTCTCACCTTGACGGGTGCACACGACTTGTTCGATGGCCCTGTGGCCAAGGCCTCGGGTACCGCGTCCATTCGAGGGGCCTTTTTTGACTCGGTTACCGATCGCGTGGCCGACGCCCTCTTGATGGGTGGTTGTGCTTGGTATCTGATTTCCGCCAACGAGGGCCGACTGATCATGATTCCTCTCGCCATTATGGCGGTGACGGCCCTCATTTCTTACGAGCGCGCAAAAGCTGAGACGCTTGGCATTCCCGCCAAGGGTGGCTTGATGGAGCGCGCCGAACGCATGATCTTGCTCGGCGTGGCGCTCTTGGGTCACGCGGTGTTTGTGCCGGTGCTCATCATCATGCTGGCCTTGACGTCGCTTACCGCTGCTGGTCGATTTGTTCGAATCTGGCAAGCAGCGTCTGCTCCCGATCAGAAGTGGGCCATCAAGCGTCGCAACGAGCTTTCAGAGGCGCGACTTCGCGAATGGCGCAATCGTCCTGGCGCAACGCGTCGCCGAGAACGACGTACTACTCCACCCGCTTGGCGTTCGCGTATCGCGCGTGAGCGCAGTGACACGATGGCCACCCCTTCGGGTCGGTGGACGTGGCGTCGTGGTGAATCTTCACGTTCTCAGCAATAGGTTCGGACCTCGATGAGTAACGCAAGGGGCACCAGATGGGTGCTGCGTGGTGGACTTTCGGCGGCCAGATATGTTCCGATCAATGTGGCTGTCGCCATCGGCCAAAGCTTGGGCTGGGCGGCATCATGGTTTCCATCGGATACTCGTCGTCGAGTGGCGCTGAACTTAAAGACGGTGATGGCGTATCGCGGAGAACATTTGACACCACCCCACCACAAGCGTCTGGTGCGAAAGGCCTTTGCGAGCTATGGCCGATACTACGCAGAGGCGGCAACACTTCCCGGGGCATCGCAAGCACGCATCCTTGCCGGTATCGAATGGGAGTCTGGCGAAGACATTTTGCGCACCGCATGGCAAGAGGGCAATGGCGTCGTGTTGGCCCTGCCCCATGTGGGCAGCTGGGAGTGGGGTGGTTCTATGTTGGGCCTCACGATGACGCCCATGGTGGCCGCTGCTGAGGTGCTTGAGCCGCCCGAGCTCTTTGCTTGGTTTAAACAAGGCCGCGAACGTATCGGTATTGACGTCGAGGGTCTCGACGCATCCATTGGAAGTCGACTGATGAAGCATCTACGCGATGGACGCGTCGTGGGTTTGCTGTGTGATCGAGACCTTACTCACGATGGCATTGCCGTTACGTTGCTTGGAGTCAAGACCACTATGCCCGCTGGACCGGCCATGTTGGCGCTTCGAACCGGAGCTGCCCTCGCCTGTGGCGTCGTCTACTCAGGACCTTCAAGTTCGCATCGAGCCAAAGTGGTGGGTCCCATCGACGCGACGCGAAAGGGAAGTCTGCGAGAAGATGTGGCGCGGGTAACGCAGCTCATCGCTGATCAACTGAGTGAACTGATCGCCGCCAAACCAGAGCAATGGCACGTGTTTGCCGAAACGATTGGAGCCACCGATGGCTCTTGATGTGTTGATGGTGTGTCCCTATGACGTTGCGGTTCCTGGAGGAGTACAGAATCAGGCGATGGCGATGAGTCGGGAACTCGTGCGTCGAGGCTATCGCGTGGGCTTGTTCAGTCCAGGTCATCAGGTGGATGAGGCACTGGTGAGCGAAGGCATTGACCACCTCGTGGCAGGAACAGTTCGATCCGTCGCTGCCAATGGCTCTAATGCTCCGATCACGTTGTCTTATGGCCAAGTGCGAGCAGCAAGCCGACGTATCGACCTTGCGGCCAATGCGGTGATCCACATTCACGAACCCATCGCTCCGGTCATGGCCTGGCCCCTCCTAGCGAGGCATCAGCGAGCCACGGTCGCAACGCTGCATCGCTCGGGGGTTGATCGGGCCTATCGGGTGGCGGGCAGCGTATTACAACGTCGGCTGGCTCGTCTCGACGCCGTGTGTTCGGTGAGTGAAGCGGCACGGCGCACGGGACAAGCAGCCATGGGCCTCGAAAGTCAGGTCTTGTTCAATGGTGTGGATCTTCACGGTATCGACGTAGCGAATGCATGGACAAAAACTGGACCGACCGTGATGTTTGTTGGACGAGACGAGCCACGCAAAGGTCGCGATGTGCTGCTTGAAGCCGCGACATTGTTACCCCACACGGTGACGCTTTGGGTGACGGGACACGCTCCCGAGGGCTTCGAATCTCGGGGAGCACGGGTTGAGTTTCTCGGAGTCATAGATGAAGCGGAAAAGGCATCTCGCCTCCGAGCTGCTGATGTGCTGTGTGCGCCATCGCTCGGAGGGGAGTCCTTTGGCATCGTACTGATTGAAGGGTTGGCCGCTTCGTGCGCGGTGGTGGCGTCAGATATCGATGGATACCGGCAAGCGCTGTCAGGACACGGCGTGTTAGTCCCGCCTTCGAACCCCCAAGTCTTGGCAGAGGCGCTTTCATTGGCCCTACGCCCCGATTCAGTTTCGCGAGAAGCGGGAAAGACTTATGCAGCTTCGTGGTCTGTGGCCAATCTTGTTACTTCCTACGAAGCCGTCTACGAGACAGCGAGATCGCGGTTTCACCATCGCGTCACCGCCTAGATTGGATCCCTATGGCACAGAGCACCTCAAAAAGCCGCGGAAACTCCGGAGGGAATCGTCGTTCGCGCGGTCGGGGCCGTCAGAACATGCGTCACGCTGAACGACCACTATCAGCCATTGCCCCTTCAGAAATGCTCCATGGCCCCTTGACACGGATTGACGACACGCGACGCCGCAATCATCGTTGGCCGATGCTGGCGTATCTCGGATTCGGCGTGATCTTCGGTCTGGTGGGAGCACTTATATGTCTGCCCATCTCCATGGTCGCGTTTATACCGCTCGGGGTGCTCATTACCTTGTTCGTTGCATGGCTGCTCTCGAAATGGGCTCCCGGTGGACCAGGTCGAGTGATTGGTGGTGCTTCTGTCCAGCTCGGCCAATTGCCTCGAGTAGATGTTTTGCTTGACGCGCTTTCCACCAGTTTTGGGGTCATGACACCTGGCATCACCATCTTGGATGATCCGGTGAGAAACGCCGGTATCTATGGGAACAGGATGGCGCCGACCATTGTCGTGACCACTGGTTTGTTGTCAAGTCTTGATCTGATTGAACTCGAAGGCGTGCTTGCCCACCTGCTTGCCCATGAGCGACTCGATGCGGTGCAGCGCGGAAGTGCAGGCGCAGGTTTGGCATTACTGCTCGGCCCCGTGGGCCAAAAGGCTTCCGTTGCGCACCGGCTCACCGGCAGGAACCGATTGTGGGAGGCCGACGAAATTGCTGTTTTGACTGTTCGCTACCCCAAGGGTTTGGCAGCAGCTCTGCTCAAGATTGAGAATGGCCCACTTCCCGAGGCGAATTCGTTTTTTGCTTCGCGCTACTACGCATCATTGCGCTGGCTCTTTATCGATCCGTCCATCCTCCGACGCAGCGACGAGGAGATCATCGGGGATCTTGATGCCACGTCCGTTCGCCGCCGAGCCTTGAACGAACGCTAAACACGACATTTGTAGTCACCTATTAGGATGGATTCATGAGTTCAGACTCCAACACCCAAAATTCCCGTACCACTGGCACCTTCCGTGTAAAGCGTGGGCTCGCAGACATGTTGCGCGGTGGCGTCATCATGGACGTGGTCAACCCCACGCAGGCCAAAATCGCTGAAGATGCTGGCGCCGTGGCGGTCATGGCGCTCGAGCGCGTTCCTTCTGACATTCGTCGAGATGGTGGCGTCGCACGCATGAGCGATCCCCAAATGATTGTGGAGATCCAAGAAGCAGTCACCATTCCCGTGATGGCCAAAGCTCGTATCGGCCACTTTGCAGAAGCGCAGATCTTGGCGTCTTTGGACGTGGACTACATCGATGAGTCTGAAGTGTTGACTCCAGCTGACGAGGCCAACCACATCGATAAGTGGGCTTTTGAGGTTCCCTTCGTATGTGGAGCCACCAACCTGGGAGAAGCGCTGCGCCGCATCTCTGAAGGCGCGTGCATGATTCGCTCCAAGGGTGAAGCGGGAACCGGCAACGTGGTCGAAGCAGTGCGCCACCTTCGCTCCATCATGGGGGACATCAAGAAAATTGGTGTAGCCGATGAGGTCGAGTTGTACCAGTGGGCCAAGGAGCTCCGCGCTCCGATTGAGGCCATCCAAGAGATCGCTGAGACGGGAAAGCTTCCGGTTCCCATGTTCTGTGCGGGTGGGATTTCCACGCCAGCTGACGCGAGTTTGGTGATGCAACTTGGTGCCGAGGCGTGCTTCGTTGGATCCGGTATCTTCAAGAGCTCACAGCCTGAACTGATGGCGCGAGCCATTGTGGAAGCAACGACTCATTACGAGGACGCTTCGGTTGTGGCCAAGGTGTCTACCGGTCTCGGCGAGGCAATGAAGGGCCTCGAAGTTGCAACCTTGGAGACTCGTTTGGCCGAACGCGGCTGGTAAGTAGCGTGAAGGTAGGCGTGCTGGCTCTGCAAGGCGATGTGCGTGAGCATGCGGCGGCATTAGAGAAGCTTGGCCACGAAGTTGTTCTCGTCAAGCGTCCAGAACACTTCGAGGATCTTGCAGCCATGGTGTTGCCTGGCGGGGAATCCACCACCTTGTCCATGCTGCTTGACAGCTCGGGAGTGCGCGACCCCTTGGAAGCTTGGGTGCAGGGAAATCGACCAACGTTTGGCACCTGTGCTGGTCTTGTCATGCTGGCTTCGACCGTGGAAGACGGAAGAAGCGACCAAAAGACGATGGCTGGACTTGGCATCAGTGCTCGACGCAACGGTTATGGCCGACAGCGGTTCAGTTTTGAGACCCTGGCGGCGATTCCTGCCTTGGGCGAACCCATGGAAGCGGTCTTCATCCGTGCACCACGCATCACGTCGGTGGCAGACGACACCGAAGTGCTGGCAACGATTGACACCGATCATGGGGCAGAACCCGTCGCGGTGAGGCGAGGCAACGTGATTGCGTGCTCGTTTCACCCCGAGCTCACCGACGACACAAGATTCCATGCACTGCTCATGGAAATTGCTCGTTCTGCCAGCGGCGCCGAGGATCACTAGCATCAAGGGCAACTTTGGGAGCCGAAACGCGGCTTTCATGGGAAAGGATTACCGTGTCAGGCCACTCCAAATGGGCAACGACGAAACACAAGAAGGGTGCCAAAGACGCAGCCCGAGCTAAGTCGTTTGCGAAACTCATTCGTCAAGTCGAAGTAGCCGCTCGTGAAGGCGGAGGAGACCTTGCTTCCAATGCAAGTCTGCGCACCATGTACCAAAAGGCTCGTGACGCTTCCGTTCCGCTTGACACCATTGAGCGTGCGGTCAAACGGGGGACAGGTGAGCTCGAAGGTGTTCGCTATGAATCGGTGACCTATGAAGGCTATGGCGTTGGCGGCGTGGCCGTGATCGTAGAGACCTTGACCGATAACCGCAATCGAACTGGTGCAGAGATGCGCAACATCTTTAAATCATCAGGTGGTTCGATGGCCGAACCCGGCGCAGTTTCTTGGCAGTTTGAACGCCGAGGAATCATGTTGTTTGACAAGGACATTGCCGAAGACACGCTTTTGGAAGCGGCGCTCGAGGCAGGAGCCGATGATGTCAGCGATGTGGGCGAACACTGGAAAGTGACCTGCGCGCCAAGCGATTTGCATGCGGTGCGCGATGCGCTCGAAGCCGCAGGTTTCACCCCTAGTTCAGCTGAAGCTTCGCTTGAGCCAACCCAGATGGTGGAAGTGGGTGATGCAGACGAAGCGAAGAAGGTACTTCGACTTCTTGACGCGATTGATGATCACGATGACGTTCAAGATGTCCACGCCAACTGCGATATTCCTGACGAGATTCTCGCAAGTTACGAGGGCTGACAAGGCATCCTCGCATCGCGGTGCGTGGAGAGGGTACTATCGAACGCATGTTCGTCTTAGGGATTGATCCTGGCCTCACGCGATGTGGCTTCGGGGTGGTAAAGCGCGCCGGCGGCACGCCACATTTCGAAGTTCTCACGGCTGGGCTGCTCGAGACGTCTGTGGAACAGCCAATGGAGCAGCGTTTGGCGACCCTGCATGGAGACATCGCAGCGCTCCTTGATGACACGAAGCCAGACGTCGTGGCGATCGAGAGAATCTTTTCGCAAGCGAACGTGAAGTCAGTGGTGTCGGTGGCGCAAGCTTCAGGCTTTGTCCTGGCCTTGGCCACCATGCGCAAGATTCCAATTGCCCAGTACTCGCCTAATGAGGTGAAACTCAATGTGGCGGGGTCTGGCTCGGCTGACAAACGAGACGTTCAAGACATGGTGGCCCGTCTTTGCGGCCTTGACATTGCGCCTTCGCCGCCCGACGTAGCTGATGCCATCGCGGTTGCGATCTGCCACCTTTCTGCGTCGCCATTGTTGAGCGCAGTTCACGCTGGTGAAGCATGATCGGTCTTGTTAGGGGAACCATCGCCAGTTTTGCTGGCAACAGTGTCATTATCGACACGGGGGGCGTGGGTTATCGCGTCACGCTCACCCCATCAACGATTGCGGCACTGTCGAGTGAGACGGAGCCGGTAACGCTCTTTACCTACACCCATGTTCGTGAAGATGCCCTTGAGCTCTTTGGCTTTTTGAGTGATGCCGAGCGAGGCGTGTTTGAGACGCTCCTTGGTACTCACGGTGTAGGTCCATCGCTCGCTCTGTCTATTCTGGGCACGCTTGGCGCCAATGAAGTTGTCCGAGCCGTGCAAGATCAGGACTCGTCGAGTTTTGAATTGGTTTCAGGCGTTGGGAAAAAGACTGCTGCTCGTTTGATTCTTGAGCTCCAAGGATCCATGGCCGCAACAAGCGTGATGCCGTCGAAGGTGGCTGGATTGAGCGGGGGGCCGACTACACGATCTGATGTAGCAGCGGCCCTCGAGGCACTGGGATATGCGATGGATGAAATTCAAGCCGCAACAGCGAGCCTCGACGGAACCGAGTCTGTGGAGCATGGGCTCCGCCTTGCACTCCAAGCGATGGGGTCACGATGAGTCCGCGTCGAGAGATCGTTTCCAATGAGCAAACCCGAGCCGTGGATCCCGTAGCTCATGAAGTGGAAGAGCGAGACGAGACATCGTTGCGCCCCCATGCTCTCGATGATTTCATCGGCCAAGCTGATCTCATTGAGCATCTGCGTATTCTCTTGGGAGCCGCAAGGGCGAGAGGTCACGTGGTCGACCACATTTTGTTCGCTGGACCTCCAGGGTTGGGCAAGACCTCCTTGGCTGGAATCGTGGCAAGTGAAGTGGGTGTGGGGCTTCGGGTGACGTCTGGTCCCGTACTCAGCCGACCAGGGGACCTTGCCTCGATTTTGACGGATCTAAGTAATGACGACGTGTTGTTTGTTGATGAGATTCATCGCCTCCCTCGAGCAGTGGAGGAAGTGCTTTACCCAGCTATGGAGGATGGGCGCATTGACATTGTCATCGGCAAAGGCCCAACGGCTCGATCGATTCGGTTGGAACTCCCCAGATTCACGCTTGTTGGAGCCACCACTCGGATTGGACTCGTTGCGCCGCCGCTGAGAGACCGTTTTGGCTTTATCGGCCGTGTTGATCTCTATGAACCAGACGAACTCAAAGCAATCGTGCTGCGTTCTGCGGCCCTGCTTGGCGTGACGATTGATGATGCAGGTGCTGCGATCATCGCCGGAAGATCCCGAGGCACCCCCCGAATTGCCAATCGCTTACTGCGTCGGGTCAGAGATTTCGCCGACGTTCGGGGGGACGGCAGCGTCTCGGAGGAACTTGCTAATGACGCACTCGATCTCTTTGGCGTCGATGGCCTTGGTCTTGACAAGGTGGACCGCATGATTCTTGATGTTTTGTGCCGTCGATTCGTTGGAAATCCAGTCGGACTGACAACGCTGTCGCAATCCATAGGCGAAGAACCAAGCACCATTGAGGACGCTTATGAGCCTTTCTTGGTGCAACAGGGCTTGATTCTGAGAACCCCACGGGGCCGGGTGGGCACCGATCGAGCGTTCGCTCACTTGGGCCTCGACCGAGAAACCGGCACCCTTCTCTAGGTTTTCGGTCTTAGCGACACAGGTGGCTTGGCTGATTGGGCTAAGTTTTGCGTTCGCACCTTTGCACCGTTAAGTGAGGATTCATGATCGCTCTGCTCCTAGTTGCCGCCACCACAAAGTCTGGATCGAGCAGTTTTCTCCTGCCCGTCATGTTGGTCGGTTTTGCCCTGATCTATTTCTTCGTTCTGCGGCCTCGCCAACGCAAAATGAAAGAACAGCAGGCCCAGACTCGCAAGGCAAGTGTTGGAGACACCATTGAGACCATTGGTGGCGTCCGCGGTGTCGTGCTCTCTGAGGATGAGAAGTACATCGTGATTGCAACCGGTGGCCTTCCTGGAGAATCGGTCCCACAACCCACGACCTTGACTTTTTTGAAGCAAGCCATTGCCCGCAAAGTTGAAGATGAGGCTCCGGTGGAAGCTGATTCGGCCTCTGCGGCCACTCCTCCAAGCACGTCGGCTGTTGAGAACCCCGTGGCAGAGCTCGAAGCTGACGGATCAGCTGAAGGTGAGGACGACCAGAAGTGAGCGCCCGAAACGCTGGAGTGAATCGAGCGTCCCGCCGAGGGCTGATCACCAGTTTGTTGGTGGTGCTGATTTCAGTCATCGCCACCTTTGGTGTAGTCCTTGGCCTCCAATGGTCTCCGAAGTTAGGCCTTGACTTGGCCGGTGGCCTGAGCGTCGTGTACCAGCCTCAGGGCAATCCGAGCAAGGCGGATCTCGCCCAAACAGTCACCATCATCAATAACCGCGTGAACTCTTTGGGAGTTTCGGGGGCCACGGTCGTCCAACAGGGAAGTGACATTGTCGTGTCTGTTCCTGGTGTTACTGATGCTCGCGCCGTATTGGCAACCGTTGGTCAAACGGCGCAGCTGCTCTTTCGCCCGGTGATGTGTTATGCACCAGCCTTTATCGGGGCGAAGTCCAAATACGCAGCTCCTGTTGGCACACCGCTTCCGACGAAGTGTGGGGCGAGTTACGCGTTAACCCAGGCCAATTTGGCGGTAACGCCGAACTCCAGTCTCCCTGCTGGCTACTCGGCAAATAATGTTTCCCCAGATCCCACGCTTGAGGTGTATCGAACCACCCTGCCGGCCAACGATGTGGCAACGCAAGAAGTGTTGTTGCCTGGCCTCGGGGGAGAGAAGCAAGGTCGCTATCTCCTCGGCGCAGCGCAGTTGACGGGTCGCGTCATCAAGTCTGCTCAAGCAACCCAGAATCAAGTTGGACAATGGGTGGTGAACTACACCCTTACGTCTGCTGGTTCGACGCAATGGGATGCCGTTGCTCAAGCGAACTTCCACCAGATTGTCGCGATTGAGCTCGACGGCGTTGTGCAGTCGGCACCACTTATTCAGCCGACTCAAACGACCTTCTCCTCGTTTGGTGGCCAAGGCGAAATCTCGGGCTCCATGACGCAATCTCAGGCACAGAATCTTGCTCGAGCGATGCAGTTTGGTGCCCTGCCAGTGCGCTTGACTGCATTGACCACGGAGACCGTGTCGCCCACGTTGGGCCACTCATCACTCGTGGCTGGTCTCGCCGCCGGCATTGTCGGTCTGTTGCTGGTGTTGCTCTACACCGTGATTTATTACCGAGCCCTAGGACTGGTCATTATTGCTGGTTTGGCTTTGACAGCTATGGCGTTGTGGACGATCGTGTCGGCTCTTGGTCACACGTCATTGGCTCCGAGTTTTACCTTGGCGGGTATCACGGGTCTGATTGTGTCTATTGGTATCACGGTCGACTCCTACATCGTCTACTTCGAGCGTTTGAAGGATGAAGCTAGATCCGGTAGATCGGTGCGCACATCGGTTGACCGAGGCTTCCAATCAGCATGGAGAACGGTGCTCGCAGCAGACTTTGTGTCCCTGCTCGCGGCCGTGATCTTGTATCTCGTGGCTCTCGGGGACGTGCGAGGGTTTGCATTCTTCCTCGGGCTCTCAACCATTCTTGACATCATCTTCACCTATTTCTTCACGAGACCCTTGGTGATCTTGTTGGGACGTCGCGCAGAGAAGCAGTCCGAAGGAGCCTTCTCTATCTCGCGCGGTTTGCTTGCTGAGGCCGATGCGAATGACGAAGCTGATGAGATGGAGGTCGTGTGATGAGCACGGTGGAGACCACGGCACCGGAGCAGAAGGCTCCTGGCGCGTTTGCTCGCCTCTACCGCGGCCAAACTCGCTTTGATTTTGTGGGTCGTCGACGCTGGTGGTTTGGTGTGTCCATGGCGATCATCATCATCGGCATTGTCGCTATTTCGGTTCGCGGGTTGAACCTTGGCATTGACTTCAAGGGTGGCGCCTCATGGGAAGTCCAAGCCAAGAATCTCACGGTGCAGCAGGTGACGACAGCAGTGGAGGCTGATGGCCTCTCGCAGCCTGTCGTGACGATTCTTGGTGGGCGAACTGTCCAAGTACAAGCCGACATCAACTCATTGAGCGCTTCTGAGCAGGCGCAGGTATCCGCCAAAGTTGTCGCAACCTTGGCATCACTAGCGCACACCAATCAGAACAACGTGTCGCAATCGACGGTGGGACCAACGTGGGGAGGTGATGTCACGTCTCGAGCAATTTGGGCCTTGGCAATCTTCTTCATCGCCGTGGTGATCTACATCAGTTTCCGTTTCGAGCCGAAGATGGCTCTTGCCGCCTTCTTGGCCATGATTCACGACATTTTGGTCACCGTTGGTGTGTATGCAATTTTTGGCTTCCAGGTAACCCCTGACACGGTGGTCGCCATTTTGACCATTTTGGGTTACTCGCTCTATGACACCGTGGTGTTGTTCGACCGAGTTCGTGACAATGTGAAAAACCTTGGCGGGGGTCGACTGAGTTACTCGGAAATTGTCAATCTCTCCATGAATCAGACCTTGGCTCGCTCTATCAACACCTCACTTGTGGCGATCTTGCCTGTGCTTGCCGTGCTGGTGGTGGGCGCGGAGATCTTGGGTGCGACAACCCTCTTGAACTACGGTGTCGCGCTGTTCGTGGGACTGCTCTCTGGTGCTTACTCCTCAATCTTCATCGCCGCGCCACTCTTGGCAATCATGAAAGAGCGGGAACAAAAATGGCGTGCTGTTCGCCAACGCCTTGATGCTCGTGGCGCTCGAGGAGAGACCATGTCTCCCGTGGAAGCTGCACGGACCAAAGCCTCGGCTTCGGTCGGCGGTTCAGCGACCGTGTCTGGTGTGATTGTTCCCGGTTCAGCGGCAGCGCGTGCGCAAGCAGGGCTGCCCCCTAGTGATGTTCCGCGGCCGCGCAAGAGCAAGCGCCGCAAAAACTGAGCACTCTTCGTCCTCGGACGGCTAGCGTAAAGAAATGACGAGCCTGACGGCGCCTTCTAGTGCGGGTGACGCCACCACGGGTGTGGTGGCTGAACTCCTTGAACCCGTCCTCGTAGCGTTTTCGAAGCAGCACGCGGGGGCTGAGACCCTTGAGATCGTACGAGCGGCTCGAGTGGCCGCCGAGGCGCACCATGGGCAGTTTCGACGCTCAGGAGAGCCCTACGTATCCCACCCTGTGGCAGTGGCAGGCATTGCAGCTGATTTAGGCCTTGATGAAACAACGGTAGTGGCGGCACTGTTGCATGATGCCGTCGAAGACACGGGTATCACCCTCGAAGATCTCGAGCGTGACTTTGGTGCCGATGTGGCCGCCGTTGTGGATGGGGTCACCAAGCTCGACCGGCTGGCCTTTGATTCGAAAGAGGCCCAGCAGGCGGCCACGATTCGCAAAATGTTTATTGCGATGGCATCAGACTGGCGCGTCTTACTCATCAAGTTGGCTGACCGGCTACACAATATGCGGACCCTGGCGGTTATGCCCGTGACCAAGCAACAGCGGATCGCTCAAGAGACGCTCGATGTGTACGCTCCCTTGGCTCACCGACTCGGTGTCCAACAAGTCAAGTGGCAGCTTGAGGACCTGTGTTTTGCAACCCTGCACCCAAAGCGTTACGCCGAGATCGAGCAAATGGTGGCAGCTCGGGCTCCAGAACGTGACGCCTACGTTGGCAATGTCCTTGATCAGCTGCGTGGACAACTCGCCGAAGCGGGAGTGGCTTGTGAAGTTTCGGGACGATCGAAGCACCTGTGGAGTATCTACGAAAAAATGGTGGTTCGTGGCAAAGAGTTCGATGACATCTTCGATCTCGTGGGGCTTCGAATCATCACCACAGAGGAACGAGATTGCTGGGCGGCCCTTGGCGTCATCCACGCGTTATGGCGCCCCGTGCAAGGTCGATTCAAGGACTACATCAACTCGCCGAAGTTCAACTTGTATCAATCACTTCACACCACCGTCATCGGACCCGGTGGCAAGCCGGTAGAGATTCAAATTCGAACCACCGATATGCACGCCAAGGCCGAATATGGCATTGCCGCCCACTGGTCCTATAAAGAAGCAGCATCGGCCGCGGAATTGGCCTGGATGCAACGAATCACCGATGCTGATGTGGAGTCAAGCGACCCGGTCCGATTCCTCGAATCGATCAAGGCTGACCTTGAGCAAGACGAGGTCTACGTCTTCACACCTAAGGGTCGGGTAATTGCGTTGAGTGCTGATTCGACCCCGGTCGACTTCGCTTATGCGGTGCACACTGAAATTGGGCACCGATGCATTGGGGCGAAGGTCAATGGACGACTCGTCCCCCTCGATTCTCGACTGGCTTCTGCCGATACGGTTGAGATTTTCACCTCTAAGTCCGAAAATGCCGGGCCTTCGAGAGACTGGGTGAACTTCGTCGCCTCCTCGCGAGCTAGAAACAAGATTCGTCAATGGTTCTCACGCGAGCGTCGAGAAGATGCTCTGGAGTCAGGCCGCGAAGCGATGACAAGAGAGTTGCGACGCGAGTCGATGCCCATTGCGACGACACTGTCCTCAGCGGCGTTCTCGGCAGTGGCAGAGTCGCTGAATCTCGCTGATGACGAGTCATTGTTTGTGGCGATTGGCGAGGGTCAGATCTCTGCTTCTTCGGTTGTGCAGCGGCTCCTGCGTGAGATGCGAGGCGGCGAGGAGCAGATTGCCACGACCGTCACACGGTCCTCGCGCACGCCGCGTTCTCCGCATCGCCGCACCGCTGGCATTTGGGTTGAAGGCCTTGATGACGTCATGGTGCATTTGGCGCGCTGTTGTACCCCCGTGCCGGGTGATCAGATTATTGGATTCGTGACCCAGGGGCGTGGTGTCTCTGTTCACCGTTCGGATTGTTCAAACGCTGAGGCGTTGGGGGAGCGAAGTCAGGATCGAGTTATCGAAGTGGAGTGGGATGCTTCAGGAGAAGGAGTATTCCGAGCAACCCTTGAGGTGTTGGCGTTTGACCGCTCACGGCTCTTGGCTGACATTACCCAAACGGTCTCCGAACATCGGCTCAATATTGTGGCGGCGCGCACTGCAACAACGGCCGACCGGGTGAGTCGTATGACTTTTGACATTGAGTTGGCGGACCCCAATCACCTCGAAGCGCTGATTAACTCCATCAGATTGCTCGATGGTGTCTTCGATGCGTATCGAGTGCTCCCGGGTGCGAGAAGATAGATCTATGTCCGAGGAGCAATTCACCCCCCAAGCCCCTACGGGCACCCATGACGTCATGCCGCCAGAGTCCTTCAGGTGGCAAGCACTCGTTGCCAAATTTGCCTCCATGGCGACTGCTTATGGTTTCGGCTTGGTGCACACGCCGATGTTCGAAGACGTTCGGGTGTTCCACCGTGGATTGGGCGATGCCGCAGAAGTGGTGTCCAAAGAAATGTACGATTTTGAAGACAGGGGCGGTCGGCACTTGGCCTTGCGGCCAGAGGGCACGGCGCCGGTGGTTCGGGCATTCATTCAGCACCGTCCAGCCACCCCTTTCAAAGCTTGGTACGCCAGTCCCAGTTTTCGCTATGAGCGCCCTCAGGCCGGTCGATACCGTCAGCATCACCAATTAGGTGTGGAGGTCATCGGGAGTGATGACGCCGATCTCGACATTGAAGTTATTGAACTCGCTTCCAGATTTTTTCGAGACCTGGGACTTCAACACGTCGTGCTCAAGATCAACTCCATGGGCTGTAGCGCTTGTCGTCCCGCCTACGTAGAGCAACTCAAGGTTCATTTGCAAGCGCACGAGGTGGACCTCTGCGACGAACATGGTGAACGATGGGCTTCCAACCCGTTGCGAGTCCTTGACTGCAAGAAACCCGGGTGCATTGGCGTGACCACTATTGGACCCATGCTGCGGGACCATCTTTGTGCTGCGTGCGCTGAGCACCATCACCATGTGGTTGCGGGGCTCGCTGAGGTTGGTGTGGACTCAGTGCAAGATGATCGACTCGTGCGAGGTTTTGACTACTACACGAGAACCACCTTCGAATTTGCGGCCACCTCACTAGAGAGTGCACAAAATGCCATTGGTGGCGGAGGTCGTTACGACGGCCTAGTTGAACTGCTCGGAGGCCCTGCGACTCCAGGTATTGGCTTTGGTGTCGGCATGGAACGGGTCTTGCTCGCTTGTGACGCCGAGACCACGTTCTCCGTAGCAGCCCCTACGCCTCGTGTCTTCGTCGTTGATGTGACCGGTGGCACTCACGCGCGAACGTTGGTGGCCACATTGCGTCAAGCAGGGGTGTTCGCTGAGCGAGCCTATGACAGTCGATCCATGAAGAGCCAACTCAAAGTGGCGGATCGTTCGGGAGCTGCCTTTGCCGCCATCATTGGCGAGCAGGAGGCAGCCAGCGGATCCGTTACGATTCGAGCCTTGCGCCACGAGGCAGACCAAGAAACCCTCAGCGTCGAGGAATTTCTCACGCGTTTTACCTCCCAAGGAGATCAGTAGTGACTACCAGTAATGAGCAAACAGTTGCCGGCGTTCTTGCCACGTCTATGAGGGACCTCTTGTGTGGCGCATTGAGGCCCGAACATGTGGGCCAGCAGGTGAGAGTTTGTGGCTGGGTTGCTCGGCGTCGCGAACACGGCGAACACCTTGCGTTCATTGACCTTCGCGATCGCAGTGGCATCGTTCAGTGCGTCGTCGACGGTTCAGTCGACTTGCGGAGCGAGTACGTCGTCCAAGTAACCGGCACCGTGCGTCCGAGGCCTGAGGGCACGCTAAACGAAACCATCGCAACCGGAGCCGTTGAGATTGGCGATTGCAAGGTTGAGGTACTAGCCGCTGCTGAACCACCGCCGTTCGGTCTCGAAGATCGCAGCGAGGTGGATGAACAAATTCGCCTTCGGTATCGCTACCTTGATTTGCGCAGGCCTCGCATGCAGCGCAATTTGCGAATTCGTGCAGCGGTGAACCGAGCTTTGCGAGCCGCCATGGACCGTCAAGGCTTTGTGGAAGTCGAAACGCCTATCTTGTGGGCTCCGACCCCAGAAGGTGCACGAGAGTTTGCTGTACCGTCCCGCTTGCACCACGGGTCGTTCTACGTACTGCCACAAAGCCCTCAATTGGCAAAGCAGTTACTCATGGTGGGAGGTATCGACCGGTACTACCAAATCGCTCGATGCATGCGAGACGAAGATTTGCGCGCTGATCGACAGTTTGAGTTCACCCAGTTGGACCTTGAAGCGAGCTTCGTAACGCAAGATGATGTCATGGCATTCGTGTCTGAAGCAGTGCTCGATGCTGCTGAAGTAGCGACCGGTGTTCGACCTGGCGCCATTCCTCGAATGACTTGGCACGAAGCAATGGATCGATTCGGTGTCGATAAGCCCGACTTGCGAGTTGAGATCGAGCTCACGGACCTTTCAGAAACCTTCCAAGACTCGGAGGTTCGTGCCTTCTCTGCACCCGTGGTCAAAGCACTTCGTATTCCAGACGGTGCCACGTTCACTCGATCAAAGCTCGATACCCTGACCGAGAAGGCCAAGTCGCTTGGAGCTCAAGGGCTCGCATGGTTCCGAGTTCAAGACGATGGCAGCCTTGATTCTCCGCTCGATCGCTTTTTGGCTGACACAGAACGAGCAGCGATTGTGGAGCGTAGTCATGCTCAAGCGGGGGATCTTGTGTTGATTGTCGCCGATGAGTGGCGTCGAGCCGTCGAAGTCCTTGGTGCACTCCGAGCCCAATTGCTCTCGCCTCCCGTGGGAGAAGGGGAACCCCGCTACGTATGGGTCATGGACTTCCCCATGTTTGATGGTGTTGATGCAGATGGCAACCCAATCTCAGCGCACCACCCCTTCACCATGCCCCACCCCGATGATTTCGAATTAATGAAGACCGATCCGCTCAAAGCACGGAGTCAGGCTTACGACTTGGTACTCAATGGCTGGGAACTTGGCTCTGGGTCGGTGCGTATCCACCGACCCGACCTCCAGAGTGAGGTGTTTCGAGCTCTTGGTATTTCCGAGGAAGACGCGGAACAGCGTTTCGGGTTTCTCCTGGGAGCGTTTCGTCATGGTGCTCCGCCCCATGCAGGCTTTGCCTTTGGCATTGATCGTTTGGTGGCGATTTTCACTGGGGCTGACACCATTCGCGAAGTCATCGCATTCCCAAAGACCCAATCGGGTACAGACTTGATGACGCAGGCACCCTCGACCATCTCCAATAGTGCGCTCCTTGAGTTGGGCATCAGAACTATCCCCAAGGAGTCCTGATCCCTGAGGATCTTTTTGCTGTGGCCGCCGAGGAGCGACTGGCCGCTCGAGGTCCACTGGCGGCCCGATTGCGCCCCACCACCCTGGACGATGTCGTAGGGCAACGTCATCTCGTTGGTCCCAACGGTGCGTTGCGATTGCTGGCACAGCAAGATCGTCTGACGTCGTTGATTTTGTGGGGACCACCAGGATCCGGCAAGACAACCATGGCGTCGCTGCTTGCCTCGACGACGAACAAGCACTTCGTGAGTCTCTCGGCAGTGGTTGCTGGGGTGAAAGACGTTCGTGACGTTCTCGAAGAAGCAAAACAACGCATTGGTGAGCGCGGACAGGGGACGTTGCTGTTCGTGGACGAAGTTCACCGCTTCAATAAGGCACAGCAAGATGTCTTGCTTCCTGGTGTTGAGTCAGGACTCATCACCTTGGTTGGAGCGACGACTGAAAATCCCTATTTCGAAGTCAATGCACCACTGCTAAGTCGCTCCACCCTGTGGCGTCTTCAACCCCTGGATCTCGATGATCTTGTGATGGTGGTGCAACGGGGCCTCGATGTCGAAGCGTTCAACGCCGATCCCGAAGCCGTGCAGTTGATCGCCTCAGTTGCTGCTGGGGATGCTCGAAGTGCGTTGACCACCTTGGAGGTTGCTATCGCTATCGCCCGGGGAAGAAAGCAAGCAGCGGTGACGACTCAAGACGTCGTGGATGCTCGAGATGGAGTAGTCCTCCATCAGGGGGAAGATGAACACTACGACCAGACCTCCGCCCTTATTAAATCGGTCAGAGGATCTGATCCTGACGCCGCGCTGTTTTGGCTCGTACGGCTTCTCGAGGCAGGTGAATCTCCACGCTTCTTGGCCCGCAGGATGGTGATTTTGGCATCGGAAGACATTGGCATGGCTGATCCTTGGGCGCTGGTGTTCGCCGATGCTGCATCGCGATCGGTAGAGCTCATCGGCATGCCAGAAGCTCAGTTGACCCTCGCACATCTCGTCATTCGGTTGGCTACGGCGCCCAAGTCGAATTCAGCCACCACGGCTCTGGCGCGAGCAAAGACTGCGGTGCAAGCCCATCCAGGCGCTCGGGTACCTGAACACCTCCGAGACTCTCACTATGAGGGAGCGAAACACCTAGGGCATGGCGAGGGGTATCGCTATCCCCACGATGATCCTTCGGGCTGGGTGAAACAGGATTATCTACCTGATGAACTTCGTGGGCGACGCTTCTATGAGCCAAGCACGCATGGCCGAGAGGCTGAAGCTCAAAACTGGCGCTTGAGGGCCATGGAGGCCAATTCGGGGCAAGACGACCGGTAGGATTGCTGCATGGACGCCAAGACACTTCGTCGGGAGTTCCTTGCGTTCTTTGAGAGCCGGGGACACCAAATCGTGCCGTCAGCCAGCCTGATTCCGCACGACCCAAGCATTTTGTTCACCATCGCTGGCATGGTTCCCTTCAAGCCGTATTTCCTCGGCGATGAAACCCCGCCGTGGCCCCGCGCTACGTCGGTGCAAAAGTGCTTCCGTACCTTGGACATCGACATCATTGGTACGACATCTCGGCACTGCACCTTTTTCGAAATGCTTGGAAATTTCTCCTTCGGCGACTATTTCAAAGAAGGCGCCATCACGATGGCCTGGGACCTCGTTACCGAAGTCATGGGTATTGATCCAGATCGCTTATGGGTGACAGTTCACGAGAGCGACGATGAGGCGGAAGCACTCTGGCGAGACGGCGTTGGTGTGTCGCCAACTCGTATTCAGCGCCTCGGGGAAGACAATTTCTGGAAGGTGGGAGACACGGGTCCTTGTGGCCCGAGTTCGGAGATTTTCTTCGACAAGGGGGAGCGCTACGGCGCCGATGGGGGTCCGGCATTTGGTGGCGACGAGCGGTTTGTTGAGATCTGGAACCTGGTGTTCATGCAGTTCTCGCGACAGCTCGACGGCACGCTTGAGCCACTGCCAAAGACCAACATCGATACCGGGGCGGGTCTTGAACGACTCATCCCCACCCTAAACGGCACGGATTCAGTCTTCGCGACCGACATCTTCGCTGGTTTGCTCGATACCGCTCAGTCGATCACTGGCAAGACTTATGGCGCCCATGAGGCCGATGACGTGCAACTTCGCATTCTCGCGGATCACGGTCGAGCCATGACCATGTTGGTCGCAGATGGCGTGTTGCCATCGAATGAGTCGCGTGGCTATGTGTTGCGACGCATCGTGCGACGAGCTGTCTTGGCGGCACGCCGAGCTGGCGCAACGGGCGAGATCACGTCTCGACTCGTTGAAGCCACGATCGAAAGCCTGGGCGATGATTATCCGGCGCTTCGAACAGAGTCGGACCTCGTGATGCAAGTGCTTGCTCGAGAAGAAGAGGGATTTGGACGCACCCTCAGAGCAGGAATGGCGTTACTCGAAGAGGCCACCGCTGAGGTAAAGCGGGGCGGCGGCTCCTCTCTTGGTGGCGATGTTGCTTTTTTGCTTCACGACACCCATGGCTTTCCCATCGAGCTGACGCAAGAGTTGGCGGCCGAACAAGATCTTGAAGTTTCGCGGAGTGAATTTGACGCCCTGATGACTGATCAGCGCGATCGCGCTCGCGCTGCTTCGAAACTGCCTCGCTCTGCCGATGAAGAGTCATACCGAAAAATTGTTGATGCCAACGGCCCCAGTGTGTTCGTGGGTCGCCGACGCGAAGAATATGAAGCCGCCGCAACGGTGGTAGCCGTTTTGGAGGGCGCCGAGGGAACCACCGAGGTGTTTCTTGATCGAACGCCGTTCTATGCCGAGAGTGGTGGGCAAATGGGTGACACGGGCGTGATTGCTAGCGCTACGGGTCGATGCATTGTCACTAACACCATTGCACCGATGCCCGGCCTTCACGCCCATCGAGGGCACATGGAAGGAACGATTGAAGTCGGCCAAGAGGTGGTGGCTACCATCGATGGAGATCGACGTGATGCTCTGCGTCGCAACCATACGGCCACTCACTTGCTTCACGCTGCTTTGCGGGAAGTACTCGGCGACCACGTTCGCCAGCAAGGCTCGTTAGTCGCACCAGATCGACTTCGTTTTGACTTTTCGCACCACGGAGCGCCGACGAGAAACGAATTGGCAGAGGTGACTCGATTGGTGAACGCGCGGATTATCAGCGACGAGGCAGTGGAGACTACGGAGACCTCTCGACAAGAGGCAGAAGCTATGGGTGCCATTGCCTTTTTCGGCGACAAATATGGAGACACGGTGCGAGTAGTGAGAGCGGGTTCGCATTCGTTGGAGTTTTGTGGCGGGACACACGTAGGGGCGCTGGGTTCTATTGGCAGTTTCTCGATCCTGTCAGAGGGATCCATTGGATCCAACACCAGGAGAATTGAAGCGGTCACCGGATTCGAAGCTATTGATCGACTACTGCACCTTGATGAAACGGTGTCTAGCGTTGCGGCTGCCTTGCGAGCAGAGCCCGACGCGATTGTAGACAGTATTGATCGTCTCAACGAACGTCTCAAAGCAGTCGAGAAAGAACGCGACAGTTTGCGTCAAGCGGCCCTAAGTGCTTCCGCCGCCTCGTTGATGGACCAGGTCAAAAGTGGTGTCATCGTGGCTGAGCTCGAAGGTGTCGCTGCAGATGATCTTCGCAGCCTGGCAAGCGACCTTCAGAGACGCGACGCTGTGGTGGCAGTGGCCTTGGGAAGTGTGTGTGAGGACAAGGTTGCGATTGCTGTTGCCACCGATGGTTCCTTGAATGCAAAAGACGTAGTCAAAGAAGTTGGCCCCCTGATTGGCGGCGGCGGCGGCGGATCACCGACGTTGGCGGTAGCTGGTGGGAAGCAGCCTGGTGGGCTTGCTGCGGGTCTTGAGCGTGCTGGCTCGCTCCTGCGGGGCCAATGACTCAAGCGCCTGGCCGTGTGCTCGCTTTGGATCTCGGGGAACGGCGAACCGGGGTAGCGATCTCTGATAGCCAAAGATCGATGGCGCTTGCCCGACCGACATTTGGCGGCCTCATGGAGCAAGATTTATTGGTGCGCCAAATTGTCGAATGTGCCGAAGAAGAGCGGGTTACGACCTTGGTCGTGGGGCTGCCGAGAAGCCTCAACGGCAAAGAGTCGAGTCGGGCGGGTGCGACCCGGCGATTCGTGGCGCAGCTAGCACCTTCGCTGCCTGAAGTCCCCATTGACCTCTTCGATGAGCGCCTTACGACTGTGGAGGCGTCACGATCGCTCCACGAGGCAGGATTGTCGGCAAAATCCCAAAAAGGTCTGATTGATTCGCAATCGGCGGTCATTCTTTTGGAAGGCTGGTTGGCGTGTCAATAGACAACCCAAATCTTGACCTAGACGTAGGCTCATCGACGACGCCTCGACATCGCCACGCGCGCGAACAACGCCGACCACTCCGTTGGATCATCCTCGGCATCGTGGTTCTGTTTGTGATCATCATTGGCTATTACGAAGTTGAGAACCACGCCATCATTGCCTCGGGATCGGGAAGCAGCGTGATCACGGTGAGTTCTGGCGAATCTGCTTCTCAAGTTTTTGGCGATATGGCCAACAAAAACATCATCGGGTCGGCGACCATGATGCGCCTGTACGTGACGATCCATGGTACGCCGACAATTTTGCCGGGGAGTTACCAAATGCCCCAAGCATCAACCTTTGGCGCCGCTTCGACTCTGTTGAACGCCGGACCCAACATCATTCCTGTTGAGGTACCAGCTGGCTTTACCTTCAAAGAAATTGTAAATCGCATTGCTGCATTCGGAGCCACCAAGGTGGCGGATGCCATGGTGGCGGCGGAAAAATCTGGGGCAGTTCGGTCACCCTTTGAATCTGCGTCAATGAATAATCTCGAAGGCCTCTTGGCACCAGGTGAGTACCTCATCAAACCAACTGATACCGGAGCAGGCGTGCTTCAGCTCATGGTGAATCGTTTTGTATCGTTGGCCGCTGCCAACGGCTTGACACCATCGACCAAGGTGAGTGGCCTCGACGCCTACGAACTTGTCACCGCTGCCTCGATTGTTGAAAAAGAGGGCTATTTTGCCGTGAACATGCCCAAAGTGGCACGAGTGATTTACAACCGGCTCGCCAAGGCAATGCCGCTGCAGATGGACTCAACCATCCTCTATGCGCTGGGCCGAGATGGGGGAACGGTGACGTCAGCCGATCTCGCAATTCATTCGCCCTACAACACCTACCTCAACGCAGGCTTGCCGCCGACTCCTACATGTATGGCTTCGGGAGAGGCCATACATGCCGTGATGAATGCCCCGGAAGGTGCCTGGCTGTATTTCGTGGTCATTAACAAAGCTGGCGTGGAAGCGTTCTCGAACACCTATGCCGAACAACTTGCCAATGAGGCACTTGCGAGAGCGGCAGGCGTATGAGTACCCCGATAGTCAAAGCCGGCGTTGCAGGTTCGCCCATCGAGCATTCGCTCTCGCCTACCTTGCACGAAGCGGCATTTCAGGCCCTTGGCCTCCCTTGGCGCTCTGAACGTCTTGAATTTGGGCTGGGAGAAGGCCAAGCACTGCTCGAATTGATTCGAGACCGCGACTTGCGAGGTGTGTCCGTTACCATGCCGCTCAAGGCGGAATTGGTGCATCTTTTGGACTGGGTCGCCACTGAAGCGTGGCGGCTGCAGTCGGTGAATTGCGTGGTCTCAGAAGATGGGCACCTCACGGGCTACTCAACAGATGGTGAAGGATTCGTCAATTGGTTGCACTATGAAGACCAGGTTCACCTCGAAGGAAAAAAATGCCTGGTTATCGGTTCTGGGGGAGCAGCCAGAGCAGTGGCAGCAGCGCTGAATGATGCTCAGGCTGCTGAAATTGTTGTTTCGGCACGAAGCGAAGAACGAGCACGGGATCTCGTTGAGCTCTTAGGCCCCACAGGCAGAATCGCGACTGACGATGATGTTAGGGATGCCGACATCATCGTCAATGCGACGCCGCAAGGCATGGCTGGTACCAACACCGAGCATGAGATGCCGTGTGACCCATCTCAGATCAGCTTGAGCGCCATTGCTGTCGATTTGGTGTACCACCCGCTCGAAACGGCTTGGCTTCGACAATTACAGCAACGAGGCGTGGCCGGACATGGGGGCTTGGGAATGTTGGTGCACCAAGCAGCTATTCAGATCGAATTGTGGACCGGTGCTGAAGCTCCGATTCCCGAAATGCTGACAGCTGCCAAGCAGGCAATGCTGGGTCGATCATGACGTTGCTGCAAAGCCCTCGCACCGCTCGCTCCACGGGCGGATCTACCGATTGGTGGCTGGTCCTCGCTTGTATCGGAGCCTCGCTTATTGGCATGGTCATGATCTATACGGCGACTCGTACCGGATTGGCCGTCAACGGTCTAGCTGGTACTTATTTCGTAAAGCGACAGGCAATCTTCGTGTTTATGGGGATTGTCGCGATGTTGATTCTCACCATGCTTGATTATCGAATTTTTGAGCAGTTTGCTACGGCCACCTACATTGTGATGGTGGGCATGTTGCTCATGGTGTTGTCTCCATTTGGCAGTCATGCCCTCGGGGCGCAGCGATGGTTCTCGCTCGGCTTTGTGCAAATTCAACCCTCTGAATTTGCCTTGCTCGCCCTTATTTTGGCTGTAGCAACCTATTGCTCAAGACGTCCAGAGGGTTTGAGCCTTCGAGATGTATCTCGACTCCTGCTCATGGCGGGATTCATGATGGTGTTGATCCTGGTTCAGCCAGACCTGGGCACCTCGATCATTATGGGCATCACCTTGCTCGTTATGTTGACCGTGGCGGGATTGCCAGGCCGCATTCTGACCCTGCTGTTGCTAGGAACCGTTTTGCTCGGCATCGTGGTGTTCGCCGGCGGCATTTTGAGTCACTATCAAATTCTTCGGATTACGAGCTTTTTGCACCAAGACTCCTCCAGTCCAGGCTTGGCGCAATACATCTACAACGTCAATCAAGCCAAAACAGCTATCGGGGCCGGTGGCTTGTTTGGTACGGGCATTGGTCACGGGGGTCTTACGAACCTTGGTTATGTGCCGGAACAACAGACCGACTTCATCTTCACTGCCGTTGGTGAACAACTTGGATTTATTGGTTCCGCCGCCGTGTTGGCGTTGCTTGGTTTCATCTCATGGCGAGTGCTGCGCATCGCCATGCAAGCCAAAGACATCCTTGGTCGACTTATCGCCATCGGTGTGTTTACCTTCTTCACCTTCTCTGTCTTTCAAAATGCCGGCATGACCATGGGCATTATGCCTGTCACCGGCATTCCGCTGCCCTTCTTTAGTTACGGCGGATCGAGTGCGCTGGTGTTCTTCATCGCGATCGGCCTTGCGCTTTCGGTAGGCGCTCGCAGGGGTGGAGTCGCAGGCCCGTGAGCGAGATGATGGAACCAGGTGATGCTGAAGATCTCGAGACCGTATGGATTCTCTGTGATGTCGTGGATGTAGGGGTTTCTCTGAGTACTGAAGCTGGCTTTGTCACATTGAGAGAGCAGGGCGGCGCTCAGCGTGAAGTGTCTATGGCCATTGGTATGGCTGAAGCGGTGGGTCTCCAGCGCGCCCGTGAAGTTCGGGCGGGGCAGCGGCCGAGCACACACGAACTCTTTGTGGATGTGCTCCAAAGCTTGCGCGTAGAAGTGGTTGCTGCACGCATTCACCGATTCACACGTGATGCCTATCGAGCAAAACTGGTCCTTATGGCGCAACAAGAGTCAATCGTTGTCGATGCAAGACCCTCAGACGCCCTGATCCTTGCCGCTCGGCAAGTCGTACCCTCGCCGATCTTGGTATCTGATCAAAGCTTTTCGCAGTTCGCCAACTAAGAGCGAGCAACGACGAGCGTGGCATCGTCAGAGCTCAATGCGTCAGTCTCAATCCAGTCAGGACCGGTTTCTGATGAGATGCGCGACAGCACGGCAATCAAGACATAGTTCGCTACCAGTGACGATCCACCGCGTGCAACAAATGGCAAGGTGATGCCTGTGAAGGGCAAGATTCGGAGAATGCCGGCAAAGATGAAGAAGGCTTGAAACCCAAGGATGATGGTCAGACCCATAGCGCAGAGTCGCGCAAACTCGGAGCGGGCGCGCTGAGCAATGTTGAAACCCGCTCCAACGAGCAAGGTGTAAGTGATGACCAAGATCGCGGTACCCATGAACCCCAGTTCCTCGGCAATTGCTACATAAATCAAGTCCGAGGTGAGGTAGGGGATAGAGCCTGATTGGCCGAGACCAAGTCCCGAACCACCAATGCCTCCGGATCCCAGGGAATACCAAGACTGGACCAACTGCTGACCTTTTCCTTGTGCGTAGCGCCAAGGGTCAAGCCAAATATCCACTCGTTGGTGCACTTGGCCGAAGAAATGGAACGCAAAAATGGCGCCGATCACAAACAGGCCGATGCCGATCACGAGGTAGAAGGCTCTGCCAGTTGCCACCCACAACATGGCGATGAAGAGGGTGAACATGAGCATGGCAAAGCCAATGTCATTTTCCATGCCCAAAATCGCCATCGCGAACAGCCACATTCCCAAAACTGGAATCAAGGGCTTAGGACTTAGCACGAGGCGATTGCCGATTCGGGCAGTGGGAATCGAAAGCAATTCCTTCTTGTCGGCAAAATAACTCGCGAAGAAGATAACGAGCAAAATCTTGGCGATCTCTACGGGTTGAAAAACGAACGGTCCCCCGAAGCTAACCCATAGCGAAGCGCCATTGACGTTGAGGCCGATGATGGGGAACAGCGGCGCCAACATCAACAGGATGGCGATGAGCAAAATGATGTATCGAAAGCGGTCAAGATCCCTGGTTCTGCGAACAATGAGCAAGGATGCGGCGTAGAGCACCACACCGAGCGCGGTCCACATGGCCTGAGCTTGGGCCGCGGGCGGATTCCACCGAACGATCTCCACGTAACCAATCCCATTGAGCAAAACACACAGGGGAACCACCATGGCGTTGGCATGGGGTGCAAGCCAGCGGTTGATGATGTTCAGCGAGAAGCTGATTCCGGCCAGCATGGCCAAAAACGTCACCGTATGGGCGGGAAGGTGATTTTTGGCTCCGAGAGACGCGAGAAGGTACAACGCCGAGATGATGACCCAAACGAAGACCAATAAGCCCAGTTCTGTACGACGCCGTGGCTTGGGGATCCTCTGGAACGGAGGCAGAATCGAGCCTCTCTTCGCAAGAAATTCACCTGCCGATGTCTCAGTTACCACGTTGGAAGCGTACCTGTCTCGGTAGACTCAATGTGGCACACCTAGCGAGGAAACATCAGTGGATGATCAAGTTCAGACCGAAGCGTCGATTGAGGAGCACTCCGTAGATTCCTTCGGGACGCAGCGCTTCGCTAACCGAGAGCTTTCTCGCCTTGATTTTGGGGCTCGTTTGCTTGATCTTGCAGAAGATCCCAACCAAAAATTGCTGGAAAGGGTCAAGTTTCTGGCGATTTTCTCTGAATTGCTCGATGAGTTTTTCCAAGTACGCGTTGCGAACTTAGAAGACCAGGCCGAAGCCAATGTTCGGCGGACTTCCGTCGATGGATTGACACCAGCCGAGCAACTGCCCTTAATGAGGGCTCGTGTATTGGAATTGGCGGCTCGAGTTGATGAAATCTTCCTCAACCAACTGATTCCTGCTCTGAAGCAAGCTGGCATCCGCTTGTCGAAGTGGAGTGAACTTGACGCGGTAGATCAAGCCTTCCTCTCTAATTTCTTTGATGACCTGATCTTTCCCGTGTTGACTCCTCTTTCGGTCGACCCAGGCCATCCCTTCCCAATTATTTCCAACCTCTCTCTCAATCTGGCCATTGTCGTCAAAGACTCTCAAAGTGGCGAGGAGCGGGTAGCGCGCGTAAAGGTGCCTGCGAATTTGCCCCGCTTCGTGGTGATGCCCGACGGCGAGCGGTTTGTCGGCCTAGAGGATGTCATCTCAGCCAACTTGGCCGAGTTATTCCCTGGCATGGAGATCGGCGAACACAACGCGTTTAGGGTCACAAGAAATGCTGACCTTGCTCTAGCGGAAGAGGAAGCGGACGATCTTCTCGTGGCTCTTGAGCAAGAGCTGGCTCGTCGGCGCTTCGGTGAAGCTGTTCGCCTCGAAGTCACCGCTGACTCGAGCGCAGAGACTCGAGCCATGCTCGCGAGTGAACTCGGATTGCCGCCCGAGAGCGTGTATGTATCATCTGCTCCTTTAGGCCTTGGTGGACTTTGGGCGCTGTACGGGCTTGACCGCCCGGATCTCAAGGGGCAATCGTGGAAACCAATCACACCTCATCAGTTAAAGAACGCCGATGGAAGTAAGGCTGACATTTTTGAGGTGCTCCGCAAGGGGGATCTTTTGGTTCATCACCCCTACGATTCATTCTCGGCTTCGGTAGAGCAATTTGTAGCCCAGGCCGCTCACGATCCTGACGTGCTCGGTATCAAACAGACCTTGTATCGCACCTCGGGCGACAGTCCCATCGTTGCCTCACTCATCGAGGCAGCAGCTGCAGGAAAGCAAGTTGCTGCGCTCGTTGAACTTAAAGCCCGGTTCGATGAAGAGGCCAATATCGGCTGGGCAAAGGCGTTAGAAGACGCTGGCGTCCACGTCGTCTACGGCATCGTGGGATACAAGACACACTCAAAAACCGCACTCGTACTTCGCCGCGAGGGAAACCGCATTCGTCGCTATTGCCACATTGGTACCGGGAACTACAACTCGAGGACCGCTCGCATCTACGAGGATCTAGGCCTGTTGACTGCCGACGAGGACATTGCGCAAGACGTGGGTGAACTCTTCAATTATTTGACTGGTTTCGCTCGGTTGGGCGAATTCAACAAAATCCTGGTGTCGCCGGTGACGATGCGTTCTGGCATCGTGGAAGAAATCGAACATCAGGCTGCGCTAGGTCCCAAGGGGCGCATCACGATCAAGTGCAATGGCTTGACCGACCCTGCATCCATTGATGCGCTCTACCGCGCTTCGATGGCAGGGGTTCCGATTGATCTTGCCGTTCGGGGCATGTGCTGTTTGCGCCCAGGGATACCTGGTCTTTCTGAGACCATCACGGTTCGCTCCATCGTGGGTGAGTTCTTGGAACACAGTCGCATTTTTGCCTTTGGCGATCCCAACGGCATTGAGCCTGTGCGAGTCTTCATTGGCTCGGCTGACCTGATGGAGCGCAACTTAGATCGCCGAATTGAAGCCGCGGCACCCATTGGTGATCCCACCCTCATCCACAAGGTGCTGCACATTCTTGATTTAGTGTTCCACGACGACACCAATACTTGGCTGCTGGGGCCAGACCAGCGCTGGCGACGCTTGGTGGGCACCGGTGAGCACAGTCTCCATGAGACGCTGAGGCGCGAAGCGCTCGATGCGTCTCGCCGAAATGAAACTGCTTAACCCTCTTGAAGTCGTAAGTTTTTCATTCGTCTCGCCGATACTCGCAAGCTGAGATAGGCAGCGCCCCCAAGGGGGATAGGAAGCCAGAAATTAATCAGGCGCCAGGAGATAACGCCGAGATAGGCGATTGATGCGGGCACTCCAAAGCCGACAAGCGCTCCGGACAGGGTGAATTCTATGACGCCAAGGCCGCCCGGGGTAAGAGGAATGGCCGCCAAAATATTTGCGAGTCCATACGCCACCAAGAGGTTGATGGGCATCACGGATTGACCGAACGCCAACAGGATGAACCACAGACATGCTGCATCGAGCAGCCAGTTCGCGGCCGCCCATGCCAGTGCTTTTCCGAGCAGCCTCCGGTTCGAGAACAGAATATTGAGTCGATCTGCAACATGCTGAATGAGACTCGCTACTCGATCCTCACTGAGAAATGGCACCTTTCGGGCAATAGCTCTAATCCAATCATCGGCGTGACGCTGACCCTTGGTTAACAACAACACGGTGCCGCCGAATGCGGCCAGGAGGAGGACCCCAAGCAGTGCCGCATAGCCGTACACCCGGTTAATGCCATGGAGCGGAATCGAAATGAGGAGGCAAATCCAGAACATGATGTTCAATACGAGGGCCGAGCCCACTCCTTGGGTGGCCAGGCCATAGGCAGCCGTTGAGCCCGGCACATCTTGGGCCGTCAACAGCCGGTATCCGAGCGCACCGCCTGCAGCCGTACCCCCTGGGACGACGTGACTGATGGCGAGGGAACTCATATTGATCCTCAGCATGGTCCACCGACGAGGCGACGTTGGGGAGAACACCGTGCGCGACAACTCGGCGTAGGCCAAAAGAGCAGCTATTTCGAGGACAATGGCAATAACGAGCAGCCAAATGTTGGCCCTCGTCAGAATGTGGACGTTCTTCCTCGCTGACGCAATCTCAGGCAGCAGAAGATATTCAAAGACAAAGAGAAAAATGACAGCGGAGAGGGTGTAGCGGATTTCAGGACGAAGCCATCGCTTTTTGGGAGGCGATGCTGGGGAGGCCACCTCTTCGGGGTGCTCTGGCGCTGATGCCTGCTCGTCTTCCACTGTTCTATGTTTCCACGGTCTTTGGGCAGATCGGTGCCATGCTGGGAGGGATGGATGAAAATCAGGCGCCAGAGGATGAATCAACGGCTCGAGGACTATCGCGTCGCGTGAGCGAATCTGCGGCCGCTCGAGGTGTGCCGCTCGCAACCATCGCGACCACCGTATTTGTTGTGACGGGTACGGTCCTGGCGATCATTCTGCTCTGGACGCTGCGCACCATTGTGCTGTACGTCATTGTCGCGGTGTTCTTTGCAGTATTGCTGGCCCCAGCCGTTGGCCTCTTAGAGCGTCGAGGTATGCGACGATCACTTGCCACTACGATCATTTTCCTTATTGGCGTCGCTTGCGTCGTTGGCCTTGGCGTCCTATTCGGTCAACCTCTGGTCAATGCTGTAACGCGATTTAGCCATCAAGCACCTTCGCTCGTGAGCCAAGCCGAACGCGGCAAGGGTCCTATTGGACACCTCGTGCGTCGATTTCATCTTCAACATTGGGTCGATAGCCATGCGCCACAATTGTCAAAGTACGCCACGTCGCTCTCTAAGCCGCTTATCAGCATTGGGGCTGCCGCAATATCGACCATCGTTGCCCTGCTCACCATGGTGGTGTTGAGTTTCTACGTGTTGCTTGAACTTCCCTCCCTGTGGAAGGCAGTGCTCAACACGATGAGCCAAGCGCGCGCAGCACGAGTTGACGCAATTGCTCACCACGCTTCTCGCGCGGTGAGCGGCTACATGCTGGGCAACATCGTCACCTCGGTCATCGCCGGCATCATTGTGTTTATTACCCTGAGCATTCTTGGTGTGCCCTTTGCTGCGCTCCTTGCCCTGTGGGTGGCCATTATCGATCTGCTGCCGTTGGTTGGTGGTTTGCTTGCGGGCGTGCCCACGGTGTTAATCGCCAGTCTGCATTCGTTGACTGCCGGCATTGTCACGTTGATTGTGTTCTTGGTCTATCAGCAAGTGGAAAATCACGTGCTCAACCCGCTCGTCATGTCCAAGACGGTAAAAATGCGTCCGGCGTTGGTGCTCCTAGCGGTCTTAGTTGGAGCCGAGCTCGGGGGGAGACTCCATGGTGGATTCGGGACCGTAATTGGAGCGCTCATTGGTATCCCGGCTGGCTCAGCCTTGCAAGTCATCGTTGGGGATTTGCGGCTTGATAGCGGACGATCGCCAGAGCGCAACTCGCTGTCCTAGGCTGTTTGCGATGAAGACGCTAGTGGTACTGCCCACATATAACGAGTCACTCAATGTGGTGTCCATGCTTGAGGCGATACGTGGCCATGCCCCCCACGCTTCCGTGCTCGTCGTGGACGACGGCAGTCCCGATGGAACTGCGGACCTAGCGCAATCGGTAGCGGAACGTCTCGGGGCAATCTCCGTGATGCGTCGAACCGGCAAGGGTGGTCTCGGGAGCGCCTATCGAGATGGATTTGCGTGGGGCATTGAAGAAGGTTTCGATGCCCTCGTGGAGATAGACGCTGATTTCAGTCATGATCCCGCAGCCTTGCCGTCGCTTCTCGACGCAGCTATGGCCGGTGCAGACGTGGTGATCGGTTCGCGATACACGGCCGGTGGCTCAATCCCGGCCTGGAAGTGGCACCGACGGCTGCTGAGCAAAGGCGGCAACATGTATGCATCGATGACCTTGGGTCTTGGGGTCAAAGATGCGACCGCAGGATTTCGTGTTTACAAAGCAACAGCACTTTCCAAAATGGGTTACCGAAGTGTGCAGGCAGATGGATACGGCTTTCAGATTGAAATGACCTACCGAGCTCGGCGAGCAGGACTGACGATCAAGGAAGTCCCGATTTCCTTTGTGGATCGCACACTTGGCGAGTCCAAGATGTCAGGAACCATCGTGATTGAGGCCTTGTGGCTTTGCACTAAGTGGGGCATGGAGCGCTGCACGGGTCGAGCCTGGAAACCATCAGCCGACGTGGTTACGACCGGATCAGGCGCTTAAGGCAAGAACGTAGAGGCTTCAGGAGCCGCCGCATCAAGGATGGATCTGAGTTTCATTTCGGTCTCAGCGACTTCTGCTTGGGGGTCGGAATCCGCCACGATGCCCGCACCGGCAATAGCCGTAAGCGAATCGCCTTGTAGAAATACGCCACGAATGGCGAGCACGAAGGCGCCGTTGCCTGAGCGATCCATCCAACCCATCGCACCAGCGAAAAAACCTCGATCCACAGGTTCGAGTTCAGCGATGAGCGAGCGAGCGGTATCGATAGGCCTTCCTGACACCGCTGGCGTTGGACAGATCGCGGCGAGCAGATCTAGCGCCGAGGTCGAGGAATCCTGCAAGGTGCCCGTAATTCTTGTGGCCAAGTGGATGACGCTTCGCAGTGCCATTACCTCAGGGTAGGAGGGGTACTCCAGGGTTTCGGCGAATGGATCAAGGCGCTCCACGATCTCTTCAACCACAATCCGATGCTCAGCATTGTCTTTGTTGGATTCAATCAATTCTTCAACGAGAGCTCGTGCCGATGCGGTGCCGGCTAGTGGCTGGGAACTGAAGTGAGATCCCGAGCGACGAATAAGTAATTCTGGTGAGGCGCCGATAAAGCGAACTCCGTCGAGTGTTTGCGCATAACGAGTGCAAAAAGGCTCCCGGTCGGCCATGGTTCTCAAGATCAAAGCTGGGTCAGCGCTGTGAGTCAATTGAACCGTCATGGATCTCGCCAGCACGACTTTGTCGAAGCCTGTATCGAATCGAGATTTGGCAATGGTTACTGCTTGGGCGTATTCCTGCGGCGAGGGATGTTGGAGCACGGTGAGAACATCCGGGTCGCCAGTGACCGCAGATACCGCTTCGAGATCACGAAGAAAGGCATCAAACAGCGAGCGACCCTCGTCTTCATCGGCTGCAACAACCAGGACTGATGCGACCCCACGAGTGATGGTGACTTGTATTTGAGGAATCCGTGCCGTCGCTGCTTGGTTGATGTCAAAGGGGACAGCTAGGTGGGCTCGTACGCTGCGCACCTGTGAGTCAATGGAGGCCAATCGCTGCTCAATCAGCATTCGGAACGAGGCATCTGCAATGGATCCAACAAGGGGTTCGAAGGCATCACCAAAGCCGTAGATCTGCGTGCCATGTTCCGCGTGCACGACGCCAAGCCGACTGGCGTGAATGACCAGAGCTTCGACCAAGTCCTCTTCCACGACTCCAAGAACGGTGATCACTGCTCAGATTTCTTTGGTCGCGGTATAGAGCTGACTCAGTCCTCCCGAAAGCACGTGATGATTAACACCCGAGAAGTGATGAGTGTTGAGCATGGCTCGAAACGACGCTGGCTCCGGTAGGTACACCGTCGAGTCTGGCAGGTACTGATAAGCAGCAGCATCGCTGAGTAAACCGCCAATGATGGGCACGCAGCGCCTGAACCAAAGGTCATAACCGGTGCGCATCAGTTTCGAAGTCGGTTCTGCAACATCGAGGAGGGCAATACGGCCACCGGGGCGAACTATGCGACCCATCTCGGCAACGCAGGCCTCGAGATCCGTAAAATTCCTCAGCGCATAGCCGCAGACCAGGCCATCGAAGGAGCCACGCTCGAATGGCAGGCGAGAGGCATCACTCTGTACGGTGGCGGCCATGTCATGACCAGCGTCAAGCATTCCGAAACTCAAATCAGCACTGACAACGTCGAATCCGCGGTCAATCAGAGATCTCGTCAGATCTCCGGTTCCACTCGCGAGATCCAAAACCCGATTTCCTTTTGCGAGGCCAAGTGAATCCAAGCAACGCTTGCGCCATTGTGCATCAAGTCCAAAGGTCATGAGCCGATTTACCAACTCATAGCGTGGCGCAATTGCGTCGAACATGGTTCGAACGGCCTCGGTCTTGTGCTCAGCATCAGGAAGCGAAGTGGGGGAGCGGCGCAAAAAGTTCACGGCACGCCTACCGGAAATATGAACGCTGATATGTCCTGCTCGTTACATTGAACAGAAGCGCGATGAGGAAGATGCTGAAGACCAAATTGATCATGGAACCAAAGCCAAAGCCGTAGGTGGCAAAGATTAGGAGTTGAAGCAAAAAGTTAATGATGGCTACAGCACAGGCCAATCGGTAACCCCATTTTCGCTGATTCGCCATACCGACGGCCCCTAGTGCTCCCACGAGCAAGATCAGGTCAAAAGCATTGCCGATGCCGGTAATGATGCCAAAGATGGCAAATCCGGCGTTGAGGTAGGAGAAGAGAATTGCCCCCTGCAGGGTCTCGGGGAGACGAGGATTGAACCAGACCTTGTTTGCCACCTCTCCACTCTAGGCTTCTCGTTCGCATTTGAGGTTGCTCCGGTAGAATTGGCTTCCATGGAGGTATACGCGCACGAAGAGGAACACCGAGATATCACCGGTGGGCAGTATCGAGCAGCAGTATTTGGTATTTCTGATGGTCTTGTTACCAACGTCTCTTTAATTTTGGGATTCGCTGGAGCGCACCCTGCGAGTTCAGTCGTTCGCCTCGCGGGCGTTGCGGGATTGCTCGCCGGCGCTTTCTCAATGGCCTCTGGTGAATATCTCTCCATGAAGGCCCAGCAGGAGCTCTTCGAGCGTGAGTTAACGATTGAGCGCAATGCCATTGCTTCAGCCCCCGACCTTGAGCGCGAGGAATTGGCGGAAATTTACGTGTCTCAAGGCGTGGAGCCCGAATTGGCGGAACGTCTCGCAGCGTCGATGATGCGCACCCCAGAATTGGCACTCGCAACGCACGCCAAAGAGGAACTCGGGGTGTCGCCTGAATCGACGGGTTCACCCTTGTTGGCGGCCGTGACGTCGTTCATTACCTTTGCCCTTGGAGCATTTATTCCTTTGGCCCCGTGGCTCTTTATGAGCGCCCCCGGAGCCATTTGGTTGTCGATCGCTCTCTCGGGAATCGCGGCCTTGTCCGTTGGGGGTGTACTTGGACGCTTCACGGGACGCTCAATTGCTTGGAGTGCGCTTAGACAATTGCTGGTGGCGGCTCTGGCAGCAGGAGTGACCTTTGGAGTTGGTCACCTCATAGGCGTATCGACGTCTTAGGGTTCGCGCGAAATCCGAACATCGCGGGACACTTCGCTGAAACCCAATCCCTCGTAGAGCGATAGAGCTGCTTCATTGTCGTTTTCCACATAGAGCGTTGCTCGCGACGCACCTCTTCGGTGCATAGCGTTGAGGCCACTCAACACGAGATAGCGACCTAGACCTTGACCACCGAATCCGGGATCGACTGCGATCACATAGATCTCGCCGCGATCCGGATGCTCTGGCTCCATCTTGACCCAGCAAAACCCAATCATGTCCTGATCGTTCATCAATACCAAGAACAGGCGTGGGTCAAACCAGGATGAGGCCAGTCGAGCGTCAAGATCAGCACGGGTCCACCCACCCTGATCCGGGTGACCGGCAAAGGCTCGCGCATTGATCTCAAGCCAGGAATCCTCGTCCCGACCGACGATGAAGGTGCGCAGTAAGTAGTTCGTGGAGCCAGGTTCAAGGCTGGGTAGATCGATGCTCATCAGGCGCAACGCTCGATCAATGGTGTAACCGGGGGGCGTGATGATCGGTGTCGCTTGTCCGTGGAGCCACATCGAGATTCGACCAGCGTTGAGGTGCTCTGCCTCCAAGAGGTCATCGAATTCTGGTGTCCAGTGATCACCCATGAGTTGAAGTTCAATGCCACCGAGTACGGAATGCGCCTGCGCATAGGCCGCAATACTGCCGTCATCGGTAGTCACGAGCAGATGCCAGATGCCTGGTTTGCCGTGACTCAAGGCAATGCGGGCCTGTTCGGGGAGCGCTTCACGGTGCTCAGCATTCGTTAAAGCATCAACCTGACTCAAGACGGCCTGGGTCAACGCTTCATTGAGCGACGATGTGATCATGGACGGCACACTCAGAGGCTAGCGAGGCTCGGTAGTCTTCTTGACTATGGCCAAGCCGCGAAGTCCCAAGGGTCGTGCTCAAGAAGTTGATCGACGATTGGAACACCTTTTTCCGGGCAGTGCTTCTGAATTGTGCGAACTGAATCACGACACGCCATTTCAGTTGTTGGCCGCAACGATCTTGTCGGCTCAATGCACTGACATTCGTGTCAATGCAGTGACTCCAGCCCTCTTTGCCGCCTTTCCAAATGCAAACGCATTAGCGAGTGCAGATCCTTTGGTGGTGGAAGAACTGATACACACCACTGGTTTCTTCCGGGCGAAAGCCAAGAGCCTGATTGGAATGGCTCAAGCGGTTGAGGAACGATTTTTTGGAGAAGTGCCCGAGCAGCTCGCCGACCTCGTCACCTTGCCTGGCGTCGGAAGAAAGACTGCCAATGTCGTTCGATCAGTCGCCTTCGATGCACCGGGCTTGCCGGTCGATACCCATGTCATTCGACTTTCGGGTCGTCTTGGGTTGAGCGAAGAACGTGACCCCGTCAAGCTGGAATTGATACTTAACTCATTCATTGCACCTAAGAGGCGGGGAACGTTCTCCCTCCGGATGATCTTGCATGGCCGGCGCACCTGTAAGGCAAGATCACCTGAGTGCCTGCGGTGTGAACTCGCTGATTTCTGTCCCTCTACGAGCGCTGGGCGGTCTTGAGCGCACGGCGAAGCCGCCGAAGCGATCCCGTGAGTGAGCGCTCGAGCTGGACGAGCTCGCCGTCGACTCCTTCTTCGCTTTCACTCGACTCCACAAGTCTGGTCACTCGAGCCGTGATCTCTTCCAAGGTGGCTAGGAGCGAGGAAAGTTCAGATGAGGTGTCCATATATCCATTCTGCCTTGGGCGACGTAGCCAACGAGAATAGGCACCGAGCAGGGCAAACTACGATGTATCCATGCTGAAGCGTTTGGACTTGCGGGGTCATGGATGTGATGTCGAACACCTGCTGCCTGCTCCTCAGGATCCAGGCTCCAATGTTGCGGAGGCGGTCAGCGAGATAATCGCTGACGTTAGGGTGCGGGGAGATCAAGCCCTGCTCGACTTGACGAAGCGCTTTGATCGAGTGGACCTTGTAATTATTCGCGTAGCTGACGCTGACATTGCAGCGGCCGTGGCCCGCGTTGATCCAACCATCCTCGCGGCGCTTGAGGTTGCGTACGCCAATATTTACGCTTACCACGCCGACGAGGCGGCTTCGCCGTCGCCGCATGTCACTGATGGAGTCGTCGTGACCCATCGTGATGTTCCCGTAGAGCGCGCTGGTTGCTATGCGCCGGGCGGTCTTGCTCGCTATCCGTCATCGGTCTTGATGTGTGCGGCGCCAGCACATGTGGCTGGGGTGCAAGAAGTCATTTTGTGCGTACCACCTACGCCTTCAGGGGCCATTGATGATGTGACGCTCGCTGCCGCCCATGTGGCGGGCATTGATGAGGTCTACGCCATTGGAGGAGCCCAAGCCATCGCAGCGATGGCCCTCGGGACGCAAAGCATTCGTGCCGTTGATGTCATTGTAGGTCCCGGCAACTCCTACGTCGCTGAAGCAAAGCGTCAACTCAACGGCATTGTTGGAGTGGCATCGTCATTTGCTGGCCCTTCGGAGATTGCTGTGATCGCCGATCACACGACTCCACCCACCTATGCCGCCATTGACCTTATGGTCCAAGCAGAACATGGCCCCGACGGCATGGCATGGTTGATTACGAGCGACGAAGATGTCGCGGTAGCGGTGGAAGAAGAACTTGCGAAGATGGTTGCGGCTTCGCCACGCAAAGCCTTGCTCGAATCGACACTGACTAGCCAAGGCGTGAGTTGCCTAGTGGACAGTAGGGAAGCGGCCATGGCGGTTTCGAATTTGGTGGCGCCAGAGCATCTTGAACTGCTCGTTGAGCACTACGATGACCTGCTGGTGAATCTGAGGGCAGCCGGCGCAGTTTTTTGTGGACTCGATGCTCCTGCAAGCCTTGGCGACTATGCCGCGGGGCCGAACCACATTCTCCCTACGAACCGATCAGCTCGCTTTTCAAGCGCTTTGCGAGCCGACGACTTTCGTCGGCACATTCACGTAGTTGAAGTCTCAAGATCGGGATTCGAACGACTCGCCCCTACCGTGATGACGCTGGCGCAAGCAGAGGGACTCATAGCCCATGTCGACTCGGTGAGATTGCGATCATGAGCCGGATACGCGCTGATCTCTCCGCGATGGAGGGATATCACAGTGCTCAAGTAGAGGTGGCGGTGCGTCTCAACACCAACGAGTCGCCGATCGGCCTTCCTGAGCAGTACTCGGTCGCCTTGTCGCAAGCCGTTCTTGGTCAAGCGTTACACCGCTATCCGGATCGCCAAGCGATTGCCTTGCGAACTGCGATTGCCAATATCGAGGGAGTGGACCTTTCGGAAATCTACGCCGCCAACGGTTCCAATGAGGTCATCGAGAATCTCCTTCTGGCATTTGGTGGAGCCGGGCGATCAGCGCTGGTCTTTGAACCGAGTTATGCCCTTCACGCTCACTTGGCCCGAACAACGGCCACAGAGGTGATCGAGGTGGAGCGTCGTGATGAATTCTCACTCGACGCTCAATTGGTGGGGTTATCGGTCGCCAAGCACCAACCAGCCATTACCTTTTTGTGCTCTCCGAATAACCCCACTGGCGAAGTTGTGGACGCCAGCGTGGTCAATGCTGCGCTTGCCAACGGCCCGGGACTAGTGGTCGTGGACGAGGCCTACGTACAATTTGCCGATTTCTCGGCAATGGCTGTACGTAATGAACAGAACCGCGATCGTTTGGTTATTCTTCGAACCTTTTCCAAAACCTGGGCCCTCGCCGGCATTCGGCTCGGGTTCTGCATCGCATCACCAGAAATAGTCTCAGGACTCGACATCGTGACCCTGCCGTATCACCTGTCAAATCTGACGCAGTTAGCTGGCGAATTGGCGCTCGGTTTCTTGGACGATATGGCATCGCGCGTGGCCATGATTATCTCAGAACGTGAGCGAATTAGCGAAGCGTTGCTGGCCCTCGGTTTTCACGTATGGCCAAGTCACGCGAACTTCGTCTTGTTTCGGCCACCAGACGGACAAGGGCACGCTCTCTGGGAGTCCCTAGTTCGTAGTTCAGTACTCGTTCGAGATTGTTCAAGCTGGCCCAGGCTTGAAGGTTGTTTGCGGGTGACGGTTGGTACCCACGAAGAGAACAGTCGATTTCTTGAAGCCCTGAAGGAGGCATCATGACGAGAAGCGCGTCCACGAGTCGAAGCACGAAGGAAACGACGATTTCTGCGTCGCTTGATTTGGATGGCAGCGGCAATGCGTCAATTGCCACCGGTATTTCCTTCTTTGACCACATGTTGGAGCAGATTGCTCGTCATGGCAGCTTTGATTTGACCATTGAAGCGTCGGGAGATTTGCACGTCGATACTCACCACACCATTGAAGACGTGGGCATAGTGCTCGGCGAACTCATTGCTACCGCCCTGGGTGACAAAGTTGGTATTGCGCGGTACGCATCTCGCGTCGTCCCCCTTGACGAAGCAGCTGTCGAGGTAGTGCTTGACGTATCGGGAAGACCCTATGTCGTCTACGAGAGCGACTTCCCGGCCGACACACCTGGCCTCGGGTCACCACCTTTTGACCCGCAATTGGCGGAAGAATTCTTTCGTGCTGTGGCGGGAAGCGGGGGCTTGACCCTGCACGTCATCAGGCAACGGGGCAAAAACGTGCATCACATCATTGAGGCCACGTTTAAGGGTTTCGCCCGAGTCCTTCATGATGCGACGCGTATTGTCAACACGCAATTGCCCTCCACCAAAGGCTCACTGTAGGTCGTCGTTGCGTGATTCACATCGTCGATTACGGGATTGGCAATTTGCGCTCAGCCGAGAAGGCACTTCAGCACTCGGGAGTCAACGCCCGACTCGTTGACGATCCTCGCGAGCTTGCTTCTGCTACTGCCGTTGTGCTGCCCGGCGTGGGTAGTTACGGCACCTGCATCGCTGCGCTTGATGCGTCGGGGTGGCGAGAACCCATTCTCGAGGTGCTCGGCGCCGGGGTGCCGTTTTTGGGCATCTGCGTAGGGTTCCAAATGCTCTTTGAGGGATCTGAAGAATCGCCCGATGCTCGTGGCCTCGGTGTGGTGAGAGGTCAAGTGCGCAAGCTTGAAGGCGCACCTAAATTGCCTCACATTCAATGGAATCGTCTTGATATCGAGCGATCATCGCGTCTGTTTCCAGTAGATCTCGACGAGCAGTGGATGTATTTCGTCCACTCCTACGCGGCTCCGGTAACTGCAGAGACGGTGGCTACTGCGACCTATGGTTCAACGTTTAGTGCAGCGATTGAGCGAGACAACATTATGGGCGTGCAATTTCATCCCGAGAAATCTGGCAGTCAGGGCCTCGCTATGTTGGCCCGTTTCGCCGCCATGACTGGAGAGATCTAGTGGAACTCCTTGCAGCCATTGATTTACGAGGCGGCCAAGCAGTTCGCCTGCTTCAAGGCCGTTACGAAGATGAGACGACTTATGGGGATCCAGTCGCCCTCGCTCAGAGTTTCATCGACCAAGGTGCTTCGTGGTTGCATCTGGTGGATCTCGATGCAGCTCGAGATGGAGGACAAGCGAACCGTCCCATCATCAAAGAAATAGCCGCGATGAGTCACCTTCCCGTCGAAACCGGTGGGGGTGTGAGAAGCGTGGCCGATGTGGCTCAGCTCGTCGACGCTGGGGTGCAGCGAGTCATCGTGGGTACTGCAGCCCTCATGGATCCCGACGAATTTACCGCGATGGTTGCGGCCTTCCCAGAGCACGTAGCCGTAGGTCTTGACTACCGGATTAAGGGTGCCATGCGTGAAGTTGCCGTGCGGGGTTGGCTTGAAGGCGCTGGGCGAGATCTCCTTGATGCCCTTCGTCAGGTGGAGCAAGCTGGTGCGACGGCGGTCATCACGACGGCGATCGACCGTGATGGAACCTTGCAAGGCCCAGACCTTGACGGCCTACGAGCAGCAATGGACCTGGCCGCCATTCCGGTGATCGCTTCAGGTGGCGTTGGATCGCTTGATGACCTGACGGCTTTGCGTGAAGCGGGATGCCCTGGGGTGGTCGTCGGCAAGGCTTTGGTGGAAGGAGCCTTTTCGGTCGGCGATGCGGTAGCGCGATGCAGGTAGTTCGTGTGATCCCGTGCCTCGACGTTACCGACGGTCGAGTGGTCAAGGGCGTGCAATTTGTCGATCTTATTGACGCAGGTGATCCCGTTGAACTGGCTCGACGTTATGCGGCAGAGGGTGCAGACGAAATTACCTTTCTTGACATCACCGCATCGTCTGATGGGCGAAGCACCATGGTGGATGTGGTTCGTCGGTGTGCCGAAGAGGTCTTCGTGCCGTTAACGGTGGGTGGGGGGGTACGCAGCGTCGAAGACGCTCGCTTGCTCTTGCGAGCTGGGGCCGAAAAGGTTGGCATTAACTCAGCCGCAGTAAACGACCCATCGCTAATCACGGCCATTGCGGACGAGTTCGGATGCCAATGTGTGGTGGTGGCCATCGACGTTCGTCGCTCGGCACAGGGTTATGAGGTCTACACCCACGGTGGTCGCAGCGCCACGGGTCTCGATGCCCTTAGGTGGGTTGAGGAGGTCTGTGATCGTGGAGCTGGAGAATTGCTGGTTACTTCCATGGACCGCGATGGAACCAGAGAGGGCTATGACCTTGCATTACTCAGAGCAGTTTCGGATATTTCTTCGGTACCCCTCATCGCTTCTGGAGGCGTAGGCGGTCTTGACGACTTGGTTCGAGGTGTGAGTGAAGGCCACGCGGATGCAGTGTTGGCGGCATCCATTTTTCACTTACAAGAAGCGACGATTCAAGAGGCGAAGGACCAACTCGCTAAGGCTGGATTGAAGGTTCGACCACCAAGTGCCTCCAAGTAGTTTGTAGACCATGGCAACCGCACAATCCCATGCATATGAACATGTCAGTGTTCTGTTTGATCGAGTCATGGTGAAACTAGATGGACCTGAAGGCGAGCGTCGCAGTAGGGCTGGCATTTTGATTCCAGCAACGGCCCAGATGTCGCGTCGTCTCACCCAGGCAACCGCTGTGGCCATCGGACCACATGTGAGAGCCGTCAAGATCGGGGACGAAGTGTTCTTCAATCCTGAAGATCGCTTCGAGATTGAGATTGACGGAGAAGAATTCGTGGTGCTTCGAGAGAGGGATATCCACGCGGTGAAAGCAGCGCCCGAGGTGGGCGGAACAGGACAGTATCTCTAATGGATGTGGTGACGCAGGGTGAATTGATGGACCTTGTGGTCTACGACGATAAGGGCCTCGTTCCCGCCGTCGTGCAAGGTCTCGACGGAACGGTCTTGATGGTGGCGTACATGAACGAAGCATCCCTTGAGCTCACGATTTCATCCGGGCGAACTTGGTTCTATTCGCGAAGTCGCCAAGAACTGTGGCCCAAAGGCGAGACCTCTGGTGAAGTGCAGCTCGTCAAGGAACTACGAATTGATTGTGATGGGGATTGCCTATTAGTAGTTGTTGAGCAACTCGGGGGCGGAGCATGTCACACGGGTGCCGTTTCGTGCTTTTTTCGCTCCCTTGACGGTGATTCGGTAGCGTCATCAGATGCTTGAGCTTGGCGTCACCCCCTCTCGCGAGGAGTTCCATGCCTTGGCGCAAGAGCACAACATCGTTCCTGTATTGGCTGAATTCATCGCTGACACAGTGACGCCGGTCGGCGTACTCATGGCTCTTGAATCCGAAGGTGACACTTTTTTGCTCGAATCTGTCGAGGGTGGCGATCGATGGGGCCGCTACTCGTTCGTCGGCTGTAAGCCGCTAGCGACCATCATCGCGAGAGACGGTGCCGTATCGATAGATGGTCCATTATTGGCGACCAAGGGACCGAGCATGCTGGGCGTGCTTGATGAATTGGTGGGGTCACTGCGCGTGGCTCCGGTACCGGGAATGCCGCCGCTTCATAGTGGATTTGTCGGAGCGCTGGGTTGGGAAACCGTTCGCGAAATCGAGCGCTTGGAGTCCTCGTCGATTCGAGAATCATCTCTGTTCGACTCAGCGATGATGTTGATAGGCGATGTGGTGGCTTTTGATCACTGGCGCCAAAGCGTCACCTTGTTGTCCAATGTACTCATCCCCGAGAATGCGAATCAGGCACAACTCGACCAGGCGTATGATGCCGCACTTGAGGCGATTGCGTTTCTCTTCGAACGTTGCGGCAATACGGATGTGCCGCTTGTGGCCAGTATCGATGTGTCGCACTCAGGGACAGCGGTTGCAACACCCCGCATTGATTCAGATGAATACCAGCAGTGGGTGAATGCGGCGAAGGACTTGATTCATGCTGGTGACATCTTCCAAGTTGTGCTTTCGCAGCGTTTTGACATTGTGGATACGGTGGATCCGCTGGCGGTCTATCGAGCGCTTCGCCTGTTGAATCCCAGCCCATACCTATATTTCTTTGCGTTACAGGGTGTTCACATTGTGGGCTCCTCGCCAGAAGCCATGGTTCGAGTTCGAGATGGCGTCGCCATATCGCGACCAATTGCCGGTTCTCGACCTCGAGGCGCCACGGACGAAGAGGATGTTCGCTTGTCGGGAGAGCTCCTTGAAGACCCCAAGGAGATCGCCGAACACGTCATGCTGGTGGATCTAGCCCGAAATGACTTGGGCCGTATTTGTGATTTCGGCTCCCAACACGTGGATGAGTTGATGGTCATCGAGCGCTATAGCCACATCATGCATCTCACCAGCCAGGTTTCTGGTCGCGTTAAGGATGGACTGTCGCCAGTTGATGTGCTGAGGGCAACATTTCCTGCGGGCACTTTGTCAGGCGCCCCAAAGGTTCGAGCCATGGAAATCATTGAAGATCTAGAGCCCTCCCATCGGGGCCTCTATGGCGGTGCTGTTGGTTACATTGACCTTTCAGGGAACCTCGATATGGCCATCGCGATTCGCACCATGGTGGTAGACGACCAAGGCGCTGCATCGGTGCAGGCCGGGGCCGGCATCGTGGCCGATTCGGATCCCCTGTCTGAAGATCGAGAATGTCACGCTAAATCAGCAGCAATTTTGGCGGCTGTGGCAGTCTCAAAAGCCTTCGAAGGAACTGCTCAACGATGAGCATCACCTCGCCGGGCGCGTGGGCCACGTTGCAACGAGGCGTGGTGCGCGTTAGCGGTTCTGGCGCTCAGGCATATCTTCAATCACAGCTCAGTCAAGATCTCACAAGCTTGGCAGACGAGGCCGCTTGCTGGGCGTTGCTTCTCTCGCCAGAAGGTCGACTTGGCTTTCTGGTGAGAGCAGTCAAAGTCCGAGACACTGACTGGTTGGTACTTGGGCCTCGAGGGGCTGATGACGCGATCAAGGCAAGGTTGAAGCGCTTTGCCATCCGCGTTGATGCCACCTTCGAGCTCGAAACCTGGTGGCACCTTGTGGTGGGTCCAAATACGCAAGAGGTTGCTGGCAGTTTTGCTATCCCCTCCGCATTGGAAAGCTATGGATGTTCTGAATGGCTTACTGCTGAGGAAGTGAGCCTTGGTGGCGACCGAGAGGACTACGAGCGTGCGATGCAGCAACATCTCGCGCTGCCAAGCATTGACGACAGCGATGTCCGCGAGTCAATGGTCCCCGCAGAGCTAGGCCCGTCGGTAATGGCTCAGGCGGTGTCTTTCACCAAAGGTTGCTACCCTGGCCAAGAATTGGTGGCACGCATTGATGCGCGCTCAGCATTGCCGCCGAATCCAGTTGTGGGAATCGAGGCTTCGCTAGCGCTCAATGACGGTGAGGAGATTCTGGTTGGCTCAGATGTCGTGGGCTCTGTCCTCGGCACGTTGGTGAGCAATGGCGAAGGTTCGTGGCGTGGTCTTGGTGTCGTGAAGCGATCTGCGGTGGCCGAGCGGCTTGCGTACCGGGCTGGCACTCTTCAAACTTTGCCCCTCGTTTGAGCCCAATTCAGGCGACGAGCGCCACTACGCTGGAAAAGTGGCAACCTACCTCGACTCCATCCTGGCGTATCACCGTGATCAAGCCGCAAGCGATGCCCGGGATGCAGATGCCTTACGCGAACAAGCACTGGGGTGTGGACGTTCTCGCCCCTTTGCAGCCAACCTCAGGTCAGAAGGGTTATCGGTAATCGCGGAGCTCAAGCGCCAAAGCCCGTCAAAAGGAATCCTTGGAGGTGCCATCGACGCGGCAACGGTTGCCGCTGAGTATGAACGAGGTGGCGCTCGAGCTATCAGTGTGCTCACCGATGAACCTCACTTTGGTGGCAGCGCCCGAGACGTAATCACGGTTAAGGCGTCCTGTGAGTTGCCTGTACTTCGTAAGGACTTTTGCGTCGATATTCGCCACATCTATGACGCCAAGATCATGGGAGCCGACGCCATTTTGCTCATCGTTGCGGCTCTCGAGCAGCACGAACTTCAAGAGATGGCACAAGTGGCAAGAGACGTCGGTGTGGCGGCACTGGTGGAGGTTCACGATGAGGACGAAGCACGACGAGCACTTGATATCGGCGCGGACATTATCGGGGTGAACCAACGTGATCTGGTTACGTTCACGGTTGATCATGAGCGAGCATGTCGCGTGGCTGCATCACTGCCTTCTTCGGTCATTCGAGTTGCTGAATCTGGGGTGCGGGGGCCAGAGGATGCCGCCGCACTCGCCGACGCTGGCTTTGACGCAATTCTGGTGGGTGAGTCACTCATCACAGCTGACAATCGCGAGCAGGGCGTGAGAGCACTGCGTGAAGCCAATCAGAAGGGTGTCGGATGATGAACGGCGATACCTTCATCAAGATTTGCGGGATCACCAATGAAGCTGATGCACTGACGTGCATCGGACTCGGTGCCGACGCCATTGGCTTGATTTTTGCTCCCTCGCAACGTCAGGTATCGATCTCAACGGCTAAAGACATAGTTCGACGCCTGCCTCATGATGCGTGGTCAGTCGCCGTGTTCCGAGACGAATCTCCACTCCGGGTTGTGGACATCGCCAATGAAGTTGGCGTGAAAGCAGTGCAGCTTCACGGCCACGAAACCCCAGAAGCAGTTGCCTTCATTGCCCAACGCGTCAATGTGGTGATTAAAGCGATCAGCATCAATATGATTTCAGAGACGCAAATCAACGCCTATGACGCGGATCTGCTCTTGGTGGATGGTCCAAATCCCGGTTCGGGGCAGGTATATGACTGGTCTCAAGCGGTAACCCACGTGGACCCTGATCGTATGATCCTCTCTGGTGGCCTCGATCCTCTTAACGTGGGGGCAGCGGTCGCCAATATTCGACCCTTTGGGGTAGATGTCGCCACCGGCGTTGAAATGGCCCCAGGGGTCAAGGATCCCCGTAAGGTAATGGCATTCATAACCGCTGTTCGCGAGGCGGAGTCGGGCCGTGTTCACCACCCTCAACCGGGTAGTGAGGATGCCGATTCCGGTGACGAACCATTTGACTGGAGCAGATCATGACCTCGCAGATGGGTGATCCAGGGCAACTTGGACACTTTGGCAGCTTCGGCGGTCAGTTCGTTCCTGAACCTTTGATGCCTGCATGTATCGAGCTTGAGGCAGCATTTCGCGATGCCTGGAGTGATCCTGCCTTTGTAGATGAATATCGCAGTATCTTGCGCGATTACGGAGGCCGACCGACGCCGCTCACGTATTGCAAGCGACTCAGCGAAGAACTCGGCATTGAGTTGTGGCTCAAACGAGAAGATCTCGCCCACACGGGGAGTCACAAGATCAACAACGTCATTGGCCAAGCATTGCTCACCAAGCGCATGGGTAAAAAGCGGATGATCGCAGAAACCGGGGCTGGTCAGCATGGCGTCGCTTCAGCGACAGCAGCAGCGCTTTTAGGTCTTGAGTGCGTGGTGTACATGGGCGAAGTTGACACGGTGCGCCAAGTACTCAACGTGTTTCGAATGGAGCTGCTCGGTGCAAGAGTCGTTCCGGTTACGTCGGGAAGTCGCACGCTCAAAGATGCGGTCAATGAAGCGATGCGTACCTGGGTGGCCGAGGTCGACACCACGCACTACTGCCTCGGATCCGTAATGGGACCGCATCCGTTCCCTTGGATGGTTCGTGAATTCCAACGCATTGTAGGGGACGAGGCGTTTGGCCAATGCAATCAAGCCTTTGGTGTTCCTGACTACGTGGTGGCGTGCGTTGGTGGTGGATCCAACGCTGCGGGCATGTTCGCTGGCTTCGTTGATTCAACCGCAAAACTCGTTGGCGTGGAGGCGGCGGGCGGTGCAGCAATTAGCGCAGGTTCGCCCGGTGTCCTTCATGGCATGCGCTCACAGTTGATTCAAGATGACATGGGGCAGATCCAAGAAGCTCACTCAATTTCCGCCGGACTGGATTATCCGGGCATCGGCCCAGAGCACGCTCACCTCGCGGAAATAGGCCGGGCTGAGTATGTGTCAGCTCATGATCAGGAAGTGCTCGATGCACTCCAGCGCTTGGCATCTCGCGAAGGGATTATTCCTGCACTCGAGAGTGCCCACGCGCTTGCTTGGGTACTTCGCGCCGCGGGCAAGGAAATCCCCGCTGGATCACGCGTTGTCATCAACCTTTCTGGTCGAGGGGATAAAGACGTAGCCCAGGTGCTCTCGATTCTCAAAGGAGAGTCAGCGTGAGCGCTCCGGACCTTGCCACGACGCTCGCAGCTGCCAAGGCATCGGGAAGGAAGATCCTCATTCCCTATGTGATGGCGGGGATGACTGATGACTGGATTGAAGTGATCCATGCAGCCTTCGCCGCAGGGGCCGATGCAGTGGAAGTCGGGCTGCCGTTCTCTGATCCGATCATTGATGGTGAGGTGATTCAACGAGCTGCCATTGCGTCTCTGGACCGAGGAACGACTGCGCCCTCAGTGTTGGCACAACTCGCAGCCGAGGTGTTTGCCGGACCCATCGTGGTCATGACCTATTTCAATGTGATTTCGCACCTCGGTATCGAGCGATTCTGCGGACTTGCGAAAGAAGCCGGTGTCACCGGCGCGATCATTGCCGACCTGAGTTTGGAAGAGATTGGACCTTGGGCGAACGTTGGCGATGCCGCTGGAATTGCGACCGTCATGCTGGTAGCCCCGTCAACGCCGGTTTCGCGAACCAAATTGATTGCCGAGCGCAGCCGTGGTTTTGTCTACGCCGTGGCTCGAATGGGTGTCACCGGCGTGAGAAGTGAACTTGGTGGCGACATGGAATCAGTGGTCGGAAAGATCAAAGAGGCTTCTACTTTGCCCGTTTGTGTTGGCATCGGCGTATCAAGCCCCGAGCAGGCCACCAGCGTGGCGGCCGTAGCTGACGGCGTTATCGTCGGTTCAGCCTTGGTCCAGCGTCTGCTTGATGGTCAAGGACCTCAGGGGGCCGCTGAATTTATTGCGTCGTTGCGCCAGGCTATCTAAGACTTAGCTGCGTCGGCCAATCACGAGGCAGCCATTGTGGCCACCAAAGCCGAATGAATTCGACAATACGACTGTCTTTTCAAGCTTGCGAGGAGCCCCGTAAACGACATCGATCGTGATCTTGGGATCGACCTCACTGGTACCAATGGTGGGCGGGATTATCTCCTGGTCAATCGTCATCACTGAAGCCACAGCCTCAAGAGCACCAGCGGCACCCAAACTGTGACCCGTGACGCCCTTTGCGGAAGTTACTGGGGGAGATGTGGGGCCAAAGAGGGCAGTGATTGCATTGGCTTCGGCTTGATCGTTAAGGGGCGTTGACGTGCCATGGGCGTTGATATGGCCAATATCCGCAAGGGTGAGTTCGGCATCCTCGATAGCAATCTTCATGGCGCGTTGGGCACCGGCACCATCTTCGAGCGGGGCAGTGATGTGGAAAGCGTCTGCAGTTGAACCCGTACCCATGAGCTCGGCGTAGATGTGAGCGCCTCGAGCTTGTGCGTGTTCAAGTGACTCAAGCACCAACGCACCGCCACCCTCGCTCATCACGAAGCCGTCTCGGCGTACGTCAAATGGCCGGGAAACACCGCTATTCGAGAGCGCGGTCATGTTGCCGAAACCCGCGAGAGCCAATGGGTCAACAACCGATTCTGAACCACCCGTCATAACCACGTCCACCCGACCAGAGGCAATCAATCGTGCTGCAGCACCAATAGCGTGCGTGCCCGCGGCGCAGGCCGTTGTAATGGTCTCTGCCGGTCCTCGAAACCCATAGCGCATGGCAATTTGGGCCGCACCAGCATTGGGCATCATCATCGGAGCCAAGAACGGCGAAACACGGTCTGGACCTTTCTCTGCCAGCACCATCTGTTGTGCTGTGAGGGTCATCATGCCACCGATGCCGGTTCCAAATATCACGCCGATACGGTCGTGATCGAGTGCATCGGTGAGTTGCGCGTCATCGTAGGCCTCAGCAGCGGCAGCGACTGCCAGTTGGGCAAATCGGTCAACCCGTCTTGCTTCTTTCACGCCAAAGTAATCACCGGCGTTGAAGTCAGGCACCAAATGGTCGTCAGCAAATCGCCCTTCGAGGAGACCGGAAAACAGGGCGTCGGCTCCTACGCCGCAGCACGAAACAGCACCGATGCCGGTGATGACGACCCTGCGAGTCGGTTGTTGATGTCCGGGGGTGCCGAACAGCATTAGAGCTTATTGGTGACGAGTTCGTAAGCTTGACCTACGGTTTGCACGCCTTCGAGCTCTTCTTCGCCAACCGTGATGTTGAAGGTCTCTTCTAGCGCCATAACCAACTCAACGAGGTCGAGGCTGTCGGCGTCAAGGTCGTCGGCGAAGCTCGCCTCCAGGGTCACTTTGTCGGGCTCTACAGCAAGAACCTCGATGGCACATGCCTTGAACTTTTCAAAGGTTGCGTCGTCGCTCATGGTTGATCCTCCAGGATTGTCGGGCGAGCACAATGCTCGGCGTTTACGGTACTACGAACCGGGCTCTTAGAGCCCCATACCCATGCCGCCATCAACGGCTAGGACGGCGCCGGTGATGTAGGCAGCAGCAGGAGAAGCCAAGAATGCAATACTGCCGGCAATTTCCTCGGCAGTTCCCAGCCGTCCAGCAGGTATCTGAGCGGCCATTGCTTCCACTCGTTCATCGCCAAGAGCGTGGGCCATGTCGGTGGCAATTAATCCAGGAGCGATGACATTGACGGTGACGCCCCGTGACGCCACTTCTCGCGCCATGGCGCGCGCCATGCCTACGACACCTGCCTTGGATGCCGCGTAATTGGCTTGACCAGGCAATCCAAGAAACGCGCCAATCGAGGAAACCGCAATGATGCGTCCAGAACGTTGCCGCATCATCTTCTTCATGGCGCGTCTCATGACTTGAAAGGTCGCAATGAGGTTGGTGTCGATGACCGTTCGAAAATCGTCATCACTCATACGTACCGTGAGTTGGTCTTTGGTGATGCCGGCATTGGCCACCACGACGTCAAGGCGACCCGTCTCTTGTTCAATTTGGTCGAACGCGGCCTCAATTTGTGCGCCATCGGAGAGGTCGACGCTCATGTGGGTGATGCCTTCAACCGTGGGGCCTTGAGATCGAGAGAGGCCAAAGACGAGATCTCCCTGCTCGGCGAAGATCTTCGCCGTAGCAAGCCCAATTCCCTTGCTGGCACCCGTTACAACAACCGTTCGCTGCTCACTCATGCACTCATCCTCTCAAGAAAGATCGTCAGGGATTGCGATAGTGCGCACCGTGGCATCTGGACTAATGCGACGCACCAAGCCGGCAAGAACGCCACCCGCTCCAAGTTCTACAAAAGAAGCGTCGGAGGGCAACTGGGCTACAGAGTCAACGAACCGGACGGTGCCGATCAATTGTGCACGCAACAGGTCACGCCATTGTGCTCCGCCAGCGTGAGGCGCTGCATCAACATTGGCCACTACGTTGATGGAGCCCTCGTGGAACGTGGTGTGATCAAGCGCGCCTTCTAGCTGTACTTGGGCCGGTGCCATGAGTGGCGAGTGGAAGGCGCCACCAACCTCGAGGGGAATGACCTTACGGAGTCCGCGTTCTCGTGCTTCTTGTTTGAGAATCCCGAGTTGTGCCACGGAACCCGCTACGACAATTTGCCCAGGTGCGTTTTGATTGGCGACAACAACGGTGTCGAGATCCTCAGTGGCTTGCATTATGGCGGCCTCGTCGGCTCCAAGCACTGCCAGCATGGAGCCTTCAGTGAGTTCGGCAGCCATCACCATTGCACGCCCACGCGCGGCGACCAAACGCGCCGCATCACGCTGATCCAGAATTCCCGCATATGCCAGGGCTGAGTATTCGCCCAAACTGTGGCCTATGGCGAGGTCGGCATGGACGCCAGAAGCCCGCGCAATGACCATAGAGAGCGCAAAGGTAGCAATCTGTGCATTGTCGGTTCTAACCAAAACCTCAAGAGGCGTGTTGAGCAACAATCCCCGCACGTCCATAGCGGCTGCTTCAGCAATCTCATCAACCACCGTAAAAGCCTCGTGGTCGACCCAAGGAGCCCCCATTTCTGGCTTGAGCGATCCTTGGCCCGGGAACAATGCAACGAGCACGGTTAACTCCTGTTCTTTTTCGTGGTCTCGAGTTTGGCATGAGCACAACGGCCGAGGGGCGCTAGCGTTTGGATTTGTGGAAATTGTCTGCCTTCAGCTGCGCTCAACAGCCTCTGTTGAACAGAACCTCATAGAGATCGATGCCGCCTTGAGCCAATCAGACGTTCAGCGCGGATCACTCGTGGTCCTTCCTGAAGCCATCATGCTTGCTTTTGGCGGGCGTGGCGAAGCACTCGTGGCGGCAAGTCAGGCCATGGATGGGTTCTTCGTCTCACAACTGATTGAATTGGCTAACCGCCATGGCGTGACCTTGGTTGCTGGCATGTTTGAAACCAATGGGGCAGCGTTGCCGTTCAATACGACCGTGGTGGTCACGCGAGAGGGTGTCGTCTCCCGCTATCGAAAGATTCACCTCTATGACGCGCTCGGATTCGATGAATCTTCTAGCGTGATGCCGGGTGACCCGAGCCAGTTGGACCAGGGCATTGTGGAAATCGATGGATGGCGGGTAGGGGTCATGACCTGTTTTGATCTCCGCTTCCCTGAAGTGGCGAGACGCTTGGCACTGCTGGGTGCGCAACTTATTGTCATGGGGGCAGCCTGGGTAGCTGGACCCGACAAGATCGAGCAGTGGAATACCTTGCTGTCTGCACGAGCCATAGAAAACGGATGTTTTATTGCCGCCGCAGCTCAACCGGGGCCGCGCTATTGCGGAAGCTCTCAGATTGTTGATCCCATGGGAAGGGTGATCTCGAAAGCCAAGGTTGAGGATCCTGCTGTTATCACCGCCACCATTGACGCCGATGACGTCAATGCCACCCGATCGGGGATGCCACTACTCGAGCTCAGGAGACTTACCTGATGTCATTTGATGGTGCCCGGAGTGGGACTCGAACCCACACGCCGATTAAGGCAAAGGATTTTGAGTCCTCCGCGTCTGCCGATTCCGCCATCCGGGCGCGGCAGTGATCGTAGCAAGTTCCCTAGGCACCGCGGGCGCGCTGCTCAAGATCTCGGTCGCTGAAGCCCATTTTTCGCTTGCTAGGCCAGTAGTTGGCGCCCAAGCAACCCATCGAGCTCGGCGCATTATCTACGTCATTGTGGACACGCAACAGGGTCGTGGCATTGGTGAATTGGCCTGTGTTGATGCACCCGCTTGGGGTGATCCGAGTACCGATGAAAGCCTTGCTTACCTAGTGAACCACGCAATTCCGCGAGTGCTAGCTGCCGCCAAGTCCCGTCATGATGGCGCGCTCCCAAGTTTCGCTGTGAGTTCGGTGCTCGGGAGTAGCCGATTAGATCTTGCCTGCGCCTCGGTACTTGAGATGGCCCTGTTGGACGCAGAACTCCGCAGTGAGTCGCTCAGTCTTGGTCACTGGCTCGGGGTGGATGCCTCCCACGTGGCCCTCGGGGTCACCGTTTCTGGTACCACCCTCCACGAGATAGCCAAGAGTGCCGAGGAAGCGATGAGCCAAGGGGCTCAACGGCTTCGGGCCAAAGTGAGTCCTGGTCGAGCATTTGCAACGGCTGAGGTGTTGCGCGAATCGGGCGGTTCTGAGGTATCCATTCACCTTGATGCCAACGGATCATTCGACCGTTCCGTGGCCTCAACTGACATTTTGGTATCGCTGGAAGGGTTTTCCCTCACGTGTCTTGAGCAGCCCTTGCCAGGGAGCGACCTCGCGGCGGTGGCTTCGTTGAGGTCGCTGATGACGACGCCGATTTGTCTCGATGAATCGGTGGGCTCGATAAGAACTATCAAGGATGTGGCTCGTTATGAGGCGGCGCAAGGCATCTGCATTAAGCCCGTCCGCTTCGGAGGAATCCGGGGCGCGCTCGGGGCAATCAAGCAGGCCCGCGACGCTGGTCTCGCCTGTTTCATCGGAGGGATGTTCGAGTCGAGTTTGGGCCGAAGCGTGGTGCAAACCTTGGCCAGCCTCGAGGCAGTTGACTGGATATCGGACACTTCACCAGCATCGTCCTATCTCGAAGGGGTAGATGGCGAAGATTCGCCCACAGCGGGTTCAGTGACGCTATGGAGCGACAGCGGCGTTGGCCCATGGCCCGAAATGGGGAAACTCCGTGGTATTACTGAGTTTGAGGCCGCTGATTCCTAGTTCAGATTGCCGGCGTATGCTGGTGCGTCCTATGCGACAGGCAGCTTTGCGTCGAAAGATCACCTCGCTTCAAGAGCGCGTGGCATCGCTGCGTGCAGAAATAGCGATTCTTGACGAGCAGATCATTGCGCTCGATAGCGAAGTGGATGATCTCCACGTACGTGCAATTTCCTCGGAAACGCCCTTGGCCGTCAAAGAACACGCTGAGGCGTTTCGCCACGCTGAATTGGCGCACCGCGCTCGAAGTGAGGCTGCTGAGCAATTGAGCTTGGTGCAGGCAGAACGCGATGCCTTGTTGGCCCAAGTAGTGGAGGAGTACGCATGAGTAGTCGCCGCGTCGTTATCGCTGACGATGAGTCGATCATCCGGCTTGACCTGAAAGAGATTCTCTTGGAATCGGGATTCGATGTCGTCGGGGAATCGGCACGAGGCGATGAAGCGATTGATCTCGTTCGCGAACTGAAGCCCGACCTCGCAATTTTGGATATCAAGATGCCTGGCCTTGACGGAGTGTCGGCCGCATCGATCATCAATGAAGAGATGGGAACTCCCGTCTTGCTGCTCACAGCGTTCTCGCAACGCGATTTGATTCAGTCGGCCCGCGATGCTGGCGTGTCCGCCTATCTCGTAAAGCCGTTTCAGCGCGAGGAGCTCATCCCTGCCATAGAGAATGTCTTGTTCCGAGCCCACCAAGAGCAAGCCTTGAGCGCCGACATGGTGGCACCTGCGGCGGATGGCGCGGCTGAAGACAAATTGGTGACGCGCCAAATTGTTGAAGATGCCAAAGCGCGCCTCATGGACGGAGGCCTCACTGAACAAGAAGCCTTTGACTTCATTCAAAAGACAGCAATGCGTGAGCGGCTCCGCATGCGAGCGGTTGCCGAACAAGTCATCGCCGGGGAATTGGCTCCCTAATCGATGCCTAGCCCCAAGGGATCCTCAGATTCGGGGGCTTTGTTCCTGCTCGACGGAATGTCGCTGGCCTTCCGGGCTTATTACGCCCTCCCTCCAGACCTTGCGACGGAATCGGGTCTGGTCACCAATGCCGTGCATGGCTTTGTCTCGATGCTTCTGAGCATCGTTCGGGACCACAAACCCAGTCATCTCGCAGTGGCCTTTGACCTTCCCGGTGGCACCTTCCGAGACGCCCTCGTTGAGGACTACAAGGGGGGACGGGGTGAGACTCCGGAAGAATTGCTCCCTCAGTTTGACCTCATTCGAGATCTCCTCGGTCGACTCGGTGTTCCGGTTGTCTCCCTCGCCTCATTCGAAGCCGACGACATTATGGCGACCCTGGCAACACGCCATCGTGATCACGGTGGCGATGTGGTCGTGGTGACAGGGGATCGAGACTGTTTCCAGCTCGTTGAAGATCCTCATGTGAGAGTGCTCTACAACCGCAAAGGCGTCTCGGACTACGTGCTCTATGACGAGGCCGGGATCCGGGAACGAACGGGCGTTGGGCCCGATCGCTACCCCATGCTCGCAGCAATGCGCGGGGATCCCTCCGACAATTTGCCAGGCGTACCAGGAGTGGGCGAGAAGACCGCTGCCAAGTTGCTCAATCAGTACGGCGACCTCGATGGCATCTTTACGCACCTTGATGAACTCACGCCGAAGTTGCGCGAAAACATGACGGCTAATGAGCAGTTGGCTCGAACGAATCTGGACGTCATGACCTTGGTTCGCGACGTGCCCGTAGATGTCGATGAGTCGAGTTTGGTCATCGGCGGTTTTGATCGTCAAGCGCTCAAGACCTTGTTCGATGAACTTGAAATGAAACGCCATTGGCAGCGCCTCGAAGAAATGTTGAATTCAGGCGCCTTCGGCCCCGATGGCGGCTCTCAAGCCTCGGTGTCGAGCGTTCAAGAAGCACAAGAACCAGCGCTGCATCTCCCGGTGCGCGACCCCAACGTCATGGATGCAAAAGCGGCGAGTTCGTGGACTGAGTCCGCACCCAGCCCGATCACCGTGGTCGCTGATCGTTCCGGCCACTGGGTAGGAGTGGCGAAGGCGGCGTCTGCGGAAGTGGCAGTGCTCGATCTCCATGACGAAGCCCTCCTTCATGCTTTTGCGCAGAATGGGCGAGTTCGTGGCGCAGACACGAAGCCACTCATGAGAGCAGCGCTTCGTGATCTCGACGATGTTGGTGAAATCGCGGGCGATTTGTCCATTGCCGGATATTTGGTCGATGCTTCGCTTGGCACCTACGACCTCACTGCACTCACGACTCGCTACCTGCCGGGCCGTGATGCTGCAGTTGCATCCCCAACCCAAGGCGAACTTCTTGCCTCAGTAAAGGCAGATGACGATCTCGGCGAGCGGACCCTCTTGGCTGATGATCTCTTCACCATCCTTGATCGCTCCATGGAGGATATGGAGTTGGGCGCGCTCTATCGCGAAGTCGAACTGCCTTTAGTTCGCGTGTTGGCACGAATGGAAGCAAGGGGTATCTGTGTCGACACCACCGTTCTTCAGGCCATTGCTGACGATCTGACAACTCGGGCTCGAGACCTCGAAGCAAAGGTGCAGGAACTCGCAGGCCATCCCTTCAAGGTCTCTTCGACCAAACAGCTCCAAGAGGTGCTCTACGAAGAGCTGGGGCTTCCCCGTGGACGCAAGACCAAAACCGGGTATTCCACCGATGCGTCGACCCTCGAAGGGATGCGTGGGGTTCATCCCATCATCGACGCTCTCTTGGAATTCCGAGAACTTGAGAAACTGCGCTCAACCTATGGCGAGTCGCTCATTCGCGAAGTAGCCCAAGACGGTCGCATCCACGCTACGTTCCGCCAAACAGTTGCTCGTACTGGTCGGTTGAGTTCTGAGAGCCCCAACTTGCACAACATTCCCGTTCGTTCCGCCGAAGGCCGGCGTTTTCGTGAAGCCTTCGTGGCACCTGATGGCTGGTCACTCCTGATCGCGGACTACGACCAGGTTGAGTTGCGAATCATCGCGCATCTCTCTGAGGACAGTGGCCTCATGGGCGCCTTTGCTTCGGGCGAAGACGTACATCGATCCATTGCTGCGTCCGTGTATTCGATTGCTCCCTCCGAGGTCACGCACGAACAGCGAGAACGAGCCAAGACCGTCTCCTATGGCTTGGCCTATGGCATGGAGGCCTATGGCTTGGCACAGCGTCTCGGTGTGGACGTGGGCGAAGCCAAAGAAATCATGGATCGATATTTCGCGGCGTTCCCGGGACTGCGAGCTTTCATGGACCGGTCAATCGCCGATGCAAAGCGACTGGGATATACGAAGACTGAGTTGGGTCGCATTCGACCCCTGCCCGAGCTCTACAGCGATAATCGCAATGTTCGAATGGCCGCTGAGCGTCAAGCGATGAATGCTGGCATTCAAGGACTCGCCGCCGATATCTTCAAAGTTGCCTTAGTTCGCCTTGATCACGCCCTCAGTGGCGCGAAGTTGCAAGCGCGCTTGGTGCTTCAGGTCCATGACGAAGTGATCGTCGAAGCCCCTGAATCAGAGCGCGTCGTAGTCGAACAGCTCACGCGAGAAGCACTTGAATCTGCGGGCTCATTGCGAGTCCCCTTGGCAGTTTCCATGGGCTGGGGGCAATCGTGGGGAAGCGCCAAAGGCTGAGTGCTAGCCTAAAGACTCCCTATTGGCGCTGGCGATAGGGTTCTGTCCATCTAGCGGATCCCAGCGCGGTCACCCTGGAAGTGAATGCCATGTCCGAGGTAGCAACCTCTCTCTCGCCCGAAGCTATGGGCACCTTCGATGCCGAAGGAAACTACGTCCCGCGCCAAATTGTGGCCGACGATCTCCCCGAGTCTGAACTTGAAGCCGCCATGGTGGGCTCCATCGTTGCCTTCGAAGACGGCGACTTGGTAGCTGGCACTGTCGTCAAGATTGACCATGATGAGGTACTCCTCGACATTGGCTACAAGTCTGAAGGCGTGATTCCCGTTCGCGAACTCTCCATTCGTAACGACATTGACCCCAACGAGGTTGTCTCTTTGGGTGAGCGCATTGAAGCGCTCGTGCTTCAAAAGGAAGACAAAGAAGGTCGCTTGATCTTGTCGAAGAAGCGTGCGCAATACGAGCGTGCATGGACCGACATCGAAAAGGTGAAAGACGCCGATGGTGTTGTTACCGGACCCGTTATCGAAGTGGTCAAGGGTGGCCTCATCGTGGACATTGGTCTTCGTGGTTTCTTGCCGGCATCGCTCGTTGAGCTGCGGCGAGTTCGCGAACTGCAGCCCTACATCGGTCGCACCATCGAAGCCAAGATCATCGAACTCGACCGCAATCGCAACAACGTGGTGTTGTCGCGTCGTGCTTGGCTCGAAGAGGCTCAGAAGGAACAGCGTGGCGACTTCCTCAACAACCTCAAGCCAGGTGAGCGCCGTCGTGGTGTCGTGTCCTCGGTCGTCAACTTCGGTGCCTTTGTGGACCTCGGTGGTATGGACGGGCTTATTCACGTTTCCGAACTTTCTTGGAAGCACATTGATCACCCGTCCCAGGTGGTTGCCGTTGGTGACGAAGTCGACGTGGAAGTCTTGGACGTCGACCTCGACAAAGAGCGCATCAGCTTGTCGCTCAAGAACACCCAGTCCGACCCATGGCAAGAGTTCGCCGATTCACACCAAGAGGGCCAACTGGTCTACGGCCGCATTACCAAGATCGTGCCCTTTGGTGCCTTCGTTCAAGTTGGCGACGGGATCGAAGGTCTCGTGCACATCTCCGAGATGGCAGCCCACCACGTCGAAGCACCCGAACAAGTGGTTAACCCTGGCGAAGAACTCTGGGTCAAGATCATCGAGCTCGATGTTGAACGTCGTCGAATCAGCCTGTCAATCAAGCAGGCGGCTGAGGGTGGCGAAGTTTCCGAAGAGTACCGTGAGGCCTTTGGTGAGCACGCCTACGACGCCGAAGGTAACTACATCGGCTTTGACTACGGAGACGCCGCCTTCACCCCAGAGTCCGAATCACAAGCTGCATGGGCCGAGTATGTTGCCGAGGCAACGGCACAAATTGCGGAGCCGGCAGCCGCGGTAGAGGTCACTGAAGTGGTTGATGCCGACGCCCCATCTGCTGAGTAATCCTGAGTGCTTCGCGCCGCGGTTGTTGGGGATTCCCCGGCAGCCGCGGCGCGTTCGCTATGTTGAGCCTGCGATGAACGAGACGCACCTGTGAGCACAAGCGAAAATTCATCACCCGTTGTGGTGATTGGCGCGGGACCCGCGGGGTTGACCGCTGCGTATGAACTCGCCAAGCGTGGCAAACGCGTCGTGGTGTTTGAAGGCTCCCACGAACTTGGCGGAATTTCTCGAACGGTGGAGCGAGATGGCTGGCGATTCGATATTGGCGGCCATCGCTTCTTCACCAAGGTCGAAGAAGTTAACAAACTGTGGCACGAGATTCTTCCGCCCGAAGATTTCTTGTTGCGTCCTCGGATGAGCCGCATCTTTTTCGACGGTAAGTATTACGACTACCCGCTTAAAGCCTCCAATGCACTCAAGAACCTCGGCATCTTCGAAGCTGGTCTCTGTGTCTTGAGTTACCTCTGGGCCCAAATCCACCCACCCAAAGACCAAAGCAATTATGAGGGATGGCTGGTATCGCGATTTGGATGGCGCCTGTACCGAAAATTCTTCAAGACCTATACCGAAAAAGTGTGGGGCGTGCCCGTTCGCGACATGCCTGCGGACTGGGCAGCACAGCGGGTCAAGGGCCTTAATCTCGGCAAAGCCATCGTCAACTCTCTGACACCCAAGAGGAACCAAAAGGAAATCACGAGCCTGATCGAAGAGTTCGAGTATCCCAAATACGGTCCCGGCATGATGTGGGAACGCTGTGCGGAACTCGTCGTGAGCGCTGGCGGCACGGTGGTACTCGGCGCCAAGGTAACGGGGATTCACGTCTCCGACGGCAGGGCCACCTCGGTTGAGGTCACCCATGACGACGGTCGAATGGAAGCCGTTGAGGTGTGTGATGTCATCACGACCAACCCGATGCGCGAATTGGTCTCCATGCTTGATCCCCAACCTCCCATTGACGTAGCTCGTGCTGGGGCCGATCTCAGTTATCGAGACTTCCTCACCGTTGCACTCGTGGTCCCGGAGAGTTCTGGATTCCCAGATAATTGGATCTATATCCACTCTCAAGATGTTGCCGTAGGTCGCATCCAGAACTACGGGAGCTGGTCGCCATTCATGGTTAAAGAAGGCAAAACTTGCCTCGGCCTTGAATTCTTTGTGTTTGAAGGCGATGAACTCTGGAACGCCGATGATGATGCACTGATCGCCCGGGGAATTCGTGAGCTCGACACCCTTGGCCTGGTAAAGCCTGATGACGTAGAACGAGGCTTTGTGGTGCGTGTCCCGAAGGCCTACCCCTACTACGACGCGCACTACGCCGAGAATGTGGCTCGAATCGTGGGGTACCTCGAGGGAGCCGCCCCCAATATCCATCCCGTAGGCCGAAACGGCATGCACAAGTACAACAATCAAGACCACTCGATGTACACCGCGCTCTTGACCGTTGAGAACCTTGAAGGCGCCCATCACGACATTTGGCAGGTAAACGTGGAGGCCGAATATCACGAAGAGGCTTCCATGCGCGGTGGCACTGGGAGAGATGCGCCCATCTTGCCGAAACGGCCTTCATCTCGTTGACGCTCTGCAAGCGAGCCTCATGAGCGCCATGGGATGGCTAGGTTGAAGAGGTGCATTCTATTCTCGGGATCAATCAATGATCGTGGTCGGGGTTACCGGAGGCATCGGTTCGGGTAAAACGGCCGTAACTGACCTCATGGCGGCCCGAGGCGCGTTCGTGGTCGATGCTGACCTCCTCGCCCGCGAAGTTGTTGAGCCGGGGGAGCCGGCTTTTCTCGACATTGTGGAAACCTTTGGCGCCGAGGTACTGACTGCGGACGGCACGATTGATCGCGCGGCGCTTGCAAACGTGGTGTTCTCTAGTGAGGAGCAACGAGCCGCACTCAACGAAATTACCCACCCTCGAATCAATGCACGCATGAAAGAGCAGATCAGCGCTTCTCGTGACCAGGAGGGCATCTGCCTAGTAGCCATCCCTCTCCTTGGTCCTGGCCACCGAGAGCGATTGGCTCTCGACGCGGTGTTGGTGGTGGATTGCCCGACCGAAGTTGCCGTAGAGCGACTGATTGAATTTCGAGGATTTCAGCGCGACGACGCTCTCGCGCGGGTCGCATCACAACTAAGCCGAGAAGAGCGGCTTGCCTTTGCGGATTACGTCATCGTGAATGACGGTGCTCACGACCGTCTCGCCGCCCAAGTCGATACTTTGTTTCAAGAGTTACGCGCCCGTCCAGAGGCTTCTCCCCGTGGCTAACGAATTCGAGGTCATTTCACCGTTTCAACCGGCGGGCGATCAGCCCACCGCTATTGCAACGCTGTCTCAAGGAGTCACAGACGGCCTTCGCTTCCAGACGCTCGAGGGCATCACAGGTTCGGGAAAGACGGCCACCATCGCTTGGACCATCGAGCAGGTGCAACGTCCAACACTGATTATCGAACCGAACAAATCGCTCGCTGCACAGTTGGCGGCTGAGTTGCGAGAGTTGCTGCCAAACAACCGGGTTGAATTTTTCGTCTCCTACTACGACTATTACCAACCCGAGGCCTACATTCCCTCTAGCGACACCTTCATCGAGAAGGATTCTTCGATTAACGAAGAGATTGATCGCTTGCGTCACGCAGCGACATCATCGTTGTTGCTACGACGCGACGTGGTCGTAGTTGCTTCGGTTTCGTGTATCTACGGACTTGGGTCGCCATCGGAATATGCCGAACGAGTGTTGCCGTTGCGAGTAGGCGATCGCATTGACCAACGTGCCATTCTTCGTCGTTTGGTCGACATGCAGTATCACCGCAATGACATCAATCTGGTACGCGGAACGTTTCGCTCCAAGGGCGACACCATCGAGATCCATCCGGCCTATGAAGAACAAGCGCTACGCATTGAGCTCTTTGGCGACGAGATAGAACGAATTTGGATGGTTGACGTCTTGAAGGGTGAACTCATCGCCCCTCTCGAAGAAGTCGTCATCTTCGCTGCCACCCACTACGTGGCGGGTGATGAGGCAATGCGGCGAGCTTTGACCTCAATCGAAGATGAGCTGCGTGAACAATTGCAATACTTTGATGCCGAGGGGAAATTGCTCGAAGCGCAACGGCTCCGCACTCGCACCGAACATGACCTCGAGATGTTGGCGGAAACGGGTATTTGTGCCGGCATTGAGAACTATTCACGGCATTTTGACGGCCGAAAGGCCGGAGAGCGGCCCTACACGCTCATCGATTTCTTCCCTCGAGACATGTTGGTTGTGATCGATGAAAGCCATGTAGCGATTCCTCAACTCAATGGTCAATTTGCGGGTGACCGATCGAGAAAAGACGTCCTCGTCGAACACGGCTTTCGCTTGCCGTCAGCAAAGGACAACCGCCCCTTGCGCTTCGACGAATTTCTAGACGTCGTGCCGCAGGCCATCTTCGTATCCGCAACGCCCGGACCCTTCGAGATAGCCAACTCTGACCAGATGGTTCCTCAGGTCATTCGGCCGACTGGCCTGCTTGACCCTGAAGTTGAAATCCGGCCCACGAAGGGCCAAATTGAGGATTTGAAGCTCGAGATTCAGGCCACAATTGGCGATGGCAACCGGGTGCTCATTACGACCTTGACCAAGAAGATGGCCGAGGATCTCACGACCTATCTCGAGGACGCAAAATTCAAAGTTCAGTATCTCCACAGCGACATTGACACCATCGAACGTATCGAGATCTTGCGAGATTTAAGGCTCGGTGTCTTCGATGTTCTCGTGGGCATCAACCTGCTCCGAGAAGGCTTGGATCTACCCGAAGTAGGCCTGGTGGCCATTCTCGACGCAGACAAAGAAGGTTTTCTCCGCAGTCGCTCAGCTCTAATCCAGACCATGGGTCGTGCCGCACGAAACGCCCAAGGTCACGTCATCCTCTACGCCGACAAAATCACTGATTCGATGAAGGCCGCCATCGACGTCACTCAGACCCGTCGTGCCGTTCAAATTGCCTATAACCAAGAGCACGGAATCAATCCGTTGACGGTGACCAAGGCGGTGAGCGACATTCTGGGTCGACTTCGAGGCATGGGAGGAAACAAAGAAACCAAAGCCCCGCAGCGCCCCGTCATTCCCATGGGTCCTGAAGAGATGCAACGTAGTGCATCCGAACTCGAAGCGGCAATGCTCGAGGCCGCTCAGGATTTGCGTTTCGAAGAAGCCGCAGCCCTCAGAGATGAACTCCACGATCTGCTCCTTCGTTCGGCAGAAATCATCACGCAACCGTAAGTACCGGGCGATGACTCGGGTAGCGTGCAAGCGTGACTGATCAGCTAACTATTCGAGGGGCGCGCGAGCACAACCTCAAAGACATTGATCTCGACCTACCTCGAGATACCCTCATCGTGTTCACAGGCCTCTCGGGCTCTGGAAAGTCATCGCTGGCCTTCGACACCATCTATGCCGAAGGACAGCGCCGTTATGTTGAATCGCTCTCGGCTTACGCTCGGCAGTTCCTAGGCCAGATGGATAAGCCCGATGTCGACTTCATCGAAGGCCTGTCGCCAGCTATATCCATTGATCAAAAATCGGCTTCTCGTAACCCTCGCTCCACCGTTGGCACCATTACTGAGGTATACGACTATCTCCGTTTGCTGTTTGCAAGGGTGGGGCACCCTCATTGTCCCAATTGTGGTGAAGCGGTTGCTCGTCAAACCCCTCAGCAGATTGTTGACCGCGTCCTCAGCATGGAGGAAGGCACTCGGTTCTTGGTCCTGGCACCCGTGGTGCGTGGCCGCAAGGGCGAGTACTCCACCTTGTTGGATGAGCTGGCCCAAGAGGGCTATGCGAGAGTCCGAGTAGATGGCGAGGTGATTGAGCTTGCTGATCGCGCAAGCATCGACCTCGCTCGCTATGAGCAACACAGCATTGAAGTAGTCGTGGACCGGTTGATTCTTCGAGAGGGAATGCGCCAGCGACTCACCGAATCCATGGAGCAGGCGCTGGGTTTGACCAAAGGCATCGCTCAAATTCAGGTCGTGGATGATCACGGTGCCATGACGGGGGAGCCGCTGACCTTCTCTGAGCACCTCGCCTGTGATGCATGTGGCACGTCGTTCGAGGAGCCTGCCCCTCGTTCATTTTCCTTCAACTCACCATGGGGAGCATGCCCAGCCTGCTCGGGTCTTGGCACACGCTACGAAGTGGACCCCGCCCTCGTCGTCCCTGATGAATCATTGAGCTTGGCAGATGGTGCGATCGCACCATGGTCCGGAACGCGTTCTCGCTATTTTGATGCCCTCTTGCAAGGTGTGGCTGATCTCGGTGAATTTGATCTCCACACACCCTGGGCTGACTTGCGTGCCAAGGATCGCAAAATGATCCTCTTTGGCACCGGCAGCAAAGAAGTTGCGCTCAAGTACAGGAACCGCTTCGGCAAGACCCGCAGCTACGCCAACGCTTTTGAGGGTGTCGTGACCTGGCTGCAACGCCGTCATGGTGAAGCTGATTCTGATTGGACTCGCGAGCAAATCGAGGGCTACATGCGCGAGGTGCCCTGTGCGAGTTGTCGCGGAGCACGTCTTAAGCCGGAGATTCTGGCTATCACCATCGGTGGACTTTCTATTGCTGAGGTGTGCGATCTCTCCATTGGCGAGGTCGTATCCTTCTTCGAGACAGTCAGTTTTTCTGATCGGGAGCACATGATCGCTGATCGTGTCACCAAGGAAATCCTTGAGCGTTTGCGATTCCTCCTCGATGTCGGACTTGATTACCTTTCGCTGGGTCGAGCTTCAGCAACCTTGTCGGGTGGCGAAGCACAGAGAATACGGCTCGCCAGCCAAATCGGCTCCGGTTTGGTGGGAGTGCTTTATGTGCTTGACGAACCATCCATTGGTCTTCATCAGCGCGACAACCAACGGCTCATTCAAACCCTGATTCGCTTGCGGGATTTGGGCAACACCGTCATCGTGGTTGAACACGATGAGGACACCATTCGAGTGGCCGATTATGTCGTGGACATTGGGCCCGGCGCGGGTGAACACGGCGGTGAAGTCCTACACGCGGGTCCCGTGCTTGGCAAAAAGGGTCTCATCGCCAACAAGCACTCGCTGACAGGCCAATACCTTGCTGGAAAGCGATCCATCGCTGTTCCGACGCAACGCAGGGCTGGCAATGGCAAGAGTCTCGACGTGGTCTCGGCCACGGAGCACAACCTGAAGAACGTGAGTGTTTCGGTGCCCTTGGGCAAAATGGTGGCGGTTACCGGAGTGTCTGGTTCAGGTAAATCAACCTTGGTCAATGAGATCTTGCTTAAGTCGCTTCTGCATCAGATTCATCGCGCCAAAGAATTACCAGGTGCCCATAAAACCATTAAGGGTGTTGCCAACGTCGACAAGGTGGTTGCCGTTGATCAGCAGCCCATCGGACGAACCCCTCGTTCGAATCCCGCAACCTACATTGGTGTCTTCGACAACATACGTAAGTTGTTTTCTCAAACCCCTGAGGCCAAAGTGCGCGGATATCAACCCGGACGTTTTTCGTTCAATGTCAAGGGTGGCCGTTGCGAAGCGTGCTCGGGTGACGGAACGTTGAAAATTGAAATGCACTTTCTGCCAGATGTGTATGTCCCCTGCGAAATTTGCGGTGGTAGTCGCTATAACCGTGAAACGTTAGAAGTCACCTTTCGGGGCAAGACCATCGCGGACGTACTTGCCATGCCCGCGGAAGAAGCGCTGCAGTTCTTTGAGAAGCAACCCTCTATCGCGCGTCATCTCCAAACGCTGGTGGACGTGGGGCTCGGCTATGTTCGCCTCGGTCAGCCTGCTCCACAACTCTCAGGTGGAGAAGCTCAGCGCGTCAAATTGGCTTCTGAGCTGAGCAGAAGGCCAACGGGCCACACCTTGTATGTTCTCGACGAACCGACGACCGGTCTCCACTTTGAGGATGTGGCGCGACTGCTCACCGTCCTCAGTCGGCTCGTGGACCAGGGCAATACCGTTCTGGTGATTGAACACAATCTGGATGTCATCAAAACTTGTGACTGGCTCATTGACCTTGGCCCTGAGGGTGGCCACCGGGGTGGAGAGATTGTCGCTGAGGGCACACCGGAAGATGTTGCCGGCGTTTCGGCTTCATGGACCGGTCAGGTGCTGGCACCACTCTTGGCCTAGCTACACAATGGCCAACATGCGGTCGAGAGCCACCTTGGCAGACGCTGCGGTGGCTTCGGGAACCGTGATGTGGTTTCTGATTCGTCCCTCAACGGCCTCTTCAAGCACCCAGCAAAGGTGAGCTGCATCGATGCGTGACATGGTGACGCAGGGACAAACCATGTCCTCAAGACACACGATGAGGCGATCGGGGTGCGCAGCGGCAAGGCGCTGCACCAAGTTGACTTCCGTTCCAATCGCCACGGGAAGACCTTCAGGAAGGTTCTCGAGATAGCGAATGATGAAGTCGGTAGATCCAGAGGCATCAGCGACCCCCACGACCTCTGACGAGCATTCAGGGTGCACCACGACTACCCCTTCGGGGTGCTGCTCACGAAATTGCGTGACTTGTTCGACGGTGAAGCGCTGGTGGACGCTGCAGTGACCTCGCCACAACAAAAACGTGGAGTGGTCGATGGTGTGCTCATCCAAACCACCTAGTTGAGCGGCGGGGTCCCACACTGCCATGTCAGCAGGTGAGTATCCGAGTTCGAGTCCAGTGTTGCGACCGAGGTGCTGATCGGGAAAGAACAGAACCTTGTCGCCTGATCCTTCCCTCGTTGGGTCGAGCGCCCAGGTCAACACGGCTCGTGCATTGGAACTTGTACACACTGCACCGCCGTGGTCTCCCACGAAGGCTTTCAATGACGCAGATGAGTTCATATAGGTAATGGGGATGATGCGACTGGTGTCCGTCACCTTGCCGAGCTCACGCCATGCCCGTTCCACTTGATCAAGATCGGCCATATCGGCCATGGAGCAGCCAGCGCTGAGGTCAGGCAGAATAACTTTTTGCTCATCGCTGGTCAGAATGTCAGCTGACTCGGCCATGAAGTGGACGCCGCAGAACACGATGAGTTCAGCGTCACTTTGGGCCGCCTTTTGAGAGAGTCCGAAACTGTCACCAGCCGCGTCAGCGAAGACCATCACTTCTTCCATTTGGTAGTGATGGCCAAGAATCATCAAGCGTTCGCCAAGGGTGGCCTTCGCTGCGGTGATTCGAGCCGCCAAGTCTTCTGGCGACACGTCTCGGTAGGCCGATGGCATGGATCTTGCAATGTTGAGCATGAAAACCCCTTTAGGGTGGGGAGATCTCGCTAATGGCCGGCGGGGACAGCTCGGACGCCCATCCGCGGGTATGTCGGCCACGAGATTATGTATGCGGGATTCCGAGCCCGCATTCCCAGCATAGGGGCCTCGTGCTCCATTGCGTAGCGGAAAGTGCCACGATAGAGCGGTGACGCCACGCCACCCCCGACAAGCCATACCGACAGAACCAGGGGTGTATCAGTTTTTCGACGATCGTGACCGAGTTCTATACGTAGGGAAGGCTCGAAATCTTCGGAATCGCCTCAATAGCTATTTTCAGTCGCCCGACAACCTGCACCCTCGAACCGCCGCCATGGTGCTCCAAGCCGACCACGTCGAATGGATGGTCACCGAGACTGAGGTTGAGGCGCTGGTCTTGGAGAACTCTCTCATTAATACCCTTCAACCTCACTACAACGTGCGGCTCAAGGATGATAAGTCCTACCCATGGCTCGCCATCAGCACTAAGGAACCCTGGCCGAGACCGATGATCACGAGAGGTGCCCGCAGAAAGGGTGTGCGTTATTTTGGGCCCTTCGTTCATGCGAGGGCACTACGCCAAACCGTTGATCTCTTGCTCCCCATTTTCCCGATGCGGAGTTGTCCCGATTCAAAGTTTCAGCGTCATGAGCGCTCGGGTCGGCCCTGCTTGCTTGCTGACATTGATCGCTGCAGTGCCCCGTGTGTTGGCCGGGTAAGCGAAGGCGAATATCAACAGCTCATTCAAGGCTTTGTTCGCTTCTTTAGCGGGGACGTCGCGCCCATCAGAAATAACCTCGAATCCTCTATGACTGAGGCTGCGGCAGAGAGAAATTACGAGCGGGCAGCCAAGCTTCGTGACCAGCTAGTCGCCATCGATCAGGCCGCTCAGGCGCAACAAGTAGTGCTCGGAGAAGGAGAGTTCCTTGATGTCATCGGACTGTCCTCGACCGATCTTCAGCTCGCCATGGCGGTGGTACACATTCGACACGGTCGTATCGTTGGCCAGAACCTGTCGGTTGCCGACCTCGTGGAGGATCTGACACCAGCGGATCTGATGGCCACGGTCTTGCGAGACATCTACGGGAAGTCCTCAATAGCGGTTCCAGCCACGATTGCGATGCGGGTAACACCCGAAGATCACGATGCCGTTAAAGCTTGGCTCGAAAGTAAGCGAAGCGGCAAGGTCTCATTTGTGATTCCCCAGCGAGGAGCTCGAGTCTCGGTATTGGAACTCGCTGAGCGCAGCGCTCGTGATGAATTGAAGCGCGATTCGATGCGACGCTCCGTAGATCACAATGCGCGATCGAAGGCTTTGGTCGAGATTCAACAAGCCCTGGATCTTGAGCGACCTCCCTATCGAGTCGAGTGTTATGACATGAGCCACCTCCAGGGCCGCTCTTATGTCGGGTCCATGGTCGTGTTCGAAGACGGCTTGCCCCTGAAATCGGCTTATCGACACTTCTCCATCAAGACTGTCGACGGCAATGACGACTTTGCCGCAATGGCAGAGGTGCTGCGTCGACGGATGGAGCGGTGGGACGACGAAGGGGAACAGGGGCGTCGGTTTGCCTCGAAGGCAGATTTGTTGCTGATCGATGGCGGGCTTGGTCAATTGTCAGCGGTGACCACCGTGCTCGAGGAGCTCGGCAAGACGCAGGCGGTGGAAGTCGCCTCGCTCGCCAAACGATTTGAAGAGGTGTATCGGCCAGGCAGCAGCACGCCTATTCGCTTGCCGCGAGGTTCTGAAGCACTGTTCTTACTGCAGCGCATTCGCGATGAAGCCCACCGTTTTGCGATCACGTACCACCGATCAAAGCGTGCCAAGGCTGTGTTTGCAACGGGGCTCGAAGAGATCAAGGGTCTGGGACCTAAGCGCATTGAGCGACTCTTGCTGAACTTTGGCACTCTCGAGAATTTGAAGGGTGCAACCGTTGATGAGATCGTCAGTAGCACTGGACTTAGCCCACAACTTGCCAGAGCTGTGGTCGCCGCGCTGACACAAGCTGAGGCAGAATCGACAGATGGCTGAATTTCTGATTGTTGCTGGCATGTCCGGAGCCGGTCGCTCAACGGTAGCGGCCAGCCTCGAAGATCTTCAGTGGGTGGTCATCGATAACCTTCCAGCAAGCGTTATGGGCCGAATGGGCGAGCTTGTTGGTGATGATCAGAGAGTCGCACTCATCGTCGGGCGCGGTGGCGGTGCCAATGTGCCTGAACTTCTTGAAGCCATCAGTCAACTTCGAAGCGGTCCTCACAACATCCACACGTTGTTTCTGGATGCCCCTGATGACGTCTTGATCCGCCGTTATGAGGGCACTCGACGCCGACACCCCATTGCAGATCACAATGTTGAAGCGGCAGTGCATGCAGAACGAAGAAGCCTCGAAGATCTCAAAGACACCGCAGATGTACTGCTTGACACCGGTGAGCTCAACGTCAATCAATTGAGAGCCAGAATTTTCGAACTTTACGGTGAAGCACGGCGTCGCCAAGGTATGCGCATCACCATGATGTCCTTCGGGTTCAAATACGGGATTCCTCTCGATGTCGACATGGTCTTCGACGTTCGGTTCTTGCCGAATCCGCATTGGGATGATGCTCTACGGCCACTCAATGGACGAGACGAAGCTGTGGCTCACTTCGTGTTGGCGCAACCCGAGGCTCAGGATTTTCTGACCCAAGTGGAGAATCTCTTAGCCACGTTGATTCCCGGATTCGAACGTGAAGGCAAGACCTACTTGACGATTGCCGTTGGCTGCACGGGGGGACAACATCGAAGTGTGGCTATCACTGAGGCCCTGTCATCTGCAGTTCGCGAGAGCGGCCAAAACGTGGCAACCTTCCACCGGGATGTGGATCGATGAGCACCCCTCAGGTAGTGGCCATCGGCGGCGGGCACGGCACCGCAGTCACCCTCAGGGCAGCCAAGCAATATGCGAGCATGATCACGGCTGTGGTGTCGGTGGCAGACGACGGTGGCTCTAGCGGAAGGTTGAGAGAGTTGCTGGGCATTCCAGCCTTAGGGGACCTTCGTAAGTGTTTAGTCGCTCTTGCTCCCGATGGCAGCGTGTTGGCAGAAACCATGGAGCATCGCTACCAAGCCGGTGAACTTGCTGGCCACGCCGTCGGAAATTTATTGCTCGCTGGCCTCTTGGAAGTTGAAGGCGACCTTGTTGGATGCGTCCAAGCCGCCGCTGATCTCTTGGCGGCACAGGGGCGCGTGCTGCCTGCTTCGAGTGTCCCGACTTATCTCATGGCCCGGGGTTCAACCGGTACTACCCACGGCCAAGTTGCCATTAGCGAGGGAGGCGTCATTGCGGAGCTTGCGGTCTTACCCGAATATGCGCCCGCTCCCGCCGAAGCCGTTGCGGCCATTTTGGCTGCCGATCAGGTGGTGATTGGGCCGGGTTCGCTCTACACCTCAGTCCTCGCCGCTGCGATCGTGCCAGAAATACGCCAAGCCATTGAGGACACTTCGGCGCAGCGGGTTTACGTTTGCAACTTGCGACCTCAAATCCCAGAAACACAAGGCTTTAGCGTCTCTGACCACCTCGAAGCACTTGAGCGCCACGGCATCACCATCGATGTGGCCCTCTATGACGCCACCGCAGGCCTTGAGTTGGGTGTACCGTCGCCTTTGGTCAAGTCAGCCTCGCTCGTGGGATCAAACACCCTGGTCCATGAACCGGGCAAACTTGCTCAGGCACTTTTGACGTGCTGGAAACAACGACAGTGAGTGGAGGAGTCACAGCGTGACGGTCAAGGTTGGAATTAATGGTTTCGGACGGATTGGCAGAGGTTTCCTGCGAGCCGTCATTGCTTCAGGTGCCGATGTGGAAGTCGTGGCAATTAACGACCTCACGTCGCCCGAGACAAATGCCCACCTGTTGAAGTACGACTCCACCCAAGGTCGACTGGGTCAAGAAGTGACAGTCAACGGTTCGACCATGACCGTCGGTAGCCGAAGCATCGCCGTTCACTCGGAGCGCAATCCAGCAGACATTCCTTGGGGCACTTACGACGTTGACGTGGTCATCGAGTCAACCGGAATCTTCACTGACCGAGAAAAGGCTGCTGGTCACCTCGCAGGTGGCGCAAAGCGCGTCATTGTCTCAGCTCCCGCCACGGGTGTAGACGCCACCTTCGTGGTCGGTGTGAATGACGATCAATTTGATGCGGCTAAAGACCAAGTGATCTCAAATGCTTCGTGCACCACCAACTGCTTTGTCCCTATGGTCAAGGTACTGGACGACAGCTTTGGCGTCATTTCGGGACTCATGACAACGGTGCATGCCTACACGAACGACCAAACGTTGCTCGACCAGCCGCACAAGGACTTGCGTCGCGCACGCGCGGCGGCCATCAGCATCATTCCAAGTTCCACTGGTGCCGCACGAGCTACCTCGCTGGTACTCGAAGCGATGAAGGGTCGTCTCGATGGAACTTCGCTTCGCGTTCCGATCCCGACCGGCTCCATTACCGACTTCACGGCCGTCGTCCCTGGTGCTCCTAGCATCGATGAAGTGAATGCAGCCTTCAAGGCGGCCGCCAATACCGACCGCCTCCGAGGCATCTTGGTCTACACCGAGGATCCCATCGTGTCGGCCGACATTGTTGGTTCTTCAGCCTCATGCACCTTTGACGCGGATCTCACCATGGTTCAGCCCATCGACGATAAGACGTCCATGGTGAAGGTCATGGGCTGGTACGACAATGAGTGGGGATACTCCAACCGTCTCGTCGACCTCGTTGGCGTAGTGGGGAGCAAGTGAGTTCGAGCACTCCAGCGCTTCACGGCTTGCCGCTCCTTGAAGATCTCGGCAATCTCGAGGGCAAGCGGGTCCTCGTCAGGGCTGATTTCAATGTGCCACTCAAAGAGGTGGAGGGGCAGCTCGTCGTGGCCGACGACCTACGAATACGCTCAGCGCTGCCAACCATTGAATACTTGCAACGCGCAGGTGCCACCGTGGTGTGTTGCTCTCACCTTGGACGACCCAAGGGTGAATACGTCGAAGCATTGAGCATGAAGCCCGTGGCGCAGGTTCTCGATTCATTGGCTCCCGGTGTCTCGTTACTTGAAAATCTCCGCTTCAACCCTGGCGAGACGGCCAATGACCCCGAGTTTGTAGCATCGCTCATCGATGGCTTTGATGCCTATGTCAACGACGCTTTCGGTGCCAGCCATCGATCGCATGCATCGGTGGTTGGCCCACCCAAGTTTCTGCCATCCGCAGCTGGCCGCCTGTTAGAGCGAGAGGTAGCGGAACTCGGCGGACTGTTGCACGACCCAGCCAGACCCTTCGTTGCCTTTGTTGGTGGGGCCAAAGTGGCAGACAAACTCGGCGTGATGAAAGCGCTGGCCAAGTATGCCGACACGGTGGTGGTCGGTGGGGGAATGGCATTTACCTTCCTTGCCGCCCAAGGGCGACAGGTGGGGAACTCGTTACTTGATCCGAGTCGGATCGAAGAGTGTGCCGCTCTCTTGGAGGGTGAGACGACTTTTGAACTGCCGAGTGACGTCATAGCCCTGGAAGCTGGCAACGCCTTTGGGCCAGGATGCACGTCCGGAGAAGTCAACATTTTCGAAGGTGACATTCCCGAAGGTTGGATGGGACTCGATATTGGGCCGGCTTCGGCAAAGCATTTTGCCGATCTCGTGACCCAAGCCGGAACGGTGTTGTGGAATGGTCCGATGGGCGCCTTCGAAGACGAACGGTTTGCCGAAGGCACCAAGGTTGTCGCCCTAGCTATCGCAAACACTCGTGCGATGACGGTGGTTGGAGGGGGAGACTCCGCTCGGGCAGTTGATCAGTTCGGTGTTGCCGAACGAGTGGATTTCTTGTCAACGGGTGGGGGCGCTTCGCTGGAGCTTCTTGAATTCGGCGACTTGCCCGCCCTCGCTGCACTCCGAGCAGCATCCAACGCACCCGGGAGGTCGTGATGTCCAAGGTAACGCGCCGACCCCTGGTGGCGGGCAACTGGAAAATGAATCTCGATCACGTCGAGGCCATTCGACTGATACAAGACGTCGCCCTCAGATTGCGAAACACTGATCATCGGAGTGTCGATATTGCCATCCACCCGCCCTTTACCGACCTGCGGAGCGTGGAAGGCATCATCGGAGCCGACGAGCTCCCCATTGCGTTAGGCGCTCAACACTGTTCGGCACACGCCTCAGGCGCCTACACCGGTGAAGTGTCGGTGGCCATGCTGGCGCGCCTTTCGGTGTCTCTGGTGTTGGTTGGCCACTCCGAGCGTCGGCTCTACTTCGGTATGAGCGATGAGATGGTGGCTGCCACCACGGCAGCGGTACTAAAAGGCCTCTTGACCCCGGTGATTTGCGTGGGCGAGACCGGTGAAGAGCGGGAAGCAGGAGAGACTGAGTCCGTCTTAGTTCGCCAAATTACGGCCGCGCTTGACGGCGTAGCGAAGGGTTCTGAATCTTCCATCATCGTGGCCTATGAGCCAGTCTGGGCGATTGGCACGGGCCTAGCGGCTACCACGGAGGATGCTCAGGTGGCGTGCCATCGAATCCGAGAAGAAATTCGCAGCCTGCGGGGAGAAGCTGCAGACGGCATTCGCATTCTCTACGGTGGTTCGGCAAACCCTGAAAATGCAGGGGATTTGGTGGCTCAGGCCGATGTCGATGGCCTGTTGGTGGGTGGCGCCAGCCTGCAGGGGGAAAGTTTTGCTGCGATCATCAACAGCGTCGCGGCCTGCTACGGTTCCTAGTTCGGAAGAGTCCAGAGGAGCAGCATCGTGCTAACCGCTATCTACATCATCATTGAGGTCATTTGCGCTGTCGCGCTGATCTTCCTCGTCTTGATGCACAGTGGTCGCGGCGGTGGCCTCTCGGACATGTTCGGCGGATCGGTGGGAGCTGCAGCACAGGGCTCCACGGTTGTTGAGAAGAACCTGGACCGCATCACGATTGCGGTTGCCCTTATCTTCACCTTCACCACCTTGACGCTGAACCTTCGCCTGCAGTGAGGCGGGCCCGGCTTGGGCGTTTAACGGGAGCGGTACTGCTTGCGGCTTCGTCGCTGATGCTCGTTGCCACCAACTCATCTCAGGCGAGTGTGGTCAAGCCTGTGCTCCACATAGGAGTAGATACGCCATTCACTGGCTGTGACCCAACTGCGCAGCGAACGAGTTCGTCAACCCAGATGCTCTTGAGTTTGGTGATGCCAGAAACCACGGTGATTCAATCGGGTGCGGTCTTAGCTCCCGCACCGTCGGCCATCACGCAAGCGGAAGTGATCAGTTTGAAGCCCATGAGGGTGGTGTACACCCTGGCACCCACCGCCACGTGGTCAGATGGGAGTCAAGTTGGCATCAAAGACTTCAGGGCGACGTGGCACGACGGGGCACAGGGCAGCGCTCCGACCTCTGATCAGTACGCCCTCATTTCATCAATTACCCAGGTGGCCAATCAGCCTCACGCCATTGAAGTCAGTTTTTCTCAGCCCGCTTCTGGATGGCGGGATCTTTTTACGCCGTTACTGCCCGCTTCGACCGTCGCGTTGGCTCGTAACTGCCAATACCCAACACCGGATGTTGATCTTTCGGCCGGCCCGTATCTGATCGCGAGTGCTACGGCAGCAACTGCGACCTTGATTGAAAATCCCAACTGGGCTGGGTCAGAGCCCGCCTTCTCGGCCATCGTGTTCACGCTCGGGGCCACCGAGGTTTCAAAGAGTTTGAGCCAAGCGGGCTCGTTAGGTATTTTGACCAGTGATTCGCCCAGTCAGACGATCTCCAATGGCGTCAGTTCCCTCCCAACGGTTCGTTCCGCAGCAAGCTTTTCCAACCGATTGGTCAGTGTTGATTTCTCGCCAAATGTGGGAATCACCAAATCCCGGCAAATGAGAGTTGCCTTGGCGAGTTTGCTTCGCCGTCAAGGTTTGGTCACCGCAGTCGGCGGCGGATACGTGACAGGTCTCAGCGCCGCGATGAGCCACTTCTGGACCCAGGGAATGATCAATTTCAGTGGCACGGACAGTGCCTTGCCGCAAGCGGGTGGCGTCAATGCATTAAGTGCCCCCAACCAGGTGTATAACCCGGTGCAGGCTGGGCATAACTTGATGCTTCTTGGCTGTCGAAAGGTCCAAGGCCATTGGATAACCCGACGAGGCCACGCACTCACGGTGCGTCTTGGTGTCCAAGGAGGCGACGCATGGTCGGCTGCTGTTGCTCGTCATCTGGTTCGTCAGTGGTCCGTGCACGGCATCACCGTCAATGTTGTGCACTTTGCCGATGTGTCTCTCACCGAGCGTGCGTTGCGACGTGGCGCGATAGACGCAGGTGTGGTGGTTCGACCCACTACGCCGTATCTCAATGAGACCGTTCGGTGGTACCTACCGAATCCGTCGGGGTCGTCGTCGGTGCTCTGGAATGGGTATCGAGACATCACCTTGCGAAGTACCTTGGTGCAAGCGGAATCAGATATGAACCCCGAAGATGCGGCCACGATCTATCAGGAGATAGATAGCCGCCTCTGGGCCACCATGAGCTCGCTACCAATCATGGTGGAGCCCACCTTCTTGGTTGCCTCAACAGCCTTGCAAGGGGTAGAACCAAATCCATATCCACCTGGGTTGGTTGCAATGATGGGGCAGTGGGCCATCGCCAACGTCACGAACGGGAACTGAGTCAGCTTGAGTTTGCTAACCTGTTCACTCCTTAGGGAAGTCACGTCGGAGTGGCGGAATAGGCAGACGCGCTAGCTTGAGGGGCTAGTGCCCGTAAGGGCGTGGGGGTTCAAGTCCCCCCTCCGACACCACGAGGCAATCGGTTGCCGTTCTGGTGGTTGCGATCTCCTGAACACGAATCCTCGCTCACCTTGTGCCCCATGGGATATGTGCTCTCTTTGTACTGATTCACGGAGCCGTAAGCGATATTCAGTATTTGTTTCGGCCATGTGAAACTCGAAGGATTTACTTACAAATACTTTCTATTCCGTACTTTCGTAGGTACGCTGTGAGCAAAACCTCACAAGGAGTGGTCAGTGACCGTCAAAGAGCATGCGACGCGAAGCAAATTGATCGATGCGGCAGTGGTGCTGATGAACGAGCAGGGATCAAGGGGATTTACAGCCGAAGACGTCTTGAAGTTGTCGGGAATCTCAAATGGTTCCCTCTATCACCACTTCAAGGATTTTCGTGACCTCGTAACCACTGCCCAAATCCGAAGGGCCTCACGGGCAGCCCTCGGCGTCTCCGAGGGGATACCGCGACTCATCGTGACCTCAGAGACCCAGGATGAGTTCTTCGAAAAAATCGAAGAGCTCTACACCTACGTCTTTGATCTCAATCGGAAGGATTACCGCATTGCTCGCATTGTGGGCTTCGGTGCAGCGCTCGAAGATGAAGAGCTCGGTGCACTCCTGGTGGAGGACCAAGCTGCCGCCAGCCAGTTGTTCATTGACATGTTCGAACAAGCTGTGACCAAGGGCTATTTGAGCTCGAATCTCAATCCAGAAACGCTCGTAGCGTGGACGCAAGCGCTGGCACTTGGATCAGTGAGCAATGACCTAGCCGTCGAGCCGGTGAGTGCCGAAGCACTGGCCAAGATGACCGTAGATGCCATCCGCTGCCTCTCGATGAAAGCTGACGCAGAGTCGTAGCCTCACTCCCTGTACGCTCCAAGGAGTACACAGGAGGCGCAATGGATCGAATTGTGGTTGGGGTTGATGGGTCGGCAGCATCGGTGCGTGCCACCCAGTGGGCCAGTAGCGAGGCACAACGCAGCGGTGCTGCCCTGTTGTTGCTTTGTGTGATTGAGAATCCAGCTACATGGGCTGGCGTGGGGGCGGCGATGTCACCAAGTGCAATGGAGTCCATTAGCGACGATGACCTCAAGGCCTCAGGCGCAGCCATCATCGCTGAAGCTGCCTCTCAAGCCAACCTTGGCGGCGAATTCACTACGGAGACCGTCATCGGCTTTCCCGGCGAGACCTTGGTGAACGCATCTCGAGAAGCATCGCTTCTCGTCCTTGGTGCAGAGGGCCACCGTGTTCGCTCAGCCCTCTTGGGATCTGTGGCCATGCACTGCGTGCATCACAGTGCATGTCCCGTGGTCATCATGCCGCGAGAAGCGTGACAAATTCTCCGTCGATCGTTATCGACCTTGATGGTGTTGTCTGGCTCGCAGGACAACCGCTCGCTGGTGTTGCTGAGGCGTGTGCAGCACTTCGCGGTGCTGGATTTCACCTGCAATTTGCCACCAATAATTCAGCCCCGACCAATGCCACGCTCAGGAGTCGACTCGAAACAGCCGGTATTTCCTGCGAAGACGATGATGTGATCACGGCGGCGCACGCTGCGGCGTCCTTGCTTGCGCCAAAGACCCCGGTGTACACACTCGGCGAGGAGGGCCTCGCTGAAGCCTGCGCTCACTTTGGACTCGTCCAAGGCCCAAACCCAGAGGCCGTGATCGTCGGATGGTGTCACGATTTTGGCTTTACCGAGATAGCCGAAGCCGCAACCGCTATTCGAAAAGGCGCTCGCTTCATTGCCACGAATGATGATCCCACCCACCCCACGCCAACGGGCTTGTTGCCAGGAACCGGTTCGCTCGTCGCAGCGATTGCCACGGCCGCCGAAGCCTCGCCCGAGATTGCAGGCAAACCGGGTTTAGCGATGGTGGCCCTCATTGAGCAACGATGCTCTGAGGTCGCACTCGTTATCGGCGATCGCCCGTCCACCGATGGCGCCCTGGCCCGAGCGCTCAATCGTCCCTTCGCCTTGGTTTCTTCAGAAGCAACGCCCGAGCATGACCCTTCAGCTGCTATTTCGGGCACGTCGCTTCTCGAAGTGGTCACGACCTTCCTCGCGTAACGCCATGGCTCGAGTTCGACTTGACAAGCGCCTCGTTGATCTCGGTCACTGTGAGTCGCGCACGCAGGCCGTTGACGTCATCGAACGCGGCTTGGTGTTGGTCAACGGGGCCATTGCCAGCAAAGTCACTCGCCAAGTCGATGTGGGCGACCAAATCGTGATTACCGACGATCAACACCACTACGTCTCGAGGGGGGCATACAAGCTCCTTGGAGCACTCGATACCTTTGAGATTGACGTAGCTCGAAGATTTGGTGTCGATGCGGGAAGTTCCACCGGTGGCTTCAGCGAGGTTTTGCTCGAACGCGGCGCTGCAGGGGTGTTGTGTGTCGACGTGGGCACGCATCAGCTGCATGAACGCATACGGAGCAACGAGCGAGTGGTGGTACGAGAAGAGACCAATGTGAAAGATGTGACCCCCGAACTCGCCGCACAGTGGCTTCAGCCCTCGAAACCCATTGATTTGGTCGTGGGGGATTTGTCGTTCACGTCACTTGAGCCCCTGATGCCAGCCTTGGTGGCACTTGCCGGCGATGCTGGTGATCTCATTTTGCTGGCCAAGCCCCAATTCGAAGTCGGGAAAGCAGTTGCTTCCAAAGGAAAAGGGGTGATCCGGCACCGCAATGATCGGCGCGCTGGAATTGAACGGGTAGTTTCCGCTGTTTCCTCCCAGAACGCTGGCATCATGGGAGTCATGGCTTCTCCAATTCGTGGCACTGCGGGCAACGCAGAATTCCTCCTGTGGGTAAAACCACGTGCCAGCCATGTGGTCGACCTTGACGCCAAGGTGGAGCGAGCCCTCGATGCAGTGGATGATGGCAATGCCTGAGGTGCTCTTTGTGGTGGCTGAGGGTAGACCTGCCGCTATGGAACTTGCTGAGCGCACCAGTGGCATCCTTCGAGATCGGGCGGTGGCCTGCAGCACGGTTGATTTGGTAGGGGACCCAGCACTTGCAGCCGAACAGCTTGATGGCATGCACTCGGATCTCATTGTCTCCCTTGGCGGGGATGGCACTTTTTTGCGTTGCGCCAGACTCGCGCATCAACTCGACATCCCTATTTTGGGTTTGAACTTTGGCCGCGTTGGCTATCTACTCGAGCATCCTCCTAGCGATCTTGCAGGTCCCATTTCTGACATCCTTGACGGTCGGGGGCACCTCGAAGAGCGCAGCGTGATTTCTCTTCACTTCAACCATGAAGGACAAGCGCGAGATGTCGTCGTCATCAACGAAGCCACCATTGAACGCACACTGCCTGGCCATACGGTAAGGGTGAAGGCTTCGGTTGATGGGAACTCGTTCTTGGAGTACGCCGCCGATGGCGTCGTGGTTGCATCGCCCATGGGTTCTACGGCGTACAACCTTTCGGCAGGTGGCCCCATTGTCATGCCGCAGCTCGACGTGCTCATCGTGACGCCAGTGGCTCCCCATCTCACTGTCGACCGCAGCCTGGTGGTCGATGGATCTCAGTCCATAGAGCTCACCATTTCAGGCGAGCGACCGGCAATTTGCGTGGTTGATGGTGTGGGCATTGCAAACGTGGATCACGGCGAATCGGTGGTGATTCGTCGCCATGAGCGGCGACTTCGCGTCGCATCGGTTGCTCAGACTCCAGCTGTGTCACGACTTCGAGCAGGCCTGCGCCAAAGTCACGAGTAACTGATGTTGGTGGAACTTCACGTTCGTGGTCTCGGAGTGATTGCCGATACGGCCATCGAACTTGGTCCTGGTTTAACTGCTATCACGGGTGAGACAGGTGCTGGAAAAACCTTGATTGTTGATGCTCTGGATTTTGTACTTGGTGGTAAGCCCCGGCGTGATCTCGTGGTTGATGGTGTGGACGCCATGGTGGAAGCCTGCTTTGTCGATAGTTCGGGCACCGAGACCATTTTGCGAAGAGAACTCCCTGCTGATGGTCGAGCCCGAACGTTTATCGATGGAAGAAGTGCAACGGCTGCAGCCCTCAGCGATTTAGGAGCGTTGCTCTGCGATATCCACGGCCAGCACGAACATCAATCGCTCCTTGGCTCCGGCGCTGTTCGCGAAGCACTCGACATCTTTGGTGTTATTGACACCACCAGCCTTTCCTCACTGAGAGCGAACCTGAGGACGCTTGAAGATCGCCGAGACCGACAAGGTGGGGACCTTGGGGCACTCGAACGAGAAGCTGCCCTTCTCGAGCATGAAATTCGTGAGTTAGACGATGCCCACATCGCTGGCCCCCAAGAACTTGATCTCGTCATAGAAGAATTGAGTGCTCTCGACGCAGCAGTCGATATTCAAGAAGCCCTGCTCGAAGTCCTCGAATTCTTCGATCAGACCGATACCGGGAGTGCCTCACAGCGTCTGCGGGCGGCTCGGAATCAGCTCGAACAGTTCTCTCATCTTCGTGACGCTGCACAGCGTGTCACCGATACCGAGTTGGCTATCGAAGAGATGGGGTCTGCCCTGCGCCATGCGCTCGAGCTCATCGATGCCGATCCTCAACGGCGAAGCGATTTGGAACAGCGAGTCTCGCTGCTCCACGGACTGGTGCGACGATTCGGTCCCACCCTCGAAGACGTGCTGACGCGAGGGGAGGAGAAGAGACAGCGATTCGAAGAGATCAAAAACTTGCGTGTCGATGCCATGCGACTCGATGAAGATCTTGCTCAAGCTCGTCAGGCACTCCTACAGGAAGAATCGGTCGTGGCCAAGGCTCGACAAGATGCGGCTCCTGCACTCTCTCAATCAATCAAAGTTCATCTTCACGATCTCGCGTTAGCCGGAGCGGCGGTGGTGATTGAGTGTGCAGGACCCGCAGGCGATGACACGACCTTGCTCTTCAGCGCGAATTTGGGCCATGAACCGCGGCCGCTTGCTCGAGTCGCTTCTGGGGGCGAATTGGCTCGCTTGATGTTGGCGATCAATTTGGCAATCACCAACGGGCCCCCGACCATGGTGTTCGACGAAGTTGATGCGGGTGTCGGGGGAGCAGCAGCATTGGCGCTGGGCCGTGCGCTCGCGACCTTGGCCCAATCTCGTCAAGTGCTCGTTGTTACCCATTTGGCGCAGGTGGCGGCTCAAGCAACACGGCAGGTTTCCATTGTCAAAGAGGACGTGTTGGGCAAAACCGTCGCCAAGGCTGTGTTGCTCGAGGGTGAAGAGCGTGTCGGCGAGATAGCGCGCATGCTCGCCGGTGATACGTCAAGCGAAACGGCACTGCGCCATGCCAGAGAATTGCTCGGTATTGAGACGATCGCCACCGACCAACTCCGTTTCGTCTAATCTGAGAGCCCGGTGAGGTTCACGATGACACGAAACGCGGGGCGATGAGCAAGTTCATCTTTGTTACCGGAGGGGTGTCGAGTTCGCTCGGCAAGGGACTGACAGCATCATCGCTGGGGAGACTCCTCAAGTGTCGTGGCTTCAAAGTCACGATGTGCAAGTTGGACCCCTACATCAATGTGGACCCTGGCACTATGAATCCGGGTGAACACGGCGAAGTCTTTGTAACCGATGACGGGGGAGAAACCGACCTCGACCTTGGGCACTACGAGCGATTTATCGACGAGAGTTTGAACCGTGGTTCCAACACCACAACCGGTTCCATTTATTCATCAGTGATCGCCAAGGAACGTCGTGGCGACTATCTCGGCAAGACCGTCCAAGTAATCCCCCATGTCACCGATGAAATCAAGGAACGCATCAAGCGACTGGCCAAAGATGACGTCGATATCGTCATTGTGGAAATCGGTGGAACCGTTGGTGACATCGAGATTGTGCCGTTCATTGAGGCAATTCGGCAGTTCCGACGCGATGTCGGCAGAGAAAACGTTTGCTACATCCACTTAACTTTGGTGCCCTATCTCGCCCCATCAGGTGAACAAAAGACCAAGCCAACGCAGCACTCGGTCACGGAGCTTCGCAGTCGTGGTATTCAACCTGATGTGATCGTATGTCGCAGCGATCAGCCCATCTCTGACACACTCAAGCGCAAGATTTCCCTGTTATGCGACGTTGCCCCTGATGCAGTGATCTCAGCCATTGATGCTCGCAATCTCTACGAAATCCCTCTCACCATGTTCGAAGAGGGGCTTGACACCTTTGTGTGCAACACCCTGGGTCTTGATCTTGAGCATCACCCCATTGACTTGAGTGGCTGGGAAGAGCTCGTGGAACGAGTCGAGAACGCAAACCGGGTCACCCGTATTGGCATTATCGGCAAGTACGTGAACATGCCTGACGCCTACCTATCAATTGTCGAGGCCTTGAGGCACGCTGGATTTGCTCATGGCGCCAAGGTAGAGCTCGACTGGATTGACGCAGAGCTCGTTCCTGGCGAAATTGAACCAGAGCGCATTCACCAGCTCGATGGCATCGTCATCCCCGGTGGCTTTGGAGAGCGTGGCATTGAGGGCATGATTGCGGCGGCAACCATTGCCCGCGAGGCTCAGATCCCACTCTTGGGCATTTGTCTTGGCATGCAGGTCATGGTTATCGAAGTGGCTCGGCGATTGGCTGGCCTTGACGCCGCCAACTCCACCGAATTTGCCCCCACCACGGCTCACCCCGTGATCGCGCTTATGGCAGAACAGACCGATGTTGAGGACCTCGGAGGAACGATGCGTCTCGGCGCTTATCCGGCCATGCTTCAATCTGGCTCTGTGGTGTCCACGCTCTATGGGGCCGAGGTGGTCTCAGAGCGTCACCGGCATCGCTACGAGTTCAATAGTCGCTTCCGCGCCAAGTTGGAAGAGTCGGGTCTCGTTTGCTCAGGAACCTCGCCCGATGGCCGTTTGGTCGAATTCGTTGAGCTCCCTGGCCACCCATTCTTTGTGGGAACGCAAGCGCATCCTGAATTCAAATCTCGGCCCGACCGCCCCCATCCACTCTTTAACGGATTGATTGAGGCCGCCATGGTGCGACTCGAAGGTCGTGACCCTCATTTGATTGGCATCGATACGCTCGCGTGAGAACTCTGGCGGCGTGCCTGATGCCCATGAGATGAAGAATCAGTTGGCTGCGGTGCAGTGGTTGAGCGATTACCTCACATGGCTGCGCATCGAAAAGGGGAGATCTGAGCGGACGCTCGAGTCCTACGAACGAGACCTTCTCCGTTTCGTCGACTTCGTCAATCAATCGTCCATAGATCTCGAGTCCGTTCAGGCAGTTGATCTTGAGCGATACCTTGCCCAATTGCGTGAATCTGGGCTTGCCCCTTCATCGGTGGCTCGCCACCGATCATCTCTTGCAGGTTGGTTTCACTATCTCGTTGACGAACGAGTCCTTGATCGGGACCCCAGTCTGACGATTGCCCCAGCCAAGGTTCCGTTGCGTCTCCCCAAGGCGCTGAGCGAGTCCATGATCAATGGGCTCATTGATGGCATTTCGGGTACCGATCCGCTGTCGCGACGCGACCGAGCAATTGTGGAATTGCTCTACGCAACTGGTGCGAGGGTGTCAGAGGTTTGCCGACTCGACCTCAGTGATTTGAACTACGACGATGGCTTGTTGCGCCTTATTGGCAAGGGTGACAAAGAGCGGCTCGTACCTCTTGGTCGATCAGCCCAGCAGGCATTGGCTGCCTGGCTAGAACCTCAAGGACGCGCTCAGCTCATCACCGAATCAAAGCGGGCTGGTGATCCCCATGCGGTCTTCATCAATACCCGAGGTGCTCGATTAACCCGTCAAGCCCTTCACCATCTCTTGGTGGAACGGGGCCGCCTTGCGGGCATTGAAGCGGGTTTGAGTCCCCATACCTTGCGCCACAGTTGTGCGACGCACATGCTCGCCCATGGAGCTGATATTCGAGTGGTCCAAGAATTGCTCGGCCACGCTTCAGTCACCACAACGCAGATCTACACCAAGGTCTCCATTGAGCAAATACAGCGCGCATATGCGCAGGCGCATCCACGGGCACAGCGAAGTAGCTAAGGCGCGACTAGACCCACTGCATCGGCGGCTCGTCGGTAGGTCTGTGATGCAACAGCACGTGCCTTGGCTGCACCTAACTCCATCATCGCCTTGAGTGCTACGGGATCATCGCGATACTCGCGATAGCGCTGTTGAATTGGTCGCAATTCTTCAATCAGTGCAGCTGCGGCATCACGTTTTAAATCGCCGTAGCGCTCGTAGCGCTCGGCGATGATGGTGGGAGCAACACCCTCGCAGGCCGCAAAGATGCTGAGCAAAGTTGCCAATCCTGGCTTGACGGCGGTGTCGTAGCGCACCTCGCCATCGGTATCGGTCACTGCTTTCTTGATTTTGCGCTCAATCTCGCTTGGTTCATCGAGCATGTTGATCGTTCCCAAGGGTGACGATACCGATTTGGACATCTTCCGGGTGGGCTCCTGGAGATCCATGACTCGTGCCCCTACCGCCGGAATCGTCGCTTCGGGGATAACAAACATCTCGCCAAAACGGTGATTGAAGCGTTGGGCAAGATCGCGGGTTAACTCCAAATGCTGGCGCTGATCATCGCCAACAGGCACTCGGTCAACGTCGTAGAGCAAAATGTCCGCCGCCATGAGAACTGGGTAGGTAAAAAGACCGACCCGAGTGCCTTCTTGATCTCCACCCTTGTCCTTGAACTGTGTCATGCGACGCAGTTCGCCCATCGATGCAGTGCATTCCAGCAACCAAGCCAGTTGCGTGTGCTCCACAACGTGACTTTGGAGGAACAAAGTGCACACGTCAGGATTCAAGCCAGAGGCCAAGTAAATCGCCATGAGATCCAAGGTGTTGGATGCGAGGATCTCGGGTTCCACATTTTGGGTGAGGGCGTGAAGGTCAACCACGCAGTAAAAAGCGTCAGCTTGACCCTGTTCGATCACAAAGTTCTTGATCGCGCCGAAGTAGTTGCCGATGTGCATTGCACCTGATGGTTGAATTCCTGAGAGGACGCGAGCCATCAAGACATGATACGCAATGCCACCGTTACGAGATTCGCTCCGGCATCATACGTGTTTGAGTAGTCTCTTGGCGTGTCATACGTTGTCGAGACTCCGGTATTCAATGGTCCTATCGACCTGCTGTTGCACCTGGTCTCAACCCATGAGCTCGATATCCTCGAGATCCCCTTGGCCCCAGTGGTGGATGCGTTCGTGGCCCATGTCGTGGCGCCCCATGGTGAGATTGCCATGGATCAACTCAGTGATTTTCTCCTAACAGCCTCAATATTGTTGGAAATCAAGTCAAAGCGACTCCTTCCGGGACCTGACGACGTCGAAGGTGACGAGGAATACGTGGGCTGGGAGCAGCGCGACTTGCTGCTCGCTCGCTTGTTGGAGCTTCGTGCATACTCGGCCGCCGCCGACTTGTTTGTTGGCCTCCTTGATCATGCCTCGCTTAGTGTGGCGCGAGCGGTTGGATTCGATGAGGGCTTCGAGATGGCCCCGCCCGACTTGCTCGCTGCAGTCACGCCAGACAAATTACTTACTGCCTTCTTGCGCGCGACTGAAGAGCGGCCAGAAAAGCAAGTTGATCTCTTCCACGTCACCATTGACTCAGTCACTGTGGCTGACACCGTCGCTGATTTGGCGCGGAGTCTCCCGAAATCAGGTGCCGTGTCGTTCCGCACCTTGGTCAAAGACCTGACTGAGCGGATAGAAGTGATCGTCCACTTCTTGGCGGTTCTTGAGTTGTGCAAACTGGGCCGAGTCTCCATCGGCCAAGGTCAGACCTTTGGAGATTTGGACATTATGTGGCTCGGCGATTCTCCTGATGAGGGATTGATCGAAGCGGGCATGTTGGAGGTAGATGACTATGACGGATAGCACGGCACTTCGCCGGGACCTCGAGGCCATTTTGACGGTTGCCCTGGAGCCAGTTGACGCGGCGACCTTGGCAGATGTACTCGGAGAGACCACCGAGGACGTTCTCGCTCAACTTGAGGCAATTGCCGTCGCACTCGCAGAACAAGATCGCGGCTTTCGCGTGGTGGAACTCGCCTCGGGTTGGCGCATGCAATCAAGTCCCGAAGCCATCGATGCGGTTCAACGATTTGCAGCCCGTGATGTCTCCACGCGTCTTTCCACCGCAGCCTTAGAAACCTTGGCTATCGTCGCCTATCGTCAGCCTGTAAGCCGAGCTCAGGTGGCCACCTTGCGAGGCGTCAATGTCGACGGCGTCGTCAGACTTCTAGAGCAACGTGGCTATATCCAAGAAGTCGGTCGCGCCGAGGGGCCAGGACAACCCGCCCTCTTTGGAACAACTGAGTTGTTTCTTGATCGCTTGGGCCTCTCATCCCTTGATCAACTTCCTCGGCCTGAAGACCTGTTGCCTAGCGACGAAGACGCACAGTCTCTAGCAAGTGAGTTCACCACGCCATGACCGACGAGCAGGCTCCCGAACGCCTGCAAAAGGTCCTTGCACGAGCGGGTTATGGCAGCCGGCGAGTTTGTGAGGATCTTATTGAGGACGGTCGCGTCACAATTGATGGGGTAGTAGCCACTCTTGGCGACAAAATTGACGCCCAGCGAGCCCGCATCGAAGTCGATGGCGCACTCGCCCCGGTAGCACCAGGCTTAGTGCACTACTTGTTCAACAAGCCAGGTGGCGTCGTGACGACAGCATCTGACCCACAGGGACGCACCACCGTGGTGTCATTCTTTCCTGAGACTCCCCGTATCTTTCCTGTGGGCCGTTTGGATCTCCACACCGAGGGTTTGCTCATTGTGACCAATGACGGAGCCCTCGCGCACGATCTGATGCATCCGTCCAAAGGAGTCGACAAGGAGTACCTCGTTCAAGTGACGGGAGACCCCAGTCCAGCAACCGTTCGCCGACTGCGAGAGGGCGTTGATCTCGAGGATGGACGCACAGCACCCGCAAAGGTTTCCCGGGTTGCTGAGGGAGTCCTTCGGATCACCATCCATGAGGGCAGGAATCGCCAAGTCCGCCGAATGTGCGATCAAGTTGGCCATCCAGTACTTCGTCTCGTGAGGACGAGGATCGGCGGCATTGGTGACGCAAGTCTCAAGCCCGGCGAATATCGGACCTTGTCCGTGAAGGAACTCCAAAAGCTCGCGAGCGCAATCGCGGCTGGCACCCAAGGCTCGCCACATTCCGACACGCTGCCGATAGGTCCCAACGATGCCGAGGAAGTCAACGAGTAGCATCTCTGCATGGCCGTCAGAGCAGTGCGAGGGGCAACAACCGTCGAGGTCGATGCGCCCGAAGAGATCACCGAGCGAACTCAAGAGCTATTGCTTGAGATCCTTGTCGCCAATGAACTAACGGTCGATGATGTCATCAGTGTGCTCTTCACAGCCACCCACGACGTCATCGCCATCTTTCCCGCCGCAGCAGCACGAGGCGTTGGCTTCGGTTCAGTGCCGTTAATCTGCGCTCAAGAGATCCCTGTTCCTGGTTCCACCCCGCGGTGTCTTCGCGTCATGCTCCATGTTGAAACCGAGCGCAATCGTGAGGAGATCCATCACGTGTACCTGCACGGTGCTCAAGGTTTGCGGGACGATCTGCCTCGATGATCAAGCGCGTTCAGATTATTGGAACCGGTTTGATCGGTGGTTCTATCGGCTTGGCATTACGCGCAGCCGGCTGGCATGTCACCGGTTCAGATCTCAATGCTCACGAGTTAGAACTTGCCGTATCTCGAGGATGTATAGACAAGGCCGGCGATGACCTAGAGGCCAGTCTCGTCGTGGTGGCAGTTCCCGCCTCTGCCACCGCCTCGGTTATTACGGAAGCACTGAAAAGGCGAGCTGGCAATGACCACGTGATCTTCACTGATGTGGCTGGAGTCAAGCAAGACATCGGACAGCAGGTGCCGGACGCTCGCTACATCGGCGGCCACCCCATGGCGGGATCAGAGCAAATAGGCGTGGCAGGAGCCCGAGCAGACCTGTTTCTGGGTGCCACCTGGGTGTTGACTCCTCGATCGGACACCAGCCCCGATCAATTCGCTGACCTGATGAGCATTGTTCGCTCACTTGGTGCCACGGTCATTGCCCTCTCGGCGCAGGATCATGACCGGCTCGTAGCCCTCATCAGTCATGTTCCGCATCTCGTTGCTGCTTCTTTGATGAACGAAGCCGCGACCGCAGCTGAATCTGATGCTGCCCTTTTGCAATTAGCGGCAGGTGGTTTTCGTGACATGACGCGGATTGCCGCTGGGCATCCGGGCATTTGGCCAGACGTTTGTTTTGCCAATGCGACGGCCATCCTCAATGGGCTGGCAGATTTAACACAGCGGATTGCCGTGCTTTCAGATGCCATAGCGAGGCGAGATCGTACAGCGTTGACTGAGCTTCTTTCCTCGGCTTCCGTAGCTCGTCGTGCACTTCCTGGACGTAACAGTGATCCGGACCTTCTCTCACAAGTTCGGATTCCCGTCCCTGACCGGCCTGGCGTGATTGCCGAAGTAGCCATGGCTGCTTCAGAACTCGGCGTCTCGATGGTTGACCTTGAAATTGCACACTCCATTGAGGGGGGATCGGGCGTGCTTATCGTGGTGGTTGGTCGAGAAGATGTCCCTCGATTCCAAGAACGTTTGGCCACCATTGGCTTTGCTTCAACGACCCAGGTGTTGTGATGGCGTTCGAAGTTCTCCCGGTAGCGTCGCTGCACGGTGTCGCTAAGACGCCAGGCGATAAATCCATTTCCCATCGAGCGCTCATGATTTCTGCGCTGGCCGATGGCGACAGCACGCTTGAGGGACTCTCACGAGGTCACGATGTCCTCGGCACAGCTGCCGCACTTCGAAGCCTCGGCATCGAAATTGAAGATGATGCGACGGTTATCGTTCATGGTGGGGCTGACCGCATGGTCGAACCGATAAGCAATCTTGACTGCGGGAATTCGGGCACGACCATCCGCTTGATGCTTGGACTGCTGGCCGGACGCGGCATCCACGCCACGCTGGTGGGTGATGCGTCACTCAGCGGACGACCCATGGATCGCGTGAAGGTTCCGCTCGAATTGATGGGTGCCTTGGTGGAGGGGCAAGGCCCACGGTGCCAGCCTCCCGTTTCTGTTTCGAGGACAGACCCGCTAGTCGGCATCGACTACACCTTGCCTGTTGCAAGCGCCCAGGTGAAGTCCGCGATCTTGTTTGCAGGGCTCTTTGCCTCTAGTGAGACCATTGTGAGAGAGCACAGTGCAACCCGTGTTCACACTGAAGAGATGTTCACGGAGGCAGGTATCGCAGTTTCGGTGTCTAAGGATGAGGCCATCACAACGACACTCCAACCAGGATTGCCGCACGCTCGCACGTGGCACATACCCGGCGATCCCTCTCAAGCGGCGTTTTTCGTGGTCGCAGGTCTTCTTGGCGCAGACGCATCGGTGACCATAAGCAATCTCTATGCAGGACCGGGGAGATCAGGCTTTCTAGACGTGCTGATGCGTATGGGTGCCAGCATCCAACGTGAGATCTCAGGTCAAACGATGAAGGTGACAGCCAGCAGCAGCGAGTTACTCGGCACCGAGATCCTTGCTACCGAGATTCCATCGCTCGATGAAGTTCCTATTTTGAGCGTGGCCGCAGCTGCGGCTCAGGGAACCACCATCTTCCGTGATGTTGGCGAATTGCGTGTCAAGGAGTCTGATCGCTACGCACAAAGTGCCGCACTGGCAAGGAGCCTCGGCGCCACCGTATCCGAGCAAGGCGATGATTTGGTTATCGAGGGCCTCGGCACCGCTCGTCGTTTTCGCCAAATTTCTCTTGACCCCCATGGCGACCATCGCATGGCAATGAGCGCGGCTATTGCTGGAGTGGTGGGAGCAGGAGCCACCATCAGCGACATCAGCTGTGTGGAGACGAGCTTCCCCGGCTTCTTTGATCAGCTCGGAGGCTTGGCATGAAACACCTGGTTATTGCAATTGATGGCCTCGCCGGTTCGGGCAAATCCACAACGGGACAAGTCCTCGCTCGCCACCTTGGCCTGAAGACCTTGGATACTGGTGCCACGTATCGGGCAATCACGGCCGCCGTTCTTAATGCTGACATTGATCCCCACGATGAAGATGCGGTGGCTGCCTTGGCTGCACGCGTCCATCTCGAGGTCGATAACCAGGTTTCAGTTGACGGCCATGATGTGAGTGATCAGCTACGAAGCGAGGCCGTGAACCACGCGGTATCAGTGGTGGCGGCTAATGCTCGCGTGCGATCCATCTTGGTCAATTGGCAACGAGCCTGGGTGGAAAGCCATGGCGGGGGAATAGTTGAAGGACGCGATATTGGCACGGTTGTATTCCCCGACGCGGATCTCAAGCTCTACCTCACGGCTGACCTAGAAGCCAGGGGAGCGCGTCGACCAGAAGAGGGCGAAGCCAGTGTCGAACGCCGCGACCATCTCGACTCCAATAGACAAGTGTCGCCGCTCAAACAAGCCGATGACGCCATGGTGATCGACACGACACAGCGGACCGTGCAAGAAACCGTCGATGAGGCACTTCGTGCGTTGGCCGCATCAGCAAAAAGCGAGAAAATTGCTGCACCGGGGAGAGGTATTCACTTTGAACCCGATTTGCATTCTTCTGGCTTCTATCGCTTTTGTCGCGCTCTGGTGTACAGCTTTATGTGGGTGCTCTTTCGCCCCAAGGTGACGGGCCCCGGTCGAGTTCCCCTCACGGGCCCGGCGATCATTGCACCCGTTCATCGATCGGCCGTGGATTTTGGATTCTCCATTTTCTTGACGAAGCGCAAAGTGTTCTTTATGGCCAAGGACCAGATCTGGAAGTACAAACTGTTGGGCAAATTGTTGATCGTCCTTGGCGCCTTTCCCGTTCATCGTGAATCAGCCGACCGATCAGCCCTTGATCACGCTGAATCGGTATTGCAAGCTGGCGGAGTTCTCGTGATGTTCCCCGAAGGGACCCGACAGTTTGGACCTGAGGTGACGTCCATCATGGAGGGGGCAACCTTCTTGGCTGCTCGTACCGATGCCGTTGTTGTTCCCGTTGGAATCGATGGATCGGAGACGGCGTGGCCCAAGGGACAAAAACTTCCCCGACCTCATCGCGTCGTGCTCTATGCCGGGGAGGCACTGTCACCGCCGGAGCGGACCGCCAAGGGGCGAGTATCTCGATCGGCGCTTCGTGTTATGACCGAATCGCTCAGGCAGAGCCTTCAGGTGAGCCTCGAACAGGCCAGCGCTAGCGCTCGCGCCACCAAGTAGCGAACACTACCCGGGCGTAGCGGAGACCAAAGAGCCAGTTCTTGCCCTTCTTCGTCGTTCCTGACTGACGAGGCAACCACAGGGTGGGGCACTCAGTTACCCGCCAGCCGCGCTTCAAGCACGTAATCAAAAGTTCCGCAGTTTGATACTGCTCTTGTTGGAGTCGGCCCACCACGTCGGCCAACATCGAAACCCGCAGACCTCGGTAACCGTTCGACGTGTCCGTGAGCTTCGCTCCCGTCATTGCATTCATGATGGTCGAGAAAAAGACGACGCCAGCCTTGCGGGTCTTATCTGTCGTGGTGTCTTGACCCAAACGGCGAGAAGCCACGACAAAGTCAGCTTCATCGCTCACGATGGGGCCAAGCAGTGCCGGAATTTCCGCTGGATCATTTTGCCCGTCGGCATCAAGCGTCACACAATATTCAGCGCCAAATTCAACACAGAGGCGGTAGCCAACCTGCAGCGCAACGCCATGGCCAAGATTTACGGGAAAGGCGAAGGTAATGGCTCCTTTTTCAAGGGAAATCTCTTTCGTGCGGTCATTGCCTCCGTCGACGATGACGACGGTGGCCAGATCAAGCCCACAGGCTTGAGTTGGCATCTTGTCCAGCACGTCGCCGATGTTTCCTTCTTCTTCATAGGCGCAAATCAGTGCTACAGCCTTGGGGAAGCGCAGGCCCGGGTAGCGAGCGTCAAATTCTTGGCGCGCTTCGTCAATAACGAGTTGACGCAAGTCGGCAAGGCGTTGTTGTTCCAAACTCACTGATACGTCCGATCTCTCGAAGAGGATTACCTGCGCGCAAATCCTTGCCGCTCTTGGGTGCCAAGGTTAGCCCGAAGCGGGTATTCAGCCGTGAATTGTACGGTTACCAAGTGCCGCCAAGACACTCGCGGCTGAAATGTCGGCGTCACCGGCCAAGAGGCCGGGTTCTTCGGGGCGCACTTTTTTCACCAAGTCGCGAAGTTCTGGTGGCGGAGGGAAATATTCACTTTCCTCGGTTTCTCTGGCCACCCGAACGCCGTTTCGAGGATTCAGTCTTGTAATAACGGCCTCCACGAGTTCCTCAGGAGCAGAGGCGCCAGCTGTGACACCGATAACACCACTCAGGTCGTCAGGGATCTCGCTGGCATCGTTAATGCGCATGACTCGAGGACAACCAGATGTTTGGGCCACGTCCGCAAGGGCCACCGTATTTGAAGAATTTGCGGAGCCGATAACGATAACGGCGTCTGCGTGGCTCGCAATGGCACGCAAGGCTGCTTGACGGTTCGTGGTTGCAAAGCACAGATCGCTTCGATTCGGCACCCAAAGATCAGGAAAGATGTGCTTCGCATAGTCCATGAGGTGGCTCCACTCATTGTGCGACAACGTGGTCTGGGTTAACAATGCCACAGGGGTCCCAGGCTCGATGGCCGCCTTGGCCGCATGGATGTCCGCTTCTGATTGAACCAGGTGAACCACATCGGGTGCCACCGCCATCGTGCCTACGGCCTCTTCGTGGCCTGCGTGCCCGATATAGAGCACTTGGTATCCCTTTTTCGCCCGCACCTTGAGCTCGTGGTGGACTTTGGTCACCAAAGGACACACCGCATCCACGACTATTCGCCCATGCTCTCGTGCTGCTTCGACTACCTCGGGCGCAGAACCGTGAGCGCTGAGCATGAGGGGAGAGCCAGCTGGCACCTCGGCAACATCGTCAACAAAGATCACGCCTTGTTCACGAAAACGCTCAACGACGTAGCGATTGTGCACGATCTCGTGGTAGCAATAGACGGGCGGCTCAAAGATCTCGACCATCCAGGCCAGTGCCTTGATGGCCTTTTCCACCCCAGCACAAAAACCTCGAGGTTCAGCAAGGAGCACTTCTTCTACGGCCACCCATTCAACTTAGCGGTGTCACGGGGCAATGATTGAGGCAACCGGTAGGATTAATGGCGTGGCTGAGCCGATCGTTTCTCACGTGCAGGCTGATTCGCCAGCAGATGTAGCCGGCATTCATGTTGGCGACGCGCTCGTCTCGATCAATGGCATTGTCCCGCTTGACGTCATTGAGTACCAGCAATTGATTGATGCCGATTACCTCGAGGTCGTGATTCGATCGACGTCTGCCTCGCTCGCGCGCAAGCTCAAAATCTCCAAGGGATTGGGTGAGCCACTCGGCATCAAGGTCGACTCAGCCGTCTTTGATCGAATTCGTACGTGTGACAACCACTGCGAATTCTGCTTTATCTACCAATTGCCCAAGGGTCTTCGTAAGAGTTTGTACCTCAAGGATGATGATTACCGATTGAGTTTCCTCTACGGTAACTTCACAACGCTGACCAGATTCACTGAACTCGATGCTGAGCGAGTGATTGAAGAGCGCCTAAGTCCGCTCTATGTCTCTATTCACGCGACCGATTCGAAGGTCCGAGCTTCTTTACTTCGCAACCCCCGAGGTGGCACCAGCTTGGAGTGGCTCGATATCTTGCTCGAGGCGGGAATCGATATTCACGGACAAGTTGTGGTGTGTCCCGGGGTGAATGATGGTGAAATTCTCGAGCAGACCCTGCTCGATTGCTTGGATCGTTTCAGTCGCTTAAAGAGCGTCGGTGTGGTGCCACTAGGAACCTCAGACCACTCCTCGGAGGCCAATATGAGGCCGCACACCACCGAAGAGGCTTCTGCGGTCATCGATCTCGTGACTCGCGTTGGCGATGCCAGCGTGCGCCTGTTTGGCGAACGACGAATTTGGGCATCTGATGAGTTCTACTTGGTCGCGCAAGAACCGTTACCGCCGTTGTCGTTCTATGAGAATCTCACCCAAGTGGAGAATGGCATTGGAATGTGGAGGAGTTTTGAGGCCGAATTCCACGCAGGTCAGCCCTTGGGATTTGACCACGAAGGTGGCGGCTTCTTCCGCAGCGTCGACGGAGCTCCGCCCTGGGGATATCGAGCCGAGCGGACGACGGGGCTGAGCAATGGGGCACGGGGTCCCGCCACCATCCTCACGGGATCCTATGCAGCACCGCTCATTCAGGGCTTGCTTGACGAGGTTGGCTGCACAGATTTGTCCGTAGCGGTGGTTCACAACCGTTTTTTTGGAGGAAACGTGGCCGTTGCTGGCTTGATGGTCGGCGAAGATATCGCTCGAACCATTAATGAACGGGACCCATCGGGAACCTATCTGCTTCCCGATGTTGCCCTGAGTGAGAACCGCTTCCTTGATGGCCTTACAGTTGAAGATCTTCCTGGAACCATCCAGGTCATAGCGACGGAGGGGTCATCTCTTCGATCGCTGGTGCATGAATTGACGGGAGTCAACAGTTGAGTCGCCTACCTGAAGTTGTAATCGTTGGTCGCCCCAACGTTGGCAAGTCCTCCTTGCTGAACCGTATCGCCGGAAAACGAATTGCCGTCGTGGAGGAGTACCCCGGCGTAACTCGTGACCGAAAGTCGGTTGAAGCTGACTGGGCGGGATCTCGATTCACCCTGGTGGACACCGGCGGATGGCTCGCCAGTGGATCGGAACTGGACGACAAGGTTTCAAACCAGAGCGAAAAGGCACTCGAAACCGCTGATCTGGTGCTCTTGATCTTTGATGTCTCTGTTGGCATCACCCAAGAAGACATCGAGTTCGCACGAATCGTGAAGCGTTCGGGAAAGCCCACGATCGTGGTGGCGAACAAAGTTGACGATGCGTCGCGCGAAGTCGCAATTTGGGACGCCATGCAATTTGGCCTTGGCGACCCAATTGCAGTGAGTGCGCAACATGGCCGAGGAGCCGGTGATCTTCTTGACGCCGTTGTGGCCCAGCTGCCCTTCGTGGAATCCGAAGAGGACAATGACGACGATGATGGCATTTTGGGTGTAGCCATCGTGGGGCGTCCCAACGTCGGCAAATCAACACTCTTCAACCGCATGATTGGCGAAGACCGCTCGGTAATCCACGACATGCCTGGTACTACTCGAGATGCTATCGATACCGTTGTTGAAACGGAAGAGGGCCCGATTCGCTTCATCGACACGGCTGGAATGCGTCGGCGCGCCAAGACGGAGCGTGGGGCTGAGCAATATTCCGTCATTCGAGCACTTGATGCCCTGGATCGCGCCGACATTGCGCTTTTGGTCGTTGATGCCACCATCGGGGCATCGCACCAAGACCAGCGCTTGGCTGAGCGCATTACCGCCGCGGGATGCCCTGCAGTTGTGGTGTTGAACAAGTGGGACCTTGTCGCCACCGAGGACCGAGAAGATGTCATGGCATCGGTGGGAGAGCGGTTGGCGTTCTTGGGTACTGCACCAGTCTTAAAAGTTGCCGCCATTTCTGGACGAGGAGTGCACAAGATCCTGCCAGCGATTTTTGACGCTACCGACGCGTATCAATCGCGGGTGTCCACAGGTGCACTCAATCGAGCAATCCGTGATCTGCAAAATCTTCACCCAGCACCCGGCGTTCGAATTCGCTACGCCGTTCAAGGTGCAGTGGAACCACCCACGTTTACCCTGTTCACGAGTGGCACGCTTCCCGCAACGTATTTGCGATACGTCGAGCGCTCTCTTCGCGAACGCTTCGATTTTGGTTCGACTCCGATGAAGTTGAGGGTGCGTGTCGGCTGAGTCGCCAACATTGTGGTGTGATACCTGCGATCGCTCCATTGACGCCACCGCGTTAGAAGACGGCAACTGCCCGGTGTGTGGCAATCGGGTGACGACGGGCAAACGGCAACCACTGCCGTGGAAATTTCGCCTCATGATTGGGGCGACAGTCGTGTACCTGGCTTGGCGGCTCTATCAGCTCATTATGTGGTTGAGTCACTAAGGCCTAGGCTCAGTGTCATGGCCATTTATGCTCTCGGTGACTTGATTCCTACTATCCACCCCGACGCCTTTGTTCATCCCGATGCCGTGGTGATCGGAGACGTGACCATTGGTGCGTTTTCGACCATTTGGCCCGGCGCGGTGCTTCGCGGTGACCATGGGCCCATCACTATCGGCGAGCGCACGTCGATCCAGGATGGCACCGTCGTGCATACCGTTCCCCACAGCCCGACCAAAGTGGGGTCAGGTTGCATTGTTGGCCACATCGCCCACCTCGAAGGTTGCATCATCAGCGATAATGCACTGGTGGGATCAGGATCGGTGGTCTTGCACTACGCGACTGTAGGGGAGTGGTCGATTGTGGGCGCCAACGCTGTGGTGACCAACAACACGGTGGTTCCAGACAACGCTCTTGCGCTTGGCGTGCCCGTGAAAATCAAAGAGGGTATGGACAACCGAGCCCACATTGAAGATGGTGCCGCTTGGTATGTCGAAAACGGTAAGCGGTACCGCGAGACGCTCAAACGTCTCGAGTAAGAAATGGTCGGGCTGCCGGGATTTGAACCCGGGACCTCTTGACCCCCAGTCAAGCGCGCTAACCAAGCTGCGCCACAGCCCGTGAAGATGTCAGTCTAGGCGTCTTTTGGCGCCCAATGAGCCAAGGCTCACGATTGGCGCTTCTGAGACCCGTGCGTTTGATCTGGATGCGTAAGCCATGCTCGTGCCTCACACAGATCCACGATGGTCTCGCCGGTTGCTCGCTTTTCAATAGCATCGAGGATTCGCTCGTCCAATGCCTCAATGAGGCGCTCGATTGATGTGGTCATCCATGTCTCCTTTTAGCCGCCGGCTGCTGCCGAAACTATTTCAATAATCGTTCCTTCTCGCACGAGCGTCTCATGCCAGAGAGATTTGGGCACAATGCTTCGGTCAATGGCAACGGCGATGCCCTTTCTGGTAGGTGAATGGGCGTCGATGAGTTCCTCGAGCGTGATGCCGTCTTTGAGCAATTCACGCTCACCATTAACGATCACGTGCAAGCCACTCATTGGCGTACCTCAAAGAGTTCAGCCTGTGGGTGTGAACCGGTGGCAAGTAGTCCACCGAGCACTGAGGCAGTGAGAGGGGCTAACAGGATTCCATTTCGATAGTGCCCACCAACGACCACCACTGCGTCACCGTCAAAAGCAATGAACGGCGAGCCTGCATCGCGCGCCGGGCGGAGGCCGGCGCTCGCCTCCGTGAACGCGAGTTCATCTATCCCGGGATAAACGTTTCGGGCATCGGAGAGCAACTCAAAGATTGCACCGGAACGAACGGTGGCTCCGTCTGGAGTCTCCAAACTCGTAGCTCCAATCACGAGCTCTCCATTGGGCCGAGGCACCACATAGACACTACGACCACTGACGACGGCGCGAAGGACGCGAGTGAGGCGCCGCTCGGGATCATGGAGCCGGATAATTTCGCCTTTTACTGCTCGAACGGACGGAATACGATCACGATCTATCCCGGCGATTGCATTGACATGGGCACCGGCCGCTATGACCACTTGGTCACAAGAGCGGATCACACCTTCGCTGTCGACGAGCTGAACGCGCGATCCATCGCGAACGATACCTTGAACCGACTTCGAGACAAACTCGACACCACGACGCTCGAGGATGGCGAGCAAGGCTTCTGCCACAGCTCGTCCATCCACTTGGTGATCAGAATCAACCAGGTATGCCCTCGTAATGCGAGGTGACAATGACGGCTCGAGTTCATGAAGTTGATCTCGCTGAAGCTCACGGGCCTCCAAGCCCAGTGATGCGTGGAGGCGGGCGAGCCGATCAATTTCGGTTCGATCACTGTGGTTGACTCCCAAGAGCAGGGTTCCTGATTGGGCGAAGGAGACAGACCGTCCGGACTCCAATTCAATAGCAGCGGCAAATGCTGGCCAAGCTCTGGCTGCAGCAAGGAGCTGTGGCGCGTGATCGGTTTCTCCAAAATGAGTCTCTGAGACCGCTGCCAGCATGCCCGCGGCGGCCCTCGTAGCGCCCATCGCAGGAGAAGGGTCCATCACGGTGACGTCAACTTTCAACCCGGACAGTTCATAGGCACAAGCCAAGCCAATGATTCCAGCGCCAACGATGACCACGCGCTGTTTCACCATGATGTCTCGGGCCTCAGAGGCGTACAAGATGCGAATCTCACACTGCTAACCTATTGCGACTACATCGGGCCAGCGTCGTCCCGTACTTTCGAGACGACGAGGAGACCACCGATATGGCCAGAGCCCAGGGCCCTGAAGCAGCGCGCGGCACCCTGTATCGGGCTGGCTACGAGCACGATGCTTGTGGTGTGGGCATGATCGCCAACATCCATGGTGAGATCTCGCACGCCAACGTGGACGATGCGCTCACCATTCTCGAAAACCTCGAACACCGGGGCGCCTCAGGCGCTGAGCCGTCAACCGGTGATGGTGCGGGAATCTTGACGCAGATTCCTGACTCGTTCTTCCGAGCGGTTACTGATTTCACGCTGCCTCAACCTGGACACTACGCCGCTGGGATTGTGTTTGCTCCACAAAACCACCCCATTGAGTTGGTCAAGGAGTCCATCGAGGCCATTGCCACCCAAGAGGGCGTATCGGTGTTGGGATGGCGACCGCTCCCCACCAATAACGCTGAGTTGGGTTCTGGCGCTCTCAGCGCTGAGCCCAACATGGTGCAGATCTTTGTTGCCGTTCCAGGATTGGCGAGCCTTGATCTCGATCGGGCCGTCTATCCACTTCGCAAACGAATTGAACACGAGGTTGCTGAAACCTACGTGGCATCGCTATCCGCGCGCACCATTGTCTACAAGGGCATGTTGACCTCATCGCAGTTGCGACGCTATTTCCCTGACTTGCAGGATGTTCGCTACGAATCTGCCATTTCACTCGTTCACTCACGGTTTTCCACCAACACCTTCCCGTCGTGGTCCTTGGCGCATCCCTTTCGCCTCATTGCCCACAATGGCGAGTTCAATACCATTAAGGGAAATCGAAATTGGATGCGCGCACGAGAGGCGCTCTTGGCCACCGAGGCCATCCCGGGTGACCTCAGCCGGATCTTTCCAGTCTGTGATCCCAGCGGATCAGACTCAGCCTCATTCGATGAGGTACTCGAGTTGCTCCACCTTGGCGGACGGAGTTTGCCTCACGCTGTGTTGATGATGATTCCCGAGGCTTGGGAACGAAACGAGCAGATGGATCCCGCTCGTCGCGCCTTCTATGCCTTTCATTCCTCGCTGATGGAGGCATGGGACGGCCCAGCCGATGTTGCCTTTACCGATGGTGAGGTTGTGGGGGCGGTTCTTGACCGCAACGGATTGCGTCCAGCGCGCTATTGGGTCACCGACGATGACCGGGTGATTTTCGCCTCCGAAGTTGGTGTCCTCGACATTGATCCGGCAAACGTGGTGGCCAAGGGCCGCCTCGAACCCGGGAAGATGTTCTTGGTTGACACCAAGGTCGGTCGAATCATTGATGACCAAGAGATCAAGGATGCTTTGGCGGCTGAGCACCCCTACGCCGAGTGGCTCGAAGACAATCTGGTCAGCTTGGATGATCTTCCCGATCGCCGCATGCTCACACCTCAACACTCAAGTGTGGTGCGCCACCAGCGACTCTTCGGCTACTCCTCTGAGGACCTCCGCGTGATCGTGGGTCCCATGGCGGCTAGTGGCGCAGAGCCAATTGGGTCGATGGGCTCGGACACCCCCATAGCTGTTTTGTCTCAGCGGCCACGGTTGCTCTTCGACTACTTCACCCAGATGTTTGCTCAAGTCACGAATCCGCCGCTTGATGCCATTCGAGAGGAACTGGTCACCGCCGTGTCGGGCGTCGTTGGACCTGAAGGAAATCTTTTGGCGGCCGATCCGCAGAGTTGCCATCAGATCGTGGTGCCGAACCCAGTCATCGATCGAGACCAGCTAGCGAAGTTGCTCTATGTCAACGAGCACGGTGAAACGCCTGGATTTAAGGCGTTTGCTGTAGATGGCCTGTTCCGAGTTCCCGAGCCTGGCGAAGATGCTGGTGTCTTGATGGCAAAAGCCATTGCCGATTGCTGTTCGGCGATTTCGGATGCCATTCAAGGAGGAGCCAACGTCATCGTTTTGTCAGACCGAAACTCATCCGCCGAGCTGGCACCCATTCCCTCACTCTTGCTCACCGCTGCTGTTCATCAACACCTCGTAGCCGAAAAGACCCGAACGAAAGTGGGGCTTGTCGTTGAGGCTGGCGACGCTCGCGAAGTCCACCACATTGCGCTCCTTATTGGTTTTGGTGCAGCGACGGTGAATCCCTACTTGGCCCTTGACAGCATCGACGACATGCTGGCCGAGGGGAAGATCAGCGGCATTTCGCAGCGTCAAGCGCACGCCAACTATCTGAAGGCGGCAGCAAAGGGAGTCCTGAAGGTCATGTCCAAGATGGGCGTGTCGACGATCGCGTCCTACACCGGAGCCCAATTGTTTGAGGCCGTGGGTATCGCCAGCGACGTCGTCGATACCTACTTCACCGGAACTGCGAGTCGCATCGAAGGAGTTGGCTTAACTGAGATTGCCACTGAGGTGTTGGTTCGTCACGCCAAATCCCAGCCCAGCCGTCCGAGCGAACTCGCTCACCGTGAACTCGAAGTTGGAGGTGACTATCAGTGGCGCCGAGAAGGCGAGATTCACCTTTTCAATCCCAAGACCGTCTTCAAACTTCAACACGCAACCAGATCCAAGCGCTATGAAATCTTCAAGGAATATACGGCCCTCGTTGATGAGCAAGCAACGCGCCTTGCAACCTTGCGGGGATTGTTTAACTTCCAACAAGAAGGGATTCAGCCCATCGCTATCGACGAAGTCGAGCCGGTCGAAGCCATTGTCAAGCGCTTCAACACAGGGGCGATGTCATACGGTTCGATTTCAGCCGAGGCACATGAAACCTTGGCCATAGCCATGAACCGCTTAGGCGGACGCTCCAACACGGGCGAAGGGGGAGAGGACCCAGCTCGATTCGTCATCGATGAGAACGGTGATTCTCGTCGCTCAGCTATCAAGCAAGTGGCATCAGGACGCTTTGGCGTGACGAGTAACTACCTGGTCAATGCCGATGACCTCCAGATCAAGATTGCCCAAGGCGCCAAGCCGGGAGAAGGCGGGCAGTTGCCGGGCCACAAAGTCACCCCAACCATTGCAGCAACGCGTCACTCCACGCCTGGGGTTGGATTGATTTCACCGCCCCCTCATCACGACATCTATTCCATTGAAGACATCGCCCAGCTCATTCACGATTTGAAGAGCGCGAACCCCGAAGCGAGGGTGCACGTCAAGTTGGTGTCTGAGGTTGGTGTGGGTACCGTTGCTGCTGGTGTAGCCAAAGCGCACTCTGATGTCGTGCTGATCTCAGGAGGCGACGGAGGAACCGGGGCTGCACCTTTGACTTCGCTCAAGCACACGGGTGGGCCATGGGAACTGGGTCTTGCCGAAACGCAACAAACATTGCTCTTGAATGGTTTACGAGACCGCATCGTGATCCAAGTTGATGGGCAACTTAGAACGGGCCGTGACGTCGTGATCGCGGCCTTGCTCGGAGCCGAAGAGTACGGATTTGCTTCTGCGCCACTCGTGGTTTCTGGTTGCATCATGATGCGTGTCTGTCATTTGGACACCTGTCCGGTGGGTATTGCCACACAAAACCCTGTTCTGCGTGAGCGGTACACCGGCACACCAGAATTTGTCGAGACCTTCTTCGAATACATCGCGCAAGAAGTTCGAGAGCTACTGGCCTCGCTCGGTCTCCGTAGCCTCGATGAAGCCATTGGCCGAGCTGAATTGCTGGATGCGCGAGACGCTCTTGATCACGCCAAGGCGCGCGGCTTGGACTTGTCGGCCATCTTTGCCATTCCAGACGTCCCAGGAGATCGACGCTGCACTTCTAGTCAGGACCATGGCCTGGAGTCAGCACTGGATCAGATCTACTTGCCGGAACTTCGTATGGCACTCGATGAGGGACGCGCCTTCAGCGCAGAGTTGACGATCACGAACCGAGACCGCACTGTCGGCACCTTGGCGGGCTATGAGCTCACCAAGCGCTTTGGAGGTAGAGGACTCGAGCCTGGAACCGTTTCATTGCACTTCACTGGCACCGCAGGTCAGAGTTTCGGGGCCTTCGTACCCCGAGGAATCGAGCTCGAACTCATTGGTGATGCCAACGACTACGTCGGCAAAGGCATTTCAGGTGGACGCATCATCGTTCGGCCTTCTGAGAGCGCCAGGTTTGCCGCACACGAACAGGTCATTGCTGGCAATGTCATTGGTTATGGGGCAACCTCAGGCCAAATTTTCATACGCGGGCGTGTGGGGGAGCGATTCTGTGTTCGCAACTCTGGCGCGACAGCCGTAGTTGAAGGTGTTGGAGACCACGCCTGTGAGTACATGACCGGTGGTCGCGTCGTTGTTTTAGGTGAGACTGGGAGAAACTTTGGCGCCGGGATGTCGGGTGGCATTGCGTTTGTGTATGACCCAGATCGCAAACTGGTGGGGCGAGTTAATCCCGAAATGGTTGAACTCGAAGCGCTTGATAACCAAGACACCACCTGGCTCATCGGCCTCCTTGGAGATTATGCAGAGGCCACTAAGTCACCCGTGGCTCGCCGTCTACTCGAACGTCCCGACGAGGCGTTGGTGGACATGATCAAGGTAATGCCCCGCGATTACCGGCGCGTGCTCGAAGCGAGTGTTCGAGCATTGGCCGAAGGACGAGATGTAGAGCAAGCGATCATGGAGACAGCCCGTGGCTAAGCCAACTGGATTCTTAGAGTTTGACCGCAGTGGTCCGAGACGTCGGCCGGTACCGGTGCGCTTGCGAGACTGGCGCGAAGTTTACGAACCCTTTGAAGAGGGAGAAGCGAAGAATCAAGCTGCTCGATGCATGGACTGCGGCATTCCCTTTTGCCACGAGGGGTGCCCCTTAGGGAATCTCATTCCTGAGTTCAATGACTTGGTCTATAGGGGCGATTGGGCTGCAGCATCAGAGCGACTCCATGCCACCAACAATTTCCCGGAGTTTACGGGACGACTCTGTCCAGCTCCCTGCGAAGGATCCTGTGTTCTGGGCATCTCACAAGAACCTGTGGCCATAGAACGCACCGAATTCGAAATTGTTGAACGTGCTTGGGCTGACGGATTGATCCACCCGATTCGAGCTTCTCGTTCCACGGGTAAAGCCGTCGCTGTTGTGGGCTCCGGACCCTCTGGCCTCGCTGCAGCACAACAGCTCATCAGGGCCGGACATCGCGTCGTGGTGTATGAACGAGGCGAACAACCCGGTGGTTTGCTCCGCTTTGGTATCCCGGAATTCAAGATGGAAAAGGCCATCATCGATCGCCGCCTAGTGCAGCTCGAAGAAGAAGGCGTTGAGTTCCGCTGCGGCGTCGAAGTCGGAGGTTCTGGTCGAACCGGTGGATCTCGCGCAACCACGTGCACCACAGTCACACTCGAAGACCTTGAGAATGAATACGACGCCGTGGTACTGGCGATTGGGTCGACGACTGCTCGAGATCTCGCCATCGAGGGCCGTGAACTCGATGGCATTTATGTGGCCATGGACTACCTCAAGCCGGCCAACATGGTCCAAGCTGGTCTGTTGGACGAGCACCCGATCAATGCCAAGGACGCTCATGTCGTGATCATTGGCGGTGGCGACACAGGAGCCGACTGTCTCGGCACTGCTCACCGTCAAGGAGCTGCTTCGGTGACGCAACTCGAGATCATGGCTCAGCCACCCGAGACAAGGGGTGAGGCCAATCCTTGGCCTACGTGGCCGGTGGTTTTCCGTACTTCTTCAGCACATGAAGAAGGCGGTGAGCGTCTCTACAGCGTGACCACCGTTGCCTTTGTAGGCGATGCCGGAAAAGTGACGGGACTGCGTTGCCAAAAGGTTGAGGTCGTCACCGGAGACGATGGTCGTCCGCAGTTCCGAAATGTCGAAGGTTCGGAATTTGAGCTCAAGGCTGACCTCGTGTTCCTGGCTTTGGGATTCTCTGGTCCCGAAACCGACGGCGTGGCGTCCGGGATGGCACTCACCCCTCAAGGCACGATCGATGCCCACGGTACGTGGAGTACCTCTCGGACCGGCGTTTTCGTCTGTGGGGACGCCACCCGCGGCCAAAGCCTGATTGTATGGGCCATAGCGGAAGGACGCTCAGCTGCAGCAGCAGTCGATGCCTTCTTGATGGGTGAGAGCGATCTGCCCGAGCCGGTTATTCCGGGTCAACTCGCGATTCGCTGACGAACGCGTTAACCCCGAACTAGTCTCAATTTACGTTGAGAGGTTTGAGAGGGACTGAATGCTCACCAGCACCATGCAGCCACGACCATTGTTGGTCCGCGACATTATGCGTCATGGGGAGACCTTTTACGCCGACTCTAAGGTCATCACCGTTCACGCCGACCACTACCAAGAAGCCACCTACGCCGAGGTGGCTGAACGCGCCACACGCCTCGCGTCAGCCTTGGCTAAGCACGGCATCCAACCTGGCGACCGAGTCGGTACCTTTTTGTGGAACAACCAGACACACCTTGAGGCCTATCTCGGCATTCCCTCGATGGGCGCCGTCATTCACACGCTGAACATTCGCCTGTTCCCTGAGCAATTGGCCTATGTCATCAACCACGCGCAAGATTCGGTAATCATCGTTGACGACATCATCATTCCCTTGCTGGCACGCGTCGCAGACCAACTCAGCACCGTAAAGCTCTATGTGGTTGCTGGCGAGGGCGATGCCTCAGCACTACCTGGACCCGTTGTTCGCTACGAAGACTTTTTGGCATCGGGCGAGACCAGCTACGACTGGCCGAAGTTTGATGAGAATACGGCCGCGGCTATGTGTTACACCAGTGGCACCACGGGAAACCCCAAGGGCGTTGTGTACTCCCACCGATCTACGTACCTGCATTCCATGGCTGAGACCTCAGCCGGATCCCTCGGCGTCTGTGAAGCAGATCGCGTGCTCATCATTGTTCCGATGTTCCATGCCAATGCATGGGGGACGCCGTACAGCGCTTGGATGGTGGGTGCAGACATCGTTATGCCACAACAGTTCTTGACGGGAGAGGCGCTCGCACGAGTCATTCCCGACACGCGGCCAACCGTCTCTTGTGGCGTGCCTACCATTTGGAACGACTTGCTGGCTTGGTCCACCACCCACGACGTTGACCTCTCATCGTTGCGCTCGGTAATCGCCGGAGGATCTTCCGTGCCCCAGGTGTTGATGGACGAATTTGAGCGCCAACATGACCTCACCATTATCCAAGGCTGGGGTATGACGGAAACCAGCCCGCTGGCGGCCATCGCTGTTCTGCCTGCTCATCACACGCCTGGTGACGACACCGACTATCGACTCAAAGCCGGTCGAGTGGTGCCGGGGGTCGAGATGCGAATTGTGGGTCCAGACGGCGATGTGTTGCCCCACGATGGCGTCAGCGTCGGTGAGATAGAAGTGAGGGGCCCGTGGGTAACCGCGAGTTACTATCTCGATGACGATGATTCGAAGTTTCACGATGGGTGGCTTCGCACGGGAGACGTTGGGACCTTGGACGCTCGGGGCTACATGGCCATTACCGATCGAACCAAAGACGTCATCAAGTCCGGTGGTGAATGGATCTCTTCGGTAGAACTCGAAAACGCCATCATGAGCCACCCCGATGTCTTTGAGGCCGCAGTGGTAGCTGTCCCAGACGAGCGCTGGTTCGAGCGGCCCTTGGCTTGTGTCGTGTTTGCGCCTGGCAAAGAGGTCCCGTTCGAAGAACTTCGTGACTTCCTCGTAGGCAAGGTGGTGCGGTGGTGGCTACCCGAGCGCTGGTGCTCAATGGAGTCCATCCCGAAGACATCTGTTGGCAAGTTCGACAAGAAGGTAATTCGTGCTCAGCATGAAGCGGGCGACATTGCAGTCACGAAGTTGAGTGCACCAGCCTCATGAGCGCTGAGTCGCTTAGTGAAGCCGTAGCGAAACTTCGAGACGCGACAGAGATAGTTGCCGATCAAGCAATCGACCTCCTGCGGGCCGCCTTGTCTGAGGAGAATCCCAAGACCTCGCCGCAAGCTGCCCAAGAAAAGGTGCTCACGCGTGCTCGTCGAAGTATCGAGAAGGCAATTCACCTGATCGAGAGCGTCGATCTCGCTGATTAAGGCCGTGCCGTGTTCACGACATCAATGAGTTGTCGGAGGCGACCAAAATCAACCCGGTTGTAGCGGAAGCCAATTCTTGACGCTTCCACGTCGTCGTTGTCGCTGATCTCTTCTGCGCGTGGCTCGCAGGCTCGAATCGTGTCATCGACGACAATATCTGAAAAGGCCTCATTGAGCGCCTCGAGATGAGCGTCGTCAAGCGCATAGTTGAGACGAATGACCAGGTGCTCGCCAAAAAAACGCAGGGACCGATAGTTGCGGTAAAAAGTTTCGATCTCGGACAGGGCGTCGTCGACCCCTGAGACAATCTTGTAGAGCGAACGATCGGGGGGAGAGATGTACCCTCTCGCCATAGCCGTCTTCTCAGTAAATTCTTCCCAGTGCTGCCAGTAATCATCTCCGGGGCGCTCCACCAGCAACACGGGCGCAGGCATCGCCTTGCCAGTTTGCAACAAGGTGAGGAGTTCGTAGATCTCATCTAAAGTGCCGAAGCCACCAGGGAGTACCGCGTAAGCGTGCGACTCTCTCACCAACATGAGCTTGCGGGTGAAGAAATAGCGCATCTCCACCAGTTTCGGGTCATGGGCGATGATGGGATTGGCTCCTTGCTCATGGGGGAGCAGGATGTTCACGCCAAACGCCCGCTCACGGCCAGCACCTTCGGTGCCCGCTTGCATGATGCCTGGTCCAGCACCGGTGACCACCATCCAGTCATCATCAGCGATTCGTTGAGCGAGCTCTCGAGCCATGACGTAGATCGGGTCATCGGCTGGCGTTCGAGCTGATCCAAACATGGTGAGTTTTCGCTGATTGCGATAGGGCCGAAACACTTCGAAGGCTTCGGTGAATTCGCGGAGCGTCGTGTCGACAATCTTGAGATCCAAGATGTCGGAATCCGGAGATGCCAGCGCTTCCACGCTGGCTCTCATGGAGTCAATTAGCTGCTGCTGACGGCGGGAGAGGGATTCGGCCATACCCGACCATATAGCGTGGTGCGCTGCACGAGGGGTCTCCCCAGAGGGGCCACGATTTCTTGCAGACTTTCTTCATCCATCGCTTGGCCGTGTGAAGCACCAGCCGCTCGCGAGATGTTCTCGTCCATCAAGGTTCCCCCAAGGTCATTGACGCCCGCTTGAAGCAATTGACGAGCTCCCAGTTGACCGATCTTGACCCAACTTGCTTGTACCGATGGGATCGTCGATCCATATGCCAAACGACCAACGGCATGCATGAGGAGTGTTTCGCGGAACGTTGGGCCCTTGCGTGAACGGCCTCTTAAGAAAATGGGTGTCGCCATGTGCACAAAGGGCAGGGGGACGAACTCAGTGAATCCACCCGTTCGTTCGCCGAGTTCACGGGTAACTGAGATGTGCTTCGCCCAACTCCGTGAATTCTCAACGGATCCGAACATGATGGTCACATTGGACTTCAAGCCCACCGAGTGCGCCACTTCGTGAACCTCAAGCCATTCTTGGGTATTCACCTTGTCGGGGCACAATATGGCCCGAACCTCGTCGTCAAGAATTTCGGCGGCGGTACCTGGCAGTGTTTTGAGTCCCCGTTCCTTCAAGGCAATGAGGTATTCCTCGAGATCCACTCCCGATCGCTTGGCTCCTTCATGAACTTCCAACGCTGTGAGTGCATGGATGTGGATCGACGCTGACCCCTTGCGAGCAGCCTCGATCACATCGAGGTAATAGTCACCATCGAAGGAGGGGTGAATACCTCCCACCATGCACACTTCCGTGCAACCCAGTTCTTCGGCCTCAGTGACGCGCCTCGTTACTTCGGAAAGATCGAGCAGGTAGGGATCACCACGAAGATTCAACGAGAGCGGACCCTTCGAGAATGCGCAAAAGCGACATTTAAAGGTGCAGACGTTGGTGTAGTTGATATTGCGATTTCGGACGAAGGTCACCTCATCGCCGGCAATATCGCGACGCATGTGATCAGCTACCTCAGCCACAGCCGCAACTTCACGCCCACGCGCAGAGAACAGCGTGACCATCTGATCCTCGTCGAGACGTGCGCCATCAGTCACGTCGGCCAAAATCCCGGCAATTTCGTCTCTGATCGGACCCTGCGTGATGGTGATCAGCTGAGGTGGCAGCGCTTCGCCACCCGATACCCATGCATCTCCCCGGCCAAAGCCTTCAGCATCGTGGAGTGCGAGTACAGCTGACCGATTGGCTTCATCGATCCATGCCTCGGGCTGATTGGCAAAGCGAGGGTAGATCGTGAGCCTGGGCACCAGCGTCTTATTGAGCGACGACAAGGTTTCGCCCAGGCGAGTGATTTCTGGCCACGCACGCTCGGGATTGACGTGGTCGAGGGTGACGGGTGAAATGCCGCCAAGGTCATCAATGCCTGCGTCAATGAGCATGGAGACGTCATCGATGAGATTCGGCGGCGCCTGAAGATGGACGTCATCGGGGAGCACCATTCGAGCAGCGGCAATACTCCAGAGAAACTCATCAAGTGGAGCCGGATCCATCTTGGCCATGGCAGTTCCCGGCTTGGGCAGGAAGTTTTGGATAATTACTTCCTGAACGTGGCCGTGGCGCCGATGCGACTCCGCAATGGCCAAAAGCGCCTCCAAACGATCCTGACGCGTTTCTCCGATGCCGATCAATAATCCCGTCGTGAAGGGAATCTTCAGTTCCCCTGCATACTCCAACGTCGCCAAACGACGCTCGGGAGTCTTATCAGGCGCAAGGCGATGGGCCTCGAGGTCGCTTCGAAGCGATTCGAGCATCATTCCCTGACTCGCCGAGGCCCCTCGAAGGTGACTGAGCTCTTCTCGATCGAGCGCACCTGCATTGGCGTGGGGGAGAAGACCGGTTTCATCTCTCACTGCCGCCATGGCTGCCGCAAGGTATGCAACGGTGCTCTCGTGTCCACGCTCGCTCAACCAATCTGCAGCTTGTTCGTAGCGCAACTCAGGGCGCTCGCCGAGCGTGAATAGTGCTTCGGTGCATCCCTGTTCTTGACCTTTTCGTGCAATGGCGAGCACCTGGTCGATGTCGAGGTACGCAGCCTCAAGGTGAGCAGGTGCTTTGGCGAAGGTGCAGTAGCCACATCGGTCCCTGCACAACATGGTCAAGGGGATGAACACCTTGGGCGAATAGCTCACCAAGGGGCCGAACAGGGCATCGCGCTTTTTCGACGCGGCAGACGTGAGGACGCGAAGCGGCGTGTCCACTACATCATGCACGTCGATCGTCATGTCACCCCCCGGTTACCACTCGTGAATATCAACTCTATCTGTTGCCAAGAATTTATGACCTATCGAAATTGGCGATTCGGCCCAGGGTGCGTTCCCACAAGGTCTTGAGCCTCAGCCACCACACCATCAACCGTGATGCCAAAGAATTCGAAGACCCGATCCCCAGGAGCACTCGTTCCAAATCGATCAATACCGAGACTGCGATCGGCATAGGCCGACCATCCGTAGGTTGAACCCGCTTCAACCGAGAGCGTCGGGATATTTGCGGGCAATATGGCTGCTCGCGATGACGCATCGAGTTCATCGAACCACCGTTGGCACGGCATGGACACCACTCGGGCGCCGACACCTTGATCCGATAGCGCATCGGCGGCTTTCATGCAGAGGGAAACCTCTGAACCAGTACCGATCAAGATCACATCGGGGGTGCCGGTTGGTTCGCGAAGTATGTACGCACCACGACGGAAACCCTCGGGGCCAAGAGATGCTGTCTCTGCCAAAACGGGCAAATTTTGACGACTCAGGATCATGGCTACTGGCCCGTTACACTCCACCGCCGCTCGCCATGCCAACTCACATTCATTTGCGTCTGCCGGTCGAAGAACGGTCAGGCCAGGCATGGCTCGCAAACTCGCCAACTGCTCGATGGGCTGATGAGTTGGCCCGTCTTCGCCAACGCCGATGGAATCGTGCGTAAAGGCATAAACCACTCTGGCGCTAGAAATCGCGGCAACTCGAATAGCACCTCGCATGTAGTCCGAGAAGACAAAGAAGGTGCCCCCGACGGGCAACACGCCCCCATGAAGCGCCATGCCAGTCATGATTGCACCCATGGCGTGTTCTCGAACGCCGTAGTGAACCTTGGAGCCAGCTGGATTCTGTGCGGAGAATGGCGTCGAGCCGGCGAGTTCGGTACCTGTGTTGTCCGTAAGGTCCGCGCCGCCGGACATGATTGAGGGGAGCAATGGCCAACTCGCCGCCATGGACTGAGCGAAGCTGCGCCTCGTTGCTACGTGGCTGCCCACCTCAAATTTGAGGGGAGCAGTTGCCTCGTATGCGGACACATCGCCAGCAATCTCTGCGGCTAGTGCTGGCCAGCTCGGATCAGAATCTGCATGCTGCGTCCAGAGTGCTCTGGCATCGCGCCCACGTTGAAGAGCCTCACGGTAGCGTTCCGTGACGCCATCGGGCACAAAAAATGGTTCGTCTTCGAGCTCAAGGATGGCCTTAGTGGCACTGACCTCTTCGGCCGAGAAGGGGTTGCCGTGAGCGGCGGGGCTGTCGGTGAACGAAGGTGAGGGGAAGCCGATTCGAGTGCGAAGGATGACTAGGCTTGGGCGAGAGGTCTCGGCAATGGCTTCACGAAGTCCCGCTTCGATGGCATCGAGATCGTTCGGAACTTCGCCAAGTTCCACGACATGCCAGCCATAGGCTCGAAAACGTCCTGCCGTGTCATCGCTGAGGGCCAACTCCGTAGCTCCGTCAATGGTGATGTGATTGTCGTCATAGATAGCGATGAGGTGACCGAGGCCCAGGTGACCAGCCAGTGATGCAGCCTCATGGCTGATGCCCTCTTCAAGGCAGCCATCACCGACAATCGTGAAGACGTTATGGTCCACGAGGTTCGCCGAATAACGCGCCCGCAAGTGAGCCTCTGCCATCGCCATACCTACTGCGTTAGCAAAACCTTGGCCCAGGGGGCCCGTCGTTACTTCAATCCCTGGGGTGTGATGGACCTCGGGGTGACCCGGAGTCTTAGAGCCCAGCACCCGAAATGCTTTGAGGTCTTCGCGCGTTACGTCATAGCCAGTCAGATGCAACATGGCGTATTGCAAAATTGAGGCGTGACCGGCCGACAAAATGAATCGATCCCGATCGGGCCACAAGGGATCTTGGGGATCGATATTCATCACTCGGCCAAAGAGCACATGGGCGAGAGGGGCAAGTGCCATTGCCGTTCCTGGGTGGCCCGATTTCGCTGCAGTAGGGCCATCCATAGCAATGCCTCGGATGGTTCTAACCGCAAGGTCTTCCCAGTCGTGCCCGTTGATGATTCCGCCGTTATTGATTCCCACGAGTAATGACGATAGGCCACGGGAATCGAGTCGTCGTCCATCGTCGTGCTTGTAGCCTGATAACCATGGCGCACCCGCTCCAAATACCGCCCAACTGTGATCTCACCCTTGGCCTCCATTGCGTCGACAAGTCGACACCCGGAGTGAGCACCTGGGAGATGGTGGCAGACGAGCGCTTCGAAAACCCTGCCGGCATCATGCAAGGTGGCTTTATCAGTGCTTTTGTCGATTCAGCGATGGGTGCTTCAGCCGTGACGTTTGCCGAAGGACGTTCGGTGTTCGTTGCCAACACAGAATTGTCGATCCGCTTTTTGAGCCCTGCTCGCAGTGGACAGCGGCTGCGCTGTGTTGCTGAAGTTGTAAAAGGCGGCTCCACGGTGGCATTTTTAGAAGCCAAGGTGACTGATCAAGACAACAACGTGGTTGCCAAGGCAAGTTCCACCTACATCTACCGAGACCGCAAGTAGGCTCGACTCGTGGCACGAATCAAAAAGGGCAAGGTTCTTAAAGACCGTGGCGGCCGACTGGTCGAGATGATTCTTGGCTACATCAAGCAAGAGACGCTGGCACCACTCAAGTCCCTAGGGCGTTTTGTCGGCTTTGGCATTGCGGGGTCAATCTTTTTGACCTTTGGTCTCGTCTTGGGGCTCGTAGCCGAGCTTCGTGCCCTCCAAACGGCCACCGGAGCGTTTCACGGGAATTTGTCCTGGATTCCCTACTTGATCGTGGTGGTGACGGCGTTAGGTCTCATTGCGATTGCAGCGTGGCGCGTGGTCAGCGGTCCGGCTAAACGCCGTATTCCAAAGGGTAAGCGATGAACGAACACATCAGCCGAGACGACCTTGAGACCGCAATGAAGGATTTGGTTGGCGAAGGAGAAGCCACGGTCGCGGGCGCCGCTAAAGGGGCGGCGGGTGCAGCTGGAGCGGTGACGGTGTTGGCGTTGACCTTGGCCTTTCTCTTTGGTCGCCGAAAGGGTCGGCGTTCGAAGGCGGTCGTCGAAGTTCGAAGGATCTGAGCGCAATGATTTTGCGATGGATCTTTAGGAACGCTTCTCGTCGTGCATCGACAGGTGGCCACTGGGGTTGGTGGCTCATCGTCGCATCCACGTGGCTGCTGCAACGCGATCGCGACCAGCGCAGTCGCCCGGTTGTCTCCATGCCCATCAAGCCTGGCCAAAGCATCATCGTCACAATGGATGAGCGCGATGAGGCAACTCGATGAGCGCCGGCGTGTTGCTCGCAGGTGAGCGGGTCATGCTGATTGATGCGAAATCTCGTCGGTACTTGCTGACGTTGAACCCGGGAGAAGAGTTCCACACCCACGCGGGCATTATTGGTCACGATGTCTTGATCGGTGCACCGGATGGTTCAGTCGTAGAAGCATCGACGGGTCGCAGCTTCATCGCCATTCGTCCGCGGCTCTGTGACGTGGTGGTCAAGATGCCCAGAGGCGCCCAGGTGATCTACCCCAAGGATTTAGGGGCCATCTTGATGGAGGCTGACATCGCACCTGGGGTCCGAGTTCTTGAAGCAGGAGTGGGTTCCGGTGCTTTGTCGATGACCTTGCTGCGGGCCGGCGCTTCAGTGGTGGGCTACGAATTGCGAGAGGATTTCGCTGAGATCGCCAAGCAAAATGTGACCCAGATGCTGGGGCCCTCAGTGGATTACCGCATTGAAATTCGAGACGTCACCCACGGCATTGACGAGCGCGACTTAGACCGAATCGTGCTCGATATGCCCGATCCATGGAACGTGGTTGAACACGCCGCGAGAGCATTGAGGCCCGGAGGAATTTTCCTCGCGTACTTGCCAGGGATTAATCAAAGCGCACAACTTCGCGCAGCGCTTGAGTCATCGAACTTTGCGATGGCCGAGACCATGGAGATTCTTCGGCGCACCTGGCACATTGAAGGGCCGAGCTGTCGACCTGATCACCGCATGGTGGCACACACTGGTTTCCTCACCACGGCTCGGTTGCTGCTGGATCGTTGAGGTCACGAAAACCTCAACGGGCTTACTCGCCTTCGATAAAGATGCATTCACCGGGGCACTCTTCCGATGCCTCGGTGACAGATTCTTTGAGTTCTTCAGGAACTTCAACCTGGGAGCCTGAGCCGCCAGGCTCGTTTTGGGGCTCGCCGTCTTGCTTGACATAGGCCAGGCCGTCCTCGAGAAGCGTGAATACCGCTGGTGCGATTTCCTCGCACAGCCCGTCACCGGTGCACAGATCCTGATCGATCCAGACCTTCATCGATAATCTCCTCGGTTTGCTCCATCGTGCCGCGGCACATCTCGTCGAATAAATGTAGCGCCTTGAGCCCCGTGCGATGGGCATTGGCCAAAGCGGACCGATAGGGTCTCGCTAGGAGGTACATCGTGAGCACAGACCAGAGCCCTGAGCCCAACGAGGCACTCGCGGCCGCACAAGCCGAAATCGCCGAACTTGAAGAGCGTTTTCTGGAGATCAATGGCCAACTCGTTCAGTCGCGCTCGCACAACGAGGCTTTGAGCGCCAAGCTCGCAGCGGTAAGAGAACAGATGACCGCAATGCGCATGGAGGTCGACAAGCTCAGCCAACCTCCTTCGGGCTATGGATCGTTCCTAGCGTTCAACGATGATGGCACCGCTGACATCGTGTCGTCGGGCAGAAAGTTGCGCGTGAGTTTGCATCCCAACCTTGATCCTGGCCAGATCAAACGAGGCGACGAGGTGGTTTTGAATGAATCACTCAATATCGTCCACGTGCGAGCAGCTGATCTGTCAGGCGACGTAGTCAAGTTGAAAGAGCTCCTTGATGGCGGTCGGCGAGCGATTGTTTTTGGTGCGAGTGATGAAGAGCGCATCGTTGGAGTGTCTGAGGCTCTCAATGGCACCGAACTTCGCGCCGGAGACGCCATGGTCTTAGATCCGCGTTCGGGAATTTTGGTGGAACGTCTCGAACGCCAAGAAGTTGAAGACTTGGTGCTCGAGGAAGTGCCTGACGTCACCTACGACCAAGTGGGTGGCCTCGATGAACAGATTGAAGCCATTACCGACGCCGTGGAATTGCCGTATCTTCACGCAGAACTTTTTGGCAAGTATCACTTGCCTGCTCCCAAGGGGATTTTGCTCTACGGCCCACCGGGCTGTGGCAAGACCTTGATTGCCAAGGCAGTGGCAAACTCACTGGCCCAACGCGTTGCCGAGGTGACGGGTAGGCAAAACGTGCGGAGTTACTTTCTCAACATCAAGGGTCCCGAGTTGCTGAATAAGTACGTCGGCGAAACGGAGCGGCAAATTCGCCTGGTCTTTGAGCGCGCCAGAGAGAAGGCGGCTGAAGGCGTGCCAGTCATCGTCTTTTTTGACGAAATGGACTCGTTGTTCCGAACTCGTGGAACGGGAATCAGTTCAGACATGGAATCAACCGTTGTGCCGCAACTGCTTGCGGAAATCGATGGTGTCGAATCTCTTCGCGATGTCATCGTTATTGGCGCGTCCAACCGCGAAGATCTCATTGACCCCGCTATCTTGCGGCCAGGTCGACTCGACGTGAAAATCAAAGTGGACCGTCCAGGCGAAGAGGCAGCAGCGTCAATTTTCTCTCGCTACCTCTCGACGGAGATTCCCATTGATGAGGGCTGCGTACAGGATCTCGGCGGCGGTGATCCCGATAAGGCGGTACGCGTCATGATCGAGCAAACCGTTGCCGAAATGTACCGAGAAGACCACGACACCGAATTCCTCGAGGTCACTTATCAAAACGGAGACAAAGAGACCTTGTATTTCAGGGACTTCTCATCGGGAGCCATGATCGAAAACATTGTGCGTCGAGCCAAGAAGCTTGCCGTGAAGCGAGAAATTGAATCAAGTGGCCAAGGCATCACCCTTGACGATCTATTGGTGTCGATTCGCCAAGAGTACAAAGAGAACGAGGATCTACCCAACACAACGAATCCCGATGACTGGGCTCGAATTTCAGGCAAAAAGGGTGAACGCATTGTCTACGTTCGCACCTTGGTGTCGCGAGAAGGCGAAGACGGCGGGGGACGCGCTATCGAGCGCGTCGGCACCGGTCAGTACCTCTAGGCCCAATTATGGCTCTCGCGAAGGTCATGGGCATAGAGACCGAGTACGGCATCTCAAGTTCGGATCGACATGCTGACCCCGTCGTTACGTCGACCTTGCTGGTCAATGCGTACGCCCAGGCGCTTGAGCATCACATTGCTTGGGACTTCGAGGACGAATCTCCCCATCGAGACGCACGTGGCGTCATGCGCAGCTCGTCACGGGCGCCCATGGTTGAGCGACACCTCGCCAATACGGTGCTGACCAACGGTGCACGCTTTTACGTTGATCACGCTCATCCTGAGTATTCAAGTCCTGAATGTAGATCGCCACTCGAAGCCGTGCTCTACGACGTGGCGGGGGAGCTCATTGTTCGAGATGCCATGGAGAAGGCACAGTCGTTATATCCCGACGCACCCGAGATCGTGGTCTATAAGAACAATTCGGACGCCAAAGGCCAAAGCTACGGGTGTCACGAGAACTACTTGCTCGATCGATCGATTCCCTTCGATGCGGTAGCCAATGCTGTGATCCCGCACTTCGTCACCAGACAGATTTACTGCGGAGCCGGCAAGGTAGGACAAGAGCTGATCGATGCCATCAGTTTGGACCGCTACCAAATTTCTCAACGGGCAGAATTCTTTGAAGCAGTGATCGGCCTCGAAACGACCATTAAGCGGCCCATCGTGAATACGCGCGATGAACCTCATGCGGATTCATCGCGATTCCGACGCCTGCACGTGATTATTGGAGACGCCAACTGTTCTCATGTTGCCACCTTCCTCAAACTGTCGACAACAGCCCTGATTCTGGCCATGCTTGAAGATCGAGCGCTCCCAGAATCCATTGGTCAGCCTCTTGATCCGGTCCACGCGGTGCATGTCATCAGCCAAGATCCTTCGCTACACGCCACGATTGCCACCGACCAAGGTGACATGACCGCTCTTGAAATTCAGTATCAGTACCTTGAGGCGGCAGAGCACTACTTGGAGGGCGCTGATCCCTCCTTTTTGGGAGGCCAAAATCAGGCCACCATGGCGTTGTGCCGCTGGCGAGAAGCGCTCGAGGGGCTAGAAGCTGATCCCGAGTCCATGGCAACCACGATTGACTGGATTGCCAAACGCCGCCTCCTGCGAGGATTTGCTGAGCGTCATCACCTTGCACCGACCAATCCCAAACTGCAAGTCATTGACTTGCAGTATCACGACTTGCGACCAGAGCGCTCCCTTGCACTTCGTGCCGGCCTCGAGCAGCTCATCGACCCAGTCGCCGCGGCAATCGCCACCACACAGCCGCCCGAGGAAACCAGAGCGTGGTTCCGCGGTACGGCCCTATCGCGCTTCCCTGAATCGGTGGTGACCGCTAACTGGGATTCGGTGGTCTTTGATGTAGGGGAAGATCCATTACGTCGGGTCCCTATGATGGATCCATTACGAGGTGGAAAAGCCGCCACCGAGGACATTTTTGCCAAAGCGAGTAGCGCCAAACATCTCATTGCGCTGCTTGCACAAGAGAAAGGGTGAGCCGTGGCTGAACAAGAGCACAAGCAACGCCCCAAACCAGCTGAAACTGAAGCCGAATCAACGCAGACGCCGCCGGCGAGCAGTGTCGAGTCAGACAAGATCAAGGCAGATCTCGACAGCCTGCTCGACGAAATCGACGAAGTCCTTGAAGGCAATGCCGAAGAGTTTGTTCGCAACTATGTGCAAAAGGGAGGGGAGTAGTGGCACTACCGCTCTTTCAACCCCAGCAAGACCCAGGTCCTGATTTCACGTCGCTTCTCGCGACGAAGGGTGCGCTAGGACTTTCGGAAAATGCTGCGACCTTGGCACCCCATGGCACCACGGTGTTGGCAATTCGATACGCAGATGGGGTCATCATGGCAGGCGATCGCCGAGCCACCGCTGGGCACTCCATCGAACACCGAGCGATGGAGAAGGTCTTTCCAGCGGATCGCTATTCAGCCGTAGCTATCTCGGGTTCAGCTGGCATGGCAATAGACATGGTGAAGCTCTTTCAGGTGCAACTTGAGCACTATGAAAAGGTCGAAGGGGTCACCTTGAGTCTCGAGGGTAAAGCCAACCAACTCGCCCAAATGGTCCGAACCCATCTACCGATGGCCATGCAGGGCTTCATTGTCATTCCGCTCTTTTGCGGTTTTGATCTTGCGAGCGGCCTGGGACGTATTTTCACCTATGACGCCACCGGCGGCCACTACGAAGAGGGCGACTTCCAAGCAACAGGATCTGGTGGTCGCGACGCACGAAACACCATCAAGTTGGGGTATCGCGAACAACTCGGCCTCGACGATGCAGTGGAGCTTGCGGTTCTTGCCCTCTATGAAGCAGCCGATGCTGATTCGGCGACAGGCGGGCCTGACTTGGTCCGTGGCATCTATCCCATCGTGGCGTCGGTAAGCGCCGAGGGATACCGACAAATTGACGAAGCAGTCGTGGCTCAGCGCTTCGAAGAAGCAATTGAACGACGTCGCCAAAGCGGTGGCCTAGCAGGAGGAACGCTTCGATGAGCATGCCCTACTACGTTGCTCCTGAACAAGTCATGAAGGACAGGGCCGAGTACGCCCAAAAAGGCATCGCGCGTGGACGATCTCTCATTGCGACCACTTACAACGCCGGCATTGTCTTGGTGGCTGAAAATCCCTCCAAGACCCTTCACAAGATCTCAGAAATTTATGATCGCATCGCTTTCGCAGGCGTCGGCAAGTTCAATGAATACGATCAGCTTCGAGTTGCTGGCGTTCGCCATGCCGATCTCAAGGGCTTCCAATTCTCGCGAGCCGATGTTGATGCACGGTCTCTCGCCAACCTCTACGCCCAGTACCTTGGCAATGTGTTCACCCACGAAATGAAGCCACTCGAGGTAGAAATTTTGGTTGCAGAGTTAGGTAGTTCACAGCGCCCCACGCAACTGTTCCATGTTGCCTACGAAGGCACGATCACCGACGAGGGTGAGTGGGCGGTACTCGGTGGCGACGCCGACACCATTCGCCAAAACTTTGAGGGGCGCTTTGCATCCTCGTGGGACCTCGCCCAAGCCGTTAAGGCCTGTGCAGCAGCCCTCAGCGGTCCCGAGCGCTCTCTTGGTGCCCTAGATCTCGAAGCTGCCACGCTCTCCGATGGCAACGGTCGACGCACCTTTGAGCGCCTTGACGATACGAGGCTCGCATCCTTGCTCGCCTAAGGCTCGCGCCGACTCGCAATCAAGCCGCACTTTCGCTACGGTTCGCATAGTGCAGAGGCGAATCATGGGCATCGAGACCGAGTTCGGCGTGACCTTTTCTCACCAGGGGCAACGTCGGCTCTCGCCCGATGAGGTTGCGCGACACCTCTTCAAGCGGGTCGTCACGTGGGGGCGAAGCTCTAATGTCTTTTTGGAGAATGGCTCGCGGCTCTACCTTGATGTGGGCAGCCACCCGGAATACGCGACACCCGAATGCGACAGCATTTCCGATCTCATCGCCCATGACAAGGCTGGTGAGTGGATTATTCATCAGCTGGTGACCGATGCCCAAGAGCGTCTCAGGGCAGACGGCCACCGAGGTGAGATATTCGTCTTCAAGAACAACACCGACTCGGCCAACAACTCTTATGGGTGCCACGAGAACTACCTCACGCCCCGAGAAGAGGATCCTGGTACTTACAACCAGTACTTGATTCCCTTTTTGGTGAGCAGACAGATTTATGCGGGGGCTGGCAAGGTGCTTTTTGACGGCCGCGATACGCGCTATGTCATCTCGCAACGAGCTGAACACATGTGGGAAGCCATGTCATCCGCCACTACTCGTTCACGACCACTCATCAACACCCGAGACGAACCTCATGCTGACGCTGCGAAGTACCGACGGCTCCACGTCATCGTGGGTGATTCCAACATGTCAGAGCACGCGACCTTCCTCAAGGTTGGTGCGACTTGCGTAATGCTGAGCATTCTCGAGGACCACGGACAGGTACTCCGAGATTTCACGCTGGAGAATCCGGTGAGGGCAATTAGGGAAATTTCGCAAGACCCAAGTTTGCGAGCCAAGGTGCGCTTGGCTAATGGTCGAGAGGTGTCCGCACTCGAGATTCAGACTGAATTTGTGGAGCGCGCGTTAAAATATCGAGACCGAAAAGGTCTGCCCGTCGAAGAGGATCGCGCACTCGATCTGTGGGCCAACACCATCGATGCCCTATGGCGCGATCCCAATGAGCTCAGCAGCCAAGTCGACTGGATCGCCAAGCGGCGACTCATTGATGAATACCGAGATCGACGAGGCTTAAGCCTCGACGACCCCAAGATTGCCATGATCGATTTGCTCTATCACGACATTGATCCCGATCGCGGCCTGTTCTACCGGCTCCAGAAGTCGGGGCATGCAGACCGTATCGTGAGCGATCGCCAAATTCGCGAAGCTGCGGTAATCCCGCCACAGACAACTCGGGCTCGACTTCGAGGCGCCTTTGTCAAGCGGGCAAAGGAACAGCGTCGTGACTACACCGTCGACTGGGTTCACCTCAAACTCAACGATCAAGCGCAGCGCACCTTGACCCTTAAAAATCCATTTAAGTCGCACGATGAGCGCGTCGAAAAGTTGATCAGTTCCCTCTAAATCTTGGCTTCCCGAACCAACTACCGTCGCGGCCTCTACTAACCTGCCTCAGCGTGGAGATCGAAGAAACCCAGAATCCAAGTTCAGATGGTGATTTCTTCTCCCAAGCACCACTTCCGAGTACCGAGCGAAAAGGCCGGCACCGCAAGCGCGGACAGGGAAAGCGTGCCGCGGGCGAATGGCTCGTCGTGGTGGTGGTTGCGCTCTTGGTTGCCTTTTTGGTTCGAACCTTTCTCTTTCAGACCTTTTACATTCCTTCTGCGTCAATGGAGCCAACGCTTCAAATCGGAGACCGAATCATTGTTTCCAAAATCACCTATGACATCCGCTCACCTGAGCGAGGTGACATCGTCGTGTTCCATGCACCAACGGCCGAACACAATGCTTGTGGTGACCCGGGTGTTACCGACTTGGTGAAACGAGTGATCGGCCTGCCGGGGGAGACCATTGGCTCTCGCGGCAACAACGTCACCATCAATGGCAAAGCCATTGCCGAACCATGGTTCCCAGCCACCCCCCTTGGGCCGCCCATCACCACCCAAAAGATCCCTGCTGGCCAATATTTCGTCATGGGTGATAACCGCACCGACTCATGCGACAGTCGCACCTGGGGGACGGTGCCGCGATCGAACATCATTGGCCATGTGGTCTTTAGGATCTGGCCAATTAGCCGTATTGGCGTTCCCTAGCGACGAACGAGGAGAATGCCTCGGTAGGATGGCCACGTGTTGAGCCTGAGCCCCGCCAAGTTGCTCATCGTCGCAGTCGTGGCGCTGGTCCTCGTTGGCCCCAACAAATTGCCGCAAGTGGCACGCCAACTTGGGGGTTTTTGGAAGGCGTTTCGAAGCTTTTCCCAAAAGATCGAGTCCGAGGTGCGCGCCAGTGTTCCCGACCTCCCGAGTAGTGGCGAAATTGCCCGGTATGCGCGTTCTCCCGTCAGTTTGCTCGACACCCTCGCGGGTCTCGATGGCGACAAGTTGCAGGCTGATCCCGGGCAGAACGATCTGCCAGCAATGAATGAGGGTCTGCGCATCGACCCACAAGCGCCAAAGCGTGAATCTCACGATTCATCATCGTCCCCTCCCGACAGCGTGGATCCGCATTTCGATCCACGTTGGAATTGAGACGCCGTGACGCTCAAGGATCGATTGAGTAACTCAAAGGCCAATTCGCTCACGCTGACCGAGCATCTCACCGAGCTGCGCCGTCGACTGATGGTGGGTCTCGGCGCCTTTGTGGTTGCGTCGATCGTGGGGTTTTTCCTCTACGGCCCCTTGCTCCACTTTCTTCGCCAGCCCTATTGCCTTGCGAGCGGCAATCGATGCGACTTGTATGTCACCGGACCGCTTGATGGGATTACCGTGCGTCTTCAGATTGCCTGCTTCGCCGGTGTTGTGCTCGCTTCGCCCGTAGTGCTGTTTGAGCTGTGGCGCTTCATCACACCAGGCCTCAAGTCCAAAGAGCGCAAATATGCCATTCCCTTCATTCTCGTCTCGCTCACATTGTTTGGCCTAGGCGCAGCCATTGCCTATGTAACCTTGGAACACGCATTGAGTTGGCTTTCTGCCATTGGCGGCCCAAGCCTTCGACCCATCTACAACCCAAAGCAATACCTGTCCCTCGTCATGTGGATGATGATCCTGTTCGGCGCTGCCTTTGAATTTCCCGTCATTTTGGTGGGCTTGGAACTCATCCGAGCGGTGACCTGGCGACAATTGCTCGGATGGTGGCGCTGGGCAATCATCGCAATCACGTTGGCATCGGCGCTGTTCACCCCCTCGAGCGACCCCTTCTCCATGCTCATGTTGATGATCCCATTGATCGTGTTTTATTTCATCTCCATAGGCCTTGGATGGTTGTTTCGACGGTGATGAAGAACTCGTTAGATGAGTTAGATGCCATCAGAGAGCGTCGGCTGGCGTTCGCCGCTAGACAGGGTTTTGAGCTCGACAACTTCCAACAAAGAGCGCTCGACTCACTTGATGATGGCGCCTCTCTCTTGGTGAGCGCACCGACCGGTTCAGGAAAAACCTTGGTCGCCGACTATGGGGTGCAACGGTCACTTGATCTCGGGATGAAGTCCTTTTACACGACACCCCTCAAGGCACTGTCGAATCAGAAGTATCTCGAGCTCAAGCGTCAACACGGAGCTGATCGCGTCGGACTGCTTACGGGCGACACCTCCCAGAACCCTGGTGCACCCATTGTGGTGATGACTACCGAAGTTTTGCGCAACATGTTGCTCAACCACTCACCGCAGCTCAATCGATTGGGTCTCGTGGTCCTTGATGAGGTGCACTTCCTCCAAGACCCCTATCGAGGTGGCGTATGGGAAGAGGTCATCATTATGACCCCAGCCCACGTGCAGTTCGTCTGCTTGTCAGCCACCGTTTCCAACGCCTCGGTGCTTGGAGAGTGGATTGCGACCAACCGCGGACGAACTGACGTGATCATTGAACGAGATCGCCCCATCACCTTGCATCACCATGTTGCCGTGACGCCTCGGGCTACCTTTTCGCCAGAACTATTCGATCTTCTCCAAGGTGATCGAGTCTCCGATTACGGCTTGCGGATTGACCAAAGCAACTCTCGCCGACGCGGAGGTGGTGCGAACGCATGGCGAGGTGCCAAATCTGGTCCCAATACCGACCCGTATCGCACACCTCGCAGGAGCGAACTGGTCGCCTTGCTCTTCGAAGAAGAGCTGTTGCCGGCAATCTGGTTCATTTTTTCCCGAGCTGCCTGTGACGATGCTGCACGTGCCCTGTTGCGAGACGGCGTGCATCTCACCAAAAGTGCAGACCGCAAGCGCATCCGCGCCATCGTCGAGGCGCAAGTCGAACAATTTACCGACGACGAACTTGACGCACTCGGCTATGACGACTGGGTTGAACAACTCGAAGCCGGCATAGCCGCTCACCATGCCGGCATGGTCCCTGCGTTTCGTGAAGCTGTAGAGACGCTGTTTTCTGAAGGCCTCCTCAAGGTTGTCTTCGCAACCGAAACGCTGTCTCTCGGCATCAATATGCCAGCACGAACCGTTGTGATGGATAGATTCACCAAATACGGAGGTTCGGGAAGGGCCACCTTGACTTCGGGTGAATTTGCTCAAATGTCAGGGCGTGCGGGTCGTCGAGGTCTTGATGACGAGGGCCATGCAGTGGTGGTGTTTTCCAATGAGACACCCATCAATGATGTTGCGCGAGTCGCAACGGCACCACCGCCCGAACTTCATTCCAGTTTTCGCCCCACCTACAACTTGACCTCCAACTTGGTGCACCGATACAGCCGAGACCGAGCGCTTGAGATTCTCGATCAGACCTACGCCCAATTTGAGGCCCGCCGGCGCGGGGCGGGAGCAAATAATCGCGACATCACGGCCCAATTCCAACGTCGGCTCGGCATCTTGGAGGAGTTGGGATATCTCGATGGCTGGCGGTTGACCGAACGTGGCAAGTTGCTCGAAGGTTTGTATCACGAATCAGATTTACTGCTTGCTGAAATCATCGAAGCTGGTTTTCTCGATGATCTCGAGCCAGCCCTCGTCGCAGGCGCCCTCTCTTCGCTGGTATTTGAGCCACGACACGCGAGGGTCGCGCCCCCCACACATCCCAAGAAGGCTTCCAAGAAGGCCAAAGGCGCGCTGCCTGACCGTCTTGGTGGGCCACGCCAACGCGAACTCAAAGAGCGCGTTGCGCTCATCACCGCACGCTCAGAGGTCATCCACGCCCTCGAGACCCAACATCGGGTACCGCGGTCTCGAAAGGCAGACGGCGGGATCGCGACAGCCGTTGCCTCTTGGGCTCGGGGTGCGCCACTTGGCGTGGTGCTTGATGTGGCACGGCGAGATGTCGGCGAAGTCGCAGCGGGAGACTTTGTTCGCATCGCAAAACAGGTCGCTGATCTGTGTGAACAGGTTAGTTATGCCAATACCCATCCGGAATTAGTGGACGCTGCGGCTGAGGCAAAAACCCTCATCGTCCGCTCAGTGGTCGCGGCCGGTGGTCTTGAAGTATCCGCCAGCCAGCCTTAGGGTCGCCGTAGGCTCGTCAGACGATGTCCACGTACTCCGTCGAGATGTTCACTGAAGATGAACAGGCTGTCCTCAAGCCCTATTTTACGAACCTCGACCAGCCTGTGTTCGCCCTGGTCAACCTTCCCGAGGTGGTCAAAGGTGCGCTCTTTGCTCGCTACTCACGCAGCCCCAAGAGTTTGCGTCGCCTCTTCCTCGATGAATTTGTCGGTGACCTCGACCTCAGTGGAGACTTGAGTTTCGATGCGACTATTGGTCTTCGTCGAGCTGAAGAGCTCTACGAGAAGGTGTTCTTTGAATACGGAGATGACTCGGTCGCTCAGCTCGGTGGCGTCCACCTAGCCTGCGAGCAAGCCTCGAACGTGCTCACCAAAGTCCTCGAGTGGGGACGTTTGATGAGCTATCTCGAGCAATCAACGCGCTATCTGAGCTACGACGCTCGGATGCCCAACGGCCACTATCGCTATTACCGGAGCCCCGAGATTCTCGATTCGAATCTGGGCGCTCGCTACATCGGTGACATGGATCGAATTTTCGACTCGTACGCCGCCATGTTGCCCAAAGTGCAGCAGTGGCTAACCCAGCGCTATCCCCAAGAGCCAGGGGACTCGGATTTTGTTTATCGCCAAGCCATTCGAGCCAAGGCCTTAGACGCAGTTCGTGGATTACTCCCCGCATCGTCACTATCGAATGTTGGCATCTACGGTTCAGGGCAAGCCTATGAAATGCTGCTTCTGCGCATGAGGGCCCTTGCCTTGCCGGAGTCGCAGCGCTACGCCGACATGATGCTTGAAGAATTGCGCAAAGTGATTCCGAGTTTCCTCCGTCGCGTTGACATCGCTGATCGCGGGGGAGTTTGGACTAAGTACTTCCAGGACACGCGATCTGATACGCAGCGTGTCCTTGAGCGGATTTGGCCCGATGCCCTCGCCCCGCAAGTGACCAGCAATGACGATGAGGTGCGACTCGTGGCCTTTGATCCCGAGGGCGAAGACAAGGTGCTCGCAGCCATCGTGTTTGCTGCCACCCGGTTGTCAGAAGCAGAGGCGATGGAGCGCGTCAAGCGACTGAGTCACGAAGACAAAGTCGCCATGTTCCATGCCTATGTCGGGGAGCGAGAAAACCGTCGGCACCGCCCAGGACGCGCCTTCGAGCGCACTGATTACCGATTTGAACTAACGACTGACTATGGAGCGTTTCGTGACCTTCAGCGTCACCGCATGCTCACCGTGGATTGGCAGCCGCTCGATGTCTCACTGGGTTACGACATGCCTGCCGTCATCGAGGAAGCAGAACTTGATGTTGAGTACGAAGAGACGATGGAGCGTTCACGTTCGCTCTACATCGATCTTGCTCGCACCATGCCCGAACAAGCCGGTTACGCAGTGAGCTTGGCGTATCGCATTCGCTACGTGATGCAAATGAATGCGCGCGAAGCAATTCACTTGCTCGAGTTGCGCTCTGGCCCCCAAGGTCACCCTTCGTATCGACGCGTCGCCCAAGCCATGCATCGCGAAATTGAGAACACGGCGAAGCATCGCGCTATCGCTGCCGCTATGAGTTTCGTTGACCACGGCGAGAGTGATTTGGAGCGACTGGAATCCGAGCGCCGAGCAGAGCAGCGTCGGCTTCGGGTCCTCTAGCACAAGTCAAGATTTCTTGCCGTAGATCTCGTTTTGACTCAGCCCGAAGTCCTTGCAATACTCAATGCGTCCTGTGGATCTGTGAGGTAAATCTCACTGCTTTCTCAGGGAACGGGCGGAGGATTGGCCCGGGTGGCTGAGTAGAGAACGTCGAGGCTGGACGTGCCCGAGAGGGCGCGAACAGAGCGATGGCACCAAAGGCTTCCCGGGTCGAACCCCCCGCGGGAGCAGGATGCACTGCTTGACCCCTCTGGGTGTCTAGGATGCCACCGATAGCGATACGGAAGGCACTATGACACCGCGTAAAAGCACCGCCAAGAACGAAGAAGAGATCGACGAGGAATTCGAGGTTGACCTCGAAGAAGATCTCGACGAAGAGCTCGACGACGAGCTTGACGTTGTTGCCGATGACGACGCCGATGATGAATTGGCAGACGTCGATGATGACGATGATGATTCCATGGAGATCCCCGTGGCCAAGCCTGGCGCGGAAGAAGACGATGACGTCATCCTCGACGCCGACGATGTCGAGGCGAGCCTCGACGAGATTCTGAAAGAACGGCTCGTAGTTGATGACCCAGATGACGAGAGTGATGGGGGAGACCCCGATCCCACGGGTGATGGGTTAGAGCGAGTCCTACCCAAACAAGCAGATGAGTTCGTCTGCAAGAGTTGCTTCTTGGTCAAGAGCTTTAAGCAGTTGGCCGACAAGAAGCGTGGCCTCTGCCGTGACTGCGTCTGAGCCCAGCAAACCTCGCGCCTCGGCCATTGAGGATGTGATCCTCGCACCTCTTGGCGCACTGCTCAGCACTAGCCAAGAGCGAGCGGAGCTCTCGCAGCGAGCCAAGACGGGTTTAGAGGAACAGTGTCGTCGAGCCAAGTTGCTCGGCGAACTCACGGTCGCCTACAGCCTCCAAACGCTCAAGCGGTCCCTGTGGAGAGAATCAAACCCTGAACCCGTTGCGCCCAATGACGACGTTGTCGAAACAGAGCCAGACACGCCGCCCTCTCCTCCCGTCAATGACCTGATTGCCGACTATGACTCGCTCAGCGCCTCCCAGGTGGTTTCGTTGCTCGAATCCTTAGGGATGAGTGAACGCGAGCGTGTTCGCGCCTACGAGGCATCTCATCGAGGACGCAGAACCATTCTTGGGAAAATCGAGGCGCTCGGGCGCAACGAGGGCTCGTGAGAGTATCGGAACTCTCGGAGGATCAGGTTCAAGTAATTGCTGATCTCTTCGCCTCAGCGCACGCCGAGTTACAGACTCGCAGAGGTGGCCTCGAGTTGCTTCTCGAGCTCTTCGGAAATGCCCCTAGGTGGACTTCTGAGGCCACGAGGGGTCACTTGGCTCGTCTCGCTACCCATGTCGTCTTCTTGGGCTCTGATCGCTACCAAGATGCCCTAAGCCTCATCCGGCTTGAGGGGGCGACCGGGCATCTCGCTATCTACGTTCGACCCGAAGTTCGCTCACAGGGCATGGGTGCCGAATTATTTGCCACAACGCTGGAGGAAGCTCGACGGCTCGGCGCTCAGCGATTTGACGTACTGGTGTTGCCCGGCGATAGGCCGATGAAACAAATCTGTGAAAAAGCCGGGCTCAAAGCCCGAAAACTCACGATGGCTCTGAACGACGCTCCACTCGAACCGGACGGCGCGGCGGGGGCGGCGGAATCCTAAGGCCCAAGAGTTTGGCCAATTCAGGCACCAAGCCAGCAGCGTTACGCGCTGCAGCCTCTACATCGTTCTCAGCGGGGATACCCACGGGCTTTACGTTGCGTCGAACGGGTGTGTCACACACCGCATCAAGCATGGCCATCCATTCGCGAGGTGGCGTATCAGGGGTCATCGCTGCTGAAACATCCTCAGCGAGACGCTTAGCCAACTCCGCCGAGAGCCGAGTGGCGTGCTCTGGAGGACGCGAAGCACTGTTCAAAGCATCCACGAAACGACCTTCATCGAGAGCGGTGCTGATGCGGGTCAACCACTCGTTCGCCAAGGCGCTTGAGCGCTGATCAAGCGTCTCTCGAAGTTGCTTGGCCATGGCCTTGGCCTCTTCGTCCATCGAGAGTGATCGAGAGGCCGACACAATGGCGCGCAGATCGCGAAGACGAGTCTCTTTGCCGGCGCTGATTGCTGCAGCGGCACGGTCCTTCCACGCCGCCAGCAACGTGCCGGGCAGCAATGCTTCAGCCATAGAAACAATGGCTTCTTCAGGGGCGGGCAAACCACCAGATCGTGCCTGTTCGGCAATGGCTTGGCGCACTGCTGGCATGCCTCCACGCAGCAGTTGTTCTGCCACGGGAACCCGTTCAGCGGGAAGCTCACTCAAGAAACGGTTGCGGTGCTCAGTTGACTGAGGGAGCGTTGATGCTGCGCCCTTGTCGCGACCTTGGCCTTGGGGGCGGCGATCGCCTTGAGGGCGGCTCGGCCCACCTGCACGAGGTCCGCGCTCACGACCTTCACCGCCGGGGCGGCCAGGACGACGCTCTCCATCGCCACGAGGCTTGCGATCGCCATCGCGGCGACCCTTCTTCTTGGCCTCGAGGGTCCAAGTCACGCCAGCTTGCTGACGGCCTGAGCCGAGGAGTTCGATGGTTTCGACCTTTTTGGCTGGCTTAGCAACGGCCTCGAGGGTCTCGAGTTTGGTTACTTCCACGCCGTCGATACTGAACTCAATCTCGGCACGCAGCGTCACCCCGGGGGCGACGTGGCCGGGTAAGAGGGATCCTTCAAGGGTGCCGCGAGGCTCCTTTGCTCCCGATGCGCGCCACGTAAAGCGGTCGTCGTCAAGTTTTGAGGTGATTTCGATATCAATTCGGCGTGCCATGGACTGACTAATCTACTGCCTCAGCAGGACCCAGCGACCCGATACCGGCCACTTCGCACTCGGACCTAGGCTGTGGCCTCAAGAACGAGACACGGAGTGTCATACGGTGCCCCAAGGAATTGAACCAGAAGAGCTCGAGGCCTACTTTCCACGCGTCGGCCATGCCCACCATGATGAGCACCACGATCACCACGTTCACGGTGGCATCGGCCTGAAAGCCGTGGTGGCGCTCGTCTTGTGTGCCGGTCTCATTGGCGGCTTGATTGGTGGCTGGATTACCCGCGGGTCAGGCACATCCCCGGGAGCCGCCATTTTGCCGAATGGTGCCAGCATTCCGGCTCTCGTTGCCAGGGTTTTGCCCAGTGTGGTGTCGATCGACGTCAAGGGTTCGGGAACCGAAGATCTGGGTACCGGCATGATTATCTCCAGCGGAGGCTACGTCGTCACCAATAATCACGTGATTGCGGCAGCCGCGGCTGGCGGCAGCATTTCGGTGACGAGATCAGGCTCAACCACGTCACTTCCCGCCACCTTGGTGGGCACCATTCCCAGCGACGATGTGGCGTTGCTCCACATCACGGGGGCTCACGGACTTCCAACCGTTCGCTTTGCCAATTCGGCCAAGTTGGTGGTGGGCGACGCTGCGGTGGCCATTGGCAACGCCTTAGGCCTCCAAGCATCAACCCCCACCGTGACCTCGGGCATTATCTCGGCTCTCGGCCGAACCGTTACCGCCGGAGATGCAACATCGTCGGCGACGGAAACGTTGACCGACATGATTCAAACTGATGCCGCTATTAATCCGGGCAATTCAGGTGGACCGCTCCTTGATTCCGCTGGCGAGGTCGTCGGGATGAACACCGCGGTGGCAGCGACGACTTCAGATGGGACCTCGGCGCAAAATATTGGATTTGCCATCCCCGCTGCGCGCATCCAAGCTTTGTTGCCACAACTCGAAGCTGGGGGATCAAACATCCCGACGAGTACGTCTGGCTTCCTCGGCGTCGAGGTCACCACCTTGACGAGCCAACTTCGTAGCGAATATCACATCACGCCAGCCCATGGCGTAGTGGTGATCGCCATAGGTCAAGGAACGCCGGCAGCGAAGAGTTCCTTGGCCTCAGGAGACGTCATCACCAAGTTTGACGGCACTGAGGTCCTGAGCTCTACACAGTTTGCAAGTCTCGTGCACGCCAAACATCCGGGAGACCGTGTGGAGCTGACCTACTGGTCGGGCTCACAAGCCAAACAAACCGTGATCACGTTGGGGAAAAATCCCAACGCCTAAACCACTAGTGAGTAGTGCGGTATCGCTCGATGCACTCTTCGAGCTCTTTGACAGCGGCGTCGCGACCTTCGAAGTAGCCAGGCTCAGCTGACTTGTTGGGCTCAAGGTCCTTGTAAACCCTGAAAAAGTGTGCGATCTCTTCACGCAGGTGTGACGAGATGTCTTCGAGATCCTTAACGTGTTCCCAGCGAGCATCGCCAGCAAGCACACAGAGCAACTTCGCATCGGGGCCGGACTCATCAACCATGAAGTAGACGCCGACAATACGAACATCAACGTGACAGCCAGGAAAGGTGGGTTCATCCAAGATGATGAGTGCATCAAGGGGGTCGCCGTCTCCACCAAGCGTGTCGGGAATGAAGCCGTAGTCAGCCGGGTAGGCCATGGCGGTGTAGAGCCGACGATCGAGTCGAATTGCTCCGGACTCGTGGTCGTACTCGTACTTATTGCGAGATCCTCGAGGAATCTCCACAATTACTTCGATCTTGTCTCCAGCCATGCCATCCTCCAACGCTGTTTAGCAGGTTCGAATCTAGCGAACTCCTGAACACTCGTGGGACTTAGTCAACAATGGTGATGGGACCCTCGTCGGTGGGCACGGGGGCAGAAGGCAACGTAGGCAAGAAAAGTGCCGGAATGATGCCCACCGCACAAAGGCCAACGGACCACCAGAAGGTGTTTCCGAAGGCATCGGCGAGCTTCACTGCTGCCCAATAGGGCACCGTTCCTGCCGCTGCGCCTTCGTGGAATCCGGGCAAGACGCGGTGGAATTGAGCCTGCAAGACCACGGCCAAAATAGCCACACCAATGGAACCGCCGACTTGGCGAATGATGTTTGAAGCCGTGGAGGCCCGAGGAACCTGATCATGCTTGAGGCCCTGGAAAGCGGCCGCAAAGACCGGCATCATGGCCAAGCCCAAGCCGGTTCCGCGGACAAAGAGCGACACACCAAGCAAGACAAAGCTGGTGTTCACCGTCACTTGGGTATAAGCAAAGGTACCGATGGCCAACAAGGCCATGCCAAAGGGCACAACTTTTCGAGCGCCGTATTTGTCGGCCATGAGAGCGCCTTTGCGCATGATCAGTGCAGCACCGATGCCTTGAGGTGCCATCATCAAGCCGGCAACCAGCGCTGATTGGCCTCGGGCAACCTGGTAATACAGCGGCAACAAGAACGCAGTTCCATAGAGCGAAGCACCGACAATGAACGAACAGATCGTCGCGATCGAGAAGTACCGGTTTCTAAACAGACTCATGTCGATCAACGGTTCGGGGGCCTTGAAGGATCGAAGCACAAAGAGTGCCGTCAACACCACGCCAATAGTGATGCAATACAGCACCGTGTGGTTCATGAAACCACCTGGGTTATTCACGCTCGACAGGCCATAAACCATGAAGGCCAAACCGGGGGAGAGGAGCGCAAAACCCAGCATGTCAAACTTGTGATCCGTGTCTTTGGGTGAGGGCTTCAGCAGCTTGACAGCCAAAGCAATGGCCAAAATTCCTACGGGAACATTGACGTAGAAGATCCAACGCCACGAGAAGTTCGTCACAATGAGACCACCAAGGACTGGTCCCAAGATCGGACCCAACATGGTCGGAATGCCCGCTACCGCCATAACGCGGTTCATCTTCTTCGGGCCGGCACTTTGTGCCATCAGAGTCTGGCCGACGGGCATGATCATGCCTCCACCGAAACCTTGCAACACTCGGAACACAATCAAGGTGGTTGCAGACCACGCCATGCCACACAGGGCTGATCCCGCCACGAAAATAACCAGCGCTCCGATGTACAAGGGCTTGGCACCAATACGGTGGACACCCCATCCAGAAATGGGGATCACGATGGCTAACGCCAAGAGATAGCCCGTTGTGACCCACTGAATCGTGGCGATGTTGGTATGGAAATCTCTCGCCAAACTGTCAAGGGCAACCGAGACGATGGTGGTGTCCAGGATGGCCATGATCATCCCAATGACCACGACCACGGTCGTTCTGGTTACGTCGCGGCCGAGGGGCTCTACGGGCGTGAGGGTAGAAGATTTACGAATCGGCATGCTTGGAGGTTAATGGCAGGACCCCGAGATAGTTCGCATCCATTAACTAAATGCTTGCTCCCAACGCTTATCAGATCGAGAAATCCTCGCCTCGCCACATACCATCAGCGGCAGGACCCACAATGGCGGCACCTTTGTGACCAGTCACCAATTGCTCCAATTGGTCAATGCGCTCGAGCAAAGCTTGGAGACTTGAACCTACGGGGTCAGGGGAGAGCGATTGATCAGCATCGACGGCAGTTGCCTGCACCACTGGCTGCGAGCGCGAAATCACTTGGCCCGGAACACCCACCACCACAGCACCTTCGGGAACGTCGCGAACAACCACCGAGTTGGCGCCAACGCGTGCGTCATCGCCCACCACAATCGGTCCCAATACTTTGGCGCCAGATCCAATAATCACCCGGTTCCCGAGCGTGGGATGGCGCTTTCCCTTGGCCAAACTGGTACCGCCCAAGGTCACGCCTTGATAGAGCGTTACATCATCGCCAATAATGGCGGTCTCACCAATGACCACACCAATGGCGTGGTCAATAAAGAGGCCTGAACCAATCGTTGCCCCCGGATGGATATCCACCGACGTCATGAAGCGAGCAAGAGCCGAGATCACTCGAGCCGCAAAGCGCAGCTTGTGGTTCCATAGCGAATGGGCAATGCGATAGCACCACACCGCATGGAGTCCCGGGTAGACCAAGGCAATCTCAAGACGTGAACGTGCAGCTGGGTCACGCTCTTTAATGGCCTGGAGATCACGCCCCTTTAACAGCGACACCGTCAGTCTCCGAGACCCTCAAAGAGCACGGTGGAGAGGTAACGCTCACCATTGGAAGGAATGATCACAACAATGCGCTTGCCCTTATTTTCAGGGCGGGCAGCGACTTGTGCTGCGGCCCAGGTGGCGGCACCTGACGAGATACCCACCAAAATGCCCTCTTCGGTCGCCATACGACGAGCTGTTGCAAGGGCATCTTCGTTGGCAACTTGGATCACTTCATCAACCACCGCAGCGTCGTAGTTACCTGGAACGAAGCCCGCACCAATGCCTTGAATGGGGTGCGGACCCTTTTCTCCACCCGACAAGACCGGGGAGGCAGCGGGTTCAACAGCAATGATCTTGATGTCAGGCTTGTACTCTTTGAGCACTTCGCCAATACCCGAGATGGTGCCACCAGTTCCTACGCCGCCAATAACAATGTCGACATTGCCGTCCGTATCGCGCCAGATTTCCTCGGCGGTGGTGTAGCGGTGAATGGCCGGGTTGGCGGGGTTCTCAAATTGCTGCGGCAACCAGTAATTGTCTCCTGAGGCAACAATTTCCTTTGCCTTAGCAATCGCGCCACCCATGCCATCAGGGCCTGGGGTCAAGACGAGCTCAGCGCCAAAAGCGCGAAGCAGTACTCGGCGCTCCTTCGACATGGTTTCTGGCATCGTCAAAATGGCCTTGTAGCCCTTAGCCGCAGCCACCATGGCCAGTGCGATTCCGGTGTTACCCGACGTCGGCTCCACGATGGTCATCCCAGGCTTGAGTTCGCCACGGCGCTCGGCGTCTTCGATCATGGCAAAGCCAATGCGGTCCTTTACCGAACCTCCTGGGTTAAAAAACTCCAACTTGGCGACTACCTCAGCGCCACCGGATTCGATGACGCGGCGAATTCTGACCAGTGGGGTGTTGCCAATCAGTTGCGTAATGTCGTCAGCAATGGGCATGAGGGCTCCTTATGGATCGTGAAACCTGACTTACTTAATCAACTTTAGCAAGGTATCCGGTAATTGTGTCAAGGCCCACCCAAAAATCAGTAAGTTTGTGCCGTGACCCCACCTACGAGCGTCTATTTCGTGCATGGATTCGCTTCGAGTTTTAGCGGTGACTGGGGGAGAACCGGTTGGGCAGATTTGTTGCTCGATGAAGGCGTGCAGGCTGTTGACGTGTCGTTGCCGGGCCACAATGACCCCACCGCATCTGATCAGGTCACTGATTATGTCAATATCGTTGAGCCAATATGGCGACAGCTCGACCTGCACACGCCTATTACGGCTGTCGGGTTCTCAGCAGGAGCCGAAGTATTGCTCCGGGTGGCCTGTGAGCACCCCGAGGCCTTCGAAAGACTCGTCCTGCTTGGCCTTGGCGATCGAGCCCTACGGCCCAATAACGTTGAGCGCCTCGTGGAGGCGCTCGGAGAAGACCAAGAGCCCGATGACGTCAGGCTGAGAGTCTTTTGGCGCCTCGTTGAGTCGAACGCTTCACCCAGAGCGGCCCTCAAGGCATTCCTGGCCAGAGACCGCCAACCCTTGACGGCTTCAGATCTGGCTTCGGTGACCTGTCCAGTTCTCAGCATCGTTGGCAGCCAGGAACAGATCAGCCAAGACGAACTTGCAGATTGCCTCACCAGCGTCGAAATACTGAGCGTAGAAGGCGCTGATCACTTTGGCTTGACCAGCAAATTCGAAACGATTGACGCAGTATTGCGATTCCTTGAATTGGGCTAAAGGCGGTTTCCCAAGGATTCCGCTCTTCTCCATAACGCCGATAATGTTCATTATGTCAAAACAGTACTTTCCAGTGCCTGCTTGCATCATTAACCAAGAACTTCAATGAACACAGATCTGAGACGTTCCAGATCACTATGAGTGACATGTTCGTCGATGTGATGAGCGAATTCTGGATTCCCTGCCCCAAAATTGGCAGCTGGTATGCCCATGGCAGAAAATGTCGCCGCATCGGTCCAGCCCAACTTCGCCGACACGGCTCCTCCCGTTGCAGCCACCAGACCACTGATGACGGGGTCCCCCAAAGCAGGTAGTGCCCCACTGGCAACATCGAGGATCTCCACGCGGTCACCATCATCGCGTAGGTGGCGATCAAGAACCTGTTCACTCAGGGACGCAAGGGCTTCGGTGGGCGAGCGATCGGGAGCAACGCGAAGATTCAGCGTGACCCACGCTTCGTCCGGCACCGAATTACCGCCGTGTCCTCCCCCAACGCCAACGGCCTCAATCTGCTCTCCGAAGGTCACGCCATCGATATCAACGGTGCGCCGCTCGACGAGAGCCAAATCCTCAATCAGGTGGCCCACCCGATGGATGGCGTTGACGCCCATCCACGGTCGAGCCGTGTGCGCTGATTTGCCTGCCATCGAAATTTTGACGCGCACGCTGCCTTGACAACCAGCTTCGACCAGCGCGTTGGTGGGCTCCCCCAAAATTGCCACGTCACCTTCTAGCAACTCCGGCTGCGTCGCTTGAATCTCTAACAGGCCACTTTCACTGCGGGCAATCTCTTCGCGAGCATAAAAAATCCAAGTGAGGTCATAGCGAGGTGCCCCCAGGTGGGTGGATACGTCCAACATGACCGCAAGCGTTCCCTTCATATCGGCTGATCCCAAACCGAAAAGGACGTCGCCTTCACGGCGGGTACTGATACCCGGGGTGTCCACCGTGTCGAGGTGCCCCGCAACAATCACCCTTCGCTCTCGCCCCAAGTTCGTACGCGCGATCACGTTGTCGCCGATTCTGATTACCTCAAGATGCGCCACCCCTGAGAGGTAATCGGCAACAAACTGAGCCATGGCTCCTTCGTTGCGACTCACCGAAGGTATGGCGACGAGCTCCTGGGCAAGATCAAGAAGATTGATCACGTTGCGATACCGTGCGTCCTCAGCACCTCGTTGAGCTGAGCCTTATCGTGACGCTCACCTTCACTCAAGCGCTTCAACACTAAGACACAGGGAAGAAAGAACTCTCCCCCGTTAAATTCCTTGCGGCGTGAGGCACCTACAGCGACTGACCAATCAGGCACGTGGCCTCTGCTGATCTCGTCTCCTGTCTCGGCATCAATGACGGGTATGGATGGATTCAAAATGGTGCCTGCTCCAAGGACGGCACCCTTGCCAACTCGAGCTCCTTCGGTAACCATGCACCGACTGCCGATGAACGCGTCATCTTCGATCACCACGGGAACGGCATTCGGAGGTTCCAATACGCCGCCGATTCCCACTCCCCCAGCCAGGTGCACATTCTTGCCAATTTGAGCGCAAGAGCCGACCGTCGCCCACGTATCGACCATGGTTCCCTCGTCAACATAGGCGCCAAGATTTACAAAACTCGGCATCAGGACCACGCCAGGAGCTAGGTATGAACCCCATCGGGCAATGGCTCCAGGCACCGCCCGAACGCCGCAAGCGGCATAATCGGATTTCAATTCGAGTTTGTCGGCGTATTCGAACGGGCCGACCGTCTCTGTCTTCATTGACCGAATGCGAAAGAGCAGCAAAATTGCCTGCTTGGCCCACTCGTTGACAACAACGGATCCGTCCGCATCAACGTAAGCAACTCGCTCAACACCACGGTCAAGCAGACTTACCGCTTCCATTACAGCTTCCACCGCTGAGGTGTTCTCAGCAGTTACCGATGAGGCATCAGAGAACAACGATGAAATAGTGGCAGCAATCTCAGGCATGCCCTCAAGCGTAATGGAGGAAGCCTGTGGCCTATTGGACTTGATAGGACTTCAGTCGCGTTGCTGCACGCTCAATGAGTTCATCTGGCTGCACCACAGCGATGCGAATGTGATCGGCGGCTGAAGGGCCATAGAACTCTCCAGGACTCACGATGAGGCCCGCCACGTCCGCCAGCACATTGGTCATCGCCCATGCATCGTCAAATTGCTCGGGGACGCGCACCCAGAGATAAAAGCCTCCTTCGGGCAAATCACACGGCATGCCCGCTTCGTTGAGTGCCGTGGCCATCAGCTCCAGGCGGTGGCGATAACGCCTACGTTGGAGCACCACGTGCTCATCATCATCAAGGGCGATTGCTCCCGCAGCTTGCGCTGGGCCGGGCACCATAAGTCCTGCATGTTGACGAACGCTTCGGAGGTAGCCAACGAGCTCGGGGTCACCGGCATAAAACCCCACACGGAGTCCAGCAAGGTTTGATCGCTTCGAGAGCGAATGCACGGCAACGACCCCGTCGAGACCTCGCGACAGCATGGTTTCAGGATCACGAGACCAGGTGAACTCGCAGTAGCACTCATCGGAAAAAACAGGAACGTCATGGGCTCGCCCCCACGTGGCCACAGCATCGAGATCATCGAGATATCCCGTCGGGTTTGACGGCGAGTTGCTCCACAGCATCACCGCTCGCCGAGCGTGGTCGGGCTCGATGGTCTCAAGGCATAAGCGTCCGCGCTCAAGTGGCACCCGCACTGGCGTCAGCCCAGCCAAGGTGGCACTCATCTCATAGGTCGGATAACTCACGTCAGGAAAGAGCACGACATCTCGATCAGGGTTTCTCAATGCCAAATATCCAGCTGTTGAAGCCACAAACTCTTTGGTGCCCACGCAGGCCGCGAGTTCCTCCGGGTTCACTTCGACAGCAAAACGCCGCTGAAACCAGCGACTAACAGCTTCTCGAAGCACTGGACTGCCTGCCGATGTTGGATAGCCCCGCTCGCTCTTCGATGAGCCCAACGTCTCAATTACGGCCTCGAGCGGAGGATCACATGGGGTGCCGATCGAACAATCGATGCTGCCGCCTTCGTGGCGCGAAGCCAACTTCCGAGCCTCATTGAGCCGTTCGTAGGGATAAGCGGGGGGTTGAAAACCACGGGCACTCATAGGGTCACCTCGAATTCGCGAAACTTTCCTCGACCAGCAGCGTCAAGCACCACATCCATGACTGTTGCGTCATCGTCACGCTCAACGCCAATAACTTCACCTTCTCGGTGAACCGCCGCAATGATGTCGCCACGATCATGGGGCACTCGAAGACGTGCGACACGGTCAGCTACCCGCAGTCGATCGGCCATGGCGCGAAGCAGTCCATCAATCCCCTCCCCCGCTTGCGCCGATAGCGCTAAGGAGCCCTCATGATTGGCCACCAGAATTGCCGCCTCTTCGGGGTCTCGATCCGCCTTATTGAACACCATCAACACGGGAACATCATTCGCACCGATTTCGCGCAGCACTTCGTCCACCGCGCGAATTTGGAGTTCTGGATCAGGACTCGATGCATCGACCACATGGATCAGCAGATCTGCGAGCTGTACGGAATCCAGCGTCGAGCGAAACGCTTGAATCAATTCATGAGGCAATTTAGAAACAAAACCAACGGTGTCGGTGAGGAGCACCGTCTCTCCACCTGGCAAGGCCATTTGGCGAGTTCGAGGATCTAGGGTTTCAAAGAGTCGATCAGCTGCTGGCACCCCAGCGTCCGTGAGGCGATTCAACAAGGTTGATTTACCGGCGTTGGTGTAGCCAACCAAGGTCACTTCTCGTCGTCGCCCCCGACTGCGCTGAGCGCGTTGGGTCGAACGAATCTTCGTAACCGCTTTAAGTTCGGCCTCGAGCTTGTGCATGCGACGCACTAATCGTCGACGGTCAACCTCGAGCTGCGTTTCACCAGGACCCCTCGTCCCGATGCCACCGGCTTGCTGGCTCAAGCCTTGACCTCGACCGCGAAGCCGTGGCAATCGATATCGCAACAGGGCTAATTCAACTTGGGCTTTACCTTCTGGGCTTCTCGCATTCTGGGCAAAAATGTCGAGAATGACCGCGGTGCGGTCAATGGCGGTGCGGCCCAAGAGCCGTTCGAGGTTGCGCTGCTGGGCCGGACTCAAACTGTGGTCAAAGACCACCGTGTCAACGTCATGATACAGACAGAGGTCGTGCAGTTCACGGGCCTTTCCCGAACCGATGTAGGTGGCAGGATCCGGCGCATCTTTGCGCTGAATTAGCCGATCGACGACGTCGGCTCCAGCGGTAAGGACCAAGTTCTCGAGCTCGTCGAGTTCATTGGCGAGGACGTCGGGATCAGTTCCGGGGAAAATAACGCCAACCAAGATGATTCGCTCTCGAAACGTACGTTCGATCAGCGTGCTTGGGAAGTAGGTCATGAACTCCGCTCAAGCGTGGCAACAAGATCGGCAATGTGATGCGTTTGGCCAGAAAGCCAGGCCTCGCCTTCGACGATTCGAACACTGAGCGGCCCACCGGGGTTGTGGACGACGACGTCTGCGTCGGTGAGCCCCATGGCGTGGCTCGCAAGTGTTGCCGCCACGGAACCAGATCCACACGCCAAAGTGGGACCAACACCTCGTTCGTACACGCCCAACTTCATCTCATTGCGGTTGAGAATTTGAATGAACTCTACGTTGATACCACCACTGCGCACCTGTTGGAGCGATTCACCCTCACGGTCGATATCGATGGATTGCACATCATCAACCACACGAACCAAATGAGGGTTGCCCACCGATACATACGCTTCGTGGGCATCAGCGACAAGCGATTCGATAATCGGGTGTCCCATCGAGGCTTCAGCCTGGGCGACGGAGCCAACAGGGTCATCGCAGGAGACTCGACGTAGCCCCGCGCCGGTCATTACGGAAAAAGATCCCGCAGCGACGACGCCGGCTCGCACTACCGCGTGGGCTACGCATCTCAGGCCGTTGCCCGAGATCTCCGCAAAGGATCCATCTTGATTCAGGAGCGCCATCGTCACATCGCCGCCACCAGAGGGTCCCGTCACGGTAATGAAGCCATCGGCGCCGATCCCGGATTGGCGATTGGTTAGTGCGATCACTTCATCGGGCGTGATCTGTACCCGATTTTCGAGGTCGAGCATGATGAGGAAATCGTTTCCCGCCCCATCAAATTTCGAAAGGCCAATCTGGAAAGATTGCTGCTCCATATCTCTCTATTCTCTCACTGATTGTGACCTAGGAACCGCTCAGCACCGTGCTCAGCGTGTCTCGAAGTTCCTCTAGGGATTCACACCAGCGAATACGGGGGTCTCTGCGAAACCAAGACCGTTGTCGCCGGGCAAACTGCTTGGTTGCTCCAACCGTGGACTCAGTAGCCTCCTCGAGCGAGCACTCCCCCCGCCGCCAGGCCATGAATGGTTGATAACCAATAGCTTGTGCTGCTGTGCGAGACAGCCCATCGGGCCTTGCCAACAGCGCATCAATCTCATCAGCGAAGCCTTGGTCCAGCCAGCCGGCAACCCTGGACGCAATGGCTTCATCGATTTCTTCAATGGGGCGCGCAATGCCGAGTTGCACGATGTCATTGGGTGGATAGGACTCAAGGCCTGGACCGAAACTAGAGAACGGACGGCCACTACCCAAGCAAACTTCGAGCGCTCTCACGATGCGTCGAGCATTGCTCGGCTCCATACGAGATGCTGCGAGGCCGTCGAGCTGCTTGAGTTGTTCATAAAGCCGTGGCAGATCCGCTTCGACTTGTGCTTCAAGATCTAGACGAATCGACGGATATTGCTTAGGGATATCGAGTCGATCAAGTACCGCTCGGTGATAGAGGCCCGTTCCACCGACCAGCACACTGTGGCGACCTTGCGTGTTGAGGTCATCGAGGACGCTCCACGCCTGCTCTTGAAACCACGACGCCGTCGCTTCTTCGTGGGGATCAAGCAAGTCAATCAAGTAGTGATCAACGACATCGCGTTGCCATTGGGATGCCTTGGCGGTGGCAATATCCATTCCTCGATAGACCGCCATCGAATCCACCGACAGCAGTGCGGTGTCGCCACGCTCTTTAGCCACCTCAAAGGCTATTTGCGACTTTCCGCTTGCGGTCATCCCGACCACGGCCACCGTCGTCAGGGTGCTAACTCCGTACCTCAAGCCGGCGCTTCACCCGAGTGGGCTCGACCAGTGCGACCTGCTCGCCTTCGAGGTGATGAGGGGCGCCGTGGGTAATCTTCACATCCACAATGGCTCCTGCTTGCAGCGCTTGGGCGTCGTGAGGTGCGTAGTGAACGAGCTTGCCTTGGGTGGTGCGCGCCGCAGCCACGTCCCCGTTGCGGCGACTCGGCCCTTCAACCATGACTCGCTCCACCATGCCAACGCGTGCCTCGTGCTTGAGGAGTCCCGAACGTTGCACCACGGCATCGAGGCGAGCGAAGCGATCGCCGATGACGTCAGGGTCGACGAACTGCTCAGTCATGGCTGCGGCTTGGGTGCCCGGTCGAGGAGAAAAAATGAAAGTGAATGCCGAGTCGAACTCAGCCTCAGCGGCGACGGCCAAGGTTTGTTCGAAGTCTGCTTCGGTTTCTCCGGGGAAGCCCACAATGATGTCGGTCGTGACTCCTAGATCCGGTACGGCGTCGCGGGCCATTGCCAACTTTTCGAGGTAGCGCTCTGCGGTATATCCCCGGTGCATCGCCGACAACACGGTGTTGGAGCCAGCCTGAAGAGGTAGGTGTAGTTGATTGCATACGGCGTCAACTTCGGCCATCGCCGCCACCGTGTCAGGTCGCAAATCTTTGGGGTGTGGGCTGGTGAAGCGCACGCGTTCAATGCCATCAACTGTCCCGATTTCCCGAAGCAACTGTGCGAAGAGTGGCGAGCGCTTGGTGATATCTCGGCCATATGAATTGACGTTTTGGCCCAACAACGTCACCTCTCTGACGCCTCGGCGAGCGAGCACCTCGGCTTCGCGCACCAAGTCATCAATGGGCCGAGACACCTCTCCCCCACGCACCGAAGGAACGATGCAGTAGGCACAGGTGTTATCGCAGCCCGTTTGAATGGTCATCCAAGCAGTGTGTGAGGCTTCTCGAACTGCATTCAGCGCCAGACTTGGATCAAGGTCCCCTTCGGGATCGGGCGCATCAAGAATTTCAACCTGTGGCCCATCCGTAACGGCTTTACGCAACAAGCCAGCCGTAGAGCCAAGGTTGTGTGTTCCTACGACAACGTCAACCCAACCAGCGCGATCCAATACGCCTTCTCGATCCTTTTGCGACAAGCACCCCGTCACGGCGATTTGCATGCCAGGCTTCTCGGCCTTCGTCGTGGCGAGATGGCCCAAGGTTCCATAGAGGCGATTGTCGGCATTCTCTCGAATGCAGCAGGTGTTGAGTACAACCACATCGGCCGATTCCAAATCTTCGGTCGGCTCCATGCCATCAGCTACGAGCATGCCAGCAAGACGTTCCGAGTCATGCTCGTTCATCTGACACCCGAAGGTTCGAATCAAAAACTTCTTAGCCACCGTACGATTCTACGGTGTGCGACCGCAGTCGAATCAGATCAGGCCTCTGGCGTCTTCTCCGACCACCAAGCCTCTGCGATCAGCGCGCAAGACACTCGCTTTTCCTTCCACCCCGAACTCGGTGAGTGCGGCCTCGGCACCCTTCAACACCCCCGCTGCTTCGCCTGGTCCACAGATCGCCAGCAGGCTCGGTCCAGCACCCGACCAGCACGATGCTCGAGCCCCAGCGCGGTCGAGGGCTTTAAGCAGATCGGCTGACTCGGGGAACATCGGCGTGCGATAGCTCTGGTGAAGACGGTCTTCGGTGGCTTCATGACTCAAAAATCGATAGTCAGCCAAACCAGCTAAGAGGAGGCTCATGCGACTCAAATTGAATACGGCATCCTCCCGAGCAATTTGAGATGGCAGTGCTTTTCGGGCACTTGACGTTGGCAAGGTGCGATCGGGATTAATGAGAACAAATTCAAGTTCCTCATCTAAAGGCAGCCGGACGACCCGAACATGGTCACCAATAAAACAAGCCCCGACCAATCCCCCAACAACTGACGCCGCAGCATTTTCAGGGTGCCCATCAACGGCGGCAGCGATTGCCAATGGGTCCGGTGAGCCAGCAGCTGCCGCTGCAGCGGCGGCCAAGGCTGCCGAAGAGCCCATGCCACGAGCCACCGGGATACTTGATCGCACCGTAATGGCGAGTCGATCGTGGCCCGCTACATCGACTGCCACTTTGGCGGCAAGGTGGCTGGCATTGTCCGAAAGACCCGCGCCTTCTCCCTCGGTGCGCACGATCAACTTTGATGCAGGCTCAACCTCTACTTGGATGTAGCACTCGAGGGCTAAGGCGAGGGTGTCGAAACCGGGACCGAGGTTGGCAGAACTTGCAGGGGCGCTAGCGAGCATCTTCTCACCCTAGGCCAGCGACGAGGGGCCGTGAATGTTGCAAAACCGAACCATTGCTACGTCCTAGTCGATGGGTTCTTCCGAGACCACGAGCACTTCTCGAGCCTTGGAACCTGTCGAGGGACCAACAACACCTTGTTGCTCCAAGAGGTCCATCAATCGCCCGGCCCGAGCGAATCCAACGCGGAGTTTTCGCTGCAACATCGACGTGGAGCCCAGTTGGGTTTCAATGACGATGCGTCGCGCTTGGGCCAGCAATTCATCGTCATCGTCACCACCGGCTCCACCTGAACCGAACAAGCTGCCTTGCTCGCCAGCCGAAGGGCCAACGAGCGATACAACCGACTCAGTTTCACCGCCCAGTGAGCGCCAGTACGCCACAACTTCGCGCACTTCTTCTTCTGACACCCAGGGAGCTTGAATTCTTCTTGGAACGTTTGACGACGCTGTCAACAAGAGCATGTCACCCTTGCCGATGAGGCGTTCTGCACCTTGTTGGTCCAAAATCACTCGACTGTCAGCCAGAGAAGAAACAGAGAACGCCATCCGCGAAGGGATGTTGGCCTTGATCACTCCGGTAATGACATTGACCGACGGTCGCTGCGTAGCCAACACCAGGTGGATACCGACAGCACGGGCCATTTGGGCGATGCGAACGACCGACTCTTCAACGTCGCGTGCCGCAACCATCATGAGGTCATTGAGCTCGTCGACGATGATGACGACGTAGGGAAGATCCTCTACCTCCTCCACCGTCTCCACCTCAATGTGGTCCGTATCTTCGCCCCGTGCCGCCAAGCGAGCCTTCTCAGCAATTGCCTCAATGGCAGCCGAATCGTCAGGTTTACCCTGTGGCTTCAACTGTCCAGCTGCTCGAGCTTGCATGTAACTCGTGATGTCTCGCACGCCATGTGAGGCAAGCAAGTCATAGCGACGTTCCATCTCCTTCACGGCCCACGCCAAAGCATTGGCTGCGAGTCGAGGATCCACTACCACTGGAGTGAGCAAGTGCGGCAGCCCGTTGTACTGACCCAATTCGACGCGCTTGGGGTCAATCAAAATCAAGCGAACTTGATCAGGTGTCGCTCGCATCAAGATGGAGGTAATCAGTGAGTTAATGGCCGAACTCTTACCAGCACCGGTTGCACCTGAAATCAAGAGGTGAGGAAAGCCCGAAAGCGGCTCCATCACCGTGCGGCCTGCGATATCTCTACCGATTGCCACTGACAAGGGATTGGGATCTGATTTTGCTTCCTTAGAGCTCAGCAAGTCACCAAGCGATACCAACTGGCGTTGCCGATTTGGTACTTCCACGCCAATGGCCGAACGGCCCGGGATGGGTGCCAAGATTCGAACGTCTGGCGAAGCCATGGCATAGGCAATGTCCTTCGACAATCCCGTAACCTTGGCCACTTTGACTGCCGGTCCGAGTTCCAACTCATAGCGAGTCACCGTTGGCCCAACGGTAAAGCCAACGAGCGTCGTCTCCACGCCGTGAGAGGCCAAGGCCGCGACGAGTTGTTGACCTGCTGCTTCAACCGCGCGCTGGTCGTGCTTGAGAATTTGACTGCGCTGCAGGATCGATAGAGATGGCAACTTCCAGGTCTTTTTCTTATTGCCTCTGCTTGTCGTTCTTGAACTTGTAACCGCTGTATCGGCCGCGGGCACTTCGCTTGCCCCGACGAACGCTGCTGGTTCTTCATCAGGGACGAGTGGCGTCGAGCGCTCGCCCACCTCCTCAAGATCGCGATCTTGGTCATAGATGCCACCGGGCTCAACGAGTAGCTCCGGCTCATCGAAATCGAAGGCCTCGAGGTCATCGGGATCGGCCACCACAAAACCATCGGGGACCTCTGCAGCGCGCCGTTGCTCTCGAACGGGCTCTACCCACGCTTCCTTGACCTTGTCAGAAAGGTCTCCCCCGGTCCACCAGCGACGCGCCATCGACGCCATCCAACTCACCGATGCGCCGAGTTTCTGCCCAAGGACCTTGAGCGGCAATCCCGTGATCAACACCAAGGACACGAACAGAGCGACGAGCAAGATAATGGCCGCCCCGAGTCCGCCAACGCCGGCAGCCAGGGTGTGGCCGATAAGAGCTCCGAGGTATCCCCCAGCAGCACGAAGCTCTTGTGTGGGTGCGCTCAGCGATGGTCGTCCGCCACTGAGGCCAAAGAGTCCCGACACCGCTCCGAGGGCAATTGCTCCGCCAATCCAAATTCGTCGCAATTCGACGTCTTCGCGGTTAACAAACAGCATGCTTGCGGCGAATCCGGTGAGAAGCGGGAGCAAATACCGCTCTTGGCCGAAAAGGTCAGCGAGTCCCGTATTCAGAGCACGGCCAACCGGCCCCAAGGTATTGAACCAAATGGCCAATACGAGGAGCAGGGTCAGGGTGCCGAGCCCAATGGCGGTTAAATCAACGGCATGGCGCGACAAAATACCCGGTTCTGGCGCTTTGGCTTTGGCCTTGGCGCGAGATGCGGGAGCTTTCTTTGCTGCGTGCTTGGGGCGAGATGATGCCACGATGGCTTCAACGCTAACGCTTAGGTGACCTCAAGAGGAGGACGCCCCCGATAACCTCGATCCTGAGCTCAAGGAGATTCATGCCCGTCAATGAAAAGACCGCTGCCCTGCTCGAGAGGCTCGGTGCCAATTTGGTTCCCCTCGTTCTCATTCGACGAGAAATCCTCAGCCGCTGCATCATCGAACTCGAGTTTGCTGGCCCCGTTGAGGACCTTGTTGGTAAGCCCGGCAACGACGTCATGGTTGATATCCCAACCACCGATCCAGATGTTCAAGCTCGGCGTCGCTACAGCATCCGCAGTATTGACGTCACGCAACAGCGCATGCGGCTCTGGATTGAAACCAGTTCAGGTGGGCCGGGCGCCACTTGGGCTCAGCAATTGCCCACCGGTGCTGCCATCGAGGTAATTGGACCCCGCGGTCAGATTTCTCTAGACCTTGAAGCTGATTGGCATTGCTTTGTTGGTGACATGACCTTTGTGTCAGCCGCCTACGCCATGGCTGAAGCCATTGAACCTCCTGGTCAAGCCCTATTTGTCATCGAAGTAGAAGAAACAGAGGACCTCGTCCTTCCTCAGTTGGGTGACGACATTGCCGTGACCGTGGTGGCGGTAGATCGCGCTGGTCGCCTCCCCAATGATCCATCTGGACTTCTCGCTGCATTTGCTGCCCTGGAATTACCCGAACTCGATGGCCACCTGTACTTCGGGGGTGAACTACGGGTCGTCGCTGCGCTTCGCAATGCAGCCAAGGAGCGGGGGCTCAGCGACGAACAGATCAGTTCTAAGCCCTACTGGCGGTACGGGGTTGCCAACTTGCCCCACGGGGAACCCAAAAAAGACAGCTAGACGCCGACGATCACAGGCACGATCATGGCCTTGCGGCGCATTTTGGTGCCCACAAAGCGCCCCAGCGCTCGACGCGCAACTTTGGTGAGGGCGTCTTTGTCTGTGGCCGGATCCCGAAGGGCACTCCGCACCGCTGCAGCAACGGTTTCCACGCCCTCGGAGGCCAGCATTTGCTCTGCAGCTTCAGCTTTCCATCCACGAGTGATGATCTCAGGTTCGGTGACGAGATCTCTTGCCTCGAGATCAACCGTTACCACCACCATCACGAGCCCTTCGGTGGCGAGCACCTGGCGATCTCGCAAGATGCCATGGTCCACATCGCCATCCGCACCATCGACATAGAGATACCCGGAGGGCACATGACCTTCGCTTCGAATGCCTCGCTCATCCAAGACGACAACGTCACCATCTAGTGCCAGCAACGTATTCGACGAGGTCATACCCATCGAGTGGGCAAGTTGCCGATGATGAAAGAGGTGACGATACTCACCGTGGACGGGAACGAAATACTCAGGTTTGGTAACACTGTGAAGTATGGAGAGTTCACCACGACGGGCATGGCCTGAAACGTGTACCGCATGGTTGCCTGAGTGGATGACTTCACATCCATGGCGGTGGAGTTGATCAATCACGCGACCCACACCCCACTCATTGCCGGGAATGGGATGCGCCGAGATCACCACTACGTCATGATCACTGAGTTCGATGAAACGAGATTGCCCCGACGCCATAAGCGAGAGTGCCGCCATGGGCTCACCTTGGGATCCGGTAGAGATCACACAGATCTGAGATGGGTCGTAGTTATCGATCGTCGTGATGTCAATCAACGTGCCCTCGGGAACGCTCAAGATGCCAAGCCTGCGCGCAAGCTCAACGTTATTTTGCATGGATCGGCCCAGGGTTGCCACTTTTCGACCACACGACACGGCTGCGTCAACGATTTGCTGAATGCGGTGCAAGTGACTTGCGAAACATGCACAGATGATGCGCTTGTCCGTACGCGTTAGGAAAATACCCCGAAGTACGGCACCAACGTCCGTTTCTGAGGCGGTAAAGCCTTCTTCTTCTGCATTCGTTGAATCCGCCAACAGCAGGCGAATGCCTTTGGTGTTTGCCAATTCTCCGAAGCGTGCCAAGTTGGTTCTGCGGCCATCAACTGGTTGGAGGTCAATCTTAAAGTCACCTGAATGCAGCACCACGCCTTGGGGTGTGTGAAAGGCAATGGCATGTGCGCTTGGTACTGAGTGGGTCACCGCGATGAACTCGACATCGCAGGGTCCGATCCGCAACGTTTCCCCGTCAGCGACTTCCACGAATTGTGCTTGATCAGACAAGCCAGCTTCTCGCACCCGATGGCTCGCAATTCCGATGGACAGTGCCGATCCATAGATCGGGGCCGAGAGGTCACGCAAGAGATAGCTCAATCCGCCGACATGGTCTTCATGACCATGCGTGAGCACAATTCCATCAACGCGATCAGCATTCTCACGCAGGTATGTGAAATCCGGCAAGACGAGATCAACGCCGGGCATATCTGCTTCAGGGAACATGATGCCCACGTCGATAATGATCAAGCGTCCTGCTACTTCTATCGCAGCACAATTTCTGCCGATTTCGCCGAGTCCACCAAAAAATATGACCCGAAGGGCGTCCGCCTCAGCCATTGATGAGGCCGAGCTCAACACACAGGGCTCGAGCGGCTGCATCGAGGGCGGCATCGGCCTCCCCCATGGGCAACCGACACTGGCCGCCAGGGAGTCCCAACGCGCGCAATATGGCCTTCGTCGGAATAGGGTTCGGCCAGTCCAGTTGCGATTCGAAGCGATAGGACGCAAGCAGTCCTTGATTCATCGCCACCGCCTCTGCCAGATTCCCCGATACCAACGCTTCCATGGATGCTCCCATTTGGGCTCCCACCCAATGAGAAGCCACCGAAATCACGCCCACCGCCCCAACGCTCATTAACGGGATGATGAGTCCGTCATCGCCCGCATACACTTCGAAATCGCAACTGGCTTGGCGAATGAATTCCGCCGTCGAGGCCACGTCCCCCGCTGCATCTTTAAGCGCCACAATGTTGGCGTGAGATTTGGCCAAAGCGAGAACAGTCTCGCTTTCAATTTTTCGTCCCGTTCGAATGGGGATGTCGTAGAGCACGACGGGCAAGTCTGTAGCTTCAGCAATCGCGCCGAAGTGTCCGAGAAGTCCTCGTTGACTTGGCCGGTTGTAATACGGCGTTACCGCCAACACGCCAGCGGCACCAATGTCGCGCGCACGCTTCGTGAGGCCAACCGAGTGGGCCGTGTCATTCGTCGTGGTGCCAGCCAATACCGGAACGGTGACCGAAGCCGCGACAGCCTCAATGAGATCCATGCGTTCTTCGTCAGTGAGCACCGGTGCTTCGCCAGTCGTTCCGGCCACGACGAGTCCATCCGAACCATTGGCGACCAACCACCGAGCCAGCGTGGCGGCTCCGTCCAGATCGAGCACGCCATTGCCGTCAAACGGAGTCACCATTGCGGTGAGGACGCGTCCAAATCGAGGGGTTGCAACAGACATCGTGCTGCTCATGCTACCGCCCCTATCTCAGGGCCTCCGGCATTACACCAACAGCGAATCGATACCCCTGGTGAGACCCTTCAGTGAACTCACGTGGCGTACCGCAAGGACAACGCCTGCCATAAACGATGATCGATCCGTGGAATCGTGCCGGATTGAGAGCGTTTGGCCTTGGTCGCCGAGGATCACCTCTTCATGGGCAACAAATCCTGGAAGCCGAACGGAGTGAATGTGGATGCCTCCTGGACCGAGCGCACCTCGTGCGCCCTCCAGTAGTTCTTGTTCAGTTGGATCCACTATCGGAGCGCACCCCGCCGCCTGGCGACTTTGGGCAATACGTTGCGCCGTTACTACGGCGGTTCCTGACGGAGCGTCGCGCTTCTCATTGTGGTGAAGTTCAATGATCTCAACCGAAGAGAAATGCGGTGCCGCAAGCGCCGCAAACTTCATCAGCAGCACCGCCCCGATTGCGAAATTCGCAGCCACGATGGCAGCTGCGGAGCCTTCATCGCAGGCACGGGAAATGGCGTCAAAATCCTCCTCGCTCAGGCCAGTCGTGCCAGATACGACATGGATGCCTTGAGCCAAGAGAGCCGGAATGTGGTCGCGCGCAGCGCTTGCAATGGTGAAATCAATCGCCACATCAACCTCGGGAAGGCCAAGGATTGAGTCGCTTCGATGTAGCGCATCAGGACCGGGGATAGTTGACGGGTTTTGGTCGATTCCAGCGACGAGCGTCAGGTCAGAAGACGCCTCGACTGCAGCTACGACTGCTCTTCCCATCTTGCCATTGGCACCTAGCACCGCTACACGCATGCTTTGACCCTAGCCTCAGCCTCTGAGTCGGCGACGAATGATCCACGCCAGCACCAGCGCTCCAAGGAACGAGGCCATGCCGATGGCGCTAGCGACGAGGCCCAATGTCAAGTGTGGCGCTCGGTACGACAAGGCGACGGTCCATGATCCGCGAGGAATGGCAACACTTTGGATGCTGTTCATGCTTTGAACAGGCACAGTTCGACTCAAGCCACCCGAACGCGGAGTAATGGTGGCGCTCCAGCCAGGCAACGACGACTCTGAGAAATACAGTGTCGTCGGTGTCGTTGCCTCAACAACTGCACGTTCGCTGCCGTAGGGACTCATAGACGAGGAGATCACCGCTCCTGATTGCATCCATGCCATGGGTCTCACCGTGGGGGCCTTAAAGATCGACCCGTTGGTTGCCATGCGGGTGAGTCGCCAACTCGACATATCCATCACGTCCTGCATGCCGCCGCTGAGCATCCAATACCGGGTTGGCCCTGCCGTCGTTACTTGGGTTGCATCGCCGATTTGGACCAGATTGTCAGTGACAGAGCCTCTCGCTACCACCTTCATCTCAACGGCGTAAGGATTGCCAGCCACGGAGATGCCAACGCCACCAATAATTGCTGTTGAGGTTTGCTTAGGTATGAACCACGGACCGAGATAGCCATCAGGCCCCGACACATTTCGCAACATCACGGTCACATCAGATGGCGTCATGCCAGAAGCAAGATCCACTTCGACAGAAACCTTCGCGACTGATAACGCTGTACCGAAGTAGAAAGTCCTCACGCCATGCTTCGTCGGATTCGGTAAACCAATGCAATAGGGCTGGGCGGAGACGACATTGGCCTGACCAGGCGAATACCCTTGAATGAGCTGTTCAGAGCCAATGAACATCGAGGCGAGTCGAAGATCTTTGAAGTTGCCGTAGGCAAACTGACACGCTCCAAGTGTTTGTTGTGTGTGGTCGTTGGCGATGGCGCTGTAGTTGCTTGCGATGAGCGATCCGTAACCTTGAACACTCGGCATCTGGGTAAACACGTTGAGATTCGGCATGCCAAGGGCGACCGCGTCATCAATGTTGGCCCCCGGGTTATCAACGATGGCAAATCTGCCCTGCGTGCCGAGATAACTCAGTGCATAACTCCTCGATGGCGTTACTTGCGCGTTTCCTGAGGTCAATCCTGTGGTGGCGAACGCCACGAAAAACACAAGGTCGGCCATCAACACCGAACACAGAGCAAAGGACCTCCCGCGGCGAGACATCTTCGAAGCCCACAGCACTACTGCCAAAGTGATCAGCGTCAGGACAAGATCAACGAGATAGATCCCTTTGAGGTGGGTTGCCCCGACTGCCTGAGCAGCCACGTCGAGGTGGTCCATGACGTGAAAGGGTCCTGCGACAACCGCGAGGAGACTCAGTATCACGAGGGCAAGCGGAGCGACGCTCAGCCACCGTCGCCACGAAGTGAGAGAGATATCGGCCCTTCGGCCTTCGATGAATCCTTGAGCGAACCAGCCGACCAATAAGGCTCCAGCCAAATCGAAGAAAATAATGCTTCGGCTCTGAAGGCGCGTTTTGCCCCATAGGGGAATTGCGTAGAACACATGTCCGAGTGGCGTCACCCCAGCCGTAGCGAGCAAAAGCCCAGCAATCGCCAACCCCACGAACAGCCAGAGGTAGCGAGGCCCCCGCCATGAGCCGCGACGAAGCAATTGCAGGGCTCCAGCGCTCACCGCGACAAGGCCGATGAGGCCGATGTAGCCCGTCACTTCTGGCAAGTTGTAATCAGCAAAAAAGCCCTGTTGCCCCAACACCCCATTGGTTCCGTAGAACAAGGGCATACCAAGCAGCACGAGGTGATGGAGTGCTGTCGAGCCAGTGGTGAAAAACCAGTAGTTCTCATCTGATCGTTGCGAGATCCCGATGAAGGCGTAGCCCGGCAGTAGTTGGATCGCACCAATCAAAGTGCCCCATAAGGCTGCGATGCCATAGGCGGCCAGCGTCCACACGCTGCGCCATCCACGATGACCTCGCGCCACCCATGCGCCATAGATTCCGACCAGCAAACCAATCATCTCAAGATCGGCAATAGCCCGGGGCTCACCGGTCAGCATCACGAGTGCGGTTACCGCACCGAGACCAAGTACTGGCCACAGGACCGACAAGGTGCCAGCCTTATCGAAGCTGAACGAAGGATGTCGCAGCCGATCGGCAATCATCACCATGGCAAGCAACGCCCAAGGAAGCAAGCCCTGGCCTTGGATGACACCTAAGTGCACCATCTGGCCCCATTGGGCCCCCATAAATGTGAACACCAAACCAGCGAGCAGAGAACCCTGAGTGGAAATGCCAAAGTACCGTGCGACTAGGTAGACGCCAATACCGGCTGCCCAGTAACACGCCATCATGTTGATAGTCCAGATCAATACCCCTGGCAAAAAGGCAAAGGGGATGGTGAGCGGAAACAGAGAACCTGCGTTCATGGCACCGAGCAGCGGTGTGCCGCTAAAGCTCAGAGGATTCCACAGAGGTAAATGACCAGCTGCAAGTTGTTGACCCGAGAGAACCCGCAATGGGTAATTCTGGATCAAATTGTCAGCCGATATTGATGGATGGCCAAGGAGTGCGGGAATCGAAAAGATCACCCCAACGCTCAGGAACAGCGTTGCGAGGGCCCACCAATCTCCCCGCGAGACGATGAGCTGAGCAAGCCGAACAGGACCATAGGGATGCGCGCCTTGTGCTCGCTGCTCTGCTTGGGTCATCGTCATTGAAGATCCATTCTTACCGGTAAACGGAAACAACCCGGACGTTTGTCCGGGTTGTTTCCGCGAGAAGGCTCCTCCGCCCTCTTAGAATTTCTTTAGTTGCGACGACGATTGCGTCCGCCACGTGACGGTCCACGGTCCTCGCGAGGTGCCGGTCCACCAGGACCCAAGTCTCCAAGTTCCGCTTCGAGCTCGGCCTCGAAGCTTGCTTCAAAACTGCTCGAGGTGCTCGAGGACGCGCGAGGCGCTTGGGCTGCGTCAGATGATTGCCCTGAAGGCTCGGCAGGAGCAGCGTTCTCAGCACCTGCCACCGACAGTGAAACCTTGCCCTGAGGGTCAATGTCATCGACACGAACTTCAATGGCTTGACCCAACTCGACGACGTCTTCTACTTGACCAACGCGCTTGCCATCGTTGAGCACTGACATCTTCGAGATGTGCAAGAGTCCATCGCGGCCAGGCAGGATGGAGACAAAGGCTCCAAACTTCGTAATGTTGACGACCTTGCCTTGATAGACCTCTCCAACCTCTGCGGTCGGTGGGTCGAGGATGAGGGCAATGCGGCGGCGTGCCTCTTCAACAGCACGGCCATCTACGGCACCGATGGTCACGGTTCCGACGACGCCATCGTCATCAACGGCAATGTCTGCGCCAGTTTCCTGCTGCAAGGTGTTGATGACTTTGCCCTTCGGACCGATGACCTCACCGATCTTGTCAATCGGGATCTCCAACGAGATAATCTTGGGCGCACTATTTGCCACTTCTCCGCGAGGTGCGGGGATGCAGGCCGTGATCACGTCAAGAATGGCCAGTCGAGCTGCCTTTGCTTGGTTCAGCGCTTCAGCAAGCACGTTGGCGGGAAGGCCATCGATCTTGGTGTCGAGCTGCAGTGCGGTTACCGCATCGGCAGAACCTGCAACCTTGAAGTCCATGTCGCCAAAAGCGTCTTCAGCCCCCAAGATGTCCGTCAAGGTGACGTACACGCCGTTCTCGTAGATCAAACCCATTGCGATACCAGCGATCGGTGCAGCGATAGGCACACCGGCCGCCATCAGCGACAACGTGGAGCCGCACACCGACGCCATTGACGTGGAGCCATTGGACGCCATGATGTCTGAAACCAGACGAAGGGTGTAGGGGAACTTCTCCTGCGAAGGAATAACCGGAACCAAGGCACGCTCGGCGAGCATGCCGTGGCCGATTTCGCGACGCTTGGGTCCACGCATGAAGCCCGTCTCTCCCGTTGAGTAAGGAGGGAAGTTGTAGTGATGCATGTAACGCTTGGACTCGTCAGGCGTGATCGTGTCGATCAACTGGTTCATGCGCGGCATTCCCAAGGTGGTGACGTTAACGACTTGTGTCTCACCACGTTCAAACAGGGCAGAACCGTGAGCCGTTGGGAACAGGTCAATTTCCGCGTTCAGGGGACGAATATCAGCGACGCCACGGCCGTCAATACGAATCTTCTCGTTTATGACCCGTTCACGGACGAGCTTCTTGGTCAGCGAGCGAATTGCACCCTTGATCTCTGACTCGCGGTCTTCGAATTGTCCGGCGAGCTGCTCAACAATGGCGGCACCAGCTGCATCGAGTGCAGCGTTGCGCACGGCCTTAGGAGACTGGACGTTGGCTTCAGCAAGCGAGGCACGACCAACGCGCTCCACCGCTTCCATGACGTCATCGCCGTAGTCAGAGAAGGTCTCGTAGGGAATGGTCTCAATTGGTCCGCGAGCCGCGACATATTCCTTGACCATTTGTCGCTGCAGCTCAATGGACTCACGGATCCACTTCTTCGACGCTTCCAAACCAGCGGCAAGCACTTCTTCGTCAACCTTGGGGGCACCATTGGCATACTTCTCAAAGCTGCCCTCGGTACCTCCGGCCTCAACCATCATGATGGCAATTTCTGAATCGGCCGACTCGTCAAGGGCGCGACCAGCGACCACGAGCTCGAAGGTGGAGTCATCGCCCTCTTGGAAGGTGGGGTGAGGAATCCACGTGCCGTCCGTGGTGTAGGCCACGCGCACAGCGCCAATGGGACCCTCAAAGGGGATACCCGAGATCATCAACGCTGCTGAAGCGGCGTTGATCGCAATGATGTCGTGCGGGTTTTCCTGGTCAGCACCAAAGACCGTGCCAACAATGTGTACCTCGTTGCGGAAGCCCTTGGGGAAACTCGGGCGTAACGGCCGGTCGATGAGACGGCAAATGAGAATTGCTTGGTCTGATGCCTTTCCTTCGCGGCGGAAGAAAGAACCAGGGATCTTTCCTGCGGCGTAGGTGCGCTCTTCGATGTCTACGGTCAGCGGGAAGAAATCCGCTCCGGGTCGTACCGAGCGAGCGGCCGTAGCCGTTGCCAGAACAATGGTGTCGCCGATACGAACCTGCACGGCTCCGTCAGCGAGTTGGGCAAGCTTGCCCGTTTCAAACGTGATGGTGCGATCAGTTCCACTGATCGGTCCACTCACAACAATGGCTTCAGCCATGATGCTCCTATGGGGTAGTAGACACCTCACCCCTGGATCCCAGTGGTCGGCGCGCTCCCGGGAAAGCAGCGCACCGACCACTGAGCGCCAGTCAGCGGTGGTGTCGATGGATGTTGACGGGGACCTTCCCCGTCAACCAGGGTTCTATCTAGCGACGAATACCCAACTTGGCGATGATGGTGCGGTAGCGCTCCACATCGTTGTCACGCACGTAGTCCAAGAGACGACGACGACGACCAATGAGCTTCATGAGACCACGACGCGAGTGGTGATCGCCCTTGTGGACCTTGAGGTGGTCGGTGAGGTGCGAGATGCGATCCGACAGGATGGCAATCTGAACCTCGGGAGATCCGGTGTCGGTGTCGTGGAGCTTGTGCTCAGCGATGATGGTTTGCTTTTCGGCCATTGCGCGTTCCCTTTCGAACTGTGCAGGTAACGGACGGGAATCACAATCAATTCCCACAGCAAGCGAGCCCGCCAAGGCTTGTCTTGTGCGCTTCCCATGATAGCAGGGGGCCTCACGAGGCCAGAATCAGCCCAACGGGAGTGCTTGAGGGGCCCACGATGCGCCCTCAGCCAGGCGAGTCCTGGCCGCCGCTACGTCAGCATTCATCTGGGTGATGAGCTCATCGACTGATTCGAAGCGCTGTTGGCCACGGAGGCGCTCCAAGAAGCTCACTCCGGCCCGCCTGCCGTAGAGATTTCCTTCAAAGTCCAAAACAAAGGCCTCAATAAGAGGCTCCGCTCCTTCAAGAAAGGTGGGTCGGCGTCCTACGGAGATTGCCGCCGCCTTAACGCCAACAACGTCGTCTCGATACCAACCGGCGTACACCCCGTCAGCGGGATAGACCACGGTGCGATCGGTAGCAAGGTTTGCCGTCGGGAATCCCAAGTCCTTCCCGCCACGGCCATCACCATGGGAGACCACGCCAATCGTTTCATGGACACGCCCGAGCATGGAAGTCACAGTCTGAAAATCTCCAGCCCCAATGGCTGAACGTATTCGAGTTGAAGAAATCGGCTGTCCGGATTCACCAAGCAAGGGAGCAGCATGTGCTTCGAATCCACGTTCGCGACCGACACTGAGCAACAATCCAAGATCCCCCCCGCGATTGTGGCCAAAGTGAAAGCCCTCCCCCACAATCACGTCGGCTGCACCGAGCTGGGCGACCACGACGTCATCGATGAAGGCTCGGGCTGATTCTTGTGAGCGTTGCTCGTCAAAATCAATAATCACCGTCGCATCGACACCCGTTTGCTCGAGCCAAGCCAAACGCTGGGCTAGGGAACCAATCATTTGAGGAGCCGCCTCTGGTCGCACCACGGTCGCGGGATGTGGATCGAACGTCGCCACCACCGATCGCAGGCCCAAGCGTTGCGCCTCATCCACCACGCGCGCAATCGTTGCCTGGTGGCCACGATGCACGCCGTCGTAGACGCCAATGGTCACCACTGAGCTGTTCTTGGCAAACTGTGGCTGCTGGCGGGCAAGGGAAAAAATATCCATGGCTGATATTGAACCTAGACGCTCGACGTCCGGGGTAAGACAACATCGGCACGCAGGAGCTCGCCTTTGCACTGGTAGACGCCAAGAAGATCACCGAGGGGGTCAAGAATGCGTAGCAACATACCTTCTTCGCAACCGGCCCGAGCTGGAAGCGCTGCTCCGTTACCAACAATGATGCATTGTGCTTCGTCGATCGATACCGCGGGCAGTGATGCAAGCATCTGCGCTGGGGGCATGACCAACTCCGAGGCCGGCATTCCCTGATTGAGACGCTGTGCCAACTCCTCGAGCGTCACGGCATCGTCGATGCTGAATCGATCATTGCGAGTTCGACGAAGTGCGCACAGATGCGCACCGCCGCCTAGGGCCGTCCCGAGATCACCCGCGATGCTGCGCACGTAGGTTCCACTTGAACAACGTACGCTGAACTCCCAGACCAACTCATCATCAGTTGGCGTGAGATCGAAAGATTCAATGGTGATCGGTCGCGCTTCGCGATCAATCTCAATACCCTGTCTTGCCAATTCATGGAGTCGCTTTCCATCAACTTTGAGCGCTGACACCATGGGAGGAATCTGCAGTGAATCCCCGAGCATCTCTGATGCTCGTGCACGAACGGCATCAGGATCGAGACCACTCATATCGAACGAGGCGGTGATCTCCCCAGCAGCATCCAAGGTGCTCGTAGTCGATCCGAATTGGATGCGGCCCTCATAGGTTTTAAATGAACCTTGGAGGTAGCGAAGCAGTCGAGTCGCTGGCCCTACGCCGACAAGCAGCAGCCCGCTTGCCTGGGGGTCCAAGGTGCCAGCGTGGCCGATGCGGCGTTCGCGCAGCATGCCTCGCAATTTCGCGACGACGTCGTGGCTCGTCCAGCCAAGTTCCTTGTCGATCACGATGAGGCCGCTCAGTCCGCTGGGATTACGGCTTCGACTCATGTCTCCTCGATAGAGCCTTGCTCATCGCGTGATTCGGCCAAGAGTCGCAATTTCTCTTCGATTGCCCCTGCCGAGGTGTACACCGGATCCACCGCAAAACTCAGCACGGGGGTACGTTTCATCGTCGCTTGAGATCCAATGGCACGCTGTAAAGCCACCCGACGCTCATCGAGTGCAGCCCGAGCGTCATCACTCAAGCTGGCAAACAGAACCAAGGCAGTTTTGATGTCCGCCGACGCTTCAACCCCGGTAATGGTGAGAAATCGCAAGCGCTCATCGGCGTCAGCCAAACGCTCCAACTCTTCGGCAATGACTTGTTGGAGCAAGTGGTTGACCCTGAGGGTGCGCGGATATGAGGCCGCACCTCCATATGCTCGATCGCTGCGACGTTTTCCAGCCATCGTGCCTAGGTTCTCGCGATCTCGCGCTCCTCGAAGGTTTCGATGATGTCGCCTTCTTTGAGGTCTTGGTAGTCAGTGAGTCCGATACCGCACTCAAAGCCACTCGCGACCTCGCGAGCATCTTCCTTGAAGCGACGCAGTGAACTCACGGCGCCTCGCCAAATAATGGTTCCCTCTCGCAAGAAACGAACCTTCGATCCACGAGTAATCACGCCATCGAGCACATAGCAACCAGCGATAGCACCCACCTTGGGGATACGGAATACTTCGCGCACTTCCGCTTCACCGGTGACGATCTCCTCGTACTCAGGCGCGAGCATGCCGAGCATGGCGGCTTCAATATCCTCGATGAGCTTGTAGATGATTTCGTAGGTTCGAATTTGAACGCCTTCGCCCTCAGCTAAATCACGGCTCCGGCGATCAGGGCGCACATTAAAACCGATGATGGTGGCGTTGGAAGCCTTCGCCAATTGAACGTCGTTTTCGTTGATACCACCAACGCCTCGACGCACAAACGACAACTTGACATCTTCGCGTTCACGCTTGCGCAGAGATTCTGTGCAGGCCTCCAACGAACCTTGGACGTCGGCTTTGAGCACCACGTTCAAGGTGACCGTCTCGCCACGCTGAATCTGTTCGAAGAGGTCCTCTAGACGACCGCCAGCACCAAAGGGGGCCGGGTTGTGAGCCGAGAGACGCAAACGCTGTTCACGAGCTTCAGCCAAGGTCCGCGCGTGAGCCAAGTCAGTAGCCGAACGAACTTCGTCACCAGCTTGTGGTGGCTCAGAGAATCCAAGAATCTGAACGGGCGTTGAAGGTCCGGCACTCTTAATCTGCTTGCCAGCATCGTTGATCAAGGCTTTGACCTTGCCCCATGCCGCTCCCGCAACCACCGGGTCGCCAACATTCAAAATGCCTCGCTGAACCATCACGGTCGCCACGGGACCACGGCCAACTTCCAAGTTGGCTTCGAGCACCGTTCCTCGAGCGCGTCCCGTGATCGGAGCTGTGAGCTCTTCCACCTCTGACACCAAGACGACCTGTTCGAGCAACTCGTCAATTCCGAGACTCTGGAGGGCGGACACTTCGACAACAATCGTGTCGCCACCCCACTTCTCAGGCACCAGCTCACGCTCGGCAAGTTGTTGCAGCACGCGATCAGGGTTGGCATCTGGCCGGTCCATTTTGTTTACGGCAACAATGATCGGCACTTCGGCGGCCTTGGCGTGGTCGATGGCTTCCACCGTCTGAGGCATGACACCATCGTCGGCCGCCACCACCAAAATCACGATGTCAGTGACCTGAGCGCCACGAGCTCGCATCGCGGTGAAGGCTTCGTGACCCGGCGTGTCGATGAATGAGATCGGGTGACCGTTCCACACCACTTGGTAGGCGCCAATGTGCTGGGTGATGCCACCCGCTTCGCCGGCCACCACATTTGCCGAACGAATACGGTCCAACAGCAAGGTCTTGCCGTGGTCAACGTGACCCATCACGGTCACCACGGGAGGACGAGGCAGGGCTTCGCCCTCATCTTCCTCTTCATCTTCTTCAAAGAATTTTGCGAGGAGTTCAGCCTCTTGTTCTTCGCCCGGGTCAACCAGCTTGATCTCAGCGCCGATCTCAGCAGCAAACAACTCCATCATGTCGTCAGTGAGCGACTGTGTTGCTGTCACCATCTCGCCTTGGAGCAGCAAGAATCGAATGACATCAGTTGCTGATCGGTTGAGCTTTGAGCCGAGATCGCGAGCTGTAGACCCACGTTCGATGATGATTTCACCTTCGGGCACCGGAGCGGTCGATGGCGTGTACGAAATGAGCTGCGTTGGCTCGAGTTCTTCGGTGTTGCGACGACGGCGCTTGGAGCGACGCTGCGGTGGGCGTTGCCCACCACGTCCGGGAGGACCACCGCGACCCCCACCTGGAGGGCCACCAGCAAATCCACCACCGGTTCCGCCGGCGCCACCGGGACCACCAGGGCCACCGGGACGAGGTCCACCCGCCCCACCACCCATAGGGCGCTGGAACCCAGGACGAGCACCGGGGCCACCCGATGGACGCGCGCCGCCGGGGGCAGGACGTCGGCCAGGGGGTCCAGGGGGCGGTGGAATGGGTCGACCTGATGCACTTGTTGGCGGTACCCGACGCGGCGGTGGCGGAATCGGACGACCCGTAGTGCCAGAGACGGGAGGACGCGGCGGCATGGGGCGGCGCGGCGGCGCGGCCTCTCCAGCGCTTGGTGTCGCGACATCTTGGCTTCCAGCTGCTGTTTCACCATTCGCAACGCGAGGTTCGCTTGTCGACTCAGTCGTGACGTCTGCTACCTCGGGCGCAGCGGTTGGTGCTGTCGGACGCGGAGCAGGTGTCTCAGCGGCTCCTCGAGATGAAATCACCCGACGAGCTGGAGCCATGGTTGGCTCTGCCTGCTCGGCGCCCTGCTGCGTCGCCTCCTCTACCGGAGCGACAGCTTTCTTGGCAGCGGCCTTCTTCGCAGGAGCCTTCTTTGCAGGGGCAGGCTCTTCAGGTTGCACCTCACGGCGCAACCCCTCGGCGTCAGCCTTGCGGCGTACGCGGTCAGCTTGAGCGTCTTCGATGGAAGACGAATGACTCTTGACGTCAATGCCAAGCGTGAGAGACAAGTCGACGGTCTCTTTGTTCGTCAGACCCAGCTCTTTTGCTAGCTCATAGACACGAATCTTTTTTGCCAAAACGTCCTCAGTTACTCAACATCCCTTGTCTGACTCCGCAGAACAAGGCTTCCTATTCTCACACAGTTCACGCCGTAGTCTGCGTTCTTGATCGCGCAGGCGACCTTTGCTCGCTACGTAGCCTCGCCAGGCGGCTCATATAAGTCGCGGGGCTCAGCACCACAGCCGACCTCGTGTGGTCGCTGCGGCGTGTTCGCCCTATGCGTCTTCTCCCTCGGTCTCAGCCTCTGCCTCAAGGGCCTCTTCCTCGGCAATTTCTTCTTCGATTTCCTCAATTACTGCTTCGACGATTTCAGCCTCGATCTCAGCTTCAATCACCGCTTCGACGACTGCTTCCACCACGGCTTCTTGTGCATAGGCCTCGGCGGTCAGTTCTTCGCCACCTTCGGCGGGGTGCCACACCTGGTTGCCGTTTTCATCTTCGATCCACTCGCCTTGGGCCCATTCGGCACCCTCTACGCCGTTCTCTTCGGCTTCAATCTGGCTCTCGGACTTGATGTCGATGCGCCAACCGGTGAGGCGAGCTGCCAGCCGAGCATTCTGGCCTTCCTTGCCAATGGCCAGAGAGAGCTGGAAGTCATTCACGATGACCGTGGCGATGCCAGTTTCCTCATCGAGACGAACTTCACGAACCCGGGCCGGGGCCAAAGCATTTTGGATCAGCTCTACGGGGTCGTCGGAATAGGGAACCACGTCGATGCGCTCGCCGCGAAGTTCATTGGTGATCATACGTACTCGGCTACCGCGAGCACCCACGCACGCGCCTACAGGATCGACGTGAGGGTCGTTACTCCAGACCGCGATCTTGGTGCGGTGACCAGGCTCACGAGCGGCCGCACGAATCTCCACAAGACCCGAGGAGATCTCTGGCACCTCAAGCTCGAAGAGTCGCTTCACCAAACCAGGGTGCGTGCGACTTACGACAATTTGCGGACCCTTGGACGTCTTGCGAACTTCCACGATGTACGCCTTGAGTCGCTCCCCGTGCTTGTAGTGCTCGTAGGGCACCTGCTCTGCTTGGGGCATAAGTGCCTCAACCTTGCCCAAGTCAAGCAAGGTATAGCGGTTGTCAGCCTGCTGCACGATGCCCGTGACGATGTCACCTTCGCGACCGGCGTACTCGTCGTACTTCATGTCACGCTCGACTTCGCGAATGCGCTGCATGATGACCTGCTTGGCAGTTTGAGCGGCGATACGACCAAAGTCTTCTGGGGTGTCATCCCATTCGCGCACCACTTCACCGTGTTCGTCCAACTCTTGGCCGTACACGCGAATCTCGCCGTTGTCTGGGTCAATGGTGACGACAGCTTCCTCAGCTGAGTCTGGAAGACGCTTGTACGCCGCAACGAGCGCATTGGCCAGCGCATCTAGCAGGGTGTCGACTGAGATGCCCTTGTCCCGGGCAATTTGCCCCAAGGCGTCGAGAAACTCGAAGTTCTTGCTCATGATGATTTCCTTCCTACAGACTTTTCGCGGCGACCGGCGCCGACTTTGGCCTTTGACGGCGACACTTTCTTTTCTGAACCCCAGGCAAAGGTGGTGCGGGCGCGCTCTATAGAATCAAAGGGCACGTCGATGCGGTCGCCTGACGGGGTTTCGATGGTCACGCTCGCTTGGCTTGCATCCACCACCAAACCGTCAAGTCGGCGTTCCATTCCAGAGGATTCAATCGTTCGAATCTTGACTGTTTCGCCTTGAGCTTGGGCGAAATGTTCGGGGGTGCGAAGTTTTCGCTCTAGCCCAGGCGAGGACACCTCGAGGGTGTACCGGCTCGAAAAGGGGTCCAGTCCGTCGAGCTTTGCTCCGATGGCATTGTTGGCCTGGGCGAGTTCGTCGAGGTTGATGCCACCACGCTTGGTCAGGCTGATGCGAAGGATGCCCCGATTCATTTCGAGGTCGTAGAGATCGAGACCCAAAGAGGCAACGACAGGAACGATGGCGTCATGGATTGTGTCGGTCTTGCTCATGTTCGCCACCTCCTCTCGATTACGCCGTGCCTGTCTCCCAGGCCGGCCACGAGGTGGCCACTAATAGAGAGAGCGCGGGCCTAAGGCCTGCGCTCCCTACCGATGTCAACACCGAGACCGGACTGGGCTTCAAGGATAGCACGAGCCCTCGGCCCGCACTCAATAAACCCAGATCAGCGGCCTTCTCGCTCACGGATGAGGCGCTCGTGGATTGCATCAACCTTCTCCGAAGCATGATTCGCGTCAGAACCCTTAATTTCTAGGAGTTCTTCTCGGTCTCGACGGGCCTCTTCTTCGGCTGAGGCGTCAGCGGCGGCGAGTCGAGCCTCCACGCCTTCTGCCACGAGCTTCTGGGCTTCTTCCACCAAAGCCTCAACCATGTCGGCTTCGGGAACTACGCGGACAATTTGACCCTTGATGAAGAGGTGGCCCTTGTTGCGACCTCCAGCGATGCCAATATCGGCGTGTTTTGCCTCGCCGGGCCCGTTCACCACACAGCCCATCACGGCCACCTGAATAGGCAGCGAGAGCGCTTCAAGCGCGGCTTGTGCGGCCGCAGCGATGCCAATGACATCGACTTCTGCTCGGCCACAACTCGGACAGGCAATCAGGTCCAGGCCTTGGCGCTCCCGCAGGCCAAGCGCCTCGAGGAGCTGTCGGCCTGCCCGAGCTTCTTCGACCGGATCAGCGGTCAGCGAATAGCGGATGGTGTCTCCGATGCCCTCGGTGAGCAGGGCACCGATACCGGCCGTTCCTTTAATGAGCCCGGCAGGAGGTGGCCCGGCTTCGGTGACCCCGAGGTGCAAGGGAAAGTCAAAACGCTCCGACGCAAGTCGATATGCCGCCACCATAAGGGGGACCGATGATGCCTTGACCGAAATCTTGACATCTTCAAATCCGACTTCTCGGAAATAGGCCAACTCGAGTTCTGCGGATTCGATCAATGCTTCAGGGGTCGCTCCCCCGTGGCGTTTCGCGATTTCTGGATGCAGCGATCCAGCGTTGACGCCAATGCGAATGGGAACACCACGATCCTTGGCCTCAGCGGCGATGCCCTTGATCTCTTCTGGCTTGCGCAAATTGCCCGGATTAAGTCGCAGGCCGTGGACGCCAGCTTCGAGCGCGGCATAGGCCATCTCTTGGTGGAAGTGAACGTCAGCGACAATAGGAACCGGCGATCGAGGCACGATGTGAGCAAGACCCGCTGCCGCCTCTTCTTCATTGCAGGTGCAGCGAACGATGTCAGCCCCAGCTGCAGCCAGGCGATAGATCTGCTCCAGCGTGCCCTCAACATCGGCAGTCTTGGTCGTGGTCATGGACTGGACAGAAATGGGAGCGTCGCCACCGACTTTTACTTTTCCGACCGAAATTTGGCGAGTGGGTCGCCGAGGCGTAAGCAATTCTGAGGGCGTCAGCATGGTTCTATTCTGCCTGCTTGGAGCCCGTTATCAAGCACCCCTATTTAAACGGGTTCGGCATGGGGTGGGAAACGTCGAGATACACCGAGGAGATCACGAGCATCAACAAAATGGCCACGAATACGTAGACAACGGGCATCAACTTCGTCACGTCGGCCCGGTAGCGCGTCTTGGAGCGGCCGGTACGAATCCATTCGTAGCCTGCGATCACTACATGGCCACCATCGAGGGGCAGCATCGGCAACATATTGATGATGCCAATGAACACATTCAGTGCAATGAAGACTTCCAAAATCGCCAGCCAGCCTGCTTGCACCGCCTGGGTCGCGGTCCTGACCGCGCCGACAATGGATTCGGGGCGATTTTGAGCCGCCGAGCTTGATGCCGATTTCGTGGACGCAGCCGGGTGCGTCAAGGTGTGGACATAGGAGCTAATTCCTGAGGGGCTGAAGAGGTGGCCGATGGCGGCCACCGAACCTGAAACCACCGACCAGACAATGGATCCCGCTGCTGGAATTCCAGCCAAAATACTGGTTTTGGAACTCCCCTCCGAAAGACTCACTCCCAAATACCCACGCGAGGGCCCGGAGGGGTTGGCCAGGGTCGACCCGTCGTAGCGAACGGTCCTCCCGTCAACGGGCGTGACACTATAGGTGTAAGTGTGGCCCGAACGGCTTACGGTGACGTGAACAGACTTCCCCGCATGACTTGCGACCACTGAACTCAACGCCGAGGTCGAGTTAATGCGATGGCCATCGATGGACAGCAATTGGTCGCCCGGGAGAATGCCAGCTTGTTGTGCTGGCGTCTCACCTGAGGCGAAGGTCAGGTAGTTCGAGACCGTGATCACTGAAGGATTGGGTCTCCCGATGGCGCACACCACGATGAGTGCCAACACGAACGCAATAATCAAGTGCATTACCGAGCCGGCAGAGGCCACAATGATGCGCTTGCCAAAGGGTTGGTTGCGATACGCACGAGGCTCATCATCAGGATGGATTTCCTCGGCCGAGGTCATGCCAATGATTCGGACGTAGCCACCGGCAGGAATCGCTTTGACCCCGTACTCGGTTTCCCCTCGACGAATCGACCACAGGCGAGGCCCGAAGCCCACAAAGTATTCGGTGACCTTCATCCCTGACCATTTCGCCGTGGCGAAGTGACCGAGTTCATGAAGCATCACCATGGCAACGATGGCAGCGATGACCGCCAGAAGAGCTCCCAGGCCGAAGGCTACGAATAGGGCTACAACGACGGCGACCCCGATGAGTAATTTCAACAAGGCAAAACGGCTCGGTTGCTCGTCAGGCGCGGCGGTTTGTTCAGGTGCCTCAATAGGCGCGATCGTGCTCACAACTTCATTCTGTCGGCAATTACTCGCCGCGCAACGTCACGAGCATAAGAATCTGCTTCAAGAACCGATTCCAAGCTTTCGCCGGGATCTGGCAGATATTGCTGCATCGTTGCCTCAATCGTCTCAGTGATGCCGAGCCAATTCAGTGCCCCAGATAAGAATGCCTCCACCGCCACTTCATTGGCAGCGCTCAGCCAGGCTGGCGCTACTCCCCCGGCTCGACCTGCTTCATAGGCCAAGTCCAGCGCTTGAAATGTCTGTCGGTCGGGTGCTTCAAAGTGGAGGTCCAGCGCGGCCGAAAAATCAAGTGCTCCAAAGGGGCCCGCCAAGCGATCTGGATAGCCCAGGGCGTAGGCAATGGGAAGCCTCATGTCAGGATCAGACAATTGCGCAATGGTCGCGCCATCGATGAAGGTCACCATAGAGTGCACTATGGATTGAGGATGTACCACCACATCAATGCGGTCCACACTCAGGCCAAACAGAGCTTGTGCCTCGATGACTTCGAGCCCTTTGTTGATCAAGGTTGACGAATCAATCGAAATCTTTGGCCCCATGGCCCAGGTCGGGTGTGCCAGTGCTTCGCTGAGACCAACGTCGCGCAATTGGTCTCTGGTTCGACCCCGAAACGGACCTCCCGAAGCGGTCAGCACCAAGCGGTCCACGCCGCGGTTTGCTTCACCAAGACACTGGTGGATCGCACAGTGCTCGGAATCCACCGGAACGATGGATCCGCCACCTGCTGCCTGGGCCAACGCAACCACGTTCGGAGCCGCAATCAGGGATTCTTTGTTGGCAAGAGCGAGTCGGCGGCCTCCCTTCAATGCCCCAATGGTGACGGGCAGCCCCGCGAATCCCACCACAGCGTTGACGGCAATCTCGACACTTCCCGCCGCTTCTTCCAATGCATCTCGACCAAAGGCCACGGTGCACTGAGGATCGATGCGTGGCGCAAGCAGTGACGCTTGCTCGGCGTCAGCGACGACCACTAGACGTGGTCGGAGTTGAGCAATCTGGGATACCAGCGCTTCCGATGCGACTCGCGCACCGAGCACTTCAACGACGAAGCGGTCGGCATGGCGCTCAATCACATCAATGGTTTGCGTACCAATAGATCCGGTGGAACCGAAAATCCCGACGCTCAACGGTGCCCCCATGGTCACGGCCGCACCTGACATCCATGCTCCCGGCTTAGCCGAGGTGGAATGCCTTCACCAAGTAGTAAGTGGCTGGCAGTACGAACAGCAAGCCGTCAACTCGATCCAACACGCCGCCATGCCCTGGCAAGAGGCGACCCATGTCTTTTAAGTTCAAGGATCGCTTGATCAGCGATTCCGTGAGGTCTCCCAAGGGGGCAACGATCATGACGATGATGCCGAGCACAATGGCAGAGGTTTCCGTCCACGGATGCATGAGCGGAATCACAATGGCGCTGAATAGCACCACGACCACTGAGCCGCCAATCAAGCCTTCCCACGTTTTGTTAGGACTGATCACCGCGAGCTTTCGCTTCCCGATGGCTCGACCAATAAAGAGACACGAGGTGTCATAGACCGCCGTCGCGATGATCGCGGCCAGCAAATAAGCGAGACCGTGGCGGTTGGGGAATTCGTTGGGGTTGAGCAAGAGTGCCGCAAAAGATCCGCAGGTCGACACCCAAACGAACACCAACATGGTGGAAGACAAACCCGTAAGCGCATCGGCCTTTTCAACACCAGACAAGAACCAAAGACCCGTAAAGGCAAATAACATCACGGCAATAAGCGCGAAACTTTGAGCCCCTCGGTTGTATACGCCAAGGAGCAAGCCAACGGTGGCCACGAGTCCAATCAAGGTGGCCGGATGTTGACCTCCCCGACGGAATGCGGCGTAGGTCTCGGCAGCGGCCAAGGTCACCACCACCAACACGAGGGCCATGGCGAGCACGGTGCCCAGATCAAAGGTCACCAAGACCAATGCAAGAATCACCGCACCCGTCACAACAGCGGTGAGCATGTTGCGGTCTCGGGGCCTAGGTTCGTCGCGATCAGGCCGAGATGGACGGGTCGGGCGAGGCGCGCGACGACGGTTGGGGCGTTCGCGCTCAAACCCAGCGCGAGGCATCACATCTTCATCGTCGAAGTCGGATTCACCACTGCTTGTTGCCTGCGACGCAGTTCCTAATGCTGCCCCTGCAACGAGGACATCGAGGTCATCGAAATCCCAAGGCTTAGCCCCCGCAGATTCCTCAGGCGCACCTGCCTCGTCCGCGGGACCTTCTGAGAAGTCAAAATCCCATGGTTGCGATGCTGGAGCGGTCTCGTCATTGGTTATCGCTGAGGGAGGCTCGTCTTCAAGCAACATGCCCATGTCAAATACTTCTTCTTCAGCAACCCAGTCGCTCGATTCCTCTCGCCAAGTCGGCGCCGGGACCGACGCCCATGGGTCGTCGCTCGATGGTGTCTCTGTCTGCAAGATTGCAGGCACGACGCCAGTGGGCTCATCGGTCCAGTGTGGCATCTCAAAACTAGGTTCTGGCGTTGGTACCTCAGTCGATTCCGGTTCTTGAGCCCCCACACGGTGGGCACCGGTAATGCTCACGCCACTCGTGGGTGCATCATCAGCCTCGAGGGGCCCAAACAGGTTGTCGTCGTCAGACTTCAAGGAGTTCCTTCTCCTTTTGCGCGGTCAATTCATCGACCTGATCAACGAAACCTTGCGTGATCTTGTCCAGTGCCTTTTCTGCACGTTCCATGTCGTCACTGCTCAGACCATCTTTTTCCATCTGCTCGAGCTCTTGACGAGCGCTCCGACGGTGGTTGCGCATCGCAACACGACCCTCTTCCGCCTTCCCCTTAACGACTTTGACCATTTCCTTACGGCGCTCTTCGGTGAGCGGAGGGAAGCCCAAGCGGATGACTTGGCCGTCATTCGAAGGGGTAATACCAAGGTCTGAAGCACCGATGGCCTTTTCAATGGACGCCATTGTCGATTTATCAAAGGGGGCTACGACCAGCATCTTGGCGTCGGGTACTTGGAAGCTCGCGAGACTCTTCAATGGCGTTGCAGTGCCGTAGTAGTCCACCATGATGCCCTCCACGAGGGCGGGGGTTGCTCGTCCAGTTCGAACAGAGCTGAACTCGGCCTTGAGGTGATCGATGGCTTTGGCCATCTTGTCCTTGGCCTCTTCGAGGACCAGTTCTGTCATTGAGTCGTCCATCACTTCACCAGCGTACCCACGGCGTCGCCCGAGAGGGCTCGTCGTAGGGTCTTGTCGCCCATTAGGTCAAAAACCCTGATGGGAATGCCATTGTCTTTACAAAAGGTAATTGCCGTCATATCCATCACCCGCAGATCCTTGGCAATGACCTCTTCGAAGGAAACTTCGTCATAGCGCACTGCGTTGGGTTCAAGCCGTGGGTCCGCGTCGTACACCCCATCTACCCCACCGTGGGTTCCTTTAAGCAGCAACTCAGCTTCCATCTCGGCAGTTCTGAGCGCAGCTGAGGTGTCAGTAGTGAAGTACGGACTCCCCATGCCGGCAGCGAACACCACCACGCGACCCTTTTCAAGGTGACGCACCGCACGACGCCGAATGTATGGCTCGGCCACTTGAGCCATGGCTACCGCGGACAGCACTCGAGTGTCTTGACCATGCTGCTCGAGGGCATCTTGGAGGGCCAAGGCATTAATGGCAGTTCCCAGCATGCCCATCGTGTCTGAGGTGGCGCGATCCATACCTGCCATGGCGCCAGTGGCACCACGCCAGATGTTGCCGCCGCCCACCATGACACAAATTTCTAAGTCCTGGGCTTCTTTGGCCGCAATAATTTCGCGCGCCAAGTGATCCACAACGCTCGCGTCAATGGTCTCATCTCTTGCGGATGATGCCAGCGCTTCGCCTGACAACTTCAGTACGACTCGCATGGCTATCCCTCCGTTTGCTGACTAACCGATGAGAACCTGCGCGTATGCGACGAGTTCTGCACCCTTCAGCAAGTCGCTGATTGATTGCTTCTCATCCTTGGCGTAGGCCTGCTCCAACAAGACGCGCTCTTTGAACCAGCCGTTGAGGCGGCCTTCGATGATCTTGGGGAGTGAAGCTTCCGGCTTACCCTCATTGCGAGAGATCTGCTCAATCGTCGCACGCTCGGCTTCAACTTCTTCAGCCGGCACGTCTTCGCGACGCAGGTATGAAGGGCGAGCAAAGGCAATGTGCACAGCAATATCGTGAGCGAGCTCTTGGTCTCCACCCTTGATGACGACCGCCGTTGCATTAACCCCACGGCCAGCTTGGTTGTGCTGGTAGGTGTCGATGATCTCGCCCTCTCCAGCCTTCAAGTAGACCACTTCGCCAACTGAGATGTTTTCTTTCAGCGTGGTGCGAAGCGTGTCGACTTGATCGCTGAAGCCATCAACGGCACTCGGGCCATCCTTGGCTACGGCAGCGGCAATGGCTTCCACCAAAGGAAGGAATTCCTCGGCCTTGGCCACAAAGTCAGTCTCGCTGCGCAACTGCACGATGGCTGCAGATTGGCCATCTTTGACCGCGGCTACGGCGCCTTGTGCCGCTTCGCGGTCTGAGCGCTTTGCTGCACCGGCGAGACCCTTCTCGCGCAACCACACCGTGGCTTTCGCGACGTCGCCGTCATTCTCTTCGAGCGCGCGCTTGGCGTCCATCATGCCGACGCCAGTCGACTTGCGCAGTTCTTGAACGTCCTTGGCTGAAATAGCTGCCATTGCTTCTTATGCCTCCGTGGTGGCTGAGCCCGCTACTGCAGGCTCGGGGGTTGCAGGGGTGGTGGGAGCGGGCTCAGCGGCACGCTTGGCTGGGCGGTTCTCGCGGATGAAGCGACCTTCGGTCACCGCATCAGCAATGATGCGACACAGCAAAGCGCCGGAGCGAATTGCGTCGTCGTTGCCCGGAATGACAAAATCAATCAAGTCAGGGTCACAGTTGGTGTCCACGACAGCGACGACCGGCAAGCCAAGCTTGTTGGCCTCGGTAACCGCAATGTGTTCCTTCTTCGTGTCAATAACGAAGATGGCGTCGGGAAGCTTGTCAAGCTTGGCGATACCGCCAAGGTTGCGCTCGAGCTTTTCGAGTTCGCGGGTGTGGCGAAGGGCTTCACGCTTGGGCATGCCATCAAAGTCACCGGCACGCTGCATCTGGCGCAACTCGCCCATGCGCTTCACGCGACCGAGCAAGGTTTGGAAGTTCGTCAACATGCCGCCCAGCCAACGCTGGTTCACATAGGGCATGCCGCACGCATCGGCGAAGTCGGCCACAGGGCCCTGGGCCTGCTTCTTGGTGCCAACGAACAAAATGGTTCCGCCGCCTGCAACCAAGTCACGGACATACGTGTAACTGCTTTCGACGCCTTTGAGGGTCTTGTGCAGGTCGATCAGGTAAATCCCATTGCGCTCACCGTAAATAAAACGGCGCATCTTTGGGTTCCAACGACGGGTCTGGTGACCCAAGTGGACGCCAGAGTCAAGCAACTGGCGCATCGTGACCACAGCCATGGTCGATTCTCCTTCTGTGTCTTGTGGTTGATCAACCCCACGGCAACAGCACCCACACGGGGCGACCGCAAGAAACGTGCCGGGGACTTCTCTCATGCCCTTCCTTTGAAGAGCCTTCACAGGCTAGTCGCTACCGGGCTGGCTCTTCAACCCGGGCCTAGGCCCTTGGGTGTGTGCGGTCATAAACCTGTTGGAGCCGTTCTTTAGAAACATGGGTGTAGATCTGCGTGGTGCCCAAACTGGCGTGCCCCAAGAGTTCCTGGACTACCCGCAGATCGGCCCCCCCATCAAGCAGATGAGTGGCGTACGTGTGACGCAACGCATGGGGATGCGTGGGCCGCTCACTGCCTTGGTTCAAGATTCGGGCCACGTCTCGGGGGCCAAGCCGGATTCCCCGTCGGTTAACAAAGAGCGCTGGGGTCGGACTGTCTTGGTTCAGCAGTAGCGATCGCACCCTCAGGTAGCGCTCGACCGCTAAGCACGCCGCTTCATGGATCGGCACCATGCGCTCCTTCGATCCCTTGCCCACGACGCGAAGAAGGCCGGTTTCAAGGTCTAGTGAACCACTATCGAGGTTGCAGACTTCTGAGACACGAAGTCCTCCCCCATAGAGCACCTCGACCACGGCAACATCACGGAGATCCCAAGCACTTGGGTCTTCAGGTGTCGTCAGAAGTGCCTCGAGATCTTCGGCATGAACGAGGTCGGGCAGCCGTGATCCGGCCTTCGGTGCACTCAGTCGCAGCGATGGATCGATACTTAACACCTGATTTCGAGCTAACCAGCTGAAATATCTGCGAACGGCGGCCACTTTTCGAGCCAAGGTGGACTTTGCCAGGCCTTGCTGGGTCAGATTCCCAAGCCACGCTCGAAGATGAGTTCTGGTCACCTGATTCGGATCGTCAAGGTTGTTTGCGACCAAGTATGAAATTAATTGAGCAATGTCGCCGCGATATGCCCGCTTCGTGGGGGCGGCCAAGCCATCAAGATTCAGGGCATAGTCCTCCAGAGCAAAGGCCTGGTATTCGTGTGCCAGCGCTTCGTATTCCACCGCCCCAACGCTAGGGCCACCGAGCGCCTTTGGCGTGCCACCATTCACGCATTAGCGTCTCAGTCGATGAGCGAAGCCAGCAATGCCCACCAGCCCAGCATTCTGGTCGTCGAGGACGACGACCGTATTCGCACATCACTCGGCATGCTTCTTGAATCAGAAGGATTTCGAGTTCGGGCCTTTCCTAGTGCTGAAGAAGCAATGGATGCCTTTGATGTCCATGGCGACGATCTCGCTCTGATTGACGTCATGCTGCCTGGGATGAATGGTTTTGAATGCTGCACCGCATTGCGATCGCGCTCCGATGTACCGGTCATCATGGTGACCGCACGCGATGATGCGGATGACATCGTGGCGGGTCTCGAAGCTGGTGCTGATGATTACGTGACCAAGCCGTACGTCCCCTCGGTGCTCGTGGCTCGCATTCGCGCCTTGTTACGCAGAACCCGACCTGAGTCTGAATCGTCTTCACTAGTTCGCTTCGGAACCTTTGAGTTTCATCCCATCAATGGGACAGTGACTCGACCCGATGGCACGGTGTTGCGTTGCACTCGAACCGAATTCAAGCTGCTCCTTGAACTTGCCGAACATGCAGGTGAGGTCATCACGAGGGAAGACCTTTTGGAACGAGTATGGGGTTATGACTACTTCGGAGATTCGCGACTCGTCGACGTCCACATTCGTCGGCTCCGCACCAAGGTTGAGGTGGACCCTTCCAACCCTCGGTATCTCCTGACCATCCGTGGTCGTGGCTACCAATTTGCAATGTAGGTTTCGTGGCCCGCCGCCCTCGCACCCTTAGAACGCAACTGGCCATAACGATTACCGCGATTGTCGCCCTCCTCACCATCTCTATGAGTGTGTTGAGTTACTTCACCACTCGTCACTTTTTGGTCGTCGACGAACAGCACTCGCTAGAGCGCCAAGCCTTTCAACAAGCGGCGCTCATTCAGCGCGAACTCGCTGCTCGCACTAATCCTTCGACGGCAATTTCACACGTAGACCTCGAATCAAACCAAACCGCAGGACTGTTCTTCCGCGGCAGGTGGTTTCTCTCTGGTTCCTTGAGCGCTTCCGAATTAGCTTCACCCGCCATGCGCACCACGATTGCCAAAGGGTTCAACGCGGTACAAACCACGCAAATCCAGGGCACGCCACACTTCGTCGTTGGTATTCCGCTTCGTTTTACAAAGAGCGGCTATGTGCTCACCAGTAGTTTGGCGAATCTGCAACATACCCTGGACGTACTCTTTGGCGCTCTCTTGAGTGCATCCCTCGTCATCATTGCCATAGGGGCAGGAGCTGGTGCCTTTGCGGCACGCCGGTCGATGATGCCACTCAAAGAAGTTTCAGATACTGCCAAGTCCATCGCCGACGGTGACTTGAGGGCGCGGCTCCCCGAGCGACCGCACGATGCTGATCTTGGAGGGCTGAGTAGCTCATTTAATGACATGGCAGACCGGCTCGCAGACCGGATTGAGCGCGACTCTCGTTTCGCTTCCGACGTCAGTCATGAGATGCGCTCACCCCTGACTTCCATGATTGGGGCCTTAGAACTCGTACAGCGTTCCAGCGCTCAAGCCGATGCCACCACTCAAGAAGCCGTGGCACTCCTCAGCGCAGAGGTTCATCGTTTTGAGCGACTCTTGCAAGACCTCATCGAGCTGGCCCGACTCGACAGTCATCGCGTAACCATGTTGGTCGACGAAGTTGCAGTTGGCGACCTCATTGAACAGTGCCTGCTCTCCTTCCTCCATCACCACCCCGGCGAAGGTGCGCCACGCATCATGATGAGTGAGGCTGCATCGAACGCCGTGATCGCCGTGGACAAACGGCGATTTGAACGCGTCATCAACAACCTGCTGGAAAACGCTTCCCAATACGCTGGTGGTGCCACGCAGATTGTCGTCTCGCAACACTCTGACCCCGAGACCATCACCGTGGCCATCATCGATCGAGGTCCAGGAATCGCAGCCGACGATCTCCCTCACATTTTCGATCGTTTTTATCGCGGTGCTACGTCAGGGAGCCGGCGTTCTGGCGAAGGGTCAGGGTTGGGTCTTGCCATTGTGGCAACGCAAGTCACTCAACTCAACGGGACCATCGAACTCTCCAATAACGACCCCGAGCCAGGGGTCACGGCTCTTCTGTGCTTACCACTGCTTAGGGAGCCAGATCGTGGCTAGGCGACTCGTGATTGCAATGGTGGTCGTTGGCCTTGGCGTTGGAGTCAGCGCCTGTGGTATTCCCACCAACAAAACGCCGCAGATCATTCCTTCACCGCCTACCCACCAAACACACCAGTCGGGTTCGGCATTGTCAGTCTTGCGAATGGACCGCCGAAGCCTCAGGTAGTGCCAACCGTGGTGCTGCATTCCACAGGTGTTCCAAGTCGTAGTAGCGACGCGCCTCTTCTTCGAACACGTGAATGACGACATCGCCGTAATCCATCAAGATCCACGTGCCCTCACGAAGGCCTTCAATGCGAATCGGACTGCGACCACACTCCACTTTGATTCGTTCTTCGATTGCGTCACAAATGGCATGAGCTTGTCGGTCATTTCGACCTGACACGACAAAGAAATATTCAACGACGCTTAGGAGTTCAGCAACATCAAGTGCAACCGGATCGTTACCCAACTTGTCATCAGCTGCTCGAGCAGCAGCCATGACTAAGTGCCGTGATTCTTCTTGCGCCTGTGCGGCAGCCGAGGAGGTCACGTCACTCAGTGGAGTGTCTCCATAGCCACCATGGCAAGCGCAAAGGGAAGGCAGATCGTTACCGCTCCGATGGCAAGCCACTGACGTCGTTCTTTAGCCTGGAGACGAAGTGCCGCCCGACGGGCCCGACGAGATGGCATCGCATGGCGATGCGAGAACCCTGGACCATGAAGCGCATTGCTTCGAGCGTGTCGGTTTGTGGCCCGACGGCGTCTAATGCGAGTACTCATTGGTGCCCACTGTACAGATCATGCTCAACAAGATGTCGGATGACCCCAGGTGGCAAAAATTGGTGCACATCAGCCCCCTGTTGGCATCGTGCGCGAATCATGGAACTTGAAATATCCAACTCATCAGATTCAAGCGCTACCGCCCGCCACTGCTCCGGCAACTCCAAGGGGCTACCTGGCCGCGACAGAACCGCCAACCGGGCACGAAGTCGAAGTTCGCTTGAGCGCTCCCAAGAATCCATCGTCATAGAGAGATCAGAGCCCACGATGATCCAAGGATCGCGATAACCCTCAGCTACGAGCTGTTCCACGGTATCGATGGTGTAACTCTCTCCCCCACGAGCAATTTCATAGTCGCAAACCTCGAGACCACGCTCCCCCTCAATTGCTAACGCGACCATGGCCAGGCGGTCCTTCGCCGGAGAAATGGTCCTCGTCGGGGATTTTTGCCATGGGTCATTTGCCACCACGAGCAATACCCGCTCGAGTCCGAGCGCGTCACGGCAGCGCTTTGCAGCGGCGACGTGACCAAGGTGGGGAGGATCAAAGGTCCCCCCAAACAGGCCAATGGGCGAAGCACTCACATGCTGAAGCCTAGGGCGCAGGGGTCACCGGTGAAATTCAGGGCCATCAAGCCCCTAGCATGGTGCCATGAGTACATCGTCTGGCACATGGCACCCAGCATCATGGCGCGACCGTGTCGCGGCACAACAACCTTCCTGGCCTGACGAGCTCGCCTTAAAGTATGTCGAACAGCGGCTCTCGCAGTTGCCTCCACTGGTCTTTGCTGGCGAAGCGCGTTCGCTGACCCAATCACTGGGCAAAGTAGCCGCGGGCAAGGCATTTTTACTCCAAGCCGGTGACTGTGCCGAATCATTTGCAGAATCAGACGCAGACCACCTCCGCGACAAGCTCAAGGTCATTTTGCAGATGGCGGTCGCGCTGACCTATGCCTCGGGCGTACCCGTGATCAAACTCGGTCGCATCGCTGGACAATTTGCCAAGCCGCGTTCGAGCGACACAGAAACCATTGATGGCGTGAGTCTGCCGAGTTTCCGTGGCCACATGGTCAATGATGAAACCTTCAATGCCGAGGCCCGAACTCCCGATCCTGAGCGTTTGGTCCAGAGTTACCACCATGCTGCCTCCACGCTCAATCTCTTGCGGGCGTTCACGATGGGCGGATTCGCCGACTTACGTCAGGTCCACGCTTGGAATCTTGAGTTCGTTGCCAGTTCAAGTGCTGGCCAACGCTACGAACAAGTAGCGGCAGAAATTGACCGAGCCTTGTCGTTCATGGCGGCATGTGGCATTGACCTCGATGCTGAACCGAGTTTTCATCAGGTCAACTTCTACACCAGTCACGAAGCGCTCATCCTCCCCTACGAAGAAGCGCTCACCCGCCAAGATTCACTCACCGGTGATTTCTACGACTGTTCGGCTCATCAGCTCTGGATAGGCGATCGCACTCGACAAGTTGATGGCGCGCACGTCGAATTCTTGTCTGGGGTCAAAAACCCGTTGGGCATCAAGGTCGGACCATCGGCCGACATTGACGAGGTGCTCACCATTCTTGGAAAACTGGATCCGAGCTTGACCCCTGGGCGAATCAGCATCATCACGAGGTACGGCGCCGAGAAAATTCGCGCCATGCTTCCCGATCTCATCGATGCCATCGATGCCTCTGGCCACCCCGTGGTGTGGGTTTGTGACCCCTGTCACGGCAACACCATCACCTCGTCGAGCGGCCACAAGACACGACGCTTTAGTGACGTGATGGCAGAAATTGCTGGCTTCTTTGAGGTGCATCGCGCCAAGGGCACCTGGCCAGGCGGCGTGCACATTGAGCTCACGGGTGATGATGTCACTGAATGCTTAGGTGGCGTGGAAGAGATCCTTGAGTCTGATCTCCACCAGCGTTACACGACCACCTGCGATCCTCGTCTCAATGCCCGGCAATCGCTGGACTTAGCTTTTGAGATTTCTCAATTGCTTCGCGCCAACGCTTAGATCAACCGACGTAAGCGTCGTTGTAACGCAATAGGCGCCAGCCCTGATCACTGTGCTCCCACTCAGTCATGGACGCATGCTTCGTCGCTAAACCCATTCGGCGCTCAGGTTGACCAAGCATGAGGCCCAGAACCGATGCCTCGATGACCCCGGCATGAGTGGCGACCACGACCTTCGAGCCGCGATGACGAATCATTACGGCTTCAAGGCCTGCCGTGACCCGTTCCACAAAGCCCAGCCAACTTTCGCCTTCAGGGGCAAAAGGCACACGGGGGTCACCACGCCAATCCGCTGCACCATAGGTATCAACCAATTCATCCCACGTGAGCCCGTCAGCCACGCCGGGATGCAGCTCACACATCTCACAATCGATCTCGATCTCTTGGACGCGAGGAAGTGCTGATTGCAAGATGGCCGCTGTCTCTTTGGCTCGCTCGAGTTCGGAGGCAATCAACACCGTCGTAGCTTCGAGTTCGTGGCTGGTGGAAAGCCGTGTCGCGAGCGCTCCTACTTGTTCGCGACCCACGTTCGTCAAACCGGTGCAGCCTTGGTGGCCACCAATGACTCCCGAAACATTGACATTGGCTTCGCCGTGGCGAACCAACACCAGTCTCGTAGCGCTGGGATCTTCTTCAAAGGTGGTCCGAAGGCCAGGTGGCGGGGCGACGCGACTCACACCAACTCCGCAATAAACGCTTCGAGTTGACGCAGCGTTCGCACCTCGGTGATCGAATCACAATGTGCCCCGTACTCGGCGATGATCGAGTCTCCGGAATTCCAATAGGTCTGAGGTTCGGGGTTGAGCCACAGCACGTGCCGCGCACGTTTTTGCAAATCTGCCACTACCCACGCGGACGACTGGTGATAGTTATTTCGAGCATCACCCAAAATCATCACCGTGGTTCTTGAGTTCACATCTTCGGCATAACGAGCATGAAAATCACTCAAGGCATGGCCGTAGTCACTGTGCCCATCAACCCAGACCACTTTTGCCTCCGTGTTGACTCGATTGGCCGCTTCGGCTGGATCGTTGGCTTCATCAAAGTGATGCGTCACTTCATCAATGCCATCGACAAAGACAAAACTGCGCACTTTAGAAAATGATGACGCCAAGGCGTACACCAAGTGAAGGGTGAAGCGTGCAAAGCTCGCCACCGATCCAGACACGTCAGCAATGATAAAAATCTCGGGCTTGGACGGACGCGGATTCTTGTATTTGGGATCGATAGGAACGCCTCCCGTCGAGAGGCTGTGGCGCATCGTCGCTCGAAAGTCCAAGGGGCCCCGTCGACCGTGACGACGCTTTCGCATCAAGCGGACCGCGAGTTTGCGGCTCAGGGGAACAAGACTCCGCTCAAGGGTGTGAATTTCTTCACGAGTGGCGTGCATGACATCGATGTCTTCGGGCAATGGCTTCCGCACGGACCGCGCTAGCGCCTCAGCTCCCCGATCTTCAACGAGTCGCCGTCGAATCTCGGCCTCGATGGCTAGACGAAGACCTCGAATCCTCCGGGCTACGTCATCGGCCAAGAGTCGTTGCTCAATCGCCCCCAGCTGAACCCCGGGCCTCGATGTCGATGCTTCGTCGACGAGACGTTGCTGAAGTCCTTCTAAGTCCAAATTCCTCAGCACCCGATAGAGGTAGTACGTGCCGCCTACGGGTCGTCCCGGTGTCATTCCGGCAAAGCGAGTGACGGCTTCGTTGACCACTCGAGTTCGAAGCGTGGTGTCATTTCGACGCACCGCATCTTCCATGAGCTGCATGAGTTCTTCCGCGCTCATTTCGCGGCGCTGACCAAAGCCCCCTTCGGGGCCAAGCAATTGGTCCTCGATGCTGTCACCATCGCCCCCCTGCTCTTCAGGTGAGTGCTCTTGGTCACCATTCGTCTTGCCACGCCGGGGGGCGAAGTAAATATCGAAGGCAAGGTCAAATGCCGGCCGATGCTCTTGCGATTTAATCAAGGTGGCGGCAAGCGTTTCGCGCAAGGTTTCTCGTTCTTCGAGAGCAATGACCCCTACTGCTTTAGCTGCATCCACATGCTCGGTCATCGAAATCGGAATGCCTGCTTTGCGCAGTTCAGCAATGAAGGCAGCGATGACGTCGAGCATGGGCCGTTAACTCTTGGCGACGAGAAACTCGTGGCGCGCCTTATCGATATCGCTTTGGTACTTCAACAAGACGTGCAAGGTTTCTGAAGCCTGTTGCTCGGTGACACTCTCTTGGCCGAGCACTACCAAGGTGCGAGCCCAGTCCAAGGTCTCAGATACCGATGGAGCCTTGCGAAGGTCCAGTTCGCGCAAGGATCCAACAATCCGTGCCACCTGATCGGCCAGTTCGGTGGTGATGCCAGGCACTCGAGTTTCCACGATTTCGCGTTCACGCTCGATAGTCGGGTACCCGACGTGCAGGAACAGGCAGCGACGCTTGAGTGCTTCGGAGAGTTCGCGCGTATTGTTCGAGGTCAGAAACACCATGGGTGTTTGCTTCGCGGTCACCGTGCCCAGTTCGGGAATCGACACCTGGTACTCACTGAGCACCTCGAGCATGAGCGCTTCGGTCTCTAACTCCACACGATCAATCTCGTCAATCAGCAACACCACGGGGTCTTCAGCTCTGATCGCTTCGAGCAAAGGTCTTGTGAGCAAGAAGTCTTCGGCAAAAATGTCGCCTTCGAGTTCCGACCACTTTTGCCCATCGCCAGAAACCTGACTCGCTTGAATGCGCAGCAACTGCTTGCGATAGTTCCATTCATAGAGCGCCTTGGACTCATCGAGGCCTTCGTAGCACTGCAGGCGAATCAAGCGAGCGCCCGTGATTTCAGCGACTGACTTCGCCAACTGCGTCTTACCCGTACCGGCGGGTCCTTCGACCAGGACTGGTTTTGCCAACTGGTCGGCCAAGAACACAGTTGAGGCGATGGAGCTGTCGGGAAGATACTCAGCCGCCCGAAGACGCTCCGCTACCGAAGCTGGGCTCTCAAACCTTGCACTCATAACCTAACCTGCCCTTCACCTCGAATTACCCAGCGCACACTGGTCAGGGCCTCGAGGCCCATGGGTCCGCGTGCGTGGAGCTTTTGCGTTGAAATACCGACTTCGGCGCCTAGGCCGAGTTCGCCTCCGTCCACGAAACGCGTGGAAGCGTTATGAAGCACGGCTGCTGCATCAATGCGAGTCAAAAACTGTTCGGCAGCATCTTGATCTGCAGTAACAATGGCTTCGGAGTGGCCAGAATTGTGGTCGTTGATGAAGGTGATTGCCTCATCAAGGCTGTTGACGATCTTGACACTGGCGATGAGGTCAAGGAACTCACGATCAAAATCAGCATCACTCGCAGGGGAAACTGCAGACGAAAGAGCAACGGCACGCTCGTCGCCGAGCAACGACACCTGACTCATGGACTTGGCCAGCCGCTCAAGCATGGAAGACGCCACTGCTTCATGGAGCACCAGCGACTCCATGGCATTGCAAACGCCGGGTCGCTGAACCTTGGCGTTAATGACGATCTTTTCTGCCATATCGAGATCGGCGCCAGCATCGACGTACACGTGGCAGATGCCATCTCCATCGAGCACGTAGGGCACTGTTGCGTTGGCGCGCATGGAGGCGATGAGTGATGGGCCTCCACGAGGAATCAGGCAGTCGATCACCTGATTGAGTTGCATAAATCGAACGGCGGTCTCATGACTGGTGTCCTCCACGAGGGCGATGGCATCTTGTGGCAATCCTGCCGCTGCCAATCCTGCTCGTAACGCAGTCACGATGGCTTTATTAGAAGCCAAGGCTCCTGAAGAACCTCGCAAGAACGCAGCATTGCCAGCGCGAAGGCACAGCGCCGCCGCATCTGAGGTCACGTTGGGTCGGTTCTCATAAATGATGCCAACGACACCGAGAGGAACACGCACTCGTTGAACCGAAAGCCCGTTGGCTAATGTGCGTGCCTCGACGATGGAACCAAGCGGGTTGTGGAGGGTGGCGACAGTTTCCAAACCTTCAGCCATCGCCGCAAGACGCGAACTGGTCAAGGTCAATCGGTCAAGAACGGTGGCACTTGCACCATCGCGGCCGGCTCGATCAAGATCATCTTGGTTTGCTGCGAGAATCGCCACTTCTGCATCTCGCAGTGCCGAGGCTGCACCTCGAAGTGCCTCGCAGCGAGTCTCGTCACGCGATGCCGCAATGACCCGTGAGGCAGCCTTGACTCGATCTCCGAGTTCCGCAATGTCGGGGGTGCTCACGTCTTAACCCTACCAAGTGCCAATTAGGGCTCTACTCAAGGAGTGGCCAGAATAACGAGGTCATCACGATGGATCACAATTCCATCAGGAGATTCAGGTGCCTGATCATTGGTGAGATCAACTTTCAGAATGCCTTTGGCAATCAGACTCCCCGAGCGATCGTGCACCTCCACTGCATCACCGCTCACCGCCCGACCATGGACACTCACGATGCCAACGCCAAGCAGCGAGGCGTCATCATGCAAAGCCGCTACCGCACCGTCGTCGATGATCAGGGTGGCCACGGCGGCTACCGCAAAGGCGATCCACAGCTTGCGAGCACTCAGCGAGCGCTGTCGTGCCTGAAAGGTGGTGCCGCCCGCGTCGAGCCCTTCAAGGAAACGACGCACGACGTCGGGAGATGTGGCTCCAGCAATGACAGTTTCCACTCCCGACCACGTAGCCATCCAGGCCGCTTGAATTTTGGAACTCATGCCGCCCGAGCCCACCGAACCGGGACCCCCAGCGAGCGCCGCGAGCCCAGCGTCGATCTCGGTCACTACCTCAATGAGTGATGCATTGGCATCATGTCGTGGATCTGCCGTGAGGAGACCGGGAGCGTCGGTCAAAATAAGCAGTCGATCGGCCCCGATGAGGTGCGCAACCAACGCAGCCAGGCGGTCATTATCCCCGTAGCGAATTTCATCGTCGGCTACCGCATCATTTTCGTTGATGATGGGCACGACGCCTAAGTCCAAGAGCTGCTCAAGTGTCTGGCGAGCATGCAAGTACTGAGATCGAGTTTCAAAGTCATGAGGGGCGAGCAATACTTGCCCTACGACGAGGCCTTGGGCACCAAATGCGTCAGCCCAGGAGCGCATCAGCAACTGTTGACCTACCGCCGAGACAGCCTGGAGTACCGCTGGATCGCTGGGCCGCGGTTTCCCGGCACCAATCGTGCTCCAACCGGCGTTCACCGCACCAGAACTCACGATCAATACATCATGACCAACGGTGGCCGATTCAATCTGCTGGGCAATGGAGCCAAGTAATGCAGCGTTGGGCTGACCGTCAGCTCCCGTCACTGAAGACGTACCAATCTTGATGACAACGCGAGATCGCTCACTCATTGCTCTCACCCTGGTTATGTCGACGCCGTCTTGGCAACTCCGTGGGATCAAGGCCTTCGTGGCGCTGATCATGCCACCAGGTCATCTCAAGATCCCCAATCACCACCATTTCCCCATCACGAACGCCAGCTCGACGCAACATCTTGGTGATGCCGAGTCGCTCCAGTCTCGATACCGCTTCATCGAGGGCGCCGTCGTCAGTCAAATTCGAGAAGCGAACAGCGCGAGACGCCTGTTTCCCAATGACATGAACGACGCCGTCTTCGTCGCGTTCAACTCGGATCCCCTCATCAACGGGTCGGTGAATCGCAATCTCATGTGAGGCCGCCGCTATTTCTTCTTGGCGAGACTGCTGCACCATCGCAGCAAGTCGGCGCACTAACTCATCGACGCCCTGGCGCGTTGCCGACGAAATCACGAGATCACACGTGGGCCACTGCTCATCAGGATCAACTAAGTCGGCCCGTGAACCAACAATCAGCCGAGGACGCTCCAACAACTCGGGCCGATACGCACCGAGCTCTCCGAGCAAAATGTCACGTTGGCGCTCAATGGGCAATCCGAGGGGGTCTGCCAGATCAACCAACACTACGAGCACGCGAGCGCGTTCGATGTGGCGAAGGAAGGTCAGGCCAAGTCCCTTGCCTTCAGCGGCCCCTTCAATCAAGCCTGGAATGTCGGCCATGACGAATTCGCCTTGTCTCTCGTTGCGCGAGAGGCGAACCACACCAAGGTTGGGCACCAAGGTCGTGAAGGGGTAATCGGCAATCTTGGGTTTGGCCGCTGAGACGGTCGAGATCAAGGTTGACTTGCCCGCATTGGGCATACCTACGAGTGCCACATCGGCAGCAAGCTTGAGCTCGAGGTTCAGCCAGCGTTCGTCGCCGACTTCACCTTGTTCAGCAAAACCTGGGGCGCGTCGCCGGTTGGAAAGAAAGCGAGCGTTACCCATGCCGCCCTTGCCACCGGCAGCCGCCAGCCAGCGGTCACCTTCACCCGCTAAATCACAGAGCAGATCGCCATCGAGGGTGTAAACCTGTGTACCCACAGGGACCATGGAGACGGTGTCAGCTCCGCGGCTGCCATGGCGCTTCTTTCCCTTACCGTGGCCGCCGTTTTCACCACGGCGGAAGGGATGGTCTCGAAAGCCGAGCAGCGACGCCTCGTTGGTCGAAGCGACAAGCCACACGTCGCCGCCATCTCCCCCATCGCCGCCGTCGGGTCCACCTAAGGCCACGTGGGCTTCGCGTCGAAAAGACACGGATCCAGCACCGCCGTCCCCAGCCTTGGCGTGTAATTGAGCTACGTCGACGAATTCGGCCATCTGACTAGTCTACGGCCACGCCCTCAGATCCCCCCGATGGCGGGCTCTATCGAACGAGTACTCCACGAGCACAGCGTTCAGGAAGCATCACTTCCCCCTTGGGGCCCACCACATCCATGCCGTCGGTGCCACGGCTTCCACATGCAACCGATGCCCCAGGTGTGATGCCCCACTGCCCAAGCAAGGTGAGCATGGCATCGTCATGCTCGATGCTCTCAGCAATTCTGACGATTTCCACGGTCGATCCCGGCATGGAATCCATCAAGGTAGCCGTGGGTTCGATGACAGCCGCCTGCGAGCCAGGAATGGGATTGCCGTGAGGGCAGGTGGCGGGGTCACCAAGGAGTTCGACCAATTTGTCTTCCACATCGTCAGAGATGACGTGTTCCCATCGCCCCGCCTCGGCATGCACTTTGTGCCACTCGAGACCGATCACGTCGTGCAAGAGGCGCTCAGCGAGCCGGTGTCGTCTCACGACCTGCTCAGCAATAGTGGCACCCGAAGGCGTCAACTCTAAGACTCGTCCATTTCTCCTCACGTAGCCGTCATCGACGAGACGGTCGATCATCTCTTTGACCGTGGGCGCCGAGCGGCTCAGGTGTTCACAGAGCCGAGCGGAGATGACCGCCGTGCCGTCAGCACCTAACTCGAGAATCGCCGAGAGGTACTCCTCGACGGGTGGATGGTACCCAGTTGCCACGATTTAACCTGCAATCTCCATACACATGGCAGCGAACAGTTCGCTGTGGCGATCGACGTCTTCTTGGCTGGTGTCAGGGCACATCAGGGCCATGTTATGAAATGGCGTAATTAGGACGCCCCGATTGGCCATGTAGAGATGGACGAGTTCGTCGAGTTCATCGTCCGCCGCTTTTGCCGAGGCGCCTCCATTGAGCGGCGCCGGTGAAACAAAGCGGTATTCAGCTCGAGCCCCCAATTGGCTGACACTCCACGGCAGTCGCGATGCCTCCAAGGCTGTGGTGATGCCCTCGGTGAAAGATCCAGCCAAGGTAATCATGTGCTCAAAGGCTTCTTTGGTGAGGACTGATTCCAAGGTCGCTCGCATGGCTGAGGTCGACAGGGCGTTGCCGGCCAAGGTGCCACCGACTCCCCCAACGTCGATGATGTCGGCGCCAGTTCGCAGCGCGACGGTGAGTCGCTTGAGGACGTCATCGGAGAGGCCGTAGGCCCCACAGGGAACGCCGCCACCGAGTGACTTTCCAATGGTGAAGATGTCAGGCTCAAGACCCCAGGCAGAGGTCGCGCCACCCCAACCAGCAGAAAAGGTGTGGGTCTCGTCAATCATCAGCAAAGTGCCGTGGCGACGAGTTGCTTCTCGAAGGGCTTCGTGGAACCCGGGTTCAGGCAGCACAATACCGATATTGGTCAGTGCGGGTTCAGCGAGTACTGCCGCCACATCGCCATGAGCGAGTTCTCGCTCAAGGGCGTCGAGATCATTGAACTCTACGACCCGAGTCGTTTGGGTGGGATCGACAGCCGGCGCCACGTTGCCTGGACGGCTCGCTGGGTTCCCCTGATCATCGAGAACAACAAAGGTCTCATCCACGCTGCCGTGGTAGCAATATGAAAACACCAAGATCTTCGGCCGGCCGGTGATCAGACGTGCCAAACGCAGCGCCCAACGGTTCGCATCCGTCGCCGAGAGCGCGAAGCTCCAGTGGCCAAGGCCAAAGCGTTGCGTGAGCTCATTGGCTACCCACTCAGCATCTTGTGTCGGCAGCATGGTGGTGATGCCACCGAGTTCGCCCACACGACGTGTCACAGCCTCAGCTGTGGCCTTGGGCGAGTGCCCTGCCATCGCACCCGTGTCGCCAAGGGCAAAGTCAATACGCGTCTGTCCATCGAGATCAGTAATTCGATTGCCGTGCGCCTCAGCGAATGCCAAGGGGAATCCCCCAGCCCACTTATTCATCCACGTCATCGGGACGCCACCAACAAGGTGGTGAGCCGCCTCATGCATGGCCCGTGATTTCGGGTTTTGGGCTTCAAATTCGGCGCGTTCGCGCTCAAGCAGTGATTGAACTCGGCTTCGGTCGACGGTGACCATGGGTTGGATTACCACCTTGATTTGGAGGGAATGGATGTGTCTTCGCAGGTTAGCGAGATTGCTCGGTGCCTCGTCGCCACCCTGGAGTGGGAAACTAAGACGATGAACCGAACATGGCGATCTCTCTTGGCGGTCTTCGCCCTCGTGACGCTGGCAGCCCACGTATTTGCGGCACTCAGGGCTGCGGTCTCTGCCCGCCGAAATGACCAGCCTTGGGTGCTTTCCAGCCTCAAATCCCTCGTATTTGGCCCCTTTTCGAAGAAATTTCGATAAAAAAGGCCAAAAATCGGTAAAAAAGGCCAAAGTATCCGCCCATCAGGGCTCGCGAGCGCTAACAATGGGCACGCTAAGCCCGAGAGGGCATATCTACCAAGGAGAAATTCTGTGAACAAGACTGAACTCATCGAAGCGATCGCAGGCAAGGTTGACGCCCCTAAGACGCAGGTCGCCGAAATCATCGCCGCCCTCGAGGACATTGTCGTTAGCAGCGTGAAGAAGGGCGAGAAGGTTGCCATCACTGGTTTCGTCTCGTTCGAGCGCGTTGACCGCAAGGCTCGCCTTGCCCGCAACCCCCAGACTGGCGAAGAGATCAAGGTTCCTGCTTCAAAGGCTCCTAAGGTTTCAGCTGGCGCAAGCTTCAAGAAGGCCATCAAGGGTTAACAACCCTTTCTCGGGCGATGCCCGTGACGACCTTCAAAAAGAACCCCAGTCCTTTTCCGAGGACTGGGGTTCTTTTTTGCTTTGGAACTCGTTCAGAGTGTCATTCGATGCTTTCCTGCCGATACCTCCTGCATCGGCGTTCACCCATGCATTGAGGAGGTAGCCACTTGCTTCCCTCGAGGAAGGCCGAGAATTGCTAGCGCAAATGCGCACAGCATGACTGCTCCCATAATCACCAAAATTCGCGAGAACGACTGTGCGAAGTTGACCGCGACGAAATGGGGAATCGACCCGTGGGCCCCCGCACTTGACTGCGACGAGGCTTTGGCAATCTCAGCGGCCTTCTTTGCCGGCACCCCCTTGTCGATCAAAGAAGCCGTCGTACGAGCCCGCAGGTCGTTGATCAGGATGGTTCCGAGAACCGCCATACCGATGGCTGCAGCGTAATTTCTGACCGTTTGGGTGATTCCGGTTGCTTCGCCATAAGAAAATTGACCAGCACGATTTACCGCATCGGTGTTCGCAGCAGTAATAACCGCTCCCATCCCGAATCCCGTCAAGATAATTGCCCATGTCTGGGTGCCCATGTGCAGACTCGACGTCAACGTCGACCACCAGAAGAAGCCGCCAGAAGCAATGGCGGCTCCAAATATCACTGGCCGACGCACGCCCACTCGATCAAGGAGTCGTCCCCCCACTTGCGACCCGGGGGCAAACCCGAGGAAAAACCACAGAATGACGAACCCAGCGTTCGATGCAGTTCGACCCAGGGAAATTTGTGCGTATTCAGCGGCGAACAAGAACAGAGGAATGAACGCAACCATGGCAAACGCCAATATGGCGTTATCGGTGCGAAATGCTCGAAGTAGAAAGATTTTGAGATCCATAAGGGGATGCTCTTGATGCAACTCAGTTCGCATGAAGACCGCCAAGAAGATGAGTCCTCCGGCGATGCAGATCCAGGTCGCCGGGTTACTCCAACCCCACTGCGCCGATTGCTGGATACCAAGGACACTCGCGCCAACCCCAATGGCCACCAAGCCGAGTCCACGAACATCTAGCGGTGCCTTGCGATGAGCACTTTGTGGTTTGGCCAGGGCAATGAGCACAAGGGCTATTGCGGCAACGGGGAGGTTGATCCAGAAAATTGACCTCCAGGTCCACGAGGTCAAATACCCACCCAAAATGGGCCCGACGGCGGTAAGGCCCCCGGCAATACCAAAGAAAATGGCCAAAGCTTTGCCGCGCTCGGAGAGTTCAAAGTTCTGAATGACAATGGCGAGTGCAGCGGGGAAAAGCAATGCTCCGCCAGCACCTTGAACACCACGGAAGAAGATAAGCCAGGGTTCAGCGATTGATGTGGCTGGGGTCAGGCCACACATGGCTGAAGAAATTGCAAAGACAACCACCCCGATCACGCAAATTTTCGTGTGCCCATAGATATCGGCCAACCGACCGCCAAAGGCGAAGAACACGGCCAGGCCGAGCAGATATGCGTTGATAGTCCACTGGATCCCCGTGGAGGTGAGGTGAAGATGGTTTTGGATATCGTTCGCCGCTATCGAAACAATCGTTTGATCGATAAAGCTCATAGCTACGGCAAAGATCATGGCGGCTAACACCACATTGCGACTTCCGGATCGAATCATTAAACGGCTCCTTCGAACGTGCTGTTTTCTAACCTACGGCAATTCACCACTTCTTCCCGTGTTGTTTGTTGATATGGAGAGGCTTCCTCCTAAGACACCCTTGAAGATAAAGGGCATCGGCTCACGCTGATTCTTGATTTCCGCCGTACGCCAAGAATGCAAACAGCCTCGGTCTCTGAGGAGAACCGAGGCTGGAGTGCTGCGTATCCCTCCAAGGGAATGCGTTAGAACTAGTTAGCGCTAATAACGTCCACGAGCTTGCGGCCCTTGCGGGAACCGAACTTGATCGTGCCGTCAGCAAGTGCGAACAGGGTGTCGTCCTTGCCGATGCCGACGTTGATGCCAGGGTGGAAGCGAGTTCCACGCTGACGGACAATGATCGAACCCGTAGTGACCACCGTGCCGTCGAAAACCTTCACGCCGAGGCGCTGGGCATTTGAATCGCGACCGTTCCTAGTTGAACCGCCACCTTTGGTCTTTGACATAGTTTGGCTCCTTACTTAGCCGAGATCTTGGTGATCTCGACAGCGGTGTACTTCTGGCGGTGGCCCCAGCGCTTGCGAACGTTGGCCTTAGCCTTGTAGGTCATGGCCCGGATCTTGGGGCCCTTCTCTTCACCCATCACCTGAGCGGTCACCGTGGCAGCCGCCAAGTCGCTCGGGGTTGACAAGACGGTGTCACCGTCAACAATCATGACGGGAGTAAGTGAAATAGTCGAACCTTCAGCTTCGCTGCGGCGGTCGATACGAACAACCTGCCCCTGCTCCACGCGGGTTTGAGACGATCCTGTGCGAATTACGGCGTACATAAGGGCTACATCCTACCCGATCAAACGACCTGGGGGTCAAGCACGATGCCTCGACCCTCACAAACCGCACAATTAACGGAAACTGACTCGATCAAACCCTCTGAAATTCGCTTTCTGGTCATCTCGACGAGCCCCAATTCAGAGATATCAAAGACCTGAGTTCGAGTTTTGTCACGGCTTAGAGCTGCTCTCAATTGATTGGCCACAGCGCTGCGGTGTTCCTTGGACTCCATATCGATGAAGTCAATGACGATGATGCCACCGATGTCTCGCAGGCGAAGCTGGCGGGCCACCTCATCGGCGGCTTCCAAGTTGTTCTTGAATACCGTTTCCTCCAAGTTGGTGGTTCCGACGTTTTTGCCCGTGTTGACGTCAATCACCGTCAGAGCTTCGGTGCGCTCAATAATGAGTGAACCACCAGAGGGCAGCCATACCTTGGTGTCTAGGGCCTTGTGGAGCTGTTCGTGGACGAAATGGCGCTCGAACACGGGCAGTGTTTCTGCCTTGGGGTCGTAGTACTCCACGCGTTCAGTCAGCTCGGGGCTCACCTGCGAAACATAAGCCTTCACTTGCTCATAGAGCGCACGGTCATCGATGATGACTCCCCGATAGTCAGCGGTGAGTTCTTCTCGAAGCATCCTGACGGCCAGTTCAAGCTCTCGATAGAGCAGTCCGGGCTTCGATGACTTCTTTGCTTCCGACTCGATCTTTGCCCAGCGCTCGGACAGTTCTGCGGTGTCAGCGGCGAGTTCTTCGGCGCTCGCGCCTTCAGCAGCCGTTCGCACGATGAGTCCATGGCCGGCCGGGCGAACTTCATCCAAAATCTTGCGCAGACGGCGCCGTTCGCCATCTCCGAGGCGCTTGGAGATGCCAATCGTTGAGGAATTGGGCACCAGCACTACAAAGCGACCAGGAAGCGAGACTTCTTGGGTCAATCGAGCGCCTTTGGCACCAATGGGGTTCTTGGTGACCTGGCACACCACGAGCTGTCCTGGCTTGATGACGTCTTCGATGCGTGCAGAAGCCTCCGGGATGTGATCGGAATCTTCAGATTCATAGCGGACGTCGCCACGGTACAACACGGCGTTTTTGGGGATACCAATGTCTACGAAGGCCGCTTCCATGCCCGGAAGGACATTTTGAACGCGTCCGAGGTACAAGTTGCCATCAATTTGCGTCGTCTCATCTGACTCTTTGACGACGTAGTACTCAACCAGACTCCGACCCTCGAGCATGGCGATATGAGTGGTGGGCCCATCAACGTGGACACACATCAGGTAGCGACCAGTGGATTTGTTCTTTCGGTCTCCACCGCGTCCGCCCCGGCGTCGGCGACGCTTGGACGATGACCCCTCGGCCGCGCTCACGGCTGCCGATCCAGCCGGAACGGGGGTAGGTGCGCGACCAGGCACTCGCTGAGGCTCTGGGCTCACGACGTCATCTCCCACCTTGGTGTCACCAACCTTGGGGGCTGGCGAATCGCTTGGTGCAGCCACGTCCGCGGCCGAGGAAGTCTCGGTCGTGGTTTCTTGAACAACAGGCACTGCCGGTGCTGGGCGAGTATCGCCAATACGGGGCGACGCTGCAGGAGACGCTACCTCGCTAGTTTCTGGCGCTCCATTGATTGCTGTGTTGTCTTGCTCCTCCATGGAAGCAGACCCTCCTCGTTCTCATCGGCCCTGGACCCCCACATTCACGGGTGCCCGAACTAGGCCTTGTAGGGAGAGCGGTTCAAAACGCTCCCCATCGACTGTTTCGTACTGACCGGTTCGAGTGGCTCGAACCAATCGCAAAGTGGGATCAATTCCTTCCAGCAGTTCGACCGGGCGAACCCCGCGGGGTTTGGTCGAAAGCGATGCTTCGATGCGTTGTGTCCCTGGGGTCGATCCCGAACCCCGGTGGAACAGCGTGACAATGCTGGGACGTAGGTTGTCCGCCGTCTTTCGACCTTTGCGAACCCGCTCGACGAGAACCTGATCAGCCACAAGCAGGGATTCAATCCGCTCGCTTAGCTGTTCAGCGCCCATGCCGGCGACCTCCAATATCCAGTCACATGATGTTACTTGCTCTTGCAAAGACCCTTCGGCACCGGTCAAAACCCCAGCGCTGGCCACCTCAATGCCCTCAGGCATGGTGTCTTGGAGCACGCCCGCCACCCACTGTGCAGCCTCTATGCCGGCTTCAGGGTCGGCTGTGGCATCAAATCCGGCCCCTCCCCCGTCAGCAAAGCGCAGATCGATGTACTCAGCCAGCGATTCACAACCCGTTGGTAGCGCCAATGAGAACGCAAGCAGCGGTCGAGGCGAAAAACCTTGAGAATGAGCGATGGGAAGGCGCGAACGTCGTAGCCCTCGCTCGATCACTCGCGCCATATCTCGTTGCGAGGTATAGCGAATCCGCCCGTGCTTGGCATAGCGGATTCGGACTCTCTCTGGAACGCGGTTCACGAAGTGGGCCTCAGTCCAACGCTCACCGGCACGCTCAGGTCAATGCCTTGTCCGGTGCCTTGTGAACCCCCAGCTGGCGCAATAGCGGAGGCAACATGGTGTTCGAGTCCCAAGGTGGTACAAGCTCCACAGTCGTAACAGGGAGTCCACCGACAATCTTCGACGCCGAGCTCGCCAAGGGCGTCTTGGTACTCACCGACGAGAAAATCTTTGTGAAGGCCAGCGGACAAGTGGTCCCAAGGAAGCATTTCATCGACGCTTCGCTGACGCGTCGTGACGTCTTCGATCAAGAGACCCGCTCGCTCCATGGCAGTTTCAAACCTCGAGAGATCGAAGAATTCGCCCCACTCTTGGAAAATGCCGCCTTGGCGCCACACATCTTCAACCACAGCGCCCATGCGACGGTCGCCTCTACTCATCAGTGCCTCAGCGACTGATGCCTTGGGCTCATGCCACCTGATCGTCAAACCCTTGGTTTCATGGGCCTTGGAACGGAGCATGGAGATTTTTCGTTGCAGCTCTTCTCCACTGTCCTGGGCGTGCCACTGGAAGGGGGTTTGCGGTTTGGGCACAAAGCCACCAACCGAAGCCGTCACGGTTACGTTCGAGTGGTAGCGACGACCAATTTCAACGCAGCGCCTCCCCAACTCGGCAATACCTAACACGTCTTCGTCTCGCTCCGAGGGCAAGCCAATGAGGAAGTACAACTTGACGCGGCGCCACCCTTGAGAGAAGGCGGCATCAACGGCGGCATAGAGATCGTCGTCAGTAATGAGTTTGTTAATGACCCGCCTCATCCGCCAGGTGCCGCCCTCAGGAGCAAAGGTCAGACCCGTTCGCTTGACCTGTTGAATCTTGGCCGCAGTTCCGACGGTAAAGGCATCGACACGCAGCGACGGCAGCGATACTGAGACGCGTCCAGCGTTTCGCTCGTTATCGACGACGGCGGCCACCAGGGGTTCAATGCCCGAGAAATCAGCAGTGGATAGCGAGGTGAGCGCCACCTCGTCGTATCCGGTGCGCTCAATGCCTCGCTGCACCATGTCGATGACTTGCTCGGTTGGACGTTCTCGCACCGGCCGCGTAATCATTCCGGCTTGGCAAAAGCGGCACCCTCGGGTGCAACCACGAAACACTTCGACGTTGAGTCGGTCATGGACTACTTCCATGAGTGGCACAAGCTGTTGCTTGGGATAGGGCCACTCACCAAGATCCTGCACGCTTCGCTTTTCAACGATTTCTGGCACCCAGTCGGCGATGCGCTCCAATCCCACCTGTACTGCCCCATCGAATACTGGTCGGTACAGGCTCGGGACGTACACGCCTTCAATGGCACTCAAGAGGCGATGGAGCTCGGCTCTGGTGCGCTCAGGCTCATCGATTGCGAGCCAACGCGCTACCGCCTCAGTAATGTCGGCGACCACTTCTTCGCCATCTCCGAGCACGGCTGCGTCGAGATAATCCGCGAGGGGTTCAGGGTTATACGTGCAGTGCCCTCCGGCAATGATGACCGGATCATTCGCGCCACGCTCTTGCGTGCGCACGGGAATCCCCCCGAGATCCACCATGTTCAACACGTTGGTATAGGTCAGTTCTGCCGACAAGTTGAAGGCAATGATGTGAAATTCATGAGCTGGCTTGTGGCTCTCCACGCTGAACAGCGGGATGCCGTGTTCGCGCATCAGGGTCTCGAGGTCATGCCAGGGCGCATAGGTGCGCTCAGCAGCACCATCACTGCGCTCATTGATGATTTCGTAGAGGATCTGAAGGCCTTGATTGGGCAGGCCGATTTCGTAGGTATCGGGATAGGCGAGCAACCACGACACAATCCCTTCACCATGGGTCGGCATTTGACAGCCCAATTCTCCGCCTACGTAGCGAGCAGGCTTTTCTACGGAGAACAGCAGCGGTTCAAGTTGCTCAAAGACAGAGGTCATGGGCTAATTCTAGGTTGCCCAAAGTAGCCAGAGGCTTGATCAGCCTTGGGGGGATGTCGTCGAGGTTGACGACGAGGTCGTGGTGGCGGGCCTCATCGTGGTGGTCGTCACCTGGGGAGGATTCACAACCGAGGGATACACCACTGGCTTCACAGGGTGAGCCGTTAGGTAATTAAAAATTTGAGCCACCACGGGAGCCGCGGCTGAAGCACCATATCCACCTTGAGCGATCACGCACACCACGACATATTTCGGATGTGGCCATGGTCCGAATCCAACGAACCATGAGTTGGGCTCTTCGCCGGCAACGTTCGTGGCAGTACCCGTCTTGCCGCCCACGACGAACGAAGCCTGGTTGTACTTGGCATATTGCTGGAAACTCGGATACGCCGTGCCTTTGGGGTTATTCACGACGCCAAGCAAGCCTTGAATGATGGGCGCTTGCATTTGTGGAGTAAGGGCAACATGTCCGGTGACTCTCGATCCGTAGCGCATGATGAGCTTGCCGCCCGGTGTGGCGAGTCCCGCCGCAACTTCAGGAGCGTAGCGAGTGCCTCCGTTGACCAAGGTGGCATAGGCATCGGCCATGGCAATGGGCGTGACAGCAGTCGCTCCCTGTCCGAAGGCCATTTCAATGTTGTCACCGATATACCACGTGGTGTTCGGGAACGCTTTGGGCGCTTGGCGGTGCAGCACTAATCGGACGGCAGGTGCGTCCACACGCCCGGCCACCTCGCCGGGAAGGTCAATGCCGGTGAGGGCATCAAGGCCGTAGCTTGCAGCCGTGTCTTGGATAGGAGTCGAACCATAGGTCGAGGGCGAGATGCCGAAGAGATAACCGAGATTGTAAAAGTAGTAGTCCGAACTCTCTGTGAGCGCTGTGGGCATGTCAACGTAGCCGAGCGCCAAGTTGTCATCGTCGTGAAAGGTACAACCGGCTCCACCCTTTTGACAGATCGGCACCGTGAATGCACCCGTGTCATTAATGGCTTGGTAGGGATTGATGATGTGGTGCTGCAAGGCGGCAGTCGACGTGATCATCTTGAAGGTTGAACCTGGCGTGTAGAGACCGCCAATGGCGTAATTGTTTAAGGCTCCGGCTTGCAAAATGGTGTTGAGTTGAGCCTGCGTCAAACCGTTGACGAAGCCGTTGAGATCAAAGGTGGGAAAACTCACCATCCCAAGCACCGCGCCGTTGCTGGGGTCAAGTACGACTGCAGAACCATCGACGGCTTTTGGATAAATGCCTGATCGCGAGTCTTTCGTCTGACGGTCAACCATGATTTGGTGCGCCAAGACGGTAGTCATGTCAGCCTGCAGTCCCGCATCGACGTTGAGCACCACCGTGTCGCCAGTGCGAGGGGCAACATATTTGACAACGCCGAGGTCTTGGCCGTGCGAGTTCACGGCCACTTCCTCAAGACCAGCCACGCCTCGAAGTTGCTGCTGATAAAAGTTCTCAATACCAGCTTGGCCATACTTCGACGCTGCGGTGTAGCCATCGTTGGCATGGGCGGCGAGTTCTGATGCCGAGATTGATCCCACGTAGCCAAGCAGTTGCGCGGCTGAGGTGCCCCCAAGGGGATAGACGCGTTGCGTCGTTGTTTCCACACTGACACCCGCAAAGTCACCAGCATGTTCCTCTAAGTATTGAATGAGCGAAAGATTTGCGCCCTTGACCACAGGAACTGGCTGATATGGCAAGTACTGATTCGAATAGAGCTGAGTCCAAATTTGCTTTGGCGACTCATTGATCAGCGCGGCTAATTTGCCCACCACCGTGGGGTTTTGAATAGCAAACTCACGCGACAGCACCACATTTTGAGTGACGGCATTACCTACCATCACATGGTTCTCCCTGTCAGTAATCAATCCACGAGGAGCTGGCAAGGTCACGACCCGAAGCGCGTTGCCATTGGCATTGGCCTTGGCGGTTGCAGCATGAACCACCTGGAGTGAAAACAATCGCAGGATCATGACGGCGAACAGCACCGCAACAATGGCTCCGATGATCACGATGCGAAGTTCAGGTCGCGATGCCACCTCGTCAGGCGACGGCACAACGTCGGCCATGCTGAGCGAGCGCTTCACCCGAAGGCGCAGCCGTGACTCACGGTTTCGGATTCGACTAACGATGCCCACTAGCCCATCCTGCGCAGACGGTGTCGTCGACGTGGTTGGTCAGAACCCCATGCCCACGCCACCATGACGGCAACGGGTACGCCTAGCAATGCACAGGTGGCAGTCGTGACCACTTCTATATTGAGCATCGGCAAGGTTTGGAAACTCGTTTGACCAAAGAGCACGCCCAAGACGAAGTAGAGCCCCACGCCCACAAGGCCAGATGCTGCACCGATGCCAACGGGCAGCCACCAGACTTCACGAATACTGGCTAACGCGCCCCGCTCGGCCGCGAGCCCCACGCAGAAGCCAATGATCGCCATGGTCATCGCCGAGAGTCCAAAAGGGGTGGGCACCAGACAGTCCACGCACAACCCGACCCCGAAGCCACCGAGTGCCCCCGCTTCAGAGCCTCCAACCAAACCAATGGACGGGGCTAGAAGCCACGCAAACTCAGGGTGTACTCCCCAAATTAAGGCATGCACTGCCACGGTCTCTTGGACGAGCACCACGAAGAGGCAGACCACGACAAGTCGGATCCAGGAGCGAGGCATTACTTAAGCGGCTCCCACAGGACCACATTGACGTACGAGAGATTCCCGAGGTTTGCGTCGGGGGCCACCACGATTTGCATCTGCGTGGCCGTTGCCACTGATTTAGCTGAAATGACGTGCCCAACGGGAATTCCCGCTGGGAATTCCGATCCACTTAAACCGTTGGTGTACACCGACTCACCAGCATGAACCAAGGAATCGATGGGAACATAGGCAACCGCCAAGGGATCGCCTTGCCCATTGCCTTGCAAAATCCCCATCACGGACGTGGTGCCAAAGGACACACCGATTCTGGTTTGCCCATCGGTCACCAAGCGAACCGTTGCGCTCCCAGCGGTGGTCGAAATCACCTGGCCGACATAGCCACCCGAGCCCACGACGGCCATCCCTGGTGCAATACCGGAACTCGCGCCTTTGGAGATGGTGATCGTCGATGAGAAGTTCGACTGCGCAATACCCGTGGTCTGCGCAGTTTCAGTCGGCAGCTGATTCAAAAACGGAAGGTTCTGCAAGCCGAGCACGTTGGCCACTTGTCGCCGTTCGTAGGCGATCTCTGCTTGGCCCATTCTCATTTGGGCAATTTGTGCACGCAGCTTCGCGTTTTCGTTCGTCACTGATGAATAGTTCAGCGCACCCGAGAAGAAATTACCGATCGGCCTCGTAACCGTATTGATAACGGAGGTAAAGGGGCTCAAGAGTGTGGAACCCACAGACTTAGCAGCACCGCCGATACTCGATTGCGTGGCAATCAACAGCACGGAAATGACGATCACCACGCCGAGAACAGTGAAGCGTCGGCGAGCCTGACGAGAAGCCACGAGAGTGCCGCTCGGCTATCGAGACTTCGAGGTGATCAAGACTCGCTTGAGCGCCTCGAACTCCTCCAAGCATTGGCCTGAGCCGATTGCTACGCAGTTCAGAGGGTCGCGGGCAACCACAATGGGCATGCCAGTCTCTTCTTGGAGCCGGGCGTCGAGGCCATGGAGCAACGCTCCGCCGCCAGTCAAGACAATGCCTTGCTCCATGATGTCGCCGGAGAGTTCCGGTGGCGTGCGGTCCAGCGTCGACTTCACCGCATCAACGATTGCGGTCACGGGCTCTTCAATGGCTTCGCGAATTTGTTCCGTCGAAATTACGACGGTCTTGGGAAGGCCTGTCACCAAGTCACGACCACGAATTTCGGCGCGAAGTTCTTCCTCGAGCGGGTGAGCTGAGCCAAGCGCAATTTTGATTTCTTCAGCCGTACGCTCGCCCAACGCCAAACTGAATTCCTTCTTGACGTAGGCGACGATGGATTCATCGAGCTCGTCACCGCCAATGCGGATCGATTGGGCAGTCACGATACCGCCGAGTGAAATAACGGCAACTTCGGTCGTTCCACCACCAATGTCGACCACCATGTTTCCGGTTGGCTCATGCACGGGCAAACCTGCTCCGATAGCTGCAGCCATGGGCTCTTCGATGATGTAGGCGCGACGAGCTCCCGCATATTCTGCGGCCTCCATGACGGCCCGTTGCTCAACGCCCGTGATGCCCGATGGCACGCAGATAACCATGCGAGGCTTGGCGAAGCGACGCTGGTGGACGCGGTGGATGAAGTAACGAAGCATCTTTTCGCAAATTTCGAAGTCGGCAATCACGCCGTCTTTCAAGGGACGAACCGCTTGAATGTTGCTCGGCGTACGGCCGATCATGCGCTTTGCTTCTGCGCCAACGGCCAAGGGACGGCCGTCTTTGACATCGATTGCCACTACCGAGGGCTCGTTGAGAATGATGCCGCGGCCGCGCACGTATACCAAGGTGTTGGCGGTACCAAGGTCTACGGCCATGTCGCGACCAAGGAGAGAGAGGCTTCTATCGGCCATCAGCGGTCCTGCTCATTGAAAAATAGGGAGCCTTCGAAATGATTCGAGGCATGGGGAAACAAATACACGCCTCCAAGGCTACAGCCCCACGGCAACGGTAGAACGGCACCATTGCCCCTGATGGGGCGGAAATTAGGCCAATCCGGGGAAGAACAGGGCAATTTCACGCGCTGCTGACTCATTGGAGTCAGAACCGTGAATCAAGTTCTCGCCCATTTCGGTAGCCCAGTCACCGCGGATGGTTCCAGGTGCTGCATCAACAGGATTCGTAGCCCCCATCAGGGTGCGCACGATTTTGTAGGTGTCCTCAGGGCCCTCAACCACAAAGGGGAAGGCTGGTGAGCGGGTGATGAAGTCAACTAGCTCGCCAAAGAATGGCTTGGAGGCGTGCTCGGCGTAGTGCTGCTCGGCAGTGTCGCGCGAGATGGTGCGCAGTTCGCCAGCTACCAGCGTCAAGCCTTTAGCTTCCAAGCGGGCAATGATTTGGCCGGTGAGCTTGCGCTCAACGCCGTCGGGCTTCACGATGACAAGGGTGCGGTTCACGGCCGACAACCTAGCAAACCTCGGCCGAGGTTGAAAATCACCGACTCAGCGGTCGGCCAACAATTCTCTCAGCGCCAAGCGCGCTGGGGCGACTACATAGAGCGATCCCGTGGCTAACACCAGTCCATCGGCCCCTGCCCGATCCAGGGCTTCGCGGCTCGCCGAAGGCGCATCGAGTCCAACAAGCGATTCCATACCAAGCGCCGTCACGGCGGCGGCGATCTCTTCTGCCGGCATTGCTCGCGGGGAGTTTGGCTCAACGATAATGGCGAGGCTGAAACCAATGGCAGCGAGTGGTTCGAGAATCGCACGCGGATCACGTCCCGAGAGCATGCCCACCACCAAGATTTTTGACCCCTCGACGCTAAAGCCCTCATCGAGCGCTTCAGCCACAACCTTGGCTCCAGCCGGATTGTGCGCCCCATCGACGATGACGAGTGGTGCTCGGCCGAGGACTTCCAATCGGCCAGGAACGCGCACTTCTGCGAGCCCCGCATCCACAACCTCTTCGCCCAAATTGAAGCCCAAGAATGCATTGGTGGCCGCAATGGCAATAGCGGCATTTCTCCCCTGATGGGGACCATGAAGAGGCACCATGACATCTGAATAGTGCGCTTCAGAGTCAAAGACATCGACGAGTCGGCCACCGATGGCCACCACATTGCGGGTGACGCCATAATCGCGTCCAAATACTTCGACTCGATCCGCGGCTACCCCTCGCGCGATGTCATCGACGATCGCTACGAGCTCTTCGGTCAGATCCCCCACAATCACCACGGCACCAGGACTAATAATGCCTGCTTTATCACGGGCAATTTCTTCAGTCGTATCGCCGAGTACTTGCATATGATCGAGACTCACGGTTGTAATCACCGCGACATCAGCACCAATCACATTGGTTGAATCCCACGTGCCGCCGATACCGACTTCGACTACAGCAACATCAACCGCCTCGTCAGCAAAGTGAAGCAGTGCCGCCACTGTTAAGAGTTCAAACCTTGTGAGCGGCGTAGGAAACAAGGTTGATGCATCTCGAAGCCTCCCTAATAAGTCTTGGAGAGTTCGATCGCTGATGAGCTGGCCATTGATTGCGATGCGCTCATTGACGAGGTGGAGATTCGGACTCGTATAGGTGCCGACCCGCAGTCCTGCTTCGATCAACAAACTCGTGATCATCGCGGTCGTCGAACCCTTACCGTTCGTGCCCGTGATGTGGATGCTGCGAATATCGCGCTGTGGATCACCAAGAACGCTCAGCGCCCCGTGCATACCCTCAAGACTGGGCAAGGCGCGTCGCGTCGGCGTCACCCGCTCGTAATCGACATGGCTATCGAGCCACGCCAAAGCATCGGTCAGGGAAGAAAACTGATTCAAGGTGTTGACAGGGTTACGAAGCTTGGCGGCGTGCCCGAGGCGACTTCTTCTTCTCGTGAGGCACGAGCGTCGGGGCGACGCGGTCACGCACGACTGCTGCATCGATGACCACTTTGGAAATATCATCGCGGCTTGGCAGGTCGTACATCAAATCAAGCAACACTTCTTCAAGGATGGCTCGCAGGCCTCGAGCACCCGTGCCGCGAAGCAAGGCTTGATCAGCCACGGCCTCAAGAGCGTCAGCCGAGAACTCAAGTTCAACGCCATCGAGCAAAAAGACGCGCTGGTATTGCTTGATGAGCGCGTTCTTGGGTTCGGTGAGGATTTCAACCAACATCTCTTGATTGAGTGGCGAGACGGCCGATACCACCGGGAGTCGTCCAATGAATTCTGGGATAAGTCCGAACTTGATGAGGTCTTCGGGCAATACGTTGCGCAGCACGTCTGGATCGTCAGCATCAATGCGGCCAACCTCGGCACGGAATCCAATCGACTTGCGACCAACGCGCTGCGAGATGACCGAATCAAGACCAGCAAAGGCTCCACCGCAAATGAACAAAATATTGGTGGTATCAATCGTCAAGAATTCCTGGTGCGGATGCTTTCTTCCGCCCTGGGGTGGTACTGACGCCGTGGTTCCTTCGAGGATCTTGAGAAGCGCTTGCTGAACGCCTTCACCCGAAACATCACGCGTGATGGAGGGGTTTTCAGATTTGCGTGCCACCTTGTCGATTTCGTCGATGTAGATGATGCCCTTTTCAGCGCGAGCAATGTCGAAATCAGCAGCTTGAATCAGTTTCAGCAAAATATTTTCGACGTCTTCACCCACATAGCCTGCCTCGGTCAACGCGGTCGCATCGGCAATGGCAAATGGCACATTCAACATTCGAGCCAAGGTCTGGGCCAACAGAGTTTTGCCACAGCCTGTAGGGCCAAGCAACAAAATGTTTGACTTCGCCAATTCGATACCGTCATCACCCTTAGGCGACGCCTCTACGCGCTTGTAGTGGTTGTAAACGGCAACCGAAAGCACTTTCTTTGCGCTCTCTTGACCCACGATGTAGTCGTTGAGGAAATCGAAAATTTCTCGAGGCTTGGGAAGATCTTCGAGCGAGAGTTCCGGCGTCTCGGACAACTCCTCAGCGATGATGTCATTGCACAGGTCGATGCATTCATCGCAGATGTACACCGAAGGGCCCGCAATTAGCTTCTTCACTTGTTTCTGGGTCTTGTTGCAAAAACTGCACTTCACCAGCTCAACGGACTCGCCGAACTTTGCCATTACGCCCCCCTCCCGTCTCTCAGGTTGGATCTCTCGTGGGTCAAGCCTAGGCCGACCCGACGCTCTAGGCGGACATATCCCGGGCGGTGATTACTTCATCAACCACGCCATATTCAACAGCCTCCGCGGCGGTCAAAATAAAGTCTCGGTCGGTGTCAGCGGCCACTTTCTCGGCTGTGGTTCCCGTGTCTTGCGCCAACATTTCGTTGAGCAGATCACGCATCCGGAGAATTTCTTTGGCCTGAATCTCAACGTCTGAGGCCTGACCACCGGCTCCACCCCATGGTTGGTGCAGCAAAATTCGAGCGTGGGGCAACGCGAAGCGCTTGCCCTTGGTGCCTGCAGCCAACAACACCGCGGCCGCTGATGCAGCCTGGCCAAAGCAGAACGTGGATACATCGGGACGGATGAACTTCATGGTGTCGTAAATCGCCATGAGTCCGGTGATGTCTCCACCAGGAGAATTGATGTAGAGGTGAATGTCCTTATCGGGATCTTCCGATTCCAAAAACAGCAGCTGGGCGCAAATCAGGTTCGCCACGGTGTCATCCACCGGAGTTCCCAGAAAGACAATCCGCTCCTTGAGGAGTCGCGAGTACAAGTCGTAGGACCGCTCTCCACGGCTCGAAGACTCAACAACGGTAGGAACGAGATAGTTCTTGGGGCTCAGGTTTTCGTTGATCATGATTCCTCCTCGTCGCCCGCATTGCGCTTGAGCAACTCTCGATCAATGCTCTTGCCCTCTTCGTCTACCACCTCAACGTGCTCGAGCAACCACGCACTCGCCTTGTTCTTGGCGATTTCAGCTCGAACCGCCACCGTGCGGCCATTCTCGTCAAGTTGTTCACGAAGGCGCTGCGGCGTGGTGGAGAACTGTTCGGCCAACTTCGCAATCTCTTCGTCGAGCTCGTCGCTGCTCACCGAGAGGTTCTCTGCGGCAGCCAATGCACGAAGCGCGAGATCAATCTTGACGGCTTGCGCTGACTCTCCCCTGAGCGATGCCACGAGATCCTCACCGGTTTGGTTGGTGGCCGTCAAGAACTGCTCGATGGTCAACTTCTGGTTTTCCAAGCGGTGGCCGAGATCATGAAGCCGTTCATTGACTTCGGCATCGACCAAAACATCGGGAACGTCTTCGTCATCCACAAGACCTGCCAAGGCTCCCAAGGCTGATTCTCGCAAGGTGAATTGAGCTTGCATGATCTTCACGCGACCGAGACGATCCGCAATGTCGTTTCGCAGTGCCTCAACTGTGGTGAACTCAGAGGCTTCAGCGGCCCATTCATCGGTGAGATCGGGCAGTACTTTTTCTTGAACCGTCGAAATCTTCACCTCAAAGGTGACCTCAGTGTCGTCTGGCATCTTCGAGGTGACCGATACGTTTTCGCCCGATTTAAGGCCACGAAGTGCTTCATCGAGTTCTTCAACGATGGTGCCCGAACCCACCTCGTAGAGGTAGTCCGACACATCAGCGACGACGTTACCTTCTGCATCTTTTCCGACAAGGTCAATCGTCACGACGTCCTTGGCCGCAATGGGGCGAGCAACTTCCGTCAACTCGCCATCATTTTCTCGCAAACGATCGACCTGCGCATCGATGTCCGACTCAGCGACCTCGATGGCGGGCACGGTGGCCACGAGGCCTGCGTAGCCAGGAATCGAAACGGTCGGCCGGACCTCCACGATTGCTTCAAAAGAAACGGGGCCGCTCTCTTCGCCTGCCGTGATGTCAATCTCCGGAGACGCGATTGGGTCGATGTCGGCATCGACAATGGCGCGCGCGTAGAAGGTCGGTAGCGATTCGCGCAACGCTTCAGAACGAAGGGCACCAGCACCACCCATGCGTGCTTCAAGCACGCGACGTGGTGCTTTCCCGGGTCGGAACCCAGGGATGCGAGCCGAACGGCTGATCTCCTTTACGACCTCATCGAGGGCCTTGTCGAGTTCGGTCTCATCGACCTCTACCGTCAACTTGACCTTGTTGTCTTCCATGGATTCAGCAGTAGCGCGCATAAGAAGGTCAAGTCTACCGGTGTCGCCTCCACCCGGAGTACGGCACCCAAGGCCTCATGGGACCACATTGATGGCGTCAAAAAAGTCCCGCATCACCGCAGCGTCGCCTGAGATCTCCACCCCAGGGCTCCCGAGCGCCACCTCAGTCGAGATGCGGCCACAAAACCTCAAGAGCAAGACCTGAGCTGGCAGTGAAATGCGCGAGCGGACCGTTCCCTCAGCACCGACGACCCGCCCATCTTGGTTCGCCCACGAGTGTTCTGGCTGCGGCCGGTCGACAAGGTCAACGATCAGCGATTCACCCGTTTTCAACAGGTTGCTGCGGCCGAGGGCTCCGGGGATGGCCAAGAGTGCTCGCTCAATAGAGACCTGTTCACCAAGAGCGTCGGGTTCAGGCTCCATCCCGAGCGCGCGCCGAATATCAAGTTCGTGCATGAACGAATCAAAGAGTCGGATCTTCAACATCTCCGCCATAGGCCTCTCGCCCACAGGCGTCCACGTCAACGACGCGAAGTCTTCTGCTGTCGCAGCATTGAGGCTTCGCAAGCGGCGTTGCGTCACTTCAATGAATTCATCGCGAGCCTTATCGCCACCTGCTGGGCGACGGCTCAGAATCCACTGCTCATTCCACTCGCCAATGGGATTTTTGACATGAGCCAATGCGCCGACATCGCCCGAGGGGGGAGTTTCTCCCTCGATTTGTCGCTCGATACCGATGATGTGTACGAGTTGGTCAGCCACATCCCAGCCAGGGCACTCAGTTGGTGTAGCCCATTGCTCCTTGGAAAGGCCGTGGGTGATGTCAGCCATTGATTTCCATACGCGACCCAGAGCAGCGATCGTCTCGAGAGTAGAGGGCGTTTCCATGTATTGGACCCTACTCATCCGATGTCTGGACTGTCGAGAGTTCGAGCGGTATCGTCAGACCAATCCCGGACGTCACCGGAGAACCCGGAGTCCGAAGGGATTGCCTAGGGGGGAACCATGGCAACGTACAACGGCTACTGCGTTAAGTGTCGCGACAAGCGAGACTTCGACGGCCAAGAGGTGGAGCTGGCCAACGGCCGCCGAGCAGCCCAAGGGTCGTGTCCGACCTGCGGAACCAAGATGAATCGCATCTTGGGAAAGAAGACCTGAGTCAGGCAAATTCTCTTGGTGCGTTCGGGCGGCTAGCCTCTGTTGGCTGATGTCCAGCAATGGGCAAGCTACGGGGAGTGGCGCAGCTTGGTAGCGCGCCTGCTTTGGGAGCAGGAGGTCGAGGGTTCGAGTCCCTTCTCCCCGACCAGTTCAGACTGACGACGGCTGAGGCTTTTTCGCGGCCGGGCGAGCACTCGGTGTGCGAGCAAACAGCGTCAAGGTGACGGCCAAGAATCCCACCCACACGATGGCTTGAAGGACGGTGGGGCTCTGGGCATAGCCAAAGAGCACGTGGAGAATATCGCCAAGCGAGCTGTTTTCGCTGATGATCGAGCCGCTGCGCCACAGCGGTTGCATGCCAACGGAGATCCACCCCAGTTGCTGCATGTTTTCAATCGCATCGACAAGCAGACCGGCGGCAAAAATCAAGAGCACGATGCCGAGCACCAAAAAGAAGCGGCGCAAATTGATTTTTGCACCCAGTTTGAACACCGCATAGGCCAGCACCATGGACACACCAAGACCTGCCACGGCCCCGAGAATCATCCAGGGTGAATGTCCTGACACCGGAGACTGTGACGTCGATGCAAACACAATGGCCAACATGAAGATCATGGTTTCAAGACCCTCTCGGCCAACACTCAAGAATGCGAGCAACGCCATGGCAAAGCGTGATCCGCTCGTTAAGGCCTCCGAACCCTTTTCTTCGAGATCGAGTGAAATGCGTCTGCCATGCGAGCGCATCCAAAAGGTCATGTAGGTCAGCGACACGGTGGCCATGAGAAAGGTCACCGTCTCAAAAATCGTTTGGCCCGTGGAGCCGACAAAGCCAGAAACCGTGAGGTAGATCACGATGCCCACGGCCGTGATCACCGCAATGGCACTGCCCACGCCCACGAAGACGTCTTTGAAGTATTTGCGCTGACCACTTCGATCAAGGAAGCTCAGGAGTACCGAGACGATCAGTGCTGCTTCGAAGCCTTCACGTAAGAAGATGACGAAGCTCGCGATCACCGGCGAATCCTTTCGTGCGCACCAGCATTTCTGGCACCCAATAATTTTAGGTGACCCTAACTTAATGGTGCAAGCGCGTACACCGCGACATCGTGGTGCCCCCGGCAGGAGTCGAACCCGCAACCTGGTGGGTAGAAGCCACCCGCTCTATCCAGTTGAGCTACAGGGGCGCAGCCAACAAGCACCCACGATAGGCCACGAAATCGCGATCACAGCAGTGGTGGTGTCCTGTGGCAAACTAAAAGGCCTTGGTGGGCGTAGCTCAGGTGGTTAGAGCGCCAGGTTGTGGCCCTGGAGGCCGGGGGTTCAAGTCCCCTCGTTCACCCCACGCCACCGTGGCCCTCATGGATATTCCATGGGGGCCACGGTGACCATTCGTCTCTAGTTCAGGGGGTGCCGACATGGAGACTTCGAAGCTCTACATCAACGGCTCATTTGTTCCTTCCACCGGCACCGATCGCATCGACGTGATTGATTCAGCCACCGAGGAAGTCATGGGATGGATTCCGGCTGGAACCGTGGCCGATGTTGATCTGGCCGTGAAATCTGCCGCTGATGCGCAACCCGAGTGGGCGGCACTCCCCCAGCACGAGCGTTCTCGCCACCTGATGGCGCTCCATGATGAACTCAGTAACCAAGCCGAGTTCTTCACCACGCTCATTGCTCGCGAAGTCGGTACGCCCATCAAGTTGGGACAGTTCGTTCAAGTGGGGGTCGCCATCGCGGCCATCAAAGATGCGGTTGATGAGTTGGAAGCATTTGCCTGGGAAACCCCCTTGGCGAATTCCACCATTGTCCGCGAGCCCATCGGTGTTGTTGGCGCAATCACGCCGTGGAATTACCCCCTCTATCAAATCCTTCTCAAGATTGCCCCTGCCATGGCTGTTGGTTGCAGCGTGGTCTTAAAGTCCTCAGAAGTGGCTCCGCTCAATGCATTCGTCATCGCAGAAGCGATTGACCGAGTTGGTTTTCCTCCTGGCGTATTCAATCTTGTTACCGGCTTTGGCCCTGTCGTCGGCGAAGCACTCGCGAGTCATCCCCTCGTTGATGCCATCTCGTTCACCGGCTCTACGCGAGCCGGCAAACGGGTGATGCAACTTGGCGCAGAGACGATCAAGCGGGTCAATCTGGAACTCGGTGGCAAGTCAGCGTGCGTGATTCTCGATGACGCCACCATGACCAAAGCCGTCAGCAGTGGCGTCAACAATGTGTTGTTGAATTCGGGACAAACCTGTGCTGCGTGGACACGGATGATCGTGCCTCGAAGCCGGCTCGCAGAGATTGAGGGCATGGCCGTTGAGGCCATGGCCAAATTTGCTCCGGGCAGTCCCTTTGCTGATGGCAAAGTCATTGGTCCGCTGGTGTCGGCCGCGCAACGCGACCGCGTTCGCGAATACATCAAGGGCGCTCAGGACGAAGGGGCTCGCCTCTTGCTTGGGGGTAGCGAACAACCACAAGACCTCGAGTCTGGATATTTTGTTCTGCCCACCATCTTCACCGATGTGACCCCAGACATGACAATTGCGCGCGAAGAAGTTTTCGGACCGGTCCTTTCCATCATGGCCGTCGACGACGACGACGAGGCAATCGCATTGGCCAATGCAACGCCCTATGGTCTCCATGGCGGCGTCTGGTCTGAAGATCTTGAGCGCGCCGAGCGCGTTGCTCGAGCCATGAAGACGGGTCAAGTAGACATCAATGGGGGCCGCTTTAATCCCCTCGCCCCCTTTGGCGGTTACCGCCAAAGCGGCAATGGCCGAGAGCGCGGCCACTACGGCTTAGAAGAATTCTTGGAGATCAAGGCGATACAGCACTAAAGCCTGCGCTAAAGTTGCTCCGCGCCTCTAGCTCAACGGCAGAGCAACGGACTCTTAATCCGCAGGTTTCGGGTTCGAATCCCGAGGGGCGCACCACTGAACCGTGGTGCCGAGGGATTGGGGCACACGTCGCCCCAGTCCTCGGCCTCCGGTCAAGACACTCAGTGGCCTGGCTTACATTGGTCACGTGAGGATTCTTGTAACCAATGACGACGGGATTCAAGCCCGAGGTATTCACCACCTCGTTCGAGCCCTCGATGCATGGTGTGCTCGAGATACTGAGCAGCACTCCATCATCGTGGTGGCACCCCAAAGTAATTGCACCGGTGCTGGTGCCTCAGTTGGCGAGGTCTATCACCGCGATACCGTGAGCTACCAGCGCTACGAAATCCCAGGCGCTGAGCACATTGAAGCCTTCGGTGCAGATGCAACGCCTGCGCTGTGCACCTTCCTAGGAGTTCTCGGAGGCTTTGGAGAACGCCCCGATCTGGTGCTGTCGGGCATCAACATTGGCGTCAATGTCGGAAGGTCACTCCTGCACTCTGGAACCGTGGGGGCAGCACTGACGGCGTCCCAACTCGGCCTTTCCGCCATGGCCGTTTCCATTCAAGCTGTCAAGCGTGCGCCCTATGACACGGCGGCCGCGGTGGCTATCGCGCTCTTGGACGATCTGATTCAGGCGCCGCTGCGCAGCGTCTTCAACGTCAATGTTCCCGCCCTTGCGATCGAGGACCTCAAAGGCATTCGACAAGGGCGCATCTCTAATGCCGGGATTATCAAGTCAGCCGATGAACCGACCAACGCCCACCAGCGCCTCGGTATGGGTGAAACCGGTGAAGTACGGCTACACCTGGGTACCTCTATTCCCGAACTCGGCGATGTCAGCGACGAGCGTCCTGACGACGATGGGGCACTGATCGCCGCTGGTTATGCCTCAGTATCTGCGGTTCGAACGATTTCGGAATCGACGGAGCAAGGAGTGGACGAGCTTTTGGGCGATGGAATCAAGCGTGCCGCCGCCAAACTGAATCTGCCCGCCACGTAGTCCGCGGTTTCGATTAAGTTTCCCGCCATGGAACATCGTCACCTTGGCCGCACTGGCATGCTCGTCTCTTCCCTGTCTTATGGCAACTGGCTAACTCATGGAAGCCAAATCGAACAAGACCAAGCCACAGCATGTGTCAAAGCAGCCTTGGATGCTGGCATCACTACCTTTGACACCGCCGACGTGTACGCCATTGGCAAGGCCGAGGAAGTCCTTGGCTCAGCGTTAAAGGGTGTGCGTCGAGACTCGATCGAAATTTTTACCAAGGTGTATTGGCCGACCGGGCCCAATCCCAACAACCGTGGCCTATCGCGTAAGCACATCATGGAATCGCTTGATGCATCTCTCAAGCGCTTAGGAACCGATCATGTTGATCTCCTCCAAGCGCACCGTTACGACTACGCCACTCCCCTTGACGAGACTCTTCGTGCCTTTGATGACCTCGTTCGCATGGGCAAGGTTCACTACATCGGCGTCTCAGAATGGAAAGCCTCTGAAATCGAGCAAGCGCTGGTCATTGCTAAAGACATGGGTCTCGATCGAATCGTGTCATCGCAACCTCAGTACTCGCTTTTGTGGCGCGTCATTGAAGAAGAAGTCGTTCCCACCTGTGAGGCCAATGGCATCTCACAAATCGTGTGGTCCCCCTTGGCTCAAGGCGTCTTGTCCGGTAAGTACTTGCCGGGCGGCGTCATTCCGGAAGGTTCGCGTGGGGCATCGAAAGACGCCAACATGGTCAGCCGCTTTTTGAATGATGAGACGCTTACCGCCGTCGCAGCTTATGTGGCACTGTGCAAGGAAGCGGGGCTCAAGCCAGCGCAAGTGGCTTTGGCCTGGGTGCTGAGAAACAAAAACGTGGCCTCGGCCATTGTTGGTGCTTCTCGGCCTGAGCAAATTGCTGAAAACGTTGGTGCCCTTGACATCACCCTTGAGGACGACTTCGTCGCTGCCATCGAGGCCGTGTTGGCCCCCGTGGCGAAATTCGACCCCGCGCTCACCATCAGCCCCGCTGAACGGGTGTAGTCCCGAAGGTTCACCCTCGATACTCAAATATGTCCACAAACAGGCTTGTAGGCTTGCCTGCGAACCCATGTCTCAACCGGAGTGATAGCCATGAAACGACTTACCCACTGGATCAACGGAGCCCACTACGAATCCGTGTCAACCAACACGGCGCCGGTCTACAACCCGGCAACTGGTGACGTTGCAGCAGAGGTTCCCTTTGCAACCGCCGAAGAATACGCAACCGCCGTCGCTTCGGCCCGCACCGCTGCAGCGATGTGGGGCCAGTCTTCGATGTCTCGTCGCACCGAAGTGCTGTTCACCTTCCGCCATTTGCTTAACGCACGCCGGGACGAGTTGGCCAGCATCATCACCGCTGAGCATGGCAAAGTTCACGCTGATGCCTTAGGAGAGATCAGCCGTGGCCTCGAAAACGTTGAATATGCCTGTGGTCTCGGGACCCATTTGCAAGGCGCGTTCTCTTCTCAAGTATCCACCGGCGTCGACGTTCACTCCCTCCGTCAACCCGTCGGTGTGGTAGCAGGTATCACGCCGTTCAACTTTCCGGTCATGGTGCCCCTGTGGATGACCGCTAATGCCATCGCCTGTGGCAACGCATTCATTTTGAAGCCTTCGGAAAAAGACCCATCGGCTGCCTTGTTCCTTGCCGAGTTGCTCGCTGAAGCAGGACTTCCCGCCGGCGTCTTCACGGTCCTTCAAGGCGATGCCGCGACTGTTGGTGCCATCTTGGAAGACCCCGCTATTGATGCAGTGAGCTTTGTTGGCTCAACCCCGATTGCCAAGTCAATTTATGAGCGAGGCACCAAAGCGGGTAAGCGAGTTCAGGCCCTTGGCGGCGCGAAGAACCACATGCTCGTGCTTCCCGATGCTGACCTCGGTGTCGCCGCCGACTCCGCTGTATCGGCGGCCTATGGATCAGCTGGCGAGCGCTGCATGGCGGTATCGGTCGTCGTGGCCGTCGGTGATGTTGCTGACCGCCTCATCCCTGAGATCGCCCAGCGTATGCAAACACTCGCGATTGGGCCAGGCACTGATCCCGCCAACGAGATGGGTCCGCTCATCACTCGCGAGCACCGTGATCGCGTTGCCTCATACGTCGCATCGGCAACCGAGCAAGGTGCCACGGTGGTCGTTGATGGTCGCGAGCACAGCTTTGAAGGCAGCGCGGCCAATGGTTTCTTCATTGGCGTTTCCTTGATCGATAACGTCAAGCCAGGCATGAGCTGCTACGAAGACGAGATTTTCGGACCCGTACTCGGTGTGATCCGAGTCGACACGTACGATGAAGCCGTTGCGCTCATCAACGCCAACACCTTTGGAAACGGCGTGGCTATTTTCACCCGAGATGGCGGTGCGGCACGACGATTCACGAATGAAGTGACCTGCGGCATGGTTGGCGTCAACGTGCCCATTCCCGTCCCCGTTGCATCGTTCAGTTTCGGTGGCTGGAAGGACTCCCTGTTTGGCGATGCCCACATGTACGGGCCCGAAGGAGTCAACTTCTACACCCGAGGCAAGGTCGTGACAACCCGCTGGCCAGACCCGGCAACCTCGGAAGTCGACTTGGGTTTCCCAAAAACCAGGTAATCCCTCGTCGTGCGATTCTCGGTAATCGTCTATCCGGGATCTAAACGAGAAGCCATTGGCGGAGACTATGCAGGGTCGCTTATGGTTCGCGTGCAGGCACCAGCCGTAGACGCCAAGGCAAATCTCGCTGCAATTGCGTTGATCGCCAAGACCTTCGAGGTACCAAAGGCTTCCGTGCAACTCCTTGTCGGCCAAACCAGCCGACGAAAAGTATTGGAAATTCGAGGATCCACGCCAGCCCACGAGGCAAAACTGGCCTTACTCTTGGCTACTCCTGCTCGCTAGGCAGTAGCGGCACGGCGATCTCCAATTTCAGGCCACCGAGTTCGCTCGGCATCACCGATAGCAACCCGCCCATAGACGTCGCAATATCTTGCATGATCGACAGACCAAGGCCCGATCCTCCAGTCTCTCGAGAACGTGCATCATCGAAACGCCGGAATCGTTGAGGGCCATCGTCGTAGCTTGGGAAACCTGGTCCAGCGTCTTCAATGCTCAGGATCGCTTGATTGCCTCGGCGTGCCAGGGTCACGGTGACTGCATCGCGCTCGTCGGTATGGCGAGCAATATTTGAAAAGGCATTGTCGAGGAGGCGACTGACAAACTTGGCGTGACCCAGAACTTCGACGTTGGCCTCGACATTTATCGAGACGCGCCGCTTCACGTGATCGAGGGCAAAGGTCTCTGCCGTCGACACGACGAGATTCGACAGCGCAACTCGATCCATTCGTTTCTGGCCGGGTTCACCAAGTTCAGCCATCAGGAGTAAGTCTTCTACCAGAGCTGTCATTCGCCGTGATTCTTGAGCAATCCGATCAACAGCTCGACGCCGCGTTTCATCATCAACTGGGGATTCAAGCAATTCTGCATAGCCTCGAATCGTCGTTAATGGCGTTCGCAATTCATGGGAGGCATCTCCCACAAAGCGCTGCATACGTTGATTGGTTTGTTCGACAGCAGCAAGGCGATCCCCAAGTACGTGGACCACTCGCTCGAGCGACACTTTCAAAGCAGCCACATCTGAACTCTGTGGTTCCATACCCCCCATCGTGACGGGCTTTCCATCGGCAACATCGCCGGTGAAGGCGATCAACTCCTCGACGGTCTTTAAGTCGCGTTTGGTAAGCAACTGTATGGCTAGTGCGCCGAGCGACGCTGCCAGCAGGGCAAAGAGCCCCACCTCCCACGCGAGGCGTATGGCGTGAGCTCTTACCGATGCGGTGGGGATCACAAGCACCAAAAGCGACGAGCCACCGACATTCAGCGATCGCATGGCAAAGCCGCCTTCGTTGGGTACAGTTTTGATTTGATTCCGCGCTGCCAAGGCGGACCCATACGACGGGGCGTCCTTGGGCTCTGGATTTGACCGATGGAGCGTGACCGTCGGCGTATTGGGCGCAAGCACGAAGGCTGCAACATTCACGTCGCCACGCTCAAGCGTCAGCAAGACATTGGCCAACGCACGATTTGGTACGGCACCCGCCGAGGCGGCGACGTCATTGAGATTTTGGTTCAACTCGGCCCGACTGTGTCGGCCAGAGGTCATAACAGCGAATACGCCAATCATGAGTGAGACCAACAGAATTACGATCACGAACAGTGCCGTCAGTCGATACCGAAGGGTCATGCAGGCGGAACCATCTTGAACCCAACGCCGCGTACGGTTTTGATCGGTTCGAATCCATCGCGATGCACTTTGCGTCGAACGTAGGAAATGTAGGTATCGAGAACCGATGTCTGGGACTCAAAATCTATCCCCCACACCTCTTGGAGCAAGAATTCGCGCGTGCACACTCGCTCTTGTTTGCTCATGAGGTGATCGAGCAGGCGAAATTCTGTAGCCGACATTTCCACCTCGATGCCATCCAAAGTCACGATGTGGCGCTCTCGGTCGAGCGCGAGTGGCCCGCAGTGGAGGGTTTCGCCTGATCCGCCAGGAAGTGGCTCGGAACGACGCAAGATTGCCGCGACCCTCAAGAGAAGTTCACCGAGTCCGAAGGGCTTGCGAACGTAGTCATCTGCTCCGAGGCGCAATCCACGCTCAACGTCAGCTTCGGCATCTCTCGCGCTCAACATGAGAACAGGCGTCTTGTGCTGCTGACCTCGGATGTTTTCCAGGAGTTCAAATCCATCCATGCCAGGCATGTTGATATCCACAATGCAAAGGTCAGGCTGCAGCGTCCGGAGCAACTCCAAGGCGTCTCCACCCGAACTCACAGCAAAGGCTGTATGCCCATCAGAACTCAGGGCATCTTTTAAGAGGTCTCGCACCCCGGCTTCATCATCGACTACCACGATTGTGCTCATACCTGCGATGGTAGTAAGCAACGGTGACGATATTGATTCAGCAAGGTCATTTTGGTGACGGTATTGCTCAGTCTCCGAGAACCTTTTGATAATTCACAGGCTTTTCCCAGAAATTACAACCTAGGCTGTGTTCGTGAGTCGAATCCGCTCCCGCTCCTTCCCGAGAACGACAATGGTTCACGCGATTGCTGCTAGTTCCATCGTGATGAGTGTTTTCGCTATGGCAACAGCAGCCGAAGCAGCGACGGTGACCGGATCGTCGGCAGCACTCGCATCGCAAAGTGTGCAAAAGCCACTGACCCTTGCTCAATGGCAAGCAAAGTGTGACCAGATCAACCAGGTCTACGCAGAATCAGTCGTAGAGGCGCAAGCTGCATACAAACAAGCCACCAAGGGAAAGGTAAGCGCCTCGGTGGTAAGTGCGGCAAATGCGACGCTCAATAACGCGGTATCGGCGGCTACCAAAATCCGGGACACCGCCTTGCAGTCCCTCGGGCCGCGACCAGCTCACTAGTCCGGACGCTGCGCTGCGCTCTCGGGCGTCTTAATAGGGCTGAACCGTAACCAGGGTTCCAATTGGGGTGTGCGGCCAAACAACACCTGCGTTAGCAAAGGGCATTTCTACGCACCCGAGTGATTGCGGCCATCCATAGCTCGAGCGAAGGAAGCCGTGCAACGCGTCACCACCGCTGAAGTACGAGACCCACGGAATGCCCGTGTCGTTGTAGTGAGATCCATCGGGGTTCGTACCTGACATCGTGGTTGTGGTGAACCTGAGGTAGACGGGAAACGTACCAATATCGGTGGGCGAAGCTGCAATGCCTGTATTGACGAGGGTGCTGTAGACCACTTTGCCATTCACGTAGAGGTGCAACTGTTGAGGCGCAGCCTGGCGAACGAGCACATAATTCCATGGACTTTTGTCAAGAGAGTTGCTTTGCAGACTTGCGGTGACGATATGCCAGACCGTCGAACCAGCCACTCCATCCGTCGTGAGTGAATTTACGTTTTCAAGGGTCATAACTGCGCCCTTGGTAATCACCGTGTAGGCCGATGGATTCCATTGCGAGGTGAGCTGCTTGGGTAATTTAAAGCGCCATGACCACGTACCTTTGGGGGCACCGCCGAGGCCACCAACTTGCAAGGAACTTGGCGACGGACTGAAGCTAAGTGGCTCATAGCGAAGTTGTGACAAGTCACGATTGAGTGCAGCGGTCGATCCGACCCCAACTTTAAACCGCAGGGTCTGCGCCGTGGCCAGGCCGACACCGGTAGTTGAACGAGGCCCATTCGCACCCGCCGGAATGGTGACCGTGTACGTGTCTCCAGAGACAAAACCAAAAGAACTCTCGAAGGTCAGGACTCGCGCAGAAGTCTGCACCCATGTTCCGCCCTTCACGGACGGCTTGAGTGTTGGATTACCCGAGACATAACTAAGCAGCGTTGACGAGGTGCTCGACGTGCTACTGGTCGTAGGAGACGCCACATTGCTTGCGAGTGGTTGGTTGAAGGTGACGGCAAGTTTGACGTTCGGACTTACTGTTGCTCCGGCCTTGACCGAGAAACCCGTGACCGCGAGAGGAGCAGGTGCCGCCGCTGAGGGCAAGGATGAAGTTGCACCCACCGTGAGAAACGCGGCCAGCCCTGTCAAGAGTGCAGCACCGCCGACCCCAGCGCGCTTCAAGGTTGAAAATCTCGGTGACTCCACGGTGTGGCCTTTCTGGGCTTTCTCTCTAAATCCTAAACGCATTGCACATTGCGGCCAACCATTGCTGAGGTATTCCTGAATAGTTCAAGCCCTAGGGGCAAAGCAACGAGCTTGGCTTGGCGGGCCACGTACAAACCTTTACGGTTGGGAGCGAGGATTGTGAAATAGTCACGAGTGCCCAAGCACTCCCCTGGCTCGCCTGGATGACCCCTCCCTGGCCTGACAATTGAGACGTTTTCGTATCAACAGTCCACGACTGCGCAGTGAGGTTCTTTGAGCAGGCAGCGAAAATTTGGCTTGGCGTCGCATTGACTCCGTAATAAATCTCCGTGCCGCCATCCGCAATCTGTTGAAACCCATCAGCGGTTACTTCATACTGAGGACACCACTGCGTGCTCACATAGCCCCCAATGGACGTTACGGTTGTCGTCGTCACAGGGATTGTCGTTGTTGGGGCAGTTGAGGTCGTGGGAATTGATGATTTTCCGCTAGTGCACCCACTCGCCACGAGCGAGAGTGCAAGCGTAACGATGCTCAGGGTTACTAGTTTGAATGTTGGCATGATGTCACCTTTTCCCCTGAAAGCATCAGAAACACGTGCGTCAAGATTCTGCCACCTACAACTTGGCAACAAGCGGCACTAGGGTACGGTCAGTCAAAAGGAGTTGATGTGGCCGAAACAAGTTCAGCAAAGCGTCACGTAGTTACGATTTCGTTGGTTGTGGTTCCACTCCTCGTTATTGGGACCATTGTCTCTATCGCCGTTGGTTACTCATCCCATCACCATGGGACCACATTGACCACCTTGCCCAGTAGCGCACCGACCAATGGCCACGACCCTCACTGCATCACGTTGGAGGCAGACGCCGAATCGGTTACCACCGCCGTACTTTCCTATGCCAACACCACCGGCAGCACTTCCGACGCTTTGAATTCGCTGTCACGGATCAACGCAGATCTCCACGCAGCGACCTCGACGGCTACGGGTACCTCACTCGCCTTCCTCCACAAAATGGAGTACCTGGTCGCTTCAGTCGAATCCGCCATCAGCGCAGACGATGTGACTGGATTTCAAACGCAGTGGTCACAATTGACGAGCCTCATGCACAACATCAAAACCACGTGCTGACCCAGAATCCAAGGGTTGTTTCACTCGTACCCTCAGTGACCGAAACCCTGCTTTCATGGGGTATCACGCCGATCGCATGTACTCGATTCTGTGAACAACCGCAGCTGACTTCTGTTGGTGGCACCAAGGACCCCAATCTCCAAGCCATTTACGATCTTGCTCCAGACCTCGTCATCATGGAGCGTGAGGAGAATTTACGCGAGCACTATGAAGCTTTGGTGGCACATGGTGTCACGGTGCACGCTATGCACGTCACCAGCTTGGACAGTCTCGGGCTCGAACTCAATCGGCTCGCAACAGCGCTCTCACTAAGCACACCAGAATTGGCACTTCCGAATCGGATTGACCAGCGACTGCGTGCCTTTGTTCCCATTTGGAGAAAGCCGTGGATGGCGCTGGGCCAGCCAAGTTACGGGGCATCGCTGCTTGCCCACCTTGGCGTTGTCGTGATCCCTCAGGACCAGGGGCCTTACCCTGAAATCGAATTCCAGGATGCGGTATCCCTCAACGTCGACATTGTCTTAGCTCCCTCTGAGCCCTATCCCTTTACGGCTCGGCAGCTACCAGAACTTGAGATGATTGCCCCGGTGGTCTTTATTGATGGACAGGACTTGTTTTGGTGGGGCGTACGAACAGAGCTCGCGCTTCAGCGAATCTCAGTACTCATTGATTCAGTCATTGCATAGCCACGAGGCCCCACCAACGGTGGGGCCTCGTGGACATTCAGAAATGTACTGACGTCGCTATTTCTGAGACATACCTGCATCGACAGGAATCTTCGCTGCGGTAATAAAGCGAGCTTCATCGGAACCCAAGAACAGCACCGCGTGACTGATCTCTATTGAGTCAATCCACGGGACCGGAATCAAGTTCATGGCCGTGGCCGATTCCACCATGTCTTCTTTGGTCACTTCGCGGTCCAAGTCAGGCCGGAATGCTTGGCGGGTCGACTGGTTGTTAATCATGTCCGTATCGATGTTCGTTGGGTGAATGGTATTGACGCGGATCATGTGAGGTGCAACCTCAATGGCACAGGTTCGCGCCAAACCGACGAGACCGTGTTTCGCAGACACGTAGTGCGGAATAGCAGCCAGTCCCTTAAGGCCACCCGTAGAGCTGATGAACATAATGGAGCCACCATTTCCAGCCGCAATCATGTGATTAACCGTTGCCTTATAGGTGTGCCATACGCCAGTCAGGTTGATATCAATCACGTCTTGCCACATGGACTCTTCCATCTGGTCGGTCATGGCAAACGATGCGATGCCAGCATTGGCCACCACGATGTCAAGCCGGCCGAACTCGGCAAATCCGGCATCTGCGGCAGCCTTGAGTGCATCAAAGTCGCGAACGTCTGCTTTGAATATCAGCATTTTGCGACCCAGCGCCTCTACTTGACGCTTGGTTTCCTCAAGGTCAGCCATCGTCCCCATTGGATACTGAATGGAATCGACGTCTTCGCAGATGTCGATACCGATGATGTCAGCCCCCTCACCGGCCAAGCGAACCGCGTGACTGCGTCCTTGGCCTCGGGCTGCACCCGTAATAAACGCAACTTTTCCTTCAACTCTTCCAGCCATTACCCCTCCAAGTTTTTTGCTGATGTGTTGTTGACCCTAGATCAAAACAAAATCACGTGCTCCACTTCAACGGAAGCCCACGAAGTGACAACTGCCCGCCTCGTTCGCGAATTTCACTTAACGGCACAGCCAACTCATAGTTGGGAATCACCTTGTGCCATTCTTCGAGTGCTACGCGCATCTCCATGCGCGTTAAGTGACTGCCCATGCAACGGTGTGGGCCAGCCCCAAAGGCCAAGTGGTTGTTCTTGGCTCGGTCAATGATCACCTCGTCGGCGTTCTCGAAAGCGTCCTCATCATGGGTTGCGGAAACCAGTACGAGTTGGACCATTTGTCCGGCCTTCATCTCCACGCCATGGAAATTGATGTCTTCTCGAACCTTGCGGCCATCCATCACGAGCGGATACGCCCGAAGAAACTCTTCATTCGCAGACGGGATGAGCTCGGGATTGTCAATAATGCGCTGACGATCTTCGGGGTGGGTTGCCAGATGCAAGAACGCGTAACCCAGTTGCGACTTCACGGTGTCAAGACCGGCAAGCACCAGCTGGTTGAACATGTTGAGGACGTCGTCGTCGGAAATAGGTTCGCCTTGGATGGTCGAATTCATCACGAACTGCAGGAAGTCTTTATCAGGGTCCCGAGGATTCGCATGACGCGCTGCCAACTCTGGCTCAAAGAAATCGCGAATCTCTTTCATGGCTGCCAAGGTGTCATCCATCGTGCAGCCATCAAGACCAAAGATGCCATTGAAGATCGTGTCGGAAATCCGAGCGAACTTAGGCTGCAACTCCCATGGGTAGTTGATCATTTCAAGGAAAATGCGCACCGGGAATACACCGGCAAATGCCTCGTTGAACTCGCATCCGCCCTGATCCTTCAGCGACTCAGCAATGGATCGCGCGTATTCACGTGCCATCGGCTCAAATTTCTCAACGGCTTTGGGACCGAACGCTTTGTTGAGGATTTGACGGTACTCAACGTGCTTAGGTGCCTCGGTATTGCCAGGAATCCATTTGAATTCTGGATTCGGCTCATTGGGGGTAATCGATTCTGAAGAGAACACCGCTCCGTTTTGGAAAATCTCGCGCACATAATCTGCTTTGAGAACAATCCAGTACCCAGGATCCTCATTCCAAAAGATTGGAGACTCTGCCCGCATCCCCTTGAATTCTTTAATCAAGGTGCCGGTGGGCTGCTCCAAATTGATATTGCCGTGGAAAACCGGGCAACCAGAAACTGATTCCGCCATTGTGAACTCCCCCATGTTCTACGACTCACGCACAGCGCTGTCTGAATGGCACCATGTGCCTATTCATGAGCATAATCAGCATGAATTGGCTGGTCAAACTCCCTAAGAAATCTCCACGGGCGCTTCGCGACCGGCCATCAAAGTCCATGCCACTCGCTCGGGAACGGCTCTGTCTCCAAGTTCCAACAAACACCAATCTGCATCGGTCCTCGCCTCGCCGGAGAGTGCGTCTGCGCTAAGGAGTCGCGCCGCCACCCAAGGAGCTATGCATTCTTGGTCTCCAAGCACAATCCCAGACCTCGTCCTTCTCGTACTTGCTGCCCTCATGATGTCAACTGGGTCACGTGAGCTGTAGGGCGCATCTGAGCTCAGCGCTACGGAGATACCGGCGGATAGCAGCGACCCAAGTGGCCACCATCTTGAAGCTTCATCGAATCCTGCTTCCTCGATGTAGCGGTCCCCTCGCTCGGCTATGAAACCCGGCTGAGTAACTACCTGAAGGCCGAGCCTCGAAATCCAAGCCACGAGATCGGCGTCTAACACTGCCCCATGTTCCACTCGGTCCCCGACTACAACCCCAGCGAGTTCGAAGGCGCTGAGTGCCACCACGGCCTGCACTTGGGTTACGCAGTGCACCGCGATATTTCTCTCTTTTCGATGAGCTTGGATGATGACATCTGCCAGACTTCCGATGTCCGGCAACGAGACATCGTCAAGCACTACTTTCATGGGGCCCAAAAAGAAATTGACTGGCTGATAGTCCGTATCGGCATCGGCCATACACACGATGCGCTGCGACAGGCCCGACTCCCCTACCCATGTATCGAAGTCAGCGAGTTCGCGATCCCCCAAACCTGGCGTCGTCTCAGTCACACCGGCGACACCTTGTTCAAGCCATTGCTGGCCAAGGTGGTGCGCTGACATCGACTGACGCGGGAGGCGCGCCATCCAAGAGTCGGCGCGAAATAATTGGCCATTGGGTTCGCCATCAGCATCGAACTCCATAAATGAGTTGGACATTCCAAGCATCGTTAACTCTTCAAGGCCAACGGAATTCACCACCCACATCGCCCCACTGGCGTGTTCAACTCGTATCGAATGGTTCATACTGAGTGCGTCAAGCCTTGCCTTGTCAAGGTAGCCACAATGAGATTCGTGATATCCCGATATTCGAATCCACTCGTTGTGTGGCGTCTCGGAAATTCGTTGCCTCACTGCAGCAGTAAAAAGATCGGGACTGGTCACGACGTCCGGCCCAACGTCAAGAGAAAAGGCTCTCGCTACGGTTGCCCTCACATGGCAATGGTGGTCATGGAAGGCCCGGCTGAGTACTAAACCCTGGGCATTGAGCGACAAATCGTATTCCGAGCTTGCCGGAAGTAATTTCCCATGCTCAATGATCACGTCTTCTACGCGAGATTGACCGTCATGCATCCACCCCACGTCAATATTGCTTAGAAGTACCCGCACACAAACCTCACTGATCTCGCCCTTGGCGAGAATCTAGTCAGAGGATGGGAGAGGCTTGGCGGACTGCAATTCCATGTCAACGCCGTGGCAACGGAATCGCCCATCGCCCTTTTTTACGCACATGACAACGGTGTTGCACGTGCCGCAGGTGTAGCGCTTACCAACTTGATTGCTCTCACTCATGATCTACCTCTCGCCGTGGGCGCTTCGACGCCCACCTTCCAACATGCCAATGGGTTCTGAATAATCGCCAGTCGCAAAGGGAGAGTCCCCTGGGGCGCTACACATTCCGGCGTCGACTTCCAAAGAAATTCCCGTAACCAACGACGCATCGTCACTACACAGATAAAGCGCTCCAGCGGCAATATCTTCAGGCATACCGACTCGACCCATGAGGGAAAAATCGGCCAGCGCGTCTTTGGCGCCTTCTAAGTCATGAGGGTCACCCTTGACGATGTCGGCCGTCATGGCCGACAAAATAGCTCCCGGGATAATGGCATTGACCCTGATTCCTTTTGGTCGCAACTCTGCAGCCACGGAGCGTGTCAGCCCCAACACAGCGGCCTTGGCAGCTGAATAGGCATGGGCTCCGACGCCACCTACGAGTCCAGCGGGTGACGAGGTGGTCAAGATAGCTCCCGTGCGACGAGGTTCCATGACCCGTGCTGCGTGCTTCATGCCATGGAAGGCGCCTCGCAAGATCACCGCAAAGGTCATGTCTACGTCGGACATTACCGACTTCGAGATTGGACCCAATGCCCCCATGATGCCAGCGTTGTTAAACATGATGTCAAGCTGACCAAATTCAGCCACCGCGGTGTCAACGGCATTGGCCATGTCGGCCTCTACGGTCACATCAGTTCGAACAAACCGAGTGCCAGCCCCAAGGCGTTCGCAAAGTGCGCGACCTTGTTCCTCTTGCACATCGGCAATCACCACACGCGCACCTTCGGCCACAAATCGTTCGACACTGGCTGCACCAATACCCGAGCCACCACCTGTAATCACAGCGACGCGGCCCTCGAGCCGTCGAGTCATGGTGTCACCTCGGCTGGCCAACCTTCACGAGAATCAACGACTCGAGTAATGCCAATACGCTTGAAGCAGTACCTCGCGACACCATCTTCTATACGGAATTCGTCGTCGTAACTTCCCCAGCCAATGATTGACGTGTCGACACCTGAAGCGAAATACAACAGATATGAACGAATGTCGACCCTGCCGCCTCCGTGAGCTGTGATCGCCAAGTTGGTGTGGAAATGGACTTTCACCGTTGGATCATCGGCGAATGCCTGAGTATAGAAACCAAGAATCGCATCCACGCCTTCGAAGCGCGCCCCTGGCACTTCCAGGACGGCATCGCTGGTAAAGAGTTCAGGGATTTTGGAAAGATCTTGAGCGTCCATGGAATCTACATAGCCGCGCAATGTTGCCTGGGCAGCTTGGGCGTCTTCAAGGCGCTGAATGCGCTCCCCAAGGTCGAGGTCGTTAGTTGCCACCTTGGCCTCCCGGCGCGAAGGTCACCACCGGCTCCTGGCTACAACACTCAAGACTGGCATCACCTGAGTTGACCACGATGGCTTCGGAGCCACAGGATTCGCATCGGATTCGAGTTCCGGATTCATACTGCATCGATTGCGCCCCCATTCTCAGCCGCCCACGCAGCTGTGATTGCAATTGAACCATATCATTCGTATAGTTTCGAGGTCAGGCCATTTGGGGGGCTGCCAACAAGCGCTAGGAGGGGTAGGGATGGCTACATCCACGGGGCAACCAAGAACCCTCCCTTCGACGGCGCTCGAATTCTTTGATGAGTCTGTTCGTCGAAATGCCTCTGCGATCTTCACCAAGTATTTCGAAACCGAGATGACCTATGGAGAGATGGACGTGCGCAGCACAGCGCTCGCAGCTCGTCTTCGCAGCCGAGGAGTTGCGGCCGGAGATCGTGTAGGCATCTACTTGCAGAACACCCCTGCTTGGTGTGCCATCGCCCTCGCAGTGTGGAAGCTTGGCGCCATTGTGGTTCCTGTAAACCCCATGTACAAAGTCCCAGAAGTCATGAAAATTGTCGATGATGCTGGCTTGGTCGCCCTCTTTGGCCATCCGGAACTTCTTGACGATGAGATGGCGACGGCGCTTCAGGACCACGGTGTTTCCTCTCTCGTATCTTGCGACCCTTGGGCCCCAGGAGCTGAAGTCCTTGGCCTTGGATTCGAACCTTTTCACCCGCAGGTCGCTGATATCGAAAATCTTGCTGACCTTTGGGCGCCAGGCGACGAGGAATTTGAGCGTTCCCCCATCGACGGCGAGTCAATTGCGGCTTTGATTTACACCTCGGGAACGACCGGTCCCCCTAAAGGTTCGATGTCGAGCCACGGCGCACTCAGCTTTAACACTGCTACGTATCGTGATTGGATGAACTTGGATGGCGACGATGTCGTACTGTGCGTTGCGCCCTTGTTTCACATCACCGGGCTGGTCGGCGGCTTCTTGATCGCCGCGCTCCTTGGATCGCCGTTGGTGTTGACCTATCGATTTGACCCCGAGATGATTCTTGACGTCATTGAGAGTACTCAGGCAAGTTTCACAATCGCATCAATTACGGCTTTCACTGCCCTCATGCACAGCCCTGGTGCGGCACAATCAGATTTGAGCAGCTTGCGCACTATTTACTCAGGTGGGGCTCCGATCATGCCCTCAACTCTTGAAGGGTTTCACAGTACGTTTGGCCACTACATCCATAACATCTACGGCCTCACTGAAACGAATTCGCCGACCCATGCCGTTCCCTTGGGAGCGGCTGCACCGGTTGACCCCGACACCGGGGCGATCTCGGTTGGACAATGCATATTCGAAACTTCGATGCGTGTCATCGATGACACAGGCCAAGAGCTTCCAATCGGTGCAGTTGGAGAAATCAGCGTTCGCGGACCACAGTTGTTCTCCGGATATTGGAACAAACCACAAGAGACCGCTGGGGTCATGATTGATGGATGGTTTTCAACTGGTGACATCGGCTACGTCGATGAGGCTGGTTGGTGCTACGTCATTGATCGCAAAAAGGATCAGATCAATGTCTCGGGATACAAAGTGTGGCCCCGTGAAGTCGAAGACGTGCTCACCAGCCACCCAGCAGTGTTGGAAGCAGCTGTTGTTGGCGTACCGGACGAGTACCGAGGAGAATCGGTAAAGGCATTTGTCAGCCTTCGTTCCGGTCAGGTGATCGACGAAGCTTCCCTCATCGAATTTTGCAAGGCCTCCATGGCTGCATACAAGTACCCGCGCTCCATCGAGATCGTGAGTGAAATACCAAAAACTGCAACGGGGAAAATTCTTCGCCGAGCACTGCGTTCTTGAACTAAACAAACAGATAGACAATCCAAGGGGGAATCATGAAATTGGAAAACAAAGTTGCCGTTGTCACCGGTGGAACTCGCGGTATCGGTCGAGCGATCACCGAAGCATTTCTCTTGGAGGGCGCTTCAGTTGTGGTCTCGGGTCGTGACGCGACCAAAGGCGCAGTTGCCATTGGCGAACTCACGCAGCTGCTTGCGAGCAACAACCTTCCCGTGGATCGAGTTCACTTTGTTCCTGGTGACGCCCGACTTCAAGCTGACACGGAGGCACTGATCGATGAGTCCACGGCCAAGTTCGGTCAGGTCGACATCTTGGTTAATAATGCAGGAGGCTCAAGCGGCTTCGCGCTCATTGGGGATCTCAGTGATGATGCTTGGAATGAGGCAAACAACTGGGTACTGAACTCGACCTTCTGGGCGAGTCGTCGCGTGTTGAACGGCATGAAGGACCGTGGATTTGGCCGCATCATCAACATTTCCTCTCTTGAGTCCAAGACCGTTCAAACCCCAATGGCCGGTCACTACAGCGTCTTTAAGGCTGCCGTCAATGCTCTTGGTCGAGCCATCACCGCCGAATATGGGCCCTATGGCATCACGGCCAACTCCATCTGCCCCGGGGCAGTCGAAACCGACTTGATGAAAACCACGGGTCGCGACTCCGCAGCGGCGATGGGTATCTCCTACGAAGAGTTCCTTGACTCATACGCGCAGCAAACGTTGACCAAGAAGATCAACACCGTCGAAGAGTGCGCTGCAGTCGCCGTATTGCTTGCTTCCAACGCAGGCGCGGGTATTGCTGGAACGACCATCAACGTTGATGGTGGAACGTCGCCGTTCTAGATACGGCCTACTCTGAACTCATGAGCACTCCATTTTTTTCACTCGAAGGCAAAGTCTGCGTTATCACCGGAGCTTCATCAGGTTTCGGCGTAGCCTTCGCTGATCGTCTGGCTCGGGCGGGCGCTGACATTGCCTTGGGGGCACGACGAGTAGAGCGCCTCGAAGAGACGAAGAAGCTCGTTGAGTCTTACGGCCGTCGGGCCCTGGCGATGTATTTGGACGTAACTGATCCTGAAAGTTGTGAGGCGTTTGCTCAAGCCACGTTCGAAGAGTTCGGCCACCTCGACGTGCTGGTGAATAACGCAGGGGTCGGAACATCAGTTCCAGCAATCCGCGAAACCCCTGAGCAGTTTTCTTCAGTCGTCGAGACCAATCTTCACGGTAGTTACTGGATGAGCCAATCCTGTGGCCGACTCATGCAGCCCGGAAGTTCCATTATCAACATCGGCTCAGTACTTGGCGTGACCACCGCTGGCCTGCCGCAAGCGGCTTACGCCGCGTCAAAGGCCGGCATAATCGGCTTGACTCGAGACTTAGCCCAACAATGGGCCACGCGTCGAGGTATTCGCGTCAATGCCATCGCGCCGGGCTACTTCCCTACCGAGATGACGTCTGAGTACTCCCCGGAATACCTCGAGAAAATTCGATCCACGCGAGTCCCTATGGATCGAATGGGGCAACTCGAAGAGTGTGCAGCCGGCGTTCACTTCCTCGCGAGCGATGACGCCAGTTTCATCACGGGAATTTTGCTTCCCATCGATGGTGGCCTCTTAACGACCTAAGAGCTCACCAGTCCCAGTGGCGGAGCCCTTGATCAAAGAGCGCGTGAGCCTTGGCCCGAAACTCCATGCCAACATCTTGCTCAACGAGGCCAGCCTTGGCTCTTGCATGGGTCCCCTCAAGCAAAACTCCTAAGCGCAGACACGCGAGGGCGTAGTACCAGTCCAGGTCTTCAATGCTTCTCGCCGATACCTGCTCGTAATGGGCCACAAGTTCTTGGGCAGTTGCCAGTCCTGGCGCAGCAAACACCACCGTCGGCGAATTCCTGCCAGATTTACGAGGCCAGGTGGCCAATAATTCGGCTAGATCGAGAAGTGGATCGCCAAAAGTTGCGAGTTCCCAATCAATGATGGCCGCCACCTGGGGGTGAGTCCGAGAGACCAGGGTGTTGGCGACGTGGTAATCCCCATGAATCATGCCTGGCTGGAACGAAACGTGCTCCCGACTTCTGAGCAGGGCAACGAGGTCGTCAAGCGAAGCCGACTCAGCCCCCTGCCACCCTTCGAAGCGCTCGTATCGCTCAAGTTGTCCCAACCAGCGATCAACTTGGCGCTGAGGCCAACCCGCAACTCGGTCCTGACTGCCAAGTCCGACTGCAATTCCGTCGACCTGGGCCAATGGTGCAATGGCGTCAACAAAACTCAATGAGAGGGCTCGCAAGGCCTCAGGGTCGTCCACCCAAGGGGGCGGTTCTGTCGTGATGCCTACCCCCTCGATAGTGATCATCAAGAAAAATGCCGATCCAATCACGGATTCATCGGCACACACATGAAGTAATCGTGGATGCGGCACGTCGCTCTGGCTCAAGATTTCAAGAATGCCAGCTTCTCGCAAAATAGATGCTTGGTGTTCTGGGGTGGCGTGGAGGGGAGGTCGTCGAAGTACCGCATCAAAGCCTTCGCGCATCACTCGCACCACGATGTTTTGCGTACCTCCCGCTAACGGGATGAGCGTTACGTCACCTTGGCCACAACCCATCCCGTCAAGCCACGATGTCAACGCCACAGCGTCTACGCCAGGCACTGATGTGGTCATGATGCGCTTGGGGCCTTGATCACTTTCGCTTCGATTAAGGCTGCTACTGCCGCGTCGTCATATCCGAGTTCCGCCAGAATCTCAGCACTGTGGTGACCAAGAGGTGCCGATGGATCTTGGCGCTTACCTGGGGTGGCGCTGAGCCGACACAACTGACCAACTGTTCGAATCCATCCGTGTTCGAGGTGGTAGCCCTCATAAATACGCTCAGTTTCATGACCCCACTCGTCCCAAAGGAATTCACTCATGAGGGGGTAATCAAGTACGACTTCAACCGGGACCCCTGCGCCATCAAGCGCTTCGAAAGCTTGTTGGGCGCTCATTGCTGCGAAACCACCTGCGAGGTAGGACGTGAGACCCTCGGGATCGCCGTCGCGCCCACGTTGATCTGAGAATCGTGCATCAGGCTCTAGATGCAGGGCCGTTATCAGGGATGCGAATTTTTCATCTCCAAAGACTGCAATGGAAACCCACCCGTCGCTGCACTGGTAGTTGCGATAGGTCGGCGAGTAACCCGTTTGATCGTGATTGAGCATCAGGGCATTTGCGGGATTGCCATCTAGGTCAGTCGCGAGTTCTGTTCGCACCAAAAGACTCGAGTTCAAGTGGGGAGCTTCGAGGTACTGGCCCTCTCCTGTCTTTTCCCGGTGATAGAGACCAAGGAGCGCTGCGATAGCCCCGGAGAAACCGTTGTAGAGGTCTTCGTTGCCGATGACTCGACGAACTGGCGGATTGTTTTCTCCAGCCCCAGAATAGAGGTGCCCCGTGAAGCCAGATACCAAAGGCGCAAAACTCTTCAGGTTCATCATGGGGCCGCTGGAGCCAAAACCCGGCAAGTAGCAGTACACGATATTGGGATTAATGGCCTTGACCTGCTCGTAACCAAATCCAGCCTTCTCGGCCTTTCCGGGACGCTGATTGTGCATCAAGACATCAGCTGTCTTGATGAGTTCCAGCAACACCTTCATGCCATCTTCGCTTTTCGTGTTCAGCGCCAAGTTCCGCTTCCCGCGGTTTCCGCCCTCATAGAGATCCTTCAAGGGTCGCATCTGGTCACCGAAGACCGGCTCAACTTTGATGACGTCAGCACCAAGGTCGGCTAACAACTTCGCGCCAAACGCGGTAGCAAAGAAGCCCGAGAGATCCAACACCCGTACTCCCTCAAGGGGGTGTGTTGGGGTTGACGCCGACGCCGTGGGGGCGAGCTCAAGGCGACCCTCGAGCAAATGTGTCAGCTCAGCGTTGTTGGCCCCGACTGAGGGTGCCCCCTTGGGATCAGGTGCAGGTGTCTTGTCGAAGAGCAAGGTGGGGCCAATTTGGCGAAGGGTGCTGCCGTCATCAGCCACGACGTCTTTAATCAGCTTGGAGTGCACCAACTGAGGTTCCTCGAAGATTTCGTGAGGGCGGAGCACTGGCAAGGCAGCAAGGTCAGCTTCATGAAGCAACGCAATCCATTCAGCTCGCGACTTCGTTTTGAATGCTTCTGGCACCAATTCTCGGGCCGCGTGGTATTCCTCATCGTTGAGTGGCACCGCCATTTCCAGACCATCAATCGTCTGAACGTGCTCTCCTAGTCCCAAAATATCCATGGTGCGTTTAAACCCGCCATCACCACCGGTGTGATTCATCAAGTATTCGCCGTCACCGCAGACAAAGAGATCGGTGATGAGCCGATTACGACCAAAGCCAGTTTCTTCTCCTTCGCGAGCGAGATAACTAAAGCCTTGCTCGTGCCACCACCAGTTCATGAGATTGGCAGCAAGTGCTCCATCAAGCAACGTCGCATCAATGTATTGGCCCTTGCCATCAAGGAAGCGAGTTCGAAGTGCCGCCAAAATCGAAATAACACCAAGAAAAGATGAGCAATATTCGACAACAGGGTGTCCAAGAAAGTGCGGGGCGTCACTGAATCCCTCTTGTTCGCTCATCATCCCAAATCGAGCTTCGATCAAGTTGGCAAAACCGGGCCGATCTTTGAGCGGGCCATCGTGGCCATAGCCCGTTACCGATGCATAGACCAAGCTGGGATTCACTCCGTGGAGCTGTGCAAAGTCAAGTTCACGTTCTGCAGCACGACCCGGACCCATGGCCTCGATGACGACGTCAGCATGCTGCAACAGCAACTGCATGGTTGATGAACCCGCCTCCATTTCGAGGTCAAGTTCAATGGACCACTTGCCACGATCCCAAGTTGATCTCGTGGGGTCGGAGCGATGTGCTCCCTCACCTGGCCGCTCTATTTTGATGACTTGCGCCCCATAGTCAGAGAGCAACATACCCATGATGGACGCAGGAGCCCCCCATCCGATTTCATAGACACGCAGACCATTCAACGGACCAGCCATGAGTCACATTTCCTTTTCTAGATCAGTAGGAGTTCGCTACGCGCTTAAACGAAACGTTGGGAGCGTGTGGGTTTCAAAGACGGTTGGCGACAACTCCACTCGGCTGCCTATTGCCACTGAGTCTTGATCATCACCAACGAGAACGGTCACGAGACGAGCATTGTCGACGTCATCAAGCGCGACCAGTATCAGGGTGTACGGCGGCTCGGAGCCAAAGGGCAGGAACGCGCGTTCCACCTTCGAAAAGGTAAATACCGTGCCCGTGTGAGCCACCTCTCGCCAATGCCGAGTTGCCTCGGGGTGGCAAGCAAATCCGGGAACCGGATACCACTGAAACGCACCACACACCGAACAGGCCGGCAGTCGCAATTCTCCTTGGTCAGTCGCCTCCCAGAAAGGATTAGTGAGGTCTATGTCGCGAGGTGGCGGAAAGTTGGGAACGCTCATCGATCCTCCGTTAGTACCAAAGTTGCGTGATCATTGCCACCAAGACCCCCAATTGCACACACGCTCTTGCGCGACACTTGGGCGTCACCGCGTTCGCCTCGTACTTGGCGAACTGCTTCCACTACGTGGTTCATGCCTGGCAAGTAGGAGTAACAGAGGTGACCACCGTTGGTGTTGATCGGGAACGAACCACCAGGGCCAATCCGGTCCAGCGAACAAAATGCTGCACCCGCACCACGCTCAGCAAATCCCATTTCCTCTAGTTGGAGCACCATGGAGATGCTGAAGCAGTCATATATTTGAGCGAAATCGACGTCCTTGGCACTGATGCCCGCCTTTGCATAAGCCATGGCTGACGACTCAAGTGCACCGAAGCGAAGTGGGTCGGGTCGATTTTGACTAAAGATCGAGCCCATCGTCATCTCGGTAGATCCCACCCCGACGCCGCCGACTAGTACCGGTGCCTTTGCTAAGTCTCGAGCTTGTTCAACCGAGCTGATGACATAGGCAGCCCCCCCATCTGAAATCAGACAGCAGTCCAAGGTTCGCATAGGAGTCGCCACCATGGGGGCTTCGAAATAGCCATCACGCGTTAATGGCTTGGCTTTTTGTGCACCGGGCGTCAGTTGAGCCCATGCCCTCGCCGATAAAGCAATGTCAGCGAAGGTGGCCGGATCTACGTTGTAATCGTGACAGTAACGTTGCGCCCACATAGCGAAGTACACCGGCTGGCCATACCAGCCAAAGGGCATCTCAAAGGCCGCCTTGACCGGATCTTCAGCGTGATACGAGTAAGGGCCACCGGGTTTCGACCCCTTGTACCCGAAGTACACCAAGACATTCTTGGCGAGCCCCTTCTCAATCATCATTTCCGCCAACAGCGCGGCGCCAACTGTTCCTGCTCCCGCTTCAAGTCCAGGCTTGACGGTGAAAGATCGTTTTGCGCCAAGTGATGCGGCGAGTTCGTCTGCAGCGGGATGAGGCGTACAGGGCACAAACCCATCAATGTCATGTCCTTGAAGGCCGGCGTCCGCGATAGCGAGCCGACAGGCGTCCAAGATGAGCTCATCAAGTGGCCGATCGACACTTCGACCCCACTCGGACTCGCCAACCCCCACAATTGCCACCGATGCCATCGGCTTCTCCCCCCGGTGCGGGTCTACATAGACCACGCGTTACTAAGCGAACCTATATTCATGCTGATCATTCGTCAAGTTTCCGTGACAAGGAATTGCGCCGGGAAAAGAAGAAATCCCCGGCCAATCGGCCGGGGATTTCGTTCTAGATCACGCTCGGTACTAGCCGACGATAGAGATGCACCCTTCTGGGCATGCCTCTAGGCCAATGCGAGCCTTCTCTTCGAGTTCTGCAGGAACGTCGAATTCCGTACCGCGCTGAACGACGAAACCTTCGTCATCAGCGGTGTACACCTCGGGGGCCAGCACGTAGCAGCGGCCGTGTCCGGAGCAGAGGGCCTCATTGATCGCAATGCGCATGGAACTACACCTTTCGTTGGTTGAAATGAATCAGATTGGAGACAGTGAAATGCTTAGATGTCCCAGCGTACCGGGATGGAGTTCACGCCACGTTGACCACCGTGTTCGGTAAGGGGCTCAGTGTTCGTCAATTCGTAGTTTGGAATGGCCTTGTGCCACTCTTCGATCGCGATGACCAACTCCTGGCGGGCAAGGTGAGAGCCCATGCAGCGGTGTGCGCCCGGCCCAAAGGCCAAGTGCTTGTTATTTTGGCGATCAATGATGAACTTGTCCGCCTCAGGGAAGGCCTCGGGGTCGCGGCATGACTGAGCCAAGTCCAGCAACACCATTTCACCCTTCTTCATGGGGCATCCTGCAAACTCCACGTCCTTGCCGAGCTTTCTAGCCGGCTGAACGATGGTGTAGTAGCGAAGCGACTCTTCTACAAAGCTTGGGATGAGACTGGGGTCATCCAAGATCCGCTGACGATCTTCTGGGAAGGTTGCCAAGTGGTAGAAGCTGTAACCCAATTGGCACTTCATCGTGTCAAGGCCGGCCAAGATGATCACACCCAAGATGTTGAGCAAGGTCTCCTGCGTCAAGGGTTCTCCGTTGAAGGTGCATGTCAGCAGGTGCGAAGTCAGGTCAGTGCTTGTGTCGCGCGGATTAGCACGGCGATCATCAAGCAGCTTCGCGAAGTATTCACTGATTTCCCCGGCGGCAGCCGCCTGAGCACTGTGATCGTCAGGGTTTGACATCTGATCGAAAATGGTTGTGACCAACTCCACCATGCGGGGTGCGTCTTTTTGGTCGAAGCCGGCGAGCGCAAAGAAGGCCCGAGTGGGGAACTCGCCACAGAACTCGTGAGCCAAGTCGCAACTCCCCTTGGCCTTGAGCTCTTCAATGATCTTTCGGGCGATCTCACGGTTCTGCTCTTCGCGCTTAGCAACATTGGCCGGCGAGAAATAACCATTCAAAAGACGTCGGTACTGGGTGTGGTCTGGACCATCGACCAAGGTTGGGATCCACATGTACTGCGGGTTTGGGTCAACCGCGATGATGGATTCCGACGTGAAGGTTTCGTAGTCTTGATAAGCAGCGCGCTGATCATCAAAACGAGTAACCACCCAGAAACCTTGCCCGAAGGTGTTCCAAACCGCCGGGGCCAATTCCCTCATCTCGTCAAGTTCTTGAAAGTATCCACCAACAGGTTGGTTGCGACTGTTGTCGAAGTGCACGACGGGGCACGTATCGGGAACGTGGGTGGGAACTTCTGACATGGTCATGGTTCATACTCCTTGCATCTTCGGGAGCCCCACCTTGACGCCCCCACTAACCCTCAGGTCACCCTGACATCTCCAGCGATGGACGGGCGCTCTCGACTGCTGCCTTGAGCCCCCCTCAACGCCTCACGAATTCATTATTAGCGATTATTGACCGCCGGTCAAGAACACCGAAACTTAGGGAAACCTAATTCAAGGTCCAGCGAACAGGAATGCTGTCGACACCACGTTGCCCGCCGTGTTCAGTCAGCGGTTCGACGTTTGCAAGCTCATAGTGAGGAATCGCTTTGTGCCATTCCTCAATGGCCAATGTGAGCTCTTGACGTGCGAGATGACTGCCTAGACAACGGTGTGGTCCTGGAGCGAAGGCTACGTGTCGATTATTCGGCCGGTCGATCACAAATTTGTCAGCGTCGGGGAACACGCGAGGATCCCGACAAGCCGAACCCAGATCAAGCAGCACCATGTCCCCTTCGCGCATGGGGCAACCAGCGAACTCGACATCCCGGCCCAATTTCCTACCCGGCTCAACAATTGTGTAATAACGAAGTGACTCTTCCACGAAACTTGCTACGAGTGACGGGTCATCAAGGAGTCGCTGTCGATCCTGTTCGTATTGAGCCAAGTGATAGAAGCTGTAACCAAGTTGTGACTTTGTGGTGTCGAGACCAGCCATGATGATAACGCCCAGAATGTTGAGCATCGTTTCTTCGTCGAGCGGTTCACCATCGAGGCGTGCTGCAAGCAAATTTGAGGTCAAATCGCTCGCGGGGTCTCGAGGAGCCAGTCGACGATCCGCAATGACTCCCTTGAAGTAATTGCGAATGTTGTCCATCGCGTCGGCCTGTTCACGGCGACCATCGGGGTTATGCATATTGCGAAAAACGGTGACCACCCACTCAGACAAAGTAGGGGCATCGCTTTGGTCAAAACCCGCCAACGTAAAGAACGCTCTCGTTGGATATTCCGCGCAGAAATCAATCGCCAGATCGCACGAACCTCGGGGAACGATTTCCTTCACGAGCTCAGCAGCAATGCGTCGATTCTGTTCTTCAAGTTTCCCCACGGCTATAGGTGAGAAGTAGGCATTGAGGAGTTGTCGATACTTGGTGTGGATTGGACCGTCGACCATGGTGGGCACCCACATGTACGCAGGATCAGGGTCTGTGACAATGATGGACTTAGACGTGAACGTTTCCGAGTCCTGATACGCAGCCCGGATGTCGTCAAATCGCGTCAGCATCCAAAAGCCCTGCTGATGCGTACTCCAATAGCGGGGTGAGGCTTCACGCAACTCATCAAGCAGCGCAAAGTAACCCTCAACGGGTCGGCGCATGTTGTTGTCATAGTCCGTGACTGGACAACCCTCTGGCAAATTAACCGGAATATTGGTAGTCATCGCCCCCCCCAATCTCTTTGGCGCTACCTCGTAATGAAATTACCTAGCGTGGCAAGTCCCTCCACGGGCCTCGGTCAGCGCGAGGCTCCATGGGAAGACCCAGTGCGCGCTCTCCCATGATGTTGCGCTGGATCTCATCTGATCCGCCAGCAATGTGATATCCCGGTGCACCGAGGATGTGCTGCGTCCATGCCCAGGTTCCCCAATCGCCAGTATCAGCAGTGACGCGCGGACCAAGTATGGCCTCGGCGGTACGAGCGACCCGATCGAGTTGTTGGACCCACGCCAATTTCGCAATGGAGCCTTCGGGGCCTGGAGCAGCACCTGCCTTGCGAGACGCTTGCGTACGAAGCCCCGACATCTCCCCTACGCGCTCGCCGATGTAGACATCGACCATCTTCTGGCGAATCAAGGGGTCATCGGCGCCAAAGTGTTCGCCAAGGGCGCGGATTTCGCGCCACCCACCACCGATACGGTGCATGCGCGTTGAGTTACCCCGTTCAAAGCCCAGAGTGGTCAGCGTTACCTTCCACCCCTCTCCCACTTCGCCAATGCGCATGGAGTCAGGAATTCGGACGTTGTTAAAGAAAACCTCGCAGAAGGACGATCCACCCGACATTTGGCGAATGGGTCGAATTTCTACCCCCGGTGTGTCCATCTTCAACATAAAGACGGTCATGCCAGCGTGCTTGACCACGTCAGGGTCGGTGCGGGTGATCAGCTCACCCCATTCGGCGAAGTGAGCGCCCGAACTCCACACCTTCTGACCATTGATTACCCATTCATCGCCGTCGCGCTCAGCGCGCGTGGAGAGCGACGCCAAGTCAGAACCTGATCCAGGTTCAGAGAACAACTGGCAGCAGAGTTCTTCGGTGCGCAAAAAACGCCGCATGAACAATTCACGCTGTTCGTCCGTTCCCATCAAGTTAATGGTCGGCGCAATCAGATTTTGGGTAATGGAAAATGTTTCGTGGTTGTCGGGCGTCACGTATTCCATTTCCAAGTCTTCAAAGGCATCTTTGTGGGCTTGGGTGAGACCTGCGCCACCCCACGCTTGTGGCCACGTGATGGCACCAAAGCCAGCATCAGATTTTTTCTGCTGCCATGCCTTGGCTCTATCGAGCAGAGCTTTTTCGTCCTCGTAGGCAAGGTTGTGAAAGATCGAGACATCATCTGATCCTTCGCCCCACCCGGACTTCGCATCCACGGGTCGACGAGAGGCATTGGCGTCAAGCCAGGTTCTGGCTTCTTCGCTGAACTCTTCAACGCTCTTCATAGTTACTGCTCCTTTGTCGATCAGATCGAATTAGAAAAATGAGGCGGCCATGCCCCCGTCAACCACGATTTGGGCACCCGTCGTGAAACTCGAAGCATCAGAGGCAAGATACAGCGCAGCGCCAACGATTTCGTTGGGTTGTCCACCTCGCTCAAGGGCAAAGTTCTGCGCCAATTTGTCAAAGCGCTCCATGTCCCAAGCTTTCGAGATATCAGTCAAGAATGGTCCCGCCACGATGGTGTTGGCGCGCACCTTGGGCCCATACGCATTGGCAAAGCCTTCCGTGATGATATTCAGACCACCTTTGGCCGCCGCGTAGGGCAATTCCTTCCACGTCACGCGAAGGCTTGCGACGGAGGAAATGTTGATAATCGAACCGCCCTCTCCGGCGACCATGTGCTCCGCGGTCAAGGCACTCAAGCGAAATGGTCCCTTGAGGTTGACGTCGAAGACTTTGTCATAGAGCTCTTCGGTCACCTCTCCCAAACTTGGGTACAGAGGCGAGAGGCCAGCATTATTGACCAAAATGGAGATCTTGCCCAGTTGGTGAATCGTTGCGTCGACAAGACCAGGGAGCTCGTCCCAGTGGCCTACGTGGCAAGCATGAGTGCCAACTCGAACGCCGTAGCGCTCGCGAACCTCGGCGGCGAGTTCGTCACAGACATCAAGTTTTCGACTTGTAATCATCACATCAGCACCGCACTCAGCAAAGGCCAGCACCATTTCTCGACCCAATCCTCGGCTTCCACCGGTGACGAGCGCGACTTTCCCCGATAGGTCAACCGTCATCTTGCCTGGCGTGCTCACGATTGCTCCTTCATTGCTGTGTTGATCAGTGGTTGAAACGTTCTCATGAAATTCCCTCGACTAAAGCACGCATCGCCTCCGTTGCCTCAGCGCATGCGTCGTCAAGGTTGCTCACCCCATGCGCGGGCCAAAAGTGATGAGCCCACACAATGACATTCTCAAAACCAGCGTCGACAAAACTCGATACTTCATCAAGGTCAGCCGATTCTGGTCGCACCGAGAACTCAAAGGCCCGATCCGCCGTACCAGCTTCTCGGCGTGCCGCATTGAGGGCGTCGCGAAGTTCCTTGGCGTATTCCAACGTGATTGACGCTGAATTGGCCCAGCCATCAGCCAAGTGCGCAGCACGACGAAGGGCACGTGGAGTATTGCCCCCGGTCACAATTGGGAGGCGATAGTTGGGCGCCTCAAAACTCACGGCGTCGAATGAATAGACCTCGCCGGCATGGGCAAAGGGTTCGCCCGTAGCGGCCGCACGAAGAACGGCAATGGTCTCATCGAGTGCTTTTCCGCGTTGGGAATATGGGGCGTCAAGAGCAGTGAACTCTTCTTCCAGCCAGCCCGCTCCCAGGCCCAGAGAAAAGCGTCCCTTTGAAATTTCAGCCACCGTAAGGGCGCCGCGAACCGTCAAGAGTGGGTGTCGCAATGGCGCAATGTAAATCCCCGTCGCCAATTCCAAGGTGGTCGTGGTGGCAGCGAGAGCGCCAAGGAGGGCAAAGGTGTCGTTGAGATGCGTCTCGGGCCCAACGACAGGTTTGGCGTGCTCTTGTTTCTCTTCGGTTGGGTGGCCGCCGCCCGTAGGGTGAACACTGGCGTAATTGGCCGGCCAAAACAGGTGCTCGCCAATCCACAGTCTTGAAATTCCTGCTGCTTCTGCGCAGCTTGCCAAGGCGAGGAATTCCTCTGGGGAAAGGTCATACGCAGAAATCGCCAACCGTGTCATCGCCATCACCTACTGATAGTTCGGGCCATCGAGAATGCCGAGTGCCCGGCCACCCACTGGTCCCACCTTGGCACCGCGTTCCCCCATCCGAGGGTCCGTAGATTCCCCGCGTACGAAACGAATGTAGAGCTGCTGCAAAATCACGGCAGTCTTAAAACTCGCGAATGCCTCATACCAACTCACCTCGTTGATGTCGCGCCCACTTCGCTCGCCATATCGGGTCACGACTTCAGCGCGAGTTGGCAGTCCGAGCGTGTCGGTGCCTTCGGGGTAAATGGGTTTGTTGTCTTCGGTGTCGCTGGGATCCGGCCAGTAATTGAGCACGGTACCAAGGTCCATCAACGGATCGCCCAGCGTGGCCATATCCCAGTCAAAAATTGACTTCACCTCATCGGGGTTCGATGGATCGAACTGACAGTTGTCAATCTTGTAGTCATTGTGCAAGATCGACACACCAGAACTCGTCGGCATCGAAGCCTCAAGGCGCTCGCCCACCTCGGTCATCATCGCGTCATTTTCCTCGGTGGCTACCGCTTCCCATCGCTTGCGCCATCCCGATACTTGGCGTGCCACGTAGCCATCGGGCTTTCCGAGATCCGACAGGTTGCACGATGCCGGGTCTACGCTGTGGAGTTCGGCGAGTGCATCAATCACGGCAAGTCCAACGCGACGCCCAACGTGTTCGTGATGTTTCATGGATTCAGGAATGACTCCCCACACCACTTCGCCTGCTCGGTACTCCATCACGAAAAAGTCGGAACCAACGATGTCGTGATCACGGCACAGCAGATAAGCCCGCGGCGCCTTGGAAAATACCGTCCACAAGTTAGACAAAGCCTTGTACTCGCGAGCCATGTCATGGGCCCCAGGTGCTAACTGACCAAAAGGCGGACGCCGCAGCACGTAGCGCTTGGCGCCGAATTGGATCAGATAGGTGAGATTCGCTGAACCGTTTGGAAACTGAAGGACTGAAAATTCGCCTTCGGCATCATCAATGTTTGCTCGCAGATATCCTTCGAGCGTCACCCAATCGAGGTCTTCTCCTGCACGAACAGGTGCGACTTCAGGCGGCGCTTCCAGAGGCTGAGGACTCTCTCCCACGGTAATGATGCGTCCTTACTTGCCGTGCCTAGCGAGAGCTTCGGCGTAGCGCTTGCGAGATTCCTCCACCCGGTACGGCAGGATGTAACTCGGGAACAAGGTCTCAGATGGCGTCGCCTCTGCGATCAAGATGCGAGCCAAAGTGCTCTTGTGCACTTCGGTGGCACCGTCAGCGAGGCCCATGTGGTAGCTGTCGAGAATCCATTCACCGAACGGCAACTCATTCGAGATGCCGAGCGAACCGTGGATTTGCAGGGCTCGCGATGCTGCGTTGTGCAAGACCTTGGGCATCAGCGCCTTAATGGCAGAGATGTCACCGCGCACGCGCTTGTAGTCGTTGTACTTGTCGATCTTCCACGCCGTCTGAAGGACAAACAAGCGGAACTGTTCGAGCTCCATCCACGTCTCGGCAATCATGTCTTGGACCATTTGCTTGCGAGCAAGCAACTCATCTCCCGAAGCGCGACGAGACACCGAACGCTCCAGCATCATCTCAAAAGCTCGACGAGCGAGACCCATGGAGCGCATGGCGTGGTGAATGCGTCCGCCACCAAGGCGGGTCTGGGCAACCAAGAATCCTTGGCCGCGTTCGCCTAAGAGATTCTCCTTGGGAACGCGCACGTCACTGTAGCGGAGGTAGGGGTGGTGGCCCTCGCCGAGTGCGTCTCCCCAGACGCCGGTGTCGCGCACGAATTCAAGACCAGGGGTGCCAGCGGGAACCACAATCATTGATTGGCGCTGATACTTATCAGCATCAGGCTCGGTAACGGCCATCACGATAAAGAATGATGAGTAACGGCCAAGAGATGAGAACCACTTCTCTCCGTTAATGACCCACTCATCGCCGTCAAGCTGCGCTTGGACGATGAAACGCGTGGGGTCTGAACCACCTTGTGGCTCCGTCATGGAGAAGGTCGATGTGATCTCGCCGTTGAGCAGTGGCTGCAAGAACTGCTCTTTCAGGGCTGGGCTGCCATAGTGCGCCAGGATTTCCGCGTTACCCGAGTCGGGTGCTTGGGTTCCAAAAACGATAGGGCCATTTCGGGTCTGGCCAATGATTTCGTTCAACAGCGCCAACTTCACTTGCCCATAGCCCGGGCCGCCAAGATTGGGGCCGAGGTGACAGGCCCACAGACCCTTGTCCTTAACCTTTTGTTGAAGCGGCGGAACCAATTCAGCCCGCAGAGGATCGGCAATGTCATATGGGTGGAAAGGCAAGTAGTCGAGTGGTTCGACTTCTTCGGTGATGAATTCCTGGACCCAGTCCAGGAGCTGCTGAAACTCTGGGTCCGTTTCAAAACTCCAACTCATGACAACTCTCTTTCTCTGTGGGGGGTGTTATCGACTCATGACGGTGCAAGCAGAAATGCCGGGAGCACCGTAAACGTGGGTAAATCCAACTTGGGGATCATTGGGCACTTGGCGAGCGCCAGCATCTCCTCGAAGCTGCAGAGCATTTTCGTAAATCTGGCGCAGACCCGATGCACCAATGGGTTCACCATTGGCTAGGCAGCCACCGTCAGTGTTAATCGGCAACCGACCAGTAATTTCAGTTTCGCCCGCGTTAATCATGGCCGCCTGCTCGCCATGTTCACAAAGACCCGTTTCGGCCATGTGCATAATTTCCGCCCCGGACTCAGTGTCTTGGATTTGAGCCACCTGAATTTCTGATGGGGAGACGCCGGCCAATTCAAACGCTCGCTTTGCAGCATCGGTCGTTGGTACCGAGCCGCGTTCTGGGCTCAGCCAAGGGGAAAATACTTCGAACGATCCAAAGCGACGCGTGACATTGCTCACTGACTTCATGAACACCGGTCGGTCGGTGTACTGCCGCGCTTTGTCTCCACGAGCGACTACCAAGGCCACGGCTCCTTCGCCCGGAGAGCAGAACATGTACTGCGTCAAGGGATCAGAAATCATGGGCGCGTTTTCAATTTCGTCAAAGGACAGTGGCTTGCGACGCCATGCGTTTTCGTTCAACGCCCCGTTGCGGAAAGCCTTTTCGGCAACTTTGGCCAGAATTGCCTTATCCATGTTGTGGTCATGGAGGTAGCGCTGAATCTTGGTGGCGAAAAATTGCGTCGTCAACATCAGACCCGTTTCGCCATACCAATCACCAATGCCGTAATCCGAAGGCTTGGCATTGAACGCACCCGCTGGGTGCTTGTCAAAACCAATCACGATGCCGAGGTCGTACGTGCCCGACTCGATCATCGTGATAGCGAGCGAGAGGGCGCTGCCCCCGGTGGCACAGCCATTCGAAACATTGACAAATTGCAAACCGGTGAGGCCAAGGTCACTGACCAAGGTGTCGGGCTGGTCGCCATCGACAGAACCGCCAAAGGCAAATTGCACATCGCTCCACTGAATTCCAGCTGAGGCGAGCGCGTCGTGAACAGCTTTGACGGCCATCTGGCGACCCGACAAATTTGGGTGACGGCCAAAGGGGTGAATACCAAGTCCTACGATTGCTGGCTCCATTAGGCCACTCCCCCTTGATCAGGCGCTGGCCCTGTCGGGCTAAACGCGTAGGTAAGCCAATTCGTGCCGGCTTGTTCCGTTTCAAACGGCACGATCTCAAGTTCCACGGGCATGCCAATGGCGAGCTTGCTGGGGTCCCCTTCGGTGAGGCGGCCCTCAACAATGACGTCACCGAGGTCAACGTACGCGACGCCATAGGGAGTGAATTCAGCTGGGCCGATGTAGGGCTCTTTGGGTCGGAACCCTTGAATGGTCCAACTCCAGATCACGCCTTCTCGCGCGAGAAGGTGACGACTCAACTCCGTGCCAGCACACTTGGGGCAGCTGCTTTGCTGCGGAAAGGTAACGGTTCCACAGTTGGTGCAGCGAGCGCCGATGAGTTGCGGCGATTCGTCTGGCCACGTGAAGAGCGTGTCATCGATGGGCGTACCGTTCACTCTGCAACCTTCCACTGGGGCAAAACAATGCCGTCTTCTACGTGCTCGAACCAAACCTCCATGGCTTGGCCCACTTCCAAGTGATGTTCTCCAGGGATGTTGCCGACCATCCTCGCGCCGGGCACATCAACGAGATCGACCAACACTGCGGTGTAGGGAACGGGGAACGCTGGGTGAACAGGATGGGTCACCACGGTGTAGGCGTGGAGGGTGGCCTTGCCTGAGACTTCCTTCCACTCCATGGCGAACGCGCCACATTCACGGCAATATTCACGCGGCAGCGAATAAGAAGCACCACATTGCGTGCAGGTTCTTATGGTGAGTTTGTGTTCGGCGGCCGCCTTGAAAAATCCGGCGGTGTCGAGATCATCCATGTTGGGGATGGGGCGAGGCATATCGGTCATCGGTCAGCCACCAACAGGAACGCACTTGATGCCGGAGGTGGCGACGAGGTAACCAAACACACCTCAGCACCTTCAACTTGCGAGGTTGAAGTGCCACGAATTTGACGAACACCCTCCAAGACATGGTTCATGCCGTGGATGTAACCCTCAGACATGTGACCACCGGCCGTATTGATGGGAAGTTCACCACCAAGCTCAATCGCTCCCGATGATGCCCATCGTCCACCTTCTCCGCGTTCGCAGAGTTGGTAATCCTCGAATTCCATCAGGGCCGTGATCGTGAAGCAGTCGTAGATCTGGGCCACATCAATATCGTTGGCTCCGAGTCCCGCGCGTTCATAAAGCAATTTGGCTACGTGGCGCCCAGGCAGTTCAATAATGGAATCACGGAGCAAGGCCGGGAACATCTGACCGGGTTGAATGTTTGGCCCCGAGGCATGGGCGCTCGCGCGAATAACTGCGGGGGGTTGGGCTAGATCACGGGCGCGCTCGGTGGTGGTGATGATGACCGCCGCGGCTCCGTCTGTTTCCAAGCAGCAGTCGAAGAGACATAGGGGCCATGAAATCATTCGAGCGTCCATGTAGGTCTCAAGGTCCAAGGGCCGCTCATACATTTGAGCGTTGGGGTTGGCGTTCGCACGGTTCCGACAGGCGATAGCAATTGCGGCCAAGTCTTCTCGAGTCGTGCCGTATTGACTCATGTGGCGTTGCTGCATGAGGCCAAACATCTGCGCCGGGGTCAACAAGCCAAAAGGATTGAAGAACTCGTCGTAGCTGGCGTTGCCACCCACCACGAACTTGTCTGAGCCACCGAGCCCAAAACGCGCACCTGATCGTCCGTTGAGTTCACGAAAAGCCAACACCGTGGTTGCCTGTCCCGAGACAATCGCGCCAATGGCTTGTCCAATTATGGAACTGGGGGCAATTCCCCCGGGTCCTGATTGGCCCCAATAAGTCAAGTTGTCAGCCCCAATGGCATCAGCGAGTGCGTTGTGGCTGACGTGGTCATAATCCGAGCGAACGATGCCATCGATATCTGCGGGCACAAGACCAGCGTCGGCAATGGCTGCGAGTGCCGCTTGGGTGGCAAGCGTTAAATCGCTACGGCCAGAGTTCTTGGAGAAATCTGTGTGCCCAATGCCAGCGATAGCGCAGGCGTCTCGATGGTCCCAGCGGCTCATGCCAGCCACTCCCCAATCACCGCATCGGTATTGGCCCCAAGGTTGGGAGCCGGCCGCTCGGCTGGGGTTTCAATGTTGGAAAACCGGATGGGGAAGGTCGGATACTGTCCAGCAGGAGCATCCTCGTGCTCAAGCTGCTGGAAGTAGCGCCGCGCAACCAAGTGCTCATCGTCAAAGAGGTCCTCGACCATATTGATCGGGCCTACCGGCAAGCCACGGGCTTGTCCTTCGCGATACAGCGTTTCCATGTCGTTGAGCATGAAGAACACTTCGATGATGCCTTGAATATGGTGGAACTGCTCCTGGCGATGAGCGAGCTGCTGATATTCGGGCTCCGTCAAATCGGCTGCGAGGCCCTTGGAGTCGAGCCATTCAACGAGACTGTTCCACGGCTTTGTGTCGGCGAGCACCAAAGCGAAGTACAGGTACCGGCCATCGGCAGTTTGGAACAAAGCCGGTGCGGTCGGCACTGGTTGTGCATGTCGACAAGTTTGGCGCTGCACCAACACCTTGGGATAGAACCAGAACGGGTTCGCAAGTTCTGGACTCACGGCGAGTGATTCGTGCATCGAGACATCCACGATTTGTCCGCGACCCGTGTGCTCGCGCTCAATCAAGGCCAAGAGTGCTCCGATTAAGGCAAAGTTTGCCGGCACCACATATCCCTGATTGCCACCTGGGCGAATAGGTGGAATCGAGTGATCGTCGTATCCAGAGCTAAAGAGCATGCCTCCGGCAGCGAGACCAACGAGGTCCGACGTGTGATACTCGGCCCAAGGGCCCGTGAGGCCAAAAGGCGTGACCGCCAAAATGATCAGTTGCGCGTGATTCGCACTCAACACTTCCAAGTCGATGTTTCTCGCTGCGAGTTCACTCGGCTGCATGGTGATCACCAACACATCAGCCTTGGCGACGAGCGCATCGAGCGTTGAGCGCCCCGCTTCTTGTTCGTAGTTCACCACCACGCTCTTTTTATCGGCGTTGTAGAACCAATAGGTCAAGGAGTGATCAATGTCATCATGACCGACGGCAAAGGGGCCAATTTTTCTCACTGGCGAGCCTTCGGGAAGCTCAACTTTGACAACCTCGCAGCCAAGCTGCGCGAGTAGTTTGCCCGTGAAGTCGCCAGCGATGTCGCTACTGAGTTCGACAACCTTCAAGCCCGAGAATGACGAACCTCCAAATGGATCTCCCATGGTGTTCAGCATTAGATGATCCCCTCTTCTAGGAGTTGGGAGAATTCATCATCTTCCATCCCGAGCACATCTTTGAAGACATAATCGTTGTCTTCAGCAACCAGCGGCGCGCTGCGCCAGTTGTCGGGACCCGATTCTGAGAACTTGATGGGCACTCCTTCGAAGAGCGCTTCTCCAATTACCGGGTGGTCGAGCTCAAAGAAGGTCCCACGATCGTCAAGTTGAGGATCATCTTCTACGAGATCCTGTGAGTTCTGCACCGCACCTGCGCGAACACCATGGAACTGCAGCAAGGTCATGACCTCGTGAGGGTCGCGCTGTTTCGTCCACTCTTCAACGTGGGCATCAAGTGCGTCTTGATTGGCAAATCGAGCTGCTTGAGAAGCAAATCGTTCATCCGCAACCCACGCGGGATTACCGAGTGCTTCGCAGAAACCTTGCCACTCGCCATCATCGAATACTGCGATTGCCACCCAGCGATCATCACCCGTACAGGCATAGACGCCATGGGGCGCAGCTGGTTGATCCTCAAGGCGGTTGCCAGTTGGAAAATCGGGGCGGCGCGTGAGGTGATTGTTCACACTCACATCAAGCAACAACGGTCCTACCAAGGACACGCCAACTTCTACAGCGGCAACATCGACCTCGGTACCTTTTCCAGTCTTCATGCGCTCGTAAATCGCAGCAAGCAAAGCCGCTGAGTTGAAGTACGCAGCGATGTTGTCCATGTAGCTCAGGCCCCAGCCGGATGGCTCTCGGCCAGGCAATCCCGAAATCGCCGAAAGCCCACACACCGCCTGGACCACCGGTCCGTAACTGCGATACTCCGAATGCGGCCCTGAATGCCCATAGCCCGACATCCGCCCATAGATGATCTCTGGGGAAATCTCGTTCAAGTGCTCGTAGGTGAGCCCCCAGCGCTCCATGACACCCGGCGCAAAGTTCTCGGTCACCACCGAGGACTTTGCAATGAGGCGGTCGGCCAACTCGCGACCTTTTTCGGTGCGCATGTTGATTGTGACGCCCAACTTGTTTCGACAGTAGTTGTTAAACAGGCCGCCCTTATTAGGGTCAGGGTTCGAGTCCTCCTCGCCGTAGGACCGCAAGCCACCGTCTTTGTAGATCGGCAAGCGTCGAGGCATGTCAACGCGTGTGCGATCTTCAATCTTGATGACTTCTGCTCCAAAGTCGGCGAGCAGCCGAGTGGCAACCGATCCCACGCCCATCCAGCAAAAGTCAGCGACGCGAATGCCAGCTAAGGGCCCCCGTCGCTGCTTTGGCTTTCGAGCAGCGAGAATCTCTGGGTCTGGCGTTGTGTGAGGGCTTGCAGAAGGCATTTAGGCGTTAGGCCATACCGGGAGACCGACCACTTCACCGATACGAAGCCCAAAAGCGTCGCCACCAAGTTCACCGGCTACGCGGTAAATCAATGAGGTCTGCTTCCAACCCTGGTCAGTGCGAACCCACTCTTCTTCGTAACGTGCCCAACGGTGGCAGTCGGGCGTTTCTGGGTAGGTCTTAAAGCGCTGCCATGAGTACAGGTACACGTGAGCAATGGCGTGGTCTTTGTCGGTGAATCGGATGTCAAAGTTTGAGATGTGGTGACTCGAAGCCGTCACCGGTTCTTGAGCAAAATCGAAGAAGCCTTTGAGCTCTTCACGAGTCGAAGCCTTGCCAAGGTCGCTGCCTGGCAAGAAATCGATGTGAATGTCATCAGCAAAGTGCTCGATCATTACTTCTTGGTCAAAGGCGTCACAAGCACGGCAGTAGCGGTACTTGAGTTGCTTGATCTCTTCTGCATCCTTGAGTTGCTCAAGGCCAATTTCCATGGTCACGTGACTCTCCTTACTTTCCCCCCGCGTCATATCTCAGACGCTTGATTAGTGCCAGCCATGCCGGCATGAACGGTGTTACCGGCTGTGGCGCATCCACACAGACTTGGTCTGTGTGTACCCCAAGATGGATTCTTCGCCCAAGTTGCGGCCGTGGCCTGACTGCTTGTAGCCACCGTAGGGAACGTTCACCGAGTTCTCCTGGTAGGTGTTCACCCACACGGTTCCAGTGCGGAGCGCACGAACTGCACGGTGAGCGATACCAAGGTCGTTCGTCCACACACCTGCGGCCAAACCAAACTCAACATCGTTGGCGATGGCAAACGCTTCTTCTTCGGTATCGAAGGGAACCACCGACATCACGGGGCCAAAGATTTCTTCTTGAGCAATCTTCATGTCATTGCGAACACCCGTGAAGATCGTTGGCTCGAAGTAGTAACCGTCACGCTCGATGCGCTTACCACCGAGAGCAATTTGTGCGCCTTCGCTGATGCCGGACTCGACATATCCAGCCACCTGCTCGAGCTGCTGAGCGGTGATGATTGGACCCATCTGCGTAGCCGGGTCGAACGCTCCACCCACGTGGATGTTCTTCGAGCCTTCGACCATGGCAGCTACCAGTTGGTCGTGCACACTGCGCTGAACGAGCACGCGCGTACCAGCCGTGCACACTTGACCTGAGTTATTCCAAACAGCAGCAGCACACGCGCCGGCTGCCAATTCGAGATCAGCATCAGCAAACACGATGTTCGGGCTCTTGCCACCGAGCTCCAAGGTCACCTGCTTGAGGCGAGGAGCGGCGGCAGCTTGGATGCGGCGACCCGTTGCGACCGATCCAGTGAAAGAAATCTTCGAGACACTGGGGTGTTCCACAAGCGCCTGGCCCGTGCTGCCATCACCTTGCACGATGTGAACAGCATCAGCCGGGATACCGGCTTCGGCGTAGAGGTGACCAATAAATGCAGCTGAAAGCGGTGTTTGCTGTGCAGGCTTGACAATAACGGAGTTGCCTGCAGCCAAAGCCGGCACTGCGCTCAAGGCGGCGAAGGCGGGTGCGTTCCATGGAACGATCACCGAGCACACTCCAAGTGGCTCTCGGTTCAGGTACACCGAGCAGTTGGCATCAACACTCGGAATGGATCCGCTGAGCTTTGACGGCCAGCCGGCGTAGTAGTCGATGGTCTCTGCAGCCAAGGGCATGTAGAAGTCAGTGAACATCTTTTGGATGCCAGCATCCAAGGTGTCCATCTCGGCGAGAATCGGCGTGTATTCCAGCACCAATTGGGCCAAACGGTGGAGGCGGCGTTCACGCTCCATGGGGTGCATGAACCGCCACTCACCACTGTCGAAGCTCTTTTGCGCCAAGTTCACCGCGCGATCGACCACCGCGGCACCACCATTAACAACTTCACCAATCTTCACGCCAGAAGACGGGTCGAAGACGTCAATGGTGCCCTCCCCTGTCTCGTCAGCCTGACCACCAATGAAGTGACCAAAGATGCCCTTGGTCAGATATCCCTTAGTGGTTTCGGACAGTCCATAGGCGGCCAACGGGCCGGAGAGAACATCAGTCATCTTTATCTCCTTGCAAGTTTCAAATAGTGGTTGTTATGAAAATCTGACCGGGGGGGCAGATTCGCTTAAGTAACTACTTGACGTGGTAGAGCTTCGCCGCGTTGTCGTGCAATACCTTTTGCAGCACGCCGCGGTCCAAAGAACCGAGTGTGTCCGCAATGTATTCACGAGCCGACACTGCTGACGTCGCAGGTCCAGGAGACATTGACGTCGGGTGCGGGAAGTCCGTTTCGTACAAGATGCAATCGGGACCAAGCTGCTCAATGGCTGCTCGACCGGTTGCCCCTTCGAACCAGAAGCAGCCATAAATCTGGCGCTTGAAGTATTCGCTGGGCAGCAAGTCGTATTCCGGGTGTTCGATAGGAACGCCACAGTTCTTCCACTGCCAGTCAAGACCTTCGAGGCAGAAGGGAAGCCAACCGATACCCGATTCCACCGACACGAACTTCAAGTCAGGGAAGCGATGGCAGATGCCACTGGTGATCAACAATGCGATAACTCGCGCATTCGACATGCCGAACTGCATGGAGAAACCGGCATAGTTTGCGTGCACACCTGAACCTTCGTACACGGTGTCAAAGATGGACATGTCACCGGCGCCAATGTGGAAGTTGATCGACATACCCGCATCTTGGGCCATGGCCCAGAGACGATCCCAGTATGGGTGGGTCAACTTTTCAAGACCCCAGTAGCTCGGATCGCCCGACATGATGATGCCCTTGTGACCCAATGCGATAGCCCGATTCATTTCCTTCTCAGTGGCTTCCATGTCCCAGAAAGGAATAGCCATGATGGGGATGAATCGCTCTGGGGCTTCGTTGGAATAGTCGGCTACAAAGTCGTTGTATGCCTTGACGCATTCGAGCATCAATTCGTTGTCACCAACGGCCATGAACTTGCCAGCACCAAAACCTGCAACGTTGGGATAGAGGACCTGGGACCAGATGCCGTGCTCGTCCATCCAACCGACGCGCTTTTTGATGTCCCACGTCTCGGGCTTGACGACCGACAATGACGGCGGGTGGTCCGGCGGATATTGGTGCCAGCCAGCTTGGGCCGCACCTGCACCAGCGCCAACGCGCTCAGTACCGAAGTACCACGCGTCTTCTTGCAACTTTTCGTCAAAACGAACGTGAGGAACTTTTTCTCCCCACTTGTCCACGTTCAGTCGCGACGTCCATAGGTCGTATGGCTCAATAATGTGAGCGTCCGTATCAATAACCTTGAACTGGTCAACTTCACTCGGCTGCATTGTGACCTCCCCGCCAAAGGGGCCAGATCTCCCAACCCCCACATGAAACTCTTATCATGATATTCACACTTGGGCAAGATACTGGGGACTGGGTGGAAAGTAGGGATCGCCGCCTGGCATAGGGTTTTGTTTCGTAGTCAATTCTGAAGGGGAACATCATGAGCGGACAACTCGAAGGACGCGTAGCACTCGTTACCGGCGGAACTGCCGGAATCGGCGAAGGCATTGCCAAAGCACTGGCAGCCGAAGGCGCCAAGGTCGTCATCACGGCTCGATCCCCAGAAAAGGGTGCAGCGGCCGTAGAGCGAATTTCAGCCGTAGGCGATGTTCGATTCCATGCCTGCGATGTGCTGGATCAAGCTCAGGTGGAAGAACAAGTTGCATGGACCGTCTCAGAACTCGGGAGACTGGACATCTTGGTCAACAATGCGGGCGGCACTGATGGCTTCGCTCCTGTGCATGAACTCAGCGATGAAGCTTGGAACAAAGCACTTAACTGGAACTTGAACTCAACGTTTTGGGCTACTCGAGCAGCTCTTCGCACCATGCTTCCCAACCACTGGGGTCGCATTATCAATATCTCATCCGTGGAAGGCAAAGTGGGGAACAAGCACTCGCTGAGTCACTACGTCACCAACAAACACGCAATTAACGGTTTCACCAAAGCTGTTGCGGCGGAATATGGTGCGCTTGGCATCACATCGAATGCGATTTGTCCTGGAGCTATTGAAACTGACACCATGAAGACCGCAGGTGCCTCAGCTGCCGAATCCGCCGGTATCACGTACGAGCAGTTCCTCGACGTCTTTGCGCAAGAGTCGATGATCAAGCGACTCAACACCGCGGACGAAGTAGCGGCCATGGCTCTGCTCTTGGCGAGTGATCTTGGTGGCGGCATCACCGGTGCCCTGATCAGCGTCGACGGTGGCACCTCACCTTGGTGATCAAGTTCTAACGCCACTCCACGAGTTCAGCGAGACGGCTCGGCCAGCGACTCATCACATATTCATGCTGTGACTGGAAGTGCTCACGCATGCAGATTTCAGCCTCTGCAGCCTTGCCTTCATAGATCAGTCGCGCGAGCGTTCCGTGTTCGTCGATAATTTGCCCATACAGATCCACGGGCTCCATGACGGCAAGGATGTCGGTCGAGATGAGGTGAGTGACTGCGGCCGCGTAGATGGCGAGCACTTTGTTGTTCGCTAAGTTTCGGATATCAGCGTGAAAATTACGCGTCCCGGTGTGGTACTCCGGCCCTCCATGGGGAATTTGGTATCCCTCAAGATATGGCGCCATGACCACTTCGCGCTGAGGATTTTGTGCCGCGAGTCTCGCCAGAATTGGCTCTAGCTCTTCTTGGGTCGCAAACAACTCCGCATACGTCATGCCGCCCAAGTGGAAATAGAGGGAACTCGTTCGGGACAAATTTTCCGATTCGGCGACGCCAACAATAGGTCCGCCACCGGGCCCTGGTTTCAGAGAAATAAGACCTTGTGCTTCAAGGAGACGCAACGCCTCTCGAAGACTTCCGCGGCTGACTCGATACTCTTCGAGCATCATGGCTTCGGAAGGAAGGCGATCTCCCGCCACGAGGCCTCGCTCCATGATGTCGTGCACGATCTGCAACGCGACCGTGTCTGACGTCTTCGTGGTGCGGCGACGTTCTTTGCCTCCCGCCGTACGAGTCTTCTCCGTGGCCACTATCGCCACTCAATTCGACGATCCAGCAAAGCACCAGCCTGTTCGCGTGCACAGCGTGCGATGCGCTCGGTGTGTTCTGCGGCAAGTTGTCGAGCAAGCGGAGCGTCGCCATCAATGATTGCCTGCGCGATGGCATGGTGGTCTTCCAGAAACTGCCCTTGATGAGGACCTAAATCCAAGGTGCACAGGATCTGATCGGTAAATACCGCATCAATGGCACTCGTCATCGTTGACAACACGGGATTGCCAGAAAGCTCATGGATGACACGGTGGAAACCCGGTGCGGTTCGGATAATTCCCTCGACATCTCCGCGCAGCGAATCGGACTCCTCCATGGCTGCGCCAAGTCTCCGCCGTGCTTCGTCCTTATCTGCTCGCAGCGCAGCAAGTTCAGCCAGCCACGGCTCCAACACAAGCACCGCCTCAATCAACTCGTGAAAACTCGCCCCCGCCATTCGGAAATACAACGAGGCAGTTCGACCGAGGTGTGCTGGGTGAACGTCTCCTACAACAGGTCCTCCGCCAGGTCCGGGCTTGAGCGAGATGAGGCCTTGGGCTTCCAACAGTCGAAGCGCTTCACGGAGACTTGCCCTGCCAACTTGATATTGATCGAGCATTTGTGTTTCTGAGGGAAGCAAGTCGCCAGGCTTCAATCCATCAGCAAGGAGGTTTTCAATAATTTCTCTCGCAACAAGTTCCGAGCGTTTGTAGGGCCGGTTCACGGGCGTTGTCCCTCGTGCCAGCGACGTGCTGTTAGAACCACCATCGCCCATCCCCCCTCGTATGACCATTGGGTAATGTTAGTTAATTCTTGACTATTGCAAGGTCATGCCTACGCTTTGTTTGACAGCAACCCCGATGCCCTTAGTGACGGAATCACCTTGCTCTCGAGCAATTCAAGACTCGACCACGACAGATCAGGGTTGATACCTCCCATCAACGGATGCACCACCAACTCACCGTTCTCGCCCAAATTGGTAGCGAATGCGATTGCCTCTTCAGGAGTGAGCACCTGGAACGTTGGGTTCGCCCGAAGCTCATTGATGTCTTCTGCAGCCTTGAAGGGCGTGTCCCCAACGCCGCGCTCTTGCGCCCAGGTTGCCGTGGCGTTAGTCGCATAGAGCAAATTGTCCGCGAGCTGGGCCCACGCCTTATCGGGATCTTCTGAGATGAACAAAAACAATGGTTGAGTTTCACGGAGCGGCGGTGGCGTCGCCCCTCCGTTTGCCTCTACGTCTGCGACGTAAATGTCATAGAGGCTCTTGATGGCCGGACGGTAGCCGTCTCCAATGCGTGCCGCACGATGCGCTGAGGGCTCGGCAGAACCACCGATGTAAATCGGCGGACCACCCGGCTGCGCCGGAACTGGCCGAACCGCCAAGGTCACGCCGTTGTACGTGACTTCTTCGCCCGCCCACGCCGCTTTACAAATCTCAATCGTCTCTTCCAGGATTCGAGCCCGCTTCGTCTTGTCTACACCGAAGAGTTGAAACTCATGCGGCCGATAGCCAATGCCAAAGGTGGCTTCAACTCGACCGCCCGAAATGTTGTCAAGGACGCTCAATTCCTCAGCCAAGCGAACGGGATTGTGAATAGTTGCGATGATGGCTGAGAAGTGGAACCGAATGTCCTTTGTTCTCGACGCCATCGCACCGGCGAGCACGAATGGTGCGGGGAGGTACCCGTCCGTAGCCCCGTGGTGTTCCGCGAGATAGCAGGTCGTAAATCCCATGCGATCTGCCCACGCCGCTTGCTCGATGGCCGTGGGATACAACAGCGCATGCGGAGTCTGACCTACGGGTGACCGGAGGTCAAAGCGAATTGCGAGTTCCAACATCAATCTCTCCTAGCTCGTCAGCCCTGGGACTTTGACACAATGGTTCGGGCCAATACTTCATCTGCATTTCCTGCAGTTACTCCGGGCGCAAACAGCTCATCGAGTTCACGCAACTGCGGTTCGGTGAATTCCACGTCGAGCGCACCAACATTTTGTTCAAGAAATTCGACGCGTTCAGTCCCAGGAATAGGAACCACATCATCGCCTTGCGCCATGAGCCACGCCAAGGCAACTTGCCCGGGGGCCGCGCCCAAGTCATTCGCCATTTCCGTTAATCGCTCAACTAATGCAACGTTGCGAATCAAGTTCTCACCCTGGAGGCGTGGGTCACTTGCGCGAAGATCGTCTTCGTCGAAGGCAATGTCCTTCTTGATGGCCCCCGCCAGAATTCCACGCCCTAAGGGCGCAAACGGAACGATGCCGACGCCAAGTTCTCGCGCCACGGGCAGCATGTCGCTCTCCATTTGCCTTGCCCACAGTGACCACTCATTTTGAATCGCCGTGATGGGGTGCGTGGCATGAGCGCGTCGTAGTTCATCGGCCGAAGGCTCGGAAAGACCAAGGAACCGCACTTTGCCTTCAGCAATCAGTTCCGCCATCGCGCCAACGGTCTCTTCGATGGGAACATCGGGATCCACGCGATGCTGGTAATACAAGTCAATGGTGTCCACACCGAGGCGTTGAAGCGACTCCTCGCAGCACTGCTTGACGTATTCAGGCCGACCATCCGCTCCATAGTTCACGCCGTCGTGAGTCAAACCAAACTTTGATACCAACTCGATCTGGTCACGGCGCCCCTTGATGGCCTTGCCAACAAAGATTTCGTTTTCTCCAGCCGAATACACATTGGCCGTGTCCATGAAGGTGATGCCGAGTTCGATGGCCCTATCGAAGGTCCTCATCGATTCAACCGGATCGGGAGTGAGGTAACTCGGCGACAAGGGCATGCAGCCCAATCCCATGCGCGAAACTTCCAACCCTTGGCTACCCAATTTGGTTCTACGCGAACGTGGTGACATATCTACCCCCTAGGAGTATTCCTATACCGAATCGGGTCGTGAAGGCTTAATTTCTGGAGCGCTCCGCCAATCCTCGACGCCCCACTCGACAGTTCCAATTGCGGTTTGATTCCCCGTCAACTCCATCCAGTGCGCGTGGTTTAACTCATGCACCGTGAACGCAGCGTTGAGTGCATTGAAGAATCCCTGATTGTCGACCGTTTGGTTGACTGACTCTTTAATCATCAGCGCACCCATAGTGGGCACTTTGGCAATGCGACGAGCAAAGGCCAAAGTCTTTTCTTCGAGTTCGGCAAGTGGATAAATCTTCGAAACCATGCCTAAGGCATGTGCATCTTGTGCGGTAATCGAGTCACCGGTCAGCAAGAGCTCTTTTGCCTTGCGAGGCCCAAACTCCCAAGGATGCGCGAAATACTCCATACCGCACATTCCCAATCGAGTACCAACAACATCAGCAAAGATCGCGTTATCAGAAGCCACGATCAAGTCACAACACCACGCCAACATCAACCCGGCCGCCAGTACGTTTCCCTGCACACTCGCGACGGTGATTTTGCGCAAATCGCGCCAGCGCCGGGTGTTTTGAAAGTAGTAGTGCCACTCTTGACGCACCCGAGCTTCAGCACCTGCTCGCGTTGCCCCATTGATGGAGTAGCTAGGGTGCTGGTCCGGCCCTGGCGCACGCTCTTCACGGTCTGCCGAAGATCCCAGGTCGTGCCCAGCAGAAAAGCTGTCGCCATTGGCAGCCAAGATGACAACCCGAATCGTGTCATCTCGCTCTGCACTCAAAAATGCGTCGTCAAGTTCGACCAGCAAACCGCGATTCTGGGCATTTTTCTGCTTGGGTCGATTCAGGGTGATACGAGCAATGGTTCCCTCGTCAAGGAGCTCATAGGTGAGGTACTTATATTCGGTCATCTAGATACTCGCCTCCGTTAAATCTGCTGATGCCATTTTCCAGTTGAACACACGTTCAGCATTACCAAAGGCGATGGCGTCAATTTCATGTTGCGAGCAGTTCGCTTCATCGAAGACCGATTGCGCAATACTGCGTGAGTCTGGCCACGTGGTGTCTGTGTGGGGGTAATCGCACTCCCACATAATGCGATCAAGGCCAATGTGGTCACGGAACCCCAGACAAACTGGCTCTTCAATCATGCACAAGTACATGTTCTTTCGAAAAATCTGACTCGGCAGAATGTCATCAAGATTGGCGTACAGCTTGTGGCGAAGCCACATGCGATCAGCACGCTCAAGCGCATTGGGCAGCCAGCCAATGCCGCCTTCAGAAAACACAAACTGAAGTTCCGGGAATTTGCGACACACGGGCGACATCATCAAGTTGACTGACGACATGATGGATCCAACCTGCAAGAGCGAATAACTCAACATGTCGGGAGCATCAGGAGAGGGTTGCGGAATGGTTCCCGACGTTCCAATGTGTAAACACAGTACGAGTCCCGTTTCCTCACACGCGCGCCAGATCGGATCCCACCAGGCATCCCAGTAACTCGGCAACCCGAGGGAAACCGCGTTCTCAGGAAAGCTGAGTGCAACGGCACCTTTGGCTTTGCACCGACGAATCTCTTGAGCAGCCAATTCAGGGTCCCACAACTGCACAATGATGGTGGGCACAAACATGCCTTCAGGCCCACCCGCGCACCACTCGTCAATCATGAAGTCGTTGTATGCCTGCACGCAAAGACTCGCGAGTTCCTTGTCCTTGAATTCGAGGAACAAGGTGCCAGCAAATCGAGGAAGCGTAGGGAACAGCACCGAGGCGTAGATGCCGTCGAGCACCATGTCCTTGGCGCGTTCCTTCGGGTCATAGCAACCTGCGCGCATCTCTGAAAAGCGAATGGGATCGGGGTTGAGCTCTTCTTTGGGCCTACCGACCGTCGCGTTGAGCCCCATGCAGAGATTCCGCTTGTCTTCATAGAGCCATACCTCTTGATGACCCTCGTCAACCACTCGGGGTCCTACGTCGCGATACTTCGCCGGTAGGCGGTCCGTCCATACGGTTGCGTGTTCAATGATGTGATCGTCGGCACTAAAGAGTCGAAGCACGGTTTCCCCCTCCACCATGGCCCCAGCCAAGTTTTTATTCCTGACTATGATTCATACCATATCGATCCGCGTGACGCGATCGCAGCATTTGAGAACTACGGTCAGAGAGACGGGGGGAACCATGACGCAGTCATCGCAATACCTAGAAGACCGATCCCATATCTATGACCTTGGCGTCCGATATGCGACTGCTCTTGATAGTCGAGACTTCGATCTTTTACTCACGTGCTTTACCGATAACGCTACGGCGACCTACGAAGGCATCGGCGATATTGCCAACCCTTCCCAGTTGGCGCGAATCTGTCGCGATGCTCTTTCCCCCTTGGCGGTCAGTCAACACTTGCTTGGCAATTTTGCATGCGAGATCGCCCCAGACTCTGCCTCGGCTCAGTGGTACTTCCATGCTCAGCACGTCAAGACCGGCGCCGAGGGAGGCGAGCAATTCATCGTCGCCGGGACTTATCGGGACCAACTCATCCGAACCGAGAACGGTTGGCGTATCCGCCACCGTGACCTCCATGTCTCGTGGGTTTCTGGAAACCCCCTCGTCCTCGACCATTCGTAACCTTCATTCCATAAAGGAGCACCATGACCATCCCTAGCCAATCGCGCCGCGTTCACCTCATCGCTCGACCCAGTGGAGAAGCTGAGGTTGGCCTCTTCGAAGTCGTCACCGTCGACACGCCTACTCCAGGTCCTGGCGAGGTCTTGGTGGCGAACGAATTTATTTCGGTGGACCCTTACATGTTTGGTCGCATGTTCGAATCTCCGAGCTACGCCGATTATTACGGCATTGGCGAACCACTGGCCGGAGCGGCCGTTGGCTATGTCGTCGAATCTCAAGACTCAGGATTCGCCGTTGGCGACTTGGTTGTTTCGGATCTTGGTTGGAGACAATACGCATGCGGTGCGGCTTCTGAATTCACCAAAGTTGACCCGCTGCCCGGCGTTTCTAATTCGGTGTATCTCGGCGCGCTCGGCACCACGGGCATGACGGGTTACGTCGGACTGCTCGGTGCTGCTGAGTTCAAAGCCGGCGACGTGGTCTTCGTCTCGGGTGCCGCCGGTGGCGTCGGTACGCTCGTTGGGCAGTTGGCCAAACTTCGTGGCGCCAGCTTGGTGATTGGGTCAGCTGGTAGCGATGAGAAGGTTGAGATGCTCACGAACGAGTTGGGATATGACCTTGCGTTCAACTACAAGCGCACTCCCCCACGCAAAGCACTGCGTGAACTCTTGGACGGAAAAGGCCTCGACGTCTACTTCGACAACGTCGGCGGCGAGCACCTTGAGGCCGCATTGGCCAACATGGCCGATCACGGCCGAATCGCGCTGTGTGGTGTCATCTCCCAATACAGCGACGAGCGCCCGACCGGACCTCGAAACTTGCTCTTGGCTATCTGGAAGAACCTCACCTTGCGGGGATTCTTGGTTTTCCACTACGAGCACATGGCCGACCAATTCCGAGCAGAAATTTCTCAAGCAATTCTGGATGGCAAATTCGTGTACCGCGAGACCGTCGCCAATGGCATTGACAATTCTCCGCAAGCATTCATTGACATGCTGCAGGGAAAGAGCGAAGGCAAGATGGTGGTGCGGGTCGACTCATAATCGAGCCAACCCGCATCACCGATCTCTCTACAATCAGCCTCGGCCGATTTGGCCACCGTCAACGGGCATAGAAACACCCGTTATGTAGCGAGCTGCATCGGAAACCAAGAATGAAATCACGTTAGAGACGTCGCGTGGCTCCAGCCAGTTCGTAGGTAGCACCTGCATCGTCTTAAATACTTCCGTTGCATCTTCCTTGGTTGCATTCGGAATTTCTGGACGGAAGATTTGATACGTCGGATCGTTCATCATCATGTCGGTGTGGATCAAGCCAGGACACACCGTGTTGACGCGGATGTTGTACTGGCCTACTTCATTGGCCAAGACGCGCATGATGCCGTTGACGCCGTGCTTGGCGGCGACATAGTCAACGATGTGGCTGTAGCCCTTGAGTCCAGCCAGTGAACTCGTGAGGACGATAGCGCCGCCTCGTCCCCCTGCGATGATCGCAGGTACCGTCGCCTTCACGGTGTGCCATACGCCAGTGAGGTTCACGTCAATGGTGTCTTGCCACTCTTCTTCGGTCTTCTCCCACGCCACCTTCATGTTGGTGGCAATACCGGCGTTGGCGCATACGATGTCGAGCCGACCAAAGGTTTCGAGTCCTGCCTTCACTGCATCTTGGAGTTGTTCAAAGGATCGAACATCTGCCTTGATGGCAACAATGCGTCGGCCTAGGGCCTCCACCTGGCGAACCGTTTCGTCAAGGTCACCCTGATTGGCCATCGGATAAAAACTCGAATCGAAGTCGAGCAATGCGTCAATGGCGATAATGTCAGCGCCATCTTCCGCGAGACGAACACAATGGCTTCGCCCCTGACCTCGTGCCGCTCCTGTTACCAACGCGACCCTGCCCGTTAGATCTGACACCACTTCCCCCTTGCCTCAGGCGCGGATCTGCCCCCACGCAGTTCTATTTTCTTATCAGAGATTTTCTCTTATGCCTGCAATTTGGCTCGCTCGATGAGAGCAAGGCGCCGGCGCTCGATTTCAGCGGCATCAACGCCGCCGCCGAGGAAGGTCTCGGCGTGCTTGCGTTCTACGGTGCGACCATCTGATCCCGCAGCACTTACGGCCTTGTATTGCGCGATCATGGCCTTAGTAGCACTTTGATCACCCTCGACGATGTCAGAAGCCAGTCGGCGGGCGACTTCGATTAAGGCCTCGGGTTCAACCACAAGGTTGACGAGTCCAATGCGCAACGCTTCTTGTGCATTGACAAAATTACCGGTCAAGCTCATCTGACGGGCCATGCGAATGCCGATGGCCTCAGGGAGCAACACGGACATGCCCCAAAAGGGGATGAGCCCGACCCGAGTGTGCGTGTCGGCAAAGCGTGCCGCAGTTGAAGCAATGAGGAAATCGCAGGCAAGTGCGAGTTCCAATCCTCCGGTCACCGCAGGTCCATTAACCGCTCCGATGACGGGCTTTGACAACTCAGGCCACGGACAACCTCGACGCGGATCGAGGTTTCCCCCTGTTGCCGCCATCTCTTTGAGATCAAGCCCAGCACAAAAAGCCTTACCAGCACCGGTCAAGATAATCACATCCACATCTGGATTTTGATCAGTCTCACGCATCGCTCCACTCAACGCCTCAATGGTCTCAGCAGTGAGTGCGTTTCGTTGTTCGGGTCGGTTGATGGTGATCGTCGCGATGCGATCCGAAACTTCTACGAGAACAAGTTCTGACATCAGAGCCTTTCTATGGGTTAAACAACTCGGAATTTGGCAAGAGCCATATCGTGCGTAACGAGCTCCGTCGCGAGCTCCACTCGACTGCCGATCGCCAGCTCATCATTGGGCGTTCCCACGATGTTCGTAGTGACACGGACGCCTTCGTCAAGATCGACAAAGGCGACGTTGTAGGGGATCTCATCGGCGAATCCAGGATGGTAGATCTGATGCACGAGGGCGAAGGAATACAGTGTGCCCTTACCAGCCGAGGCCTTCCATTCGAGTTGGTCACTCAGGCAGTGTCGACAGCGCAACGTCACTGGCCACATCCATTGATCACAGGCTAAGCAGTGTTGAAGCCGCAACTCACCGTCGAGCAAGCCATCAAAAAATGGTGCGGAGCGCTCGTCGCGAATAGGTAGGGGCTTAGTGTATTCCTCCATTACGACTCCCTCGTCGACAGCACCAAGGTGCCGTGAAAATTCAAGAACCCTCCATTGCCTGACACCAGGGCAAGGTCATGCTTGGCTACTTGTCGCTCCCCTGCTTGACCTCGAAGCTGAATAATCGCTTCGGAGAGCGGTGTGAATCCCCACATGTAATAGGAACTCAGTTGCCCTCCGCCAGTGTTCGTTGGCAACGCACCGCGCGGCCCCAACTTGCCGTCGGCCACGAACGCACCGCCTTCACCCTTCTTGCAAAAGCCATAGTCCTCTAGGGTGACGATGACGGTATAGGTGTAGCAGTCGTAGATTTCAAGAAAGTCAAAATCATTGACGCCTACCCCAGCTTGTGCGAAGGCTTGCCGTCCGGCTTCGGTGGCACCGGTGTAAATCCCAGGTTCTCGATCCGTGCGCTTGGAATCACCCGGCGCAAACTGCCCAAGACCGAGGAGATGTACTGGTGGCTGGCGTAGATCCTTCGCCCGCTCTGATGACGTCACCACCACAGCAACGGCTCCGTTGGAAACCAAGCAGCAATCGAGCAAGTGGAGCGGCTCTACTACCCATCGTGAGCTTTGATGGTCCTCAAGCGTGATTGGTTTGCGCATCTGTGCGTGCGGGTTCATCACTGCCCATTCGCGCTGAGCGACCGCTACCGCTCCGAACTGTTCCGACGTAGTGCCAAAGAGTTCCATGTGTCGCTTTGCCGCCAAGGCATAGCCGACATTGGCCCCATAGAAGCCATGTGCCACATTCACCGAGTCCATACCTTCGGGTGGATTGGCGTTGGCATAGGCCGCACCGGCCGAACCCGCTGGGCGAAGCGGGGCATCGGCGTAGACCATAACGACGGTTTCAGCTTGTCCTGATTCGATTACCCGAGTGGCGTAGTTAAACATCGCGGCCGGGGTCGAGCCATAGGCACCTATGGCAGCGAGAACGGGAAGATCGTGAAAGCCCAGACTCCACTGCAAATTGACCGTCATCTCGGGGCTCAAATTGGAGTGCACCAAGAGGCCATCGACGTCGCTGAACCCAAGGCCAGCATCATCAAGCGCGAGGGCAATTGCCTCGGCTGCAAAATCTGAAGCACTCCTGCCATAAACCTTGCCCATCTCCGTGATGCCGAGACCCGCTACTGCAATCGAAGCCGCCATTTATGCCTCACTTCGCAGCGGCATCGTCACGGTGCAGCGTCCTGGTCCGATGGAAGGCTTTCCGTCATTTTCCGTCCACATTTCAATGTCGACTCTGCCAACACCATCTTCAACTCGGGTCTCGATCACGCGCCCTCGGACGGCAACGGTTGAGCCGACCAGGTTAAATGAGCGCATCCGAAATCCTTCGATCTTGTTGATGCGTCCCTTGGCTCCGATGAATTCCCTCAAGGCACGTTCCCACGTACCGAGCAGAAACGTCGTCATGGCGTACATGTCGTCCACGCCATTGGCCCGCGCGACTTCGGTGTTGTGGTGAATGGCATTGAAGTCCCGCGTAGCGGCTACCGCGCAAATCAATCGATACACGCTGATCGGGATGATGACGTCGTTGAGCTCTTGGCCCACCACAACATCTTCGAATATCGGCTGGATGCTCCAGTCAACCTTCACATTCTTCGTTACGTCGTAGGTCATCACGCCACCTCGTGCGGGTTGTAGTGGTACAGGCCAGTTCGAATTTTGCCAATGACTTCGCCACGTTGGTTCACATACTCTGCCTCCCACTTGGTGAACGCCCCTATGCCCACAGCCGTTCGCTTGGGCTCACAACTGATCAGCCGATTGCCGCGGCGCGTCAAGTGATCACCGAGCACGAGGTCATCGAGAAACTCAAAGTCGATATCGGTCGCGAAGTAAGCGGTGGTTGGCGGCGCAATGCTTGGCATATTGGGCTTCACCGCTGAGCGGGCGGGCTCGGCATTGCGTGCACCATCGGTAAAGATGGGCGCATCGCCCTCTTTCCACATTGGCGGCAACTGGAACATCATGAACGACGCCACGGGAGCAACGATGTCCGAAAACCCAGCAGCTAGCGCTGCATCTCGATCGGTGTGAATGGGGCAGCCCGCTTCGAGTGGTTCTTGGAATCGCCTGATGGCTGATTTGTCAACGTCGTCAGCGCCAGCCATGACGTTGCCACCAAATTCAGTACCAACGGCATCAATCATTGCCTGCCAGTCGTCCATCCATGCTTCGTGTTCTGCCACGGCGCTTTCCTTTCCCTGGACCTTCTCCTAGCGGAGAATGTTTCCTTCTCTGAGTTTCTCGATGTGTTCGTCTTCATAACCCAAGATGTCACGCAAGATCACCTCATTGTCTCGGCCAAAAGTGGGCGCACATCGCGTGATGCGAGCTGGCGTTCTCGAGAAGATGAAGCGCGAATTTTCTACCGTGGTAGTTCCATGAATCGGGTGATCAATTTCCACGAAATGCTTCCGATGCTTCAATTGTTCGTCGTCAAGCATGTCCAAACTCGAAAGCGCCACCTGAGCCGGGATCCCACGCTGCTGCAGAAGTGTTTCTGCTTCAAAGACATCTTGATCGTGTAGCCAAGTGCGGATGGCTTCATCAATAACTGCTTCATGGTCGCGCCGGCCCTCAAGCGTTTCAAAACGGCGATCAACATCGAGTCCAAGCAGCTTGGCAAATTCACCCCACTGTTGGTCAGTCTCAATCGCAATGGCAAGCCACCGGCTATTGCCCTCGGTGCCGAGGCGGCCGGAGTAGACACTGTGGGGTGCAAATACTCGATCTGCGTTACCTCGGCGTTGCGCCACCTCTCCAGTGAGCGCACACTCGGATATCTCAGCCGCGATGAACTGCAGCGCTGCTTCTACTTGGGCGAGGTCAATGTGAGCCGCGTTGCCCTCGCGGTCTCGACGCTCGAGCGCCGCCATCACCATGACCAGGCCAAAGCGAGGTCCTACGTAGTCGGTGTAGGGCCCAAAGGGGCCAAGTGGCGGCCGTTCGGGCCATCCCACAATTTGCTGGAATCCCGAAATCGCGGCGCCCATGTTGCCGTATCCGGCGAAGTTGGCGAGAGGGCCGAACTGACCCATGAGCGACGTTGACAGCATGATGATCTTGGGGTTGATCTTGGTGAGTTCATCGAAACTCAAGCCCCAACGATCCATCACCCCTGGCGAAAAGGACTCAATCACGACATCGGCCCACGCCACGAGGTCGCGAACGACGTCACGACCTTCTTGCGTAGATAAATCAAGCGTCATACCGAGCTTGTTGGTATTGCAGTTGGAGTAACTCGCAGAGTTCTCCGGACCTTGTACTCCCCCCACAAACGGTCCTACCAGTCGATTGGTTTCCACTCGCCACGAGGATTCGGCTCGAACAACGGTTGCTCCATAGTCAGCCAGCACTCGTCCAATGGCGGGCCCGGCTACCACCCAAGACAGATCGGCAACCTTGAGGCCCTCAAGAGCCGGCAGCTCAGTGGCTTCATGGCTTCGCCGTGGGGTGATGGACAGATCGTCAAGTAATGCAACACCTTCATTAAGCGCAGGGGCCGGGCCTCGCTCGCCAACCGGCTCACCATCAAGGTAGGCAAAGGAACCAGGCATGGTCAGGGTTAGACCTGCACTGGTCGTGACCGTTTGGAAGAATTGCCGTGCCTCGAGGTGCTCAGAATTTAGAAGGTCTTGGGTTGTAGCAATCGGTGCCAACAGGATCTTTCGCTCGACGGCCGCGGCCATGAGCTGCTCTTTGGTGTGCGCAGCAAAGAATGCAGCCACTTGAGTCCGGGCTCGCTCGAGATCATCAAAGCTCACCGTTCCCGCTTTGTAGAGATCGGGGACCTCCACCCAATCAAGCGCCGAGAGGTCCTCGTCGATGGCACCTTCCTCTTTAAGCCAAGCCATCAAGTTATTGGTAAAGCGCCCAGCTGCTGGCCCTAATGACAAGTGCAATTCAACGAAGCCATCGAGCACTTTCCACTTAGTCCGACGAGAGGCCGAACCACTGCCCGAGAGGTCAAGGCGCTTGCGGCGTTCCTCTTCCTCAGGAGTTCCCTCAACCGGATAGGTGGCTCTATCGCCAACCGCGGCCGAGAGGACGGCCGATAACGTCGCCATGGCAGCTGATGCTTGTGCTGAGACGTCTACGAACTGCCCAACACCATCTCGCAAGCGTGCGCGGTGGGCGATCATGGCGGCTGCTGCGCCATCGGCTGCTGCGTGAGACCATGCTTGAGGAATAGAAATTCTGACCGGTGGCAAGTCCTCGTCGCGATTAAAAAACAGAGGCCCACCCGATGCCCAGCAGGTCAGTTCACTTGCAGCCCAGTCGGCTTTAGGGCCGGAGGCACCATAGGGAGTAATGGAGACAAAAACCGCCCACGGGTTACTCTTCGCCACCGATTCAAAATCGAGATTGCGAGCTGCCAGCCACGATTGGCTCTGCGTCGAAAACACAAAATCAGCAGTATCAAGAAGCGCTCGCAGCGTTTCAACTTCTGCTGGATTATCGGCATCGAGTTCGACACTTCGTTTGTTGGAGCCCAGAAATTCAAAGGGCAGCGACGCGTGGTTTCCCTGGGAATCTTCAATCAACGGTGAGGCATGTCGGGCACTACTGCCACCAGCGGGTTCAACCAATATGACGGTTGCGCCGAGGTCGGCCAAAATGCGGCTTGCCAGCATTCCGCGCGAATCGCAAAGATCCACGACCCGGTAGCCACTAAGCAATCCCACATTCCCCCCTGATTGAATTCCTGTTCATGATTTAGGGTAGCCGCAATTGATGCCCAGAAATGACCAACGGGGTGTCGAGGTGCGTATTGCACCCCGACACCCCGTGTCGGTCGTCGTTCCTCGCGCTCGCTAGTTACCTAGCGAGCAACAACTCGGAAGTTACTTCCAGAGTCCCGCGAAGAAGCTGTAGGCGTTTGCCTCGATCGGGAATACACCCGTACCGGCCAGCATCATCGGGGGAACGTTGCTCTTGACGTAAACCCACGTAGGCGTGCTCACCGAAGGGGTGATCTTCATGCCGACGGAAGCCTGGGCAAGTGCGTTCATCATGTAGCCGAAGTAGCCGACGAAGTCGAATGACGTCGTGCCGTACTGCTGGCCGTTGTAGATGTATTGACCGTTGGTGACGGTTCCACCCTCACCGATGATCTGAACGCGGTGCTGGAGACCAGCAGCGGTCAGAGCTTCAGGCAGACCAGCAGCAAGACCGTCGGTTGAAAGGTCAACCTCGGTGATGTCGGTGTGAGCCTGGAGGTACGAGATCATCGCCTGGATCTGAGTTGACGGCGAAGCGTAGTTGTACGCCAAGACGTTCAGGTGGCTGTGAGGAGCGATGTGGCTCAGCGTGCGGGCCAGAACTGGCTCAACAGCACCGAGGATGGCGTAAGCGCCGTTGTTCCAGTACACAACGTGAGGAGCACCGTTGCTAGAAGCAGCGACGTCCATCTCGGCCATTGCAACACCGACCTTGCCGGACTGAGCTGCGTTACCGATGTCGTACACCAAACCACTGTTGCCAGAGACGACGGGGTCGGTCGAGCAGCAGGTGATGAACTTGATGCCAGCGGCCTTACCAGCTGCGTA
>CAIKAC010000024.1 GCA_903825305.1 uncultured Actinomycetes bacterium
CGAAATTCCGAGTCCAACACGAAGAGTTGGAACAACGCTTACATTAGAAATAACTACGTTCACTACGGGGTAAACACCGCAATTCTTTACGTTAAGTTCAGTAATTCATTAATGCCTGCACAATGCTTAATCTCGCTACTTCGCTGACTAAAAAATCGGCAAGAGGAAGTTGCAACTTCGCATGGAAAGAAGCATATGAGTAAATCTCAAGAATGGTTTATCAACCTGGTGATAGTTTGCGTGTTAGGCACGGTAGTGGCACTTGGAATTTGGTGGCATTTCAATAGCACGGAATGGGCAGCTTGGGTTCAAGCACTTGGTTCTGTTGCTGCAATATTAGTCGCCGTATGGGTAATGCACTCACAGAATTTGCACAATTCAAGGTTACAAAGACAACTCATAGCCGAAGATGCTATTCGAAAGACGAATTCATGGCGCTGGTTCATGATTTCAATCGTGCAAGCATGTGAATCAACCGCAAGTAATATTGGAACTGCGCATGTGACTTGGGATGCCCAATCGGAAGGGTTCGATGAGCTGCGCAAATTTCTTGTGGCACTTCCTCTTGATTACTACAACGATCAGTCTTTGCTCTTACGTTCAATGGAAATTATTAGAAAGATGCGAATTGCCAAGATATTGCTAACCGAACTCACAACGCATCAAGGCGAAGAAGATGTGCATGAAGCCGTTAAAGGTGTATTAAATAGCGTGAGGGACGATGCGTTGACTGGATTTGCTGAAGCAACACAGTATCTTTTGTCTATCTGCTCAGAAAAACGAGTTCAACTATTAAGTCGACTGATGCCGTCTAGATTTGCACACCGTGAAGTGGCGAAGTCAGCGTGGAAAGAAGCGAAGAGTGAGCCAAGTAAATCAACAATTTAATATGAAAATTGCTTACACGGCTTATATGACTTTCAAGCCGATCCGACAGACAAATCCGACTCAATCCAGCTTCATAACGTCAAGCGATACTGGCCAAGGCGCCGCTGCCGACTGACCAATTGTTCATAGGCCTTCAGTGGTCCTTCGTACAGCGGATCACCTCGATTTACAGCTTTGACCTTGAAAACATCCATTGGTTTTTCACTGGCAAGACCAGCCAGCCTCATAAGAAATTCCGCAGATTGAGCCTGGTGTCGGTGCTCCCAAAGGACAGCAAACAATCTCGCCTGAGCATCGGTCAAACGGATGGGACCTTGTGGCCAGCCATCCAAATGCACCCAAATGAAGTCGTGACTGAACGGCCCGTGGACAGCTACTGGTATGACCGCACCGTTGGTATCGACAGCGGTATCTGGATCGTCTCCATGCAACCGTAACGCCATGCCATGCAGGGTGAACCGGTCTTCCAGATACCACCAGGTAGCAGTACCAGCTAACGGATCCTGGGTCAGCCGTCCCAGCGGTCTTGGCGTAATCACCCAGCTTTGGTTGCGTGGCTCAGGGCCATGAAAAATCCGCAACCCGTGACGCTCGACAAGATCAATCCGGCGAGCCAGCACCACCGGCCGTTTCTTGAACCTCCCAATGTCCCAAACACCCTCCGCGATGAGCGATACCGTTGAGTGCGCAGCAATGTCCAACGCGCCACGCAACTTCCGAATCAACCATTCATCGTCCAACTGCCAACTACCCTGACACCGGGGGTGATGGCGGGCACCATTATTCCGGCAGCGCTGGTAACGGGCATCAACTACGACCTGCCGGGACAGGTCATCGCCAACGTCACCGAGGCGGTCTACGACACGGCCACGGGTCGCTTCCTGCTGATTCCGCAGGGCTCGCGCCTGATCGGCCGCTACGACAGTCAGGTGTCGTTCGGTCAGCGACGCGTGTTACTGGTGTGGACGCGGTTGATCCTGCCCGATACCTCTTCCATTTCGCTCGACCGCCTGCCCGGCATCGACCCGGCGGGTTATGCCGGACTGGAAGATGGCGTCGATTGGCATTGGGATCACATCCTCGCCGGCGCTGCCTTGTCCACGCTGGTCGGCGTGGGTGCCGAGCTGGCAGCACCAAACAACAGCGGCAGCAGCGGAGGCATCACCGTCGCTGTTCGACAAAGCGGGCAGGACACAGTGAACCAGGTCGGTCAGGAGATCACCAAACGCAATGTGAGCATCCAGCCGACGCTCAATATCCGGCCCGGCTTCCCGATGCGGGTCATGGTGAACAAGGATCTGATCCTGCGGCCGTATCAGCCGCTGTTCTTCCAGAGGGGATCGTCGCAATGAGCATATCCACCAACAAGCTGCGGCTGGGGCCGCTGCCCAAGACCGCGACCATCAAGGTCACTTTCGCCTGCACGAGTGTGCTCAAGACGGAGTTGGACCGATATGCGGCG
>CAIKAC010000025.1 GCA_903825305.1 uncultured Actinomycetes bacterium
CCCCAACGTTCGACTGACTATTCAATCTCACACGTCGATTTAGTAGCATGCCGCCGTGGGGAAAGGTACTCTCTGAGATTGGAGCGAAACAACAGGGCGGCCACCAGGCGGTAGATGTTGTTCGGCGAAAGTATCTCAAGCAATTGCATTCGCACACCGGGCGCAATGTAATTGCATATTATTCTGGCTGGCTATTCCGCCCACCGTCTACCCCAAACTTGAGTGTTGGGGATGACGACATGAACGCATTCATGGCGGCCGTTCATCAACTGAATAGAAGGAAGGGTTTGGATTTGATTCTCCATACCCCCGGTGGCGACATCGCCGCCACAGAAGCTCTGGTGAAGTATCTGTGGGTGATGTTCGATAAAGACATTCGAGTTATCGTGCCTCAGCTCGCCATGTCGGCTGGGACAATGATCGCTTGTGCATCCAAGGAAATTATTCTCGGAAAGCAGTCAAGCTTGGGGCCGATAGACCCACAAATAGGTGGTGTTCCTGCTCAAGGAGTTCTTGAAGAATTCCAGATGGCCATTGAAAGCATCAAGCGTGACCCAGCAAGTACGCCGCTTTGGCAGCAAATCGTTTCTCGATACCATCCATCATTCCTCAACGAATGCGCCCAAGCGATCAATTGGTCTCGTACCATGGTGCATGGATGGCTTTGCGAGAATATGTTCAATGCACAATCTGAACATGTCGCGACTGCGCAAGCAATTGTTGATTTCTTGGGAGATCATTCCGCAACAGCTGCACATGCTAGACATATACCTATGAGCAAGTGCGAGGAGATCGGTCTCAAAATAGTCAAGTTGGAAGACGATAAGAAATTGCAAGACTTGGTTTTGACTGTGCATCATGCTTACATGCATACTTTTTCCATGTCTCCCGCATGCAAGATAGTAGAGAATCACACAGGGGTTGCAACGGTTCACATGGTTGGAATTCAGCAGGTCATCAAGACCATACCTGATCAAGCTGGTTTTCAGGGCATGCCTCCGCAGATGCAAATGCCCGTCGAAGTCCAATTGCCTGCTCTTATTCCAGCGGGACCAGTTGGGGATAAGCCGGAAGCACCAGCTAATCCATGATTAGCTATCTGCCGCTTAGCAATATCCGTTGCTCATCCCATAATAAGGGTGTGCCAGAAGCCAGATCGAACAGCGTTACGTGGTCTGGCAATGACTCGTTCAGGATGGCAGCCACGATGTCAGGTGCCAAGGTGGTGAGGTTCACCATCCGGCTCACGTAGACCTGGTCCATCCCCTCAATCCCGGCAACCTCGGCGAGGTTTCGCGCCTTGCCAGATTCTAGTTTGGCCAGCCATCGATGTCTACGGACCAAGGCAAGTTGCATCGGGGTGGGTTGGTTCCAATTCGATCGCTGGAAGTCGAGGCAGCACTTTGAGCATCAACCGGCCCATGCTAGTCGTGGTGTTGAACTGTTGTCTCATCGAAACAAAGGACACCCTGGCACGTTCGAACACCTCGACTATCTTGGAGAAGTAGGTCAGACGGCGAGTGAGACGGTCAATCTTCTAGACTACCACGATGTCAACTCGGCCTTCTTCAATATCGCTCACGAGCCGACGCATTACGGGACGCTCCATGTTGCCGCCCGAGAAGCCACCATCTTTTGCCAGCGGAATCCAACCCACGCTGAGCTGGCTACATGTCAAACTGCTGGCCAACGGGGCCGTCAAAAGCTACATCCAGTGTCATGAGCCCGAGATCCTAGGGTAGTTTGAACTGGTGGTGAACACCGTAAACATGGAAGAGGCCGCCCAGCAGCAGGCCGAAATCACCCCGACAGAAGTCAGCGAAGCGTCAGAACCTTGGTGGTTTCGATAAATATTTTGCCGTTGACACTTAAATTCATCAGATGGAACTTAGGATTGTTCGAATTAGCACTAACTTCACCCAATGGAATAGCTCCTAATGCGCTTGCCGATCGTGACACGGCACGGCGGTAGCGAGCCAAACACTCGTTATTGCAAGCGCAGAGAAGCAATCCCCCCCCTCTTCAAATGACCAGCCGCCGATCCCAGCTCCAGAAACACACCTACTTCAGAGTCTTGCGCTTGCTGCAAGAAAACCCAGACTTGACGCAGCGTGAAATTGCTGAAAGATTTGGCATCAGCACCAGTGGGCTTAACTACTGCTTGAAAGCACTGATCGACAAGGGTTGGGTCAAGGTGCAGAACTTCAGCCAGAGTAAAAACAAGTTTGGCTACATCTATGTTCTTACGCCGCAGGGCATTGCTGAGAAAATGACACTGATGAGCAGCTTCCTTAAACGCAAGATGGCAGATTACGACGCGCTGAAGATGGAGATTGAGATTCTGAAGTTCGAAGCGGGTAATGATGACAAAAAAGGTATTCAGCAAGCATGACTAAAAAGCAAGAATCAGTGTTGGTAACAGGTGCTGATGGATTCATCGGATCCCATCTAACTGAGCTTCTCGTTCGAGAGGGTTACAAAGTCAAAGCGCTGTCGCAGTACAACTCATTCAACTACTGGGGCTGGTTAGAAGATATTGAATGTCGTAATAAGATTGAAGTCCTGAACGGCGATGTGCGCGACCCACATTATTGCAAACACATCACCAAAGATGTAGACATCGTTTTCCATCTTGCTGCACTGATTGCCATCCCTTACTCCTACGTTGCACCCGATAGTTACGTTGATACCAATATCAAGGGCACACTCAACATTTGCCAGGCAGCGATGGAGAACGGTGTCAAACGTGTGATTCATACCTCTACCAGCGAGGTTTATGGCACTGCTCAGTACGTGCCCATCGACGAGAAGCACCAACTACAACCGCAGTCGCCCTACAGCGCCTCCAAGATAGGCGCTGACGCGATGGCAATGAGCTTCTTCAATGCATTCAACCTGCCGGTGACGATTGCACGTCCGTTCAACACCTACGGGCCACGCCAGTCGGCGCGCGCGGTGATTCCGACCATCATCACGCAGATCGCTAACGGCAAGAAGCAGATCAAGCTTGGGGACGTCTCACCGACACGTGACTTCAACTATGTGCTGGACACCTGTCGCGGTTTCCTCGAGTTGGCACGCTGCACCGCGGCGATCGGCGAAACCGTCAATATTGGCTCTAATTACGAGATTTCCGTCGGCGACACTTTGGCGCTGATCCGCGAGCTGATGAGCAGTGACGTCGAGTTCCTTACCGACGAGCAGCGCATCCGCCCAGAGAAGTCTGAGGTTTTCCGCCTGTGGTGCGACAACACCAAGATACATGGGATGACCGGCTTCAAGCCGAGCTTCGATATCCGGGCAGGGCTGCAAGCTACGGTCGATTGGTTTACCAATCCAGACAATCTCCGGAAATACAAGGCCGACATCTACAACGTCTGAAGCAGGCATGTTCGACTCTCTCATCCGTTTCGTCCGCGATCAGTACCGCACCGACGAGTTCATCCCGCTGCATGCGCCGGTATTCCGAGGCCGTGAGCGCGAATTGGTGCTGGACACCATTAATTCAACATTCGTCTCTAGCGTCGGCGCCTATGTTGACCTTTTAGAGAAGGACATGGCCGAGTTCACGGCCAGCCCGCGCGCCGTGGCGGTGATGAATGGCACGGCTGCCCTGCACATTGCACTGAAGCTGGTTGATGTGGTACCGGGCGATTTGGTGGTGACGCAGTCGCTCACCTTTGTGGCCACTTGCAACGCGATCGCCTACTGCGGTGCGGAGCCACTTTTCGTGGACGTCGATCGCCACACGCTGGGCTTGTCGCCCACCGCGCTGGACGCTTGGCTGTCCGAGTACGCGCTGATCGACGACCGCGGCGACTGCCGCACCCGCGTAGGGCACCGACGCATCCGAGCTTGCCTGCCGATGCACACCTTCGGCCATCCGGTCGAGCTCGACGCGCTTATCATCGTCTGCAACCGCTGGCACCTGATTCTTGTCGAGGATGCGGCCGAGTCGCTGGGCAGTTATTACAAGGGTCGCCACACCGGCAATTTCGGCAAGATCGGTGTGCTGAGCTTCAACGGCAACAAGATCATGACCACAGGCGGCGGTGGCATGCTGCTGACCGACGAGGTCATCGGCAAGCGCGCCAAGCACCTGACCACCACCGCCAAGATCCCGCATCCCTACGAGTTCGTGCATGACGAGGTGGGTTACAACTACCGCCTGCCTAACCTGAATGCGGCGCTTGGTTGTGCACAACTGGAACAGCTGCCGACATTCTTGGCTTCCAAGCGAACCCTGGCTGCACGATATATCGAGTTCTTCAAAGATAGTGACTTTCAGCCTATCGTCGAACCCAACAATTGCAGCTCCAACTACTGGCTGAACGGCGTCATTTGCCAAGATGGCGCGCAGCGCGATGCGCTGCTTAAGTTTACCAATGAGGCGGGCGTCATGACGCGGCCCGTCTGGGCACTGATGACGAGGTTACAGCTCTACACGAACGCGCTGCGCGGTCCACTGGACAACGCCGAGTGGCTAGAAGCGCGAGTCGTGAACTTGCCCAGCAGCGTGCTTCCGGAGACCCTGACATGAGCAGAATTGGATTCGCTTGGGAGACAGGCCTCGACGGTATTGATGTCCCGGTTTATATGGGGCAGGCCTACCAAAATTTGCTGGGTGATTACGACCAGTCAGAAACCCGCGTCCTCGCCTGCACGCTCGGAAGCAAAACGAGCCACCTTTTCATGCTGGTC
>CAIKAC010000026.1 GCA_903825305.1 uncultured Actinomycetes bacterium
CCAGGAGCACGGTGGTGCTTGTGGTTACCGTGACTGGCGCCTTGACCGCGGAAGTTGTGGCGCTTCATACCGCCAGCAAAACCCTTACCGCGACTCACTGCAGTGACGTCAACTTTTTCGCCGACAGTCAAAATGTCAACAGCAATTTCTTGTCCAACTTGGAAACCATCTACCGAGTCGAGACGCAACTCGACAAGACGACGACCCGCAGGCACGTTTGCTGATGCGAAGTGACCGGCCTGAGCCTTAGTCAACTTCTTTGGATCCTTTTGCCCGTAAGTCACTTGGAGAGCGGAGTAACCATCGCGCTCCCCTGTCTTGACCTGGACTACGCGAACCGGCGCAACCTTGATCACGGTAACGGGTACCACGCGGTTGTCCTCGTCCCAGACCTGTGTCATGCCGACTTTCTCGCCGACGATCGCCTTCGTTGCCACTTGCAACCTTCCTCAACTTGGATGCCAGCGTTTCCACTGACATGCCAACGCTCCGTCCGGGAATCCCCGAACAGAGCGCTCGACTGGTGCGGCTCGATGTCCCTGTTTCCAGGCTGTCGAGCACGTCTATTGCATGGCTCCGAGTCACCTCGGTGCCGTCCCGTTTCCGGGGGGTATTCAGACTAGCGCCCCTCGGCCGATTCCGCAAAACGGATCAGCCGAGGGACACCAGCTTGGAATTACTGAATCTTGATCTCGATGTCCACACCGGCAGGAAGGTCAAGACGCTGAAGCGAATCGACCGTCTTAGGGGTGTGCTCCACGATGTCTACGAGACGCTTGTGAATACGCATCTCGAAGTGCTCGCGCGAGTCCTTGTACTTGTGAGGGCTGCGGATCACCGTGTAGCGGTGCTTCTCCGTAGGGAGCGGCACCGGACCTTGAACCTTGGCCTGGGTACGCAGGACCGTCTGGACAATCTTCTCGGTCGATTGATCGAGAATTTCGTGGTCGTACGCCTTGAGCCGAATGCGGATATTGTTAGCCATGGTTCTTCGAGTCCGTCTCTACTACTTGAGGATCTTGGTAACGCGACCAGCACCGACGGTACGGCCACCTTCGCGGATAGCGAAGCGAAGACCCTCGTCCATAGCGATCGGCTTGCCAAGCTCTACGGTCATCTCGGTGTTGTCACCAGGCATAACCATTTCGGTGCCGGAAGGCAGCTCGATGGAACCGGTGACGTCCGTGGTGCGGAAGTAGAACTGCGGACGGTAGTTCGAGAAGAAGGGCTTGTGACGGCCGCCTTCTTCCTTGGTCAACACGTACACGTTGGCCTCGAAGTTGGTGTGAGGGGTGATGGAACCGGGCTTGCACAGAACCTGACCACGCTCGACTTCTTCCTTCTTCGTACCACGAAGGAGCACGCCAACGTTGTCACCAGCCTGGCCGTTGTCGAGGAGCTTACGGAACATCTCGATACCGGTAACGGTGGTCTTTTGCGTGTCACGCAGACCAACGATTTCGACTTCGTCACCAACGTTGACGATGCCAGCTTCGATCTTTCCGGTCACCACGGTGCCACGACCGGTGATGGACATGACGTCTTCAACCGGCATAAGGAAGGGCTTGTCGGTGTCGCGCTCAGGCTCGGGGATGTAGGAGTCCACAGCGGCCATGAGCTCGAGGATGTTGGCGGTCCATGCGGCGTCGCCTTCGAGGGCCTTAAGCGCGGAAACCTTAACGATCGGGGTGTCGTCGCCAGGGAATTCGTACTCGTTGAGGAGCTCACGGATTTCGAGTTCCACGAGCTCAAGGAGCTCGGGGTCATCGACGACGTCAGCCTTGTTCAAGGCAACAACGATGTAGGGCACGCCAACCTGACGGGCAAGCAGCACGTGCTCACGGGTCTGGGGCATGGGGCCGTCAGCTGCGGACACCACGAGGATGGCACCGTCGACCTGAGCCGCACCGGTGATCATGTTCTTGATGTAGTCAGCGTGACCGGGCATGTCAACGTGGGCGTAGTGACGGTTCTCCGTCTCGTACTCAACGTGAGCAATCGAAATGGTGATACCGCGCTGACGCTCTTCAGGGGCCTTGTCGATCTGGTCGAAAGGCGTGAACTCGGTACCGGGGTTGGCGTCAGCCAACACCTTGGTGATTGCAGCCGTCAACGTGGTCTTACCGTGGTCAATGTGACCCATGGTTCCGATGTTTACGTGAGGCTTGGTGCGCTCGAACTTCTGCTTGGCCATTGGGGGACCTCTCCCTGGTTTTTAGGACGGAACCCCCTCGGGCCCGTCGTAGTTGCTTGATTGGTTTCTTCTTCGATACTTCTCCCCTGCTGCTACCAGCCAGGGCCGTTGGCAACAGGGAGAAAAGACTCTAGTGGATTCTTAGGCCCCTGTCGCCCGCGCGATGATCTCCTTGGAGACCGACTCGGGAACTTCAGCGTAAGAATGGAATTGCATGGTGTATGTCGCCCGACCTTGGGTGCGACTGCGAAGGTCGGTGGCATAGCCGAACATGTCAGAAAGTGGGACCTGAGCCTTGATGACTTGGGCATTTCCTCGCTGCTCCATGCCTTCGACCTTGCCACGACGACTTGACAAGTCGCCGATCACGTCGCCCATGTAGTCCTCGGGGGTTACCACTTCGACGTCCATGACCGGCTCCAAGAGCACGGGGCTCGCAGCTCGGGTGGCCTTCTTGATCGCCAAAGAACCGGCAATCTTGAACGCCATTTCTGAGGAGTCAACGTCGTGGTACGAACCAAAGGTCAGCGTGACCTTCAGGTCTTCCATGGGGTAGCCAGCCAACACACCCGAGGTCAAAGACTCTTGAATGCCCTGGTTGATCGAGGGAATGTATTCCTTGGGGATCACACCACCGGAGATCGCGTCGACGAACTCATAACCACCGCCAGGGCCCGTGGGCTCAACGGTGATGACCACGTGACCGTATTGACCCTTACCACCGGTTTGACGAACGTACTTCTCTTCGACCTTCTCGACCTTCTTGCGAATGGTCTCGCGATACGCCACCTGAGGCTTACCAACGTTGGCGTCAACGTTGAATTCACGCAGCATGCGGTCAACGAGCACTTCCAAGTGAAGCTCACCCATACCTGAGATAACCGTCTGGTTGGTCTCTTCGTCGGTACGAACCCGGAAGGTGGGGTCTTCTTCTGACAAGGCATACAGCGCCTTGCCCAACTTGTCTTGGTCGGCCTTGGTCTTGGGCTCAACGGCGACGTGGATAACGGGCTCGGGGAACTCCAAAGCTTCGAGCTCAATGGGGTTGTCCGGGTCTGAAAGCGTGTCACCCGTCGTGGTGTTCTTGAGACCCACGCCAGCAAAGATGTCACCGGTGTAGACCGTGTCGATGTCTTCACGGCTGTTGGCGTGCATCTGCAGCAAGCGACCGATGCGCTCTTTCTTGCCACCCTTGGTGGTGTTGAGCAAGGTGCCACCCTTTTCAAAGGTGCCCGAGTACACGCGAACGTAGGTGAGCTTGCCGACATAGGGGTCGGTCATGATCTTGAAGGCCAAGCCAGCGAAGGGGGCGGAGTCCGAAACCTCACGGCTCATCTCTTCTTCGGGCTTGCCTGGCTTCGATCCCATGGTGGGAGGAAGGTCGATCGGCGAAGGCAGGTAGTCGATCACCGCGTCGAGCATGGGCTGAACACCCTTGTTCTTAAACGCCGTGCCACACAGGATCGGGATGAGCTCCACGGCCAAGGTGGCCTTACGAAGCGCCGTCTTGATTTCTTGGGTCGTAATCTCCTCGTCGCCGAGGTACTTCTCCATGAGCGCTTCGTCGTAGGTGGCGACGTGCTCGAGCAATTCGGCACGGTACTCGTTGGCCTTGTCCACGAGGTCAGCGGGGATGTCGGTCTCGTGGTACTCCACACCCTTCTCGTCATCCCAAATCAGCGCCTTCATGGTGATGAGGTCAACGACGCCGAGGAAGTCAGCCTCTGCACCAATGGGCAGCTGCACAACAGCCGGCACGCAGTCGAGGCGATCCTTGATCATGTCGACACAGCGATAGAAATCGGCGCCGGTGCGGTCCATCTTGTTGATGAAGCACATGCGAGGCACGTTGTACTTATTCGCCTGGCGCCATACGGTTTCCGTCTGAGGCTCAACACCAGCAACGGCGTCAAACACTGCCACGGTGCCGTCAAGAACGCGCAATGAGCGCTCTACTTCAACGGTGAAGTCAACGTGACCAGGGGTGTCAATGATGTTGATGGTGTGGTTGTTCCACGAGCAGGTCGTAGCAGCCGAGGTGATGGTGATACCACGCTCCTGCTCTTGGACCATCCAGTCCATGGTTGCGGCACCTTCGTGCACTTCACCGATCTTGTAGTTACGACCGGTGTAGTACAAGATGCGCTCAGTCGTCGTCGTCTTACCGGCGTCGATGTGCGCCATGATGCCAATGTTGCGCGTGCGCTCAAGCGGGACGGGGCGAGTTGCAGCCATGATTTCAGAACCTTTTCGTGGGGAGGATGGGTGGGGTGACTACCAGCGGTAGTGGGCGAATGCCTTGTTGGACTCTGCCATCTTGTGCAGGTCTTCCTTGCGCTTGAATGCAGCTCCAACGCCGTTGGAGGCATCCAAGATTTCGTTGGCCAAACGCTCGGCCATGGTCTTCTCGCGACGACTGCGCGAGAAACCAACGAGCCAACGGATAGCCAGAGTGGTCGCACGGCGAGGACGAACCTCAACGGGGACCTGATACGTCGCACCACCGACGCGGCGGCTACGAACTTCGAGTTCTGGACGAACGTTTTCAACGGCGCGCTTCAAAACGGCAACCGGGTCTTGCTCGGTGCGCTCTTTCACGGTCTCCAAAGCGGTGTACATAATGCGCTCGGCGGTGTTGCGCTTGCCGCGGCTCAGAATCTTGTTGATGACCTGGGTGACAAGGACTGACTTGTATACCGGGTCGGGTGCGATTTCGCGACGGGGGGCGGGGCCTGAACGGGGCATTCCTATGACTCCTTCTTGGCGCCGTAACGGCTACGGGCCTGGCTGCGGTCGCGGACGCCTGAGGTGTCAAGCGCGCCACGGATTACCTTGTAACGAACACCCGGGAGGTCCTTCACACGACCACCACGAACCAACACAATGGAGTGCTCTTGGAGGTTGTGGCCAACTCCGGGGATGTACGCGGTCACTTCAACACCTGAGGTCAGACGAACACGGGCCACCTTGCGAAGGGCCGAGTTCGGCTTCTTCGGTGTGGTCGTGTAGACACGGGTGCAGACGCCACGGCGCTGCGGAGCGCCCTTCAGCGCGGGGGTCTTGGTCTTTGACGTCTTTGCCTGGCGGCCCTTTCGGACCAGCTGCTCAATCGTGGGCACGCGTTACCTCGTTGGACTTTCTTGGTGGAGAACTCTTACACGCACACGAACCGCTCTCGCGAAGTTCTGCGTGCATGGGGAGTTCGATTCTAAACCGGTTTTTCCCTCCCCGTCCAACCGGCGCGAAGCCGGTTGGACGGTTCGGGGTGGGAATGTCAAGCTCCGGCGACTTCGCCGTCGATGTCCGTTCCGTCGTTCTCTTCTGGAATTTCTGGGTAGGTGGCCAAAATCTGGCTCCCTTCGAGCAATTCCGTGGACTCTGCGTATCCTTCGGTCAGATAAGCCCGAAGGTCATCATCTTCAGCCCAACCAAAGGCCGTCAGCGGTTCTGCGTCGGGCATGTCGAGGCGAATGGTGCGGTAATCCTCCATGCCAGAACCGGCCGGGATCAACTTACCAATGATGATGTTCTCCTTGAGGCCCAAGAGGGTGTCTGACTTGCCCTCAATGGCGGCCTCAGTGAGTACGCGCGTGGTCTCTTGGAAACTCGCAGCCGACAGCCACGATTCGGTGGCCAACGATGCCTTGGTGATACCCATCAACTCAACACGGGCTTCAGCAGGCTTCTTGCCTTCGGCTACCAACAAGCGGTTGACCTCGGTGTAGACCTGAGCATCAACTTGCTGGCCGGGCAGGAAGTCAGCGTCACCGGGCTCGGCCACGTTGACACGGCGAAGCATCTGGCGGACGATGAGCTCGATGTGCTTGTCGTGGATCGACACACCCTGGTCGCGGTAGACCTTCTGAACCTCTTCGACGAGGTACTGCTGGGTCTCGCGAACACCCTTGATCTCAAGAAGTTCCTTGGGGTCCTTCGGGCCGTCGATGATGGGGTCACCAGCTTCAATCTGCTGACCGTCAACAACTTCCAAGTGGGCACGCAGCGAGATGGGCTCGACCTGTTCGGTGCCATCGTCTGCAACGACCACCACGAGTCGGCCACCATCTTCTTCGTTGATGCGGACCACACCAGAGTGGCGAGCCAAGAGTGCGGCACCCTTGGGAGTACGAGCTTCGAAGAGTTCCACAACGCGGGGAAGACCGTGGGTGATGTCGGAACCTGCCACACCACCGGCGTGGAAGGTACGCATCGTCAACTGGGTACCAGGCTCACCAATGGACTGCGCTGCGATGACACCAACGGCTTCACCGAGCTCAATCATGTTGCCCGTAGCCAAGCTGATGCCATAGCAAGCGGCGCAGATACCCTGCGTCGCTTCACAGGTCAGCGTTGAGCGAACACGAATGCGCGTGACGTTTGCGTCGTCGCGCATGGCGGCGACATCTTCATCGCTAAGCAAGTGCCCAATCTCAAAGGTCGTACCATCACTGAGCTTGACCGCTTCGACCAACACGCGACCGAAGGCGCGAGTCTCAAGGTACGAGCGCTTGGCGCCAGTGTCTGGCTCAACGTTCTCAATCCAGATACCACGGGTAGACCCACAGTCGGGGATGCGAATGATGAGTTCTTGGGCGACGTCAACGAGACGACGCGTCAAGTAGCCAGAGTCAGCGGTACGAAGTGCGGTGTCAGCAAGACCCTTACGAGCACCGTGAGTGGAGATGAAGTACTCAAGAACGCTCAAGCCTTCACGGAAACTCGACTTGATCGGACGAGGGATCATCTCACCACGAGGGTTCGACACGAGGCCCTTCATACCGGCGATCTGACGAATCTGCTGGGCGTTACCACGAGCACCCGAATCCACCATCATGTCGAGCGGGTTGAACGACAGTTCGGACAAAGCCTGTTCCATCGCACGACCAACCTCAGCGTTTGCTGCGGTCCAGATCTCGACTTCCTTCTGACGACGCTCGTCGTCAGTGATGATGCCTCGCTTGTATTGCGTCTCAGCCTTTTCCGCTTCTTTTTCGTAGCGGTTCAAGATTTCTGCCTTGTCGCCCGGGGTGCGAACGTCAGAGATCGAAATCGTGAGACCCGACTGCGTTGCGTAGCGGAAACCCAAGGCCTTAATGCGGTCAAGTGACGCAGCAACTTCGCTGCGGCCCCATGCGGCGCTGAGCTCTTCGACGATGGTGCCAATGGGCAGCGTCTTCTTCGAGACCAGCTGGTTGATGAAGCGGTATCCCGTAGGCAGCGCTTCGTTGAACAACACGCGACCAGCCGTGGTCTTGATCGTCACGCGACCCTGGTCATCTGCCTCAATGCCGGCAGCCACGAGACGGTCTCCCAGGAAGGAGTCAACCTCAGCGCGAAGCTCGATGGGCGCGTGGAGACCAAGGTCACCAGCGTCGAGTGCTGCTTCGATCTCGTAGACGCGACGGAACACACGGTTCTCACCGGGCTCGCCGTCGATCTCCAAGGTCAAGTAGTACTCACCAAAGACCATGTCTTGCGTTGGCACCGTGATGGGACGGCCCGTTGCTGGCGACAAGATGTTGTTGGCGCTGAGCATGAGTACGCGTGCTTCAGCCTGAGCCTCAGCGGACAGCGGCAAGTGAACTGCCATCTGGTCACCGTCGAAGTCAGCGTTGAACGCGGTGCAGACCAAGGGGTGAACCTGAATGGCCTTACCCTCGACGAGTTGTGGCTCGAAGGCCTGGATGCCCAATCGGTGAAGCGTAGGAGCACGGTTCAACAACACCGGGTGTTCCTTGATGACGTCTTCAAGCACGTCCCACACCTGGGGCTTGCGACGCTCAACCATGCGCTTGGCAGACTTGATGTTCTGCGCGAGTTCCTTGTCAACGAGGCGCTTCATCACGAAGGGCTTGAACAATTCAAGAGCCATCAGCTTGGGAAGACCACACTGGTGGAGCTTGAGGTTCGGGCCAACCACAATGACCGAACGGCCTGATTAGTCAACGCGCTTACCAAGCAGGTTCTGACGGAAACGACCCTGCTTACCCTTGAGCATGTCGCTCAGGGACTTCAAGGGACGGTTACCGGGACCTGATACCGGACGGCCACGACGGCCGTTGTCAAACAGTGCGTCAACCGCTTCTTGGAGCATGCGCTTTTCGTTGTTCACGATGATCTCGGGTGCGCCGAGGTCAAGCAGACGCTTGAGGCGGTTGTTGCGGTTGATGACGCGACGGTAGAGGTCGTTCAAGTCAGAGGTCGCAAAGCGGCCACCGTCGAGCTGCACCATGGGGCGCAGGTCCGGTGGGATGACCGGAACGGCACCGAGCACCATGGCGGCCGGGTCATTGACGCGACGACCTTGCTCATCACGGCGGTTGAAGGCCGAGACAATCTTGAGGCGCTTGATGGCCTTCTGGCGACGCTGAGCCGACAAGGGCTTGCGACCGTCGGCTGCTTCTACTTGTTCGCGAAGCTTGACTTCTTCGACATCCAAGTCGATGCGGTCGATGAGGTCGAGAATGGCCTCGGCGCCCATGCCACCTTCGAAGTAGTCCTCGTAGCGGATGCGCAGCTCACGCCACAACATCTCGTCTTCGATGATCTTGCGGCTGTGGATGCTCTTGAGTTCAGCCAAGCTTCGGTTCGCGAGGTCAATGTCTTCGTCAGCACGTTCGCGGATAGAAGAAATTTCTTTTTCCACGAGGCGCTGGCGAGCCTTGAGCTCAGCATCCTTGGCTCCCTCTTTTTCGAGTTCCACCAGTTCGGCCTCAAGGGCCTTGAACTTGCGGTCGATGTCGAGGTCGCGACGCTTCTCGATGTCACGGATCTCTTCGGCTAACTCGGTCTCGAGTTCAGGAAGGTCATTGTGACGCTTCTCTTCATCGACAAAGGTCACCAAGTTGGCCGAGAAGTAAATGACCTTCTCCAACTGCTTGGCCTTGAGCTCTTCGCGGGGCTCGGTGCCCATGAGCAGATACGCCAGCCATGAACGGGTACCACGCAGGTACCAGATGTGCACGACGGGAGCAGCCAACTCAATGTGACCCATGCGCTCACGACGAACCTTGGAACGCGTGACTTCAACGCCACAACGCTCACAGATGATGCCCTTAAAACGCACCCGCTTGTACTTGCCGCAGTAGCACTCCCAGTCCTTGGTAGGACCGAAAATCTTCTCGCAGAACAGGCCGTCCTTTTCGGGACGCAAGGTGCGGTAGTTGATGGTCTCAGGCTTCTTTACTTCGCCGTTGGACCAACTACGGATGGAGTCCGCAGAGGCCAAGCCAATGCGAATTTGCTCAAAGTCATTGACATCGAGCTTGGTCATGACAGGCTCCTCTCAGCGAGACGGCGGGCATCTTCTTCGTCCGAACCACGCTCGGGTCGACTGATGTCGATACCAAGCTCTTCGGCGGCGCGGAAGACGTCTTCGTCAATCTCACCCAATTCGATTTGCTGGCCAACTTCGTTGAGAACCTCAACGTCGAGACACAGCGATTGCATTTCCTTGATGAGCACCTTGAACGACTCGGGAATACCGGGCTCAGGGATGTTCTCACCCTTGACGATGGCTTCGTAGACCTTGACGCGACCGAGCACGTCGTCGGACTTGATGGTCAACAGTTCCTGGAGGGCATAAGCAGCACCATAGGCCTCCAAAGCCCACACTTCCATTTCACCGAAGCGCTGGCCACCGAACTGAGCCTTACCACCAAGCGGCTGCTGAGTGATCATGGAGTACGGGCCAGTTGAACGGGCGTGAATCTTGTCATCGACCAAGTGGGCGAGCTTCAAGATGTAGACGTAGCCCACCGAAATGGGGTTGTCATATGCCTCACCGGTGCGACCGTTGTACAAGGTGACCTTGCCATCATCTTGGATCATCACATCGCCGTTAGCGGAGTCCGCGTTCAGGTCTTGGAAAATCTTCTGAATGGTGGGGTGCTTTCCTGCAGCTTCGGTCTCGTCCCAGTGCGCACCATCGAACGCAGGGGTGGCAACCCACTGAGCCGGGGTCGTGCGCGGGCGAGTCTTGCGCGTAGCGCCATCGCCCTTACCACTGGTACCCGCACCTTCGTTGACCTCGACGCCCTTCCAGCCGTGACGAGCCGCGTAGCCCAAGTGACTTTCAAGCACCTGACCAACGTTCATTCGACTCGGCACACCAAGGGGGTTCAAGATGATGTCGACCGGGGTGCCATCCGCGAGGAAGGGCATGTCCTGGACGGGAAGAATCTTGGAGATAACACCCTTGTTACCGTGGCGTCCGGCGAGCTTGTCACCTTCGGAGATCTTGCGCTTTTGCGCCACGTAAACACGCACCAATTCGTTCACGCCGGGGGGAAGCTCATCACCGTTTTCGCGTGAGAACACGCGAACGTCGATGACCTTGCCTGATTCACCGTGGGGAACCTTGAGCGAGGTGTCACGCACTTCGCGAGCCTTCTCACCGAAGATGGCACGAAGCAGACGCTCTTCAGGCGTTTGCTCGGTCTCACCCTTAGGGGTGACCTTACCTACGAGCACGTCGCCAGGGCCAACTTCGGCGCCCACGCGAATGATGCCGCGGTCGTCAAGGTCAGCGAGGATCTCTTCTGACAAGTTCGGGATGTCGCGGGTGATTTCTTCCGCACCAAGCTTGGTGTCACGGGCATCGATTTCGTGCTCTTCGATGTGAATCGAGGTGAGCACGTCATCGCGAACGAGACGCTCGTTCAAGATGATGGCGTCTTCGTAGTTGTAACCCTCCCATGGCATGAAGGCCACGAGCAGGTTCTTACCCAGTGCGAGTTCACCGTTGTGCGTGGACGGACCATCGGCAAGCAAGTCACCCTTGACAACCTTGGCGCCTTCTTCAACGAGCGCACGCTGGTTAATGCAGGTGTTTTGGTTGGAGCGACGGAACTTGGCGAGACGATAGGTCTTCTTGCCGAGCACGGTGCCAACGCGGTCCTTCTGGCCAGCCTTGTAATCAACGATGACGTGGTCGCCCGTGACTTCCAAGACGGTGCCTTCGCCTTCAGCGAGTACGACATCGCCGGCGTCACGAGCGGCGCGAGCCTCGATACCAGTACCGATGTAGGGAGCCTCGGGAACGATAAGCGGCACAGCCTGCTTCTGCATGTTGGCGCCCATCAAGGCACGGTTTGCGTCGTCGTGCTCAACGAAAGGAATCAACGCGGTCGAAACCGAAATGATCTGCTTCGGAGAGACGTCCATGAGGTCAACTTCTGCAGGAACAACGAAGTCAATTTCAGAGGTCGTTGACGAGGTGGTGTTCATGCCACCCATGCGAAGGCCGGTGCCCTGGGGTCCACGGCGAACGAGTACGCGCTCGTCGGTGAACTTGCCATTGGCATCGAACTTTGCGTTGGCCTGGGCGATGACGTGCTTCTCTTCTTCGTCAGCTGCCAAGTAGACCACTTCGTCGGTGACGCGGCCATCGACGACCTTGCGGTACGGCGTCTCGATGAAACCATATTCGTTGACTCGGGCGAAGGTGGCGAGTGAACCGATCAGACCAATGTTCGGGCCTTCAGGAGTTTCAATCGGGCACATACGTCCGTAGTGAGAGGAGTGAACGTCTCGGACTTCGAAGCCGGCGCGCTCACGTGACAGACCACCAGGTCCAAGAGCCGAGAGGCGACGCTTGTGCGCCAAGCCCGACAGTGGGTTGTTCTGGTCCATGAACTGCGACAACTGGCTGGTTCCGAAGAACTCCTTCACCGAAGCCACGACAGGGCGAATGTTGATCAAGCTCTGTGGCGTAATCGCTTCGACGTCTTGGGTCGACATGCGCTCACGAACGACGCGCTCCATACGAGAGAGTCCGACGCGAACCTGGTTCTGAATCAACTCACCAACGCTGCGAATACGGCGGTTGGCGAAGTGGTCTTGGTCGTCGATGCGGTAGCTGGTCTCTGCGTCACCCATGTGCTTGGCGAGGTGCAGCATGTAGGTGGAAGCAGCCAAGATTTCAGCCGGGGTCAAGGTGCCCTGGTTGGCTTCAGGCTTGGTCAACTTCACGCCGAGGATGTCTTGGATCTTGTCGATCTCAGGTCCCAGCTTGCGGTCGAGCTTGTAGCGACCAACTCGGGTCAAGTCGTAGCGCTTCGGGTTAAAGAATGCGTTTTCGAAGTACTGACGAGCCGACTCAACGGACTGGGGCTCACCTGGACGAGCACGCTTGTAGATCTCAAGCAGTGCGTCTTCCTTGGAAGTGATGACGCCCTCTTCCTTGGCCCACTGGCCTTCAAGGAAGTCGAAGTGACGAACAAAGCGGTCGTAGAACGCTTCGTCTTCAAAGCCCAAGGCGCGGAGCAGGACGAACAGCGACAGGCGACGCTTGCGAGCAACACGGGTACCCGCGGTCACGTCCTTGTTGGGCTTGTTCTCAATGTCAAACTCGATCCACTCACCACGGTAGGGGTGAATGGTGCCGGTGAAGAGGGTCTTGCCGTCGCGGCCAGGAGCAAAGATGGCACCTGGTGAGCGAACCAGCTGTGACACCACGACACGCTCGGTGCCGTTGACAATGAAGGTGCCACGCTCGGTCATCATGGGGAAATCGCCCATGAACACCGTCTGCTCCTTGATTTCACCAGTGTCGGCGTTCATGAACCGTGCGCGCACGAAGACCGGCGCTGCGTAGGTCATGTCCTTTTCTTTGCACTCCTCCACCGTGTACTTGGGCGGTGGGCGAAGATCAATGTCGTCAGGATCGAACTCGAGTTCGAGGCTCAGACGACCAGTGAAGTCTTGAATGGGGCTGATATCAGCGAAGGCTTCTGCGAGTCCCTTGTCAAGGAACCATTGGAAGCTGTCTCGCTGAATCGCGATGAGATCGGGAAGTTCAAGCGCTTCTTCGAAGTTTGAAAACGAATAACGCTCTGGGCTGTGGGACCGTGAGGACAACGGTCTCCTCCTTGCTGGTGCGGCGACATGTACTACGAGATAGCAATAACTTCGCTCAGAGATGCCAAAGCCGTCCCACGGGAGTCCGGGGACGCCAAAAGGGACAGCAGGGAATCTACGAGCGAGAGCCAAGCCTAGCGCCAGTTCGAGGCGAGCACAACAGAGACATGCGGAGGGTCTCCGCATGTGCCCCGAGTACTCGTGCTGGAACCGACCCTAGGAAGGGTTCCGGGCTACGTCAAGCACCCCCTGAACCCCTCGGGGCCCAGGGGGATGCGTGACCTATCGGGAACTACTTAACTTCAACGGTGGCGCCGGCGCCCTCAAGGGCAGCCTTCGCCTTGTCCGCGTCATCCTTCGAGGCACCCTCGAGGATGGGCTTCGGAGCACCGTCAACCAGGTCCTTGGCTTCCTTGAGGCCCAAGTTGGTCAGGGCGCGAACTTCCTTGATGACCTGGATCTTCTTGTCGCCAGCGTCGGTGAGGATGACGTCGAATGACGACTTCTCCTCGCCACCAGCGGCTTCAGCACCGCCACCGGCGGCCGGAGCGGCTGCAACTGCAACCGGAGCGGCGGCGGTGACGCCGAACTTCTCCTCGAACTCCGAGAGGAGCTCTGAGAGCTCGATCACGGAGAGTTCTGCGATCCCGTCGAGGATCTGGTCCTTGGTCAGACTTCCTGCCATGGTTATTTCCTTTCGTATGTCGATTGTTGGTGGTGGTAAAACGAACTACTCGGCCGATTCAGCGGGTGCTTCGTCGGTCGCGGGGGCCTCGTCAGTTGCTGGCGCCTCGGCGGCTTCAACTTCCTCAGCGGCTGGCTCATCGGCAACAACCTCTTCAGCGGAGGCCTCAACAGGGGCTTCCTGGGTTGCAGCTTCTGGAGCCGGGGTCTCATCGGCCGGTGCCTCAGCGGCAGCGGGCGCTGCTTCTGCGGGACGTGATTCGATAAGAGCGGAGAGGCCATAGGCAAAGTTCTGCGGAACGGCCTTGAGCAAACTGGCGAATTGTTGCATCGGCGAAGCCAAGAGGCCAGCCAAGCGCGCCAAGAGCACCTCGCGAGAAGGCAGGTCTGCCAGAGCCTTCAAATCTGAAGCGCTCAGCGTCGAGCCTTCGAGGATGCCGCCCTTGATCACAAGGGCCGGGTTTTCCTTGGCAAAGTCGCGAAGCGCCTTGGCCACGGCGGAAACATCGCCTTCCACAAAAGCAATGGCGGTTGGGCCGGTGAGGTGGTCGCTGAGACCCTCGTTCGAGGTGCCGCTGATGGCACGACGAACCAGGGTGTTTTTGAAGACCTTGAAGTCGCCGCCCAGTGCCTTAAGGGACTTGCGCAAGCCGGCCATTTCGGTCACGGTCAGGCCGCGGTACTCCGTGACAACGGCTGCATCGGCAGCTTCAATCTTGTCGCGGACTTCGTCGACGACCGCAATCTTTTCGGGCCTTGGATTTTCCATGGTGTCCTCGTCTCGTTGATCGAAAGATCCGGCCGAGGACGGCCCCGACGCCAAGGCCACGGGCCTTTGCGTGAGTCCACCTCGTCAGGCGGGCGATATGCCCTTTGAGCCATTACTGGCACCGGATGTCTCTGGTGTTCTGTTCTAAATCTGTGGTGCGAGACCCCCAAGGGGGCTTCGCGAGAGTGCAAAGCCTACTGGCTCCGACTCGACTTCGCCAATTGGCGCTAGGAAGCGGCGCCCACTGGTTCTTCAACGGCAATCTCGCGAACCAACGCCGGGTCGAGCTTGACGCTCGGTCCCATGGTGGACGAAATTGCTGCGGAGAGCACGTAGCGGCCCTTGGCCGATGCGGGCTTCACGCGGAAGAGTTCGTCAAAGACGGCGTGGATGTTGCGCACGATGTCTTCAGCCGAGAAGGAGACCTTGCCAACAGGAAGGTGGATGTTGCCCACCTTGTCCGTGCGGTACTCAACACGACCGGCCTTGAACTCAGAAACTGCCTTGCCAACTTCCATGGTGACCGTGCCGGTCTTGGGGTTCGGCATGAGGCCACGAGGTCCCAGGACTCGACCCAAGGTACCCACCTGAGCCATGAGGTCAGGCGTGGCGATGACGACGTCAAAGTCAGTAAAGCCATCGTTGACGCGAGCTACCAAGTCGTCCGAGCCAACAATGTCGGCACCAGCATCGCGTGCTTCGTTGGCCTGGTCGCCTGCGGCGAACACAGCGACGCGAACACTGCGGCCCGTACCTGCTGGCAGCGACAGCGTGCCACGAAGAATCTGGTCGGCCTTACGGGGGTCGACGCCAAGGTTGACGGCGAGGTCAACGGTTTCATCGAACTTTGCGCTTGCGAGTTCCTTGACCTTGGTTACTGCGGCCGGAACGCTGACGTAGGCCTCGCGGTCAATTTGCTTGGCAGCGTCGAGGTACTTCTTGCCGTGCGTGCTCATGGTGATTCCTTACCTTTTCGTGTTCGTAACTAGCCCGCGACCGCGATGCCCATGGAGCGTGCCGTTCCTGCGATTTGGCGCTTGGCCATATCGAGGTCATCGGTGTTCAAGTCAGGCAACTTGGTCTTAGCGATTTCTTCCACCTGTGCATCCGTGATGGTCGCGATGGTCTCGCGGCCAGCGGTCTTGGATGCCTTGTCGAGGCCTGCGGCCTGACGGATCAAGACGGGAGCCGGCGGGGTCTTGAGGATGAAGCTGAACGTACGGTCCTCGTAGATTGAAATCTCTACGGGAACAACTGAGCCACGCATGGCTTCGGTCTTGTCGTTGTACTGCTTGACGAAATCCATGGTTTGGATGCCGTGTGGTCCAAGGGCGGTACCAACCGGAGGTGCGGGCGTTGCGCCACCGGCAGGGAGCTGAATCTTGACTACGGCGATGACCTTCTTGGCCATGGCGGTACCTTCCTTTTGTTTCGAGTGTCCTAAGCCGAAGGCTTAGAGCTTGGAGACCTGACTGAATTCGAGTTCGACCGGGGTTTCCCGGCCAAAGATGTTGACGAGCACCTTGAGCTTGAGCTGGTCCTCGTTGATGTCGGCAATTTGGCCCGAGAAATCGGCAAACGGGCCTTCCTTGACGCGAACCGTCTCGTTGATTTCGTACTCGAGACGAGGACGACTGCGCTTGGCTGGTGCTTGCTCGCCGCCAATCACGGTGACGTGCAAGATGCCTTCAACTTCCTTGCGGCTCAGGGGCACTGGTCGTGATCCGCCTCCGACGAAGCCCGTGACGCCCGGCGTGGAGCGAATTGCACCCCACACCTCGTCGTTGCTGTCACAGCGCACGAGGATGTAGCCCGGGAAGACTTTCTTCGAGACGGTGACCTTCTTGCCACCTTTGAATTCCACGACGTCTTCCATAGGGATGACAATTTCGTGGACCAACTCTTCGAGTGAACGCGAGGTCACGACGTTCTCGAGGTTTCCCTTGACTTTGTTTTCGTAACCCGAGTACGTGTGCACGACGAACCAACGACCAGGACGGTCATAGGGGCTCTCCACAGTGGGGCCTTCGTCCTCGAACTCTTCGTCAAGTACGGCTTCAATGGCGTCGTCAAGTACCTCAACGGCCTCGGCCTCATCGGCAATGACCTCGTCGATTACCTCGACGGAATCTGCTGCATCTTGCGTGTTTTCAATAGTCACAGGTCTGCTTCTTTGCCTTAGTTACCGCTGGAACAAGAAGGTTACGAACTTGCCGAAACCAAAGTTGAGTCCAAAGATCAGGGCGATCATGAGGAGGAGCACGAACAAGGTAATGCTCGTGTAGTTGATGAGTTCTGGGCGCGTCGGCCATGAGACCTGACGCAATTCTTCACGAACTTCCCGGAAAAACTGACGAATAGAAGTGCGCTTGCGCTTTTGCCGTGAGCGAGTCTGCTGCACAGCCTGGGCACGACGAGCTGACGGCGTGCCGTCTGCATTCATCTGTCCTTGGCGCTGCATCAAGCGCTTTTGCTCGCGATTCACGGTTTTCCTTTAGTTCGTTTCGTTCTTCGGTCTTTCGGCCGAGCAGGGCAGGAGGGACTCGAACCCCCAACCGCCGGTTTTGGAGACCGGTGCTCTACCAATTGAGCCACTGCCCTCGGTGGGCCGCCCTCGCGGCCTTTTTCGCTAGTGGTCACGGGAGCGGATTGAAAATCCTAGCACCGCCCTCGTGGGTCCGCTTTAGCGCGTCTCCGTGTGGAGGGTGTGACGGCGATCAAACCGGCAGAACTTGTTCATCTCGATGCGCTCGCGGTCGTTCATCTTGTTCTTCGTGGTGATGTAGTTACGACGCTTGCAGTCTTGGCACTCGAGAGTTACCTGCACTCGCTTTTCGTTCTTCGCCATGAATATGGCCTTTCTTTCCTTGGATTCCGGCCGAAATCCTCGATTTTCGTTAACTGACTGGTAGCGGAGGCGGGACTCGAACCCGCGACACCACGAATATGCGCCGTGTGCTCTAACCACCTGAGCTACTCCGCCAGCGAGCCCTCGGTGGGGATTGAACCCACGACCCCCTCCTTACCATGGAGGTGCTCTGCCACTGAGCTACAAGGGCGACAATGCACCCTCCGAAAAGGGTGCTTGGACATGATAGCCACAGAATCGGCTCCTAGTTTCCGCGGCTTCCAAATTGGGCCTCTGCGTGTATTCGGCCTAGCATCTCGCCGATGCATATTCGCTTGGTCTCCCCCGCTGACGCTGACGCCCTCTTGGCAATTTACAACCCTGAGGTCATCGAAACCGTCGTGACCTTCGATTTGGTGCCCGGAGAAACCTCGGACATGCTCGCTTGGATTGAAAGCCACCTCGGCGCCCATCCCGCCATCGTGGCCGTGGCTGACAACCCTGTAGAAGCCCCCGAGGGCACTCCACTGAGTGCCAACGGCGATGCCATTTTGGGATATGCCTCTATTCGAGAGTTTCGCGATAGGCCGGCCTATGCCACCACGGTTGAAAATTCGGTGTACGTGGCCCGAAGTGCCAGAGGCCAAGGTATAGCCCGCCACCTCATGGATCACCTCATCATCATGGCGACCGATGCTGGCTTCCACTCCATGATCGCCAGAATCGTGGGCGACAACGAGACGTCCATCAAACTGCACGAAGCCTGTGGTTTCGAACTCGTTGGCATCGAACGCGAGGTGGGCCGCAAACATGGCCGATGGCTCAACGTCGTTGAGATGCAATTACTCCTTGGCTCTTAAGCAATAAGTGTGTCTTCGGGCAATTGACCTAGCGCGGTCCATCGACCCAAAGGCATCACAATGGCCACCATGGTCGCCACCAAGGTGGCGGCCAAGGCAATGGGGTTGGCGTGTAGGAGTTGACTGGCCAGATCGTGACCACCGGGCAGGCCAAGAAATGGCGAGAGCGCCGAGAGCACGATGATGGTGGTTCGAATTTTTCCTGTGGCAACCGGTGCGAGCAAGATGATGCCCCACGAGAGGTACCACGGCTGCACCACCGGCGACAGCACAACAAAGACCAACATGGTCAACCCCATCGCTTTGAGCCACCCGATGCGCTCATAGTTGCGAAGCAGATAGATCCCTAACGCAACCGCTATCGCCATACCGATCAAGCGCGTGACGGCCAAGATTGATCCTTGGCTCACCGCCAAGCCGAGATGCCCACAGACCCAACTGATGGCGAGACCAATCGAGGTGGCCGGCGCAGCCCAGCTCCTCACCGTGCCTGGGGTTGCCAAGTTGTGAATCCACCCAAGACCCAAGCCGCTGATTGCCGTCAGTACCCCCATAACGGCAATCGAGATGAGTCCAGCAAGCGCCAAGGGCCTGAGCCTCTTTCTGAAGGGAACACCCGCACCGAGCCAGTCCCAGGCAATGTAAATAATGCCAACGGCCGCCGGTGCTTTTACTGCTGCAGCTAATGCGCAGAGCACGATGCCGACCACGCGATGTCCGTACAGCGCTGCGGTCACACCAAGTAACAACAAGGCCACCATGAACCCGTCGTTATGAGCACCACCCACCATGGTGATGATGATGATGGGATTCAAAATTGCCAAGACGAACGCTTCGCCATGGTCACGACCAAGCACCTTGCACAGCTTGGGCATGCACCACGCCATGGCAAAGACGGACACCACCTCAAGCACGCGCAGCATGATGACGGTAACGAATTCATGGTGTGCTGACGCCGTAGCAAAAAATCCGTCAAGGATGAGAAACAACGGGCCATAGGGCGCCGGGGTGTTACCCCACAAGGGATCAACCGGAGCCACGTAGGCACCGCTGCCCAGCGTGAAGGGCCCATACACGTAGGGGTTGATATGACGTGACACCATCTCGCCTTGCGCGGCGTAGCTAAAGACATCGCGACTAAACATCGGCGCCACGATGACCATGGGGATCATCCAAGCGGCCAGAATCCACATGAGGTACTTCATCGGAACGTGAGGCCGATGACGCAGCGCCTTCGCTAATTGAATCCACACGCGAATCAACATCACTAAACCGCCATAGACGGCAACCAAACTGATCAGCAGTTCCGCTTCGTTGGTGGGCCCATAGTTCGGTGTTGCCGGCACGCCAAAAAACCACGTGCCGGGAATGTTCAACTTGAACGGCGAGTTCGTGAAGGACCCACCGATCGCAATCGACACCAAGGCCAAGAAACCCGTGATCGCAGGTCGCCACAGCCACCGCCAGTGGTCCGCACCGTCATACTCATCATCAACCACCTGCACGGGCCGAACCCGTTCCACGACTTGGCTACGCCACTCGTTGAGGTTTGCGCCTACAGGGGCCAATCGATCACGCCACACGCGCAAGCGTGCCCACACGTGGGGCCACCGCTCGGTTGAAGCTTGATCAGTATCCATATGTGGCGACCTCGACGCCATCAGCCAGCCACTCGGCGTAGATGTCGACATTGTAATGAAGGTTCGACCTCGGCGACAGGGGGCCAATGAGCAAGCAAGCCCCGCCGAAGATATCGGCGGGGCTTGCGTGGTGGGCCAGGAGGGATTTGAACCCCCGTAGGCTGAGCCGTCTGGTTTACAGCCAGATCCCTTTGGCCACTCGGGCACTGACCCGTCGAAGATGTTAGTCCCCTCTCCGCTGCCTTGGCGTCGCGCCTGACTACGATGCGAGGCATGCCCAGTTTCGACATTGTCTCCGAGATCGACCACCAAGAAGTCCGAAATGCCGTGGACCAAGCAAATCGCGAAGCCACCACTCGCTTCGACTTCAAAAACACTGACTCAACCATTGACTACAGCGAGAAAGAACTCGTGCTTCGCTCTTCCACCGAAGACCGGCTGCGCGCCCTCTACCAAGTGCTCGAAGAGAAATTGGTCCGCCGTGACGTATCGCTCAAAGTTCTCGACCCCAAAACCATTGAAGATGCTTCTCGGGGAGCCGCTCGGCAACACATCGGCCTCAAAGCGGGCATTGGTCAAGACGAAGCAAAGAAGATCAACAAGCTGATTAAAGAACTGAATCTCAAAGGCGTGCAGTCACAAATCCAAGGCGACCAAGTGCGCGTTACGGGCAAGAAGCGAGACGACCTTCAAGCCATCATTACGGCTTGCAAGGAATCGGACCTCGGCATTCCCTTGCAGTTCATTAACTTCCGGGACTAACTCGAACGCAGACTCAGCGCGGAGCGATGTGCTCTTGTTCCTCTTCGTGGGTGAGGTGCTCGTCAAACTCTTCCAGTTCGAAGTGGAAGAGACGATTGAAGAGCAGGAGTTTGAGAACCCAGAAAATACCGAAGCTCAAAATGTTGGCCACGAGCACCAAAGCCGTTTGACCCAGGTGGTGCAGGTGCCAAGCGTTCCCTAAGTGCTTGGCGAACGATGCACCGAACACGGACACGAAAATACCCAATGCTGCCATGGACCAAAAGGGAATGATCTCTCGAGTGAGGTGACTCCTGCCAGATTTACCCCAGGCCCAACTGCGGTTCAAATAGTACGAAGGAACGGTTGCGATCGAGTTAGCGATCACCGTTGAGGTGACTTCGCCCCAGAGGTGAAACACACCAAAGATCAAAAGCAGAGAAAGAAACGACACGCCAGTCGAGATCACCGACGAGAGCGTGTAGCGGATGAGTTTGCGCCCTTCATGGGAGTGTGCCCACGTGCGTGCGTCAGAGATAAGGGACATGGTGCGCCAATGCTAGGCCCTTTTTTCACTAGATCGGGGCTCTGATTCTGTGAAAGATCTGTCAAGGTTGGCCGTGGCTGAGCCAGCCGTGCCACCATGGAACCATGAGTCGCGACCTTGACCAACTGCTTTCCTGGCTCGACCTCGAAGCCATTGAGACCAATATTTTCAGAGGACAGCAGCCCCGACTGGGCCTTCCCCACCAACGCACCTTCGGCGGTCTCGTCGCCGGCCAAGCACTCATGGCTGCCGGTCGCACGGTCGAAGATCGACTCGTCCACAGCCTCCACAGCTACTTTTTGCTACCCGGCGACCCGTCCATTCCCATTCTTTATGAAGTCGACCGCATTCGCGATGGAAAATCCTTCGTCACTCGACGCGTCGTCGCCATTCAGCACGGTCGGGCCATTTTTAACCTCGAGGCTTCTTTCCACCACCCCGAACACGGCCTCGAGCACAGTGCAACTCCCCCTGATGTACCCGCTCCTGAAAGCCTGCCCAACATTCTCGAGCTCATCGAACCACGCCGAGAGGAATTTGGCTGGGTCTTTGACCGTCCTCACCCCATTGAACAGCGCTTCATCACTGAGCCCACCATCATGAGTCGCGAGCCCCGTGGCCCCGAACAGCGAATCTGGATTAAGGCCGATGGGGTACTCCCTGACGATCCCCTCGTCCATGCCTGCGTGACGACCTTTGCATCTGACATGTCACTGGTTGACACCATCTTTGGCCCGCACCCCATGCGATGGAACGACGCCAACATGATGGCGGCAAGCATTGACCACTGCATGTGGTTCCACGATGCCCCAAAAATTGATGAGTGGATGCTCTACGACATGGACACGCCGATTGCCCATCAGGGCCGGGGACTTGCACGTGGCTTTCTCTTCGACGCGTCAGGCACGCTGATCGTCTCAATGGTCCAAGAAGGACTCTGTCGCGTCGTGAGCTAATTAGGCGCGCTGCGACATGGGCACGAAGTCTCGAGTTCCCTCGCCGATGTAGAGCTGGCGCGGACGCGTGATCTTCATGTCTTGCTCCAGGAGCTCCTTGAAGTGTGCGAGCCATCCAGCGGTACGCGGAATGGCAAACAGCACCGTGAACATCTCCATCGGGAAGCCCATGGCCTGGTAAATCAAACCCGAGTAGAAGTCCACGTTCGGGTACAAACGACGCGAGACGAAGTAGTCCTCGCTCAGCGCAATCTCCTCGAGCTTGAGCGCAATGTCAAGCAAGGGATTCTTACCCGTAACCGCAAAGACCTCATCGGCCGTCTTTTTAATGATGCGCGCCCGTGGGTCATACGACTTGTAGACACGATGGCCAAAGCCTTGAAGAACGCGACGGCCAGCTTTGACTTCTTCGATGTAGGCCGGCACGTTTTCGATGGATCCAATTTCTTGGAGCATGCGAATCACTGCTTCGTTCGCACCACCGTGACGTGGACCATAGAGCGCCGCAGCGGCAGCAGCCGTTGCCGAGTACGGGTCACCATGACTCGAAGCGATGGTGCGCATGGCCGTGGTGCCGCAGTTTTGCTCGTGATCAGCGTGCAGGATGAACAGTACATCGAGGGCGCGAGTCAACACCGGGTTGGGCTCAAAACGCGGCTCGGCGACTCGCCACATCATGGAGAGGAAGTTTGAGCAAAAGTCCATGGAGTTGTCGGGATACACAAAGGGCATGCCCACACTGAATCGGTGTGCAGCCGCTGCCAAGGTTGGCATCTTGGCGATAAGGCGAACGATCTGGCGATGGAGAATCTCCGGATCATTAATGGTCTTGGCATCTTGGTAGAAGGTTGACAGTGCCGCGACCGCCGAGACCAACATGCCCATGGGGTGTGCGTCGTAGTGGAAGCCTTCCAAGAAGCGCTTTCGAACGTTCTCGTGGATGAAGGTGTGATACGTGACTTCGTGTTCCCATGCTGCAAACTGATCATGCGTCGGCAACTCGCCGTTCAAGAGCAGGTATGCAACTTCCAAATAGGTCGACTGTTCGGCAAGCTGCTCAATGGGGTATCCCCGGTAGCGCAGCTCCCCCGCTTCGCCGTCGAGGTAGGTAATGGCTGACTCACATGCAGCGGTGGTCATCAGTGCTGGGTCGTAAAACCACAGGCCAGGTAGCAGCGAGGAGAACTCCTTTGCGGCAACACCACCGTTAACAATGGGAATCTCTCGACTCTCTCCACTGCGATTGTCAATAATCGTGATGCTCTCTGGCACTTCGGCTGGCCTCCTGCCTGATCGGGGGAACGCTGGCCACCATGCTAGAGCCGTTTTGGCGGTCTCTAATCAGGAATTATTTCAGCCGGCTGCGGTGGTCGGCGGGCTGGGGGTTGCCTGAGCAATGGAGACCCGATAGGTCCGACTAATCGGGGCACTTGCCCCCGGCGTCACCACAGAAATCGTCACGGAAATGGTCATTCCCGGCACGACTGTCAAGGTCGAGGTTGTGAGGGCAGCGGAACTGGCAGGTGCCACGGATCCGGTAGCTCGAGCACTGCTGGGGCCTTGAGCTGAGGCTGGCGAGACATTCATGGTCACGATGACACCACGCGCTGGGGCATTGCCGTGGTTGGCCACAACGACCGTGGCGCTCAAGGTGGTAGTTGGGCCTAAGGCCACCACGCCACTCGTGGTCGTGGTCGGCAAGGGACTTGGCGTAAAGGTAACCCCGACGAGCGCGGGCGAAATCACCGGATCCAGTGACGCAGTAGCCCGTAGTTGGGCAAAGAGGGCATCCATGGATGCCACAGAGAAAATCGAGGGATCAGCCACAAAGGTGGTGTTGTGTAGATGGACGTGTCCAGGACTAGCGGCGAGGGCAAGCCGTAGTGACCGCATTTGATTATCTGCACGCTCGATCAACGCGCCACCTGATGCACCTATGGCAGATGCTTGGCTCTGATTCAATGGCGCAATCACGACTTGTGCTGATGGCGGAGCACCCACCACAGGGTAGGGCTGAAGGCCGAGCAATCCATCGACCGCTTTACGCAAGCTTGCAACTCCTTGGGCACGTTCGGTCTGGATGAGGGCATAGCGAGTTCCCGCATCATGCGATGGACCCACACCGGGCATGATCGAGGCCGCTTGTGCTTCCACCGTGGTTCGATACACCAAGTCGTCAAAAGCCCGGGTGATTTGTGCGCGAGTGAGCAGATGTAATTCACCCATCAGCGAACTCAGCGCCACTCCATTTCGTTCTTGGGCCAGCGAGATGGAATTGGCTTGCGCGGCTACGGAATGGTTCATGACTGTGACGTAACCCTTATTCGAGCGAGCCGAACTCACGAGTCCGCTAATGATGAGCGCCGTCAAGACCACGAGGGCAAGGACAAGCAGTACGTAGCGCAGTCGGGTACGTGATCGGGTTCGACTTCGCCTTGCCATAAGAATCTCAGGCTAGTTCGCTGATCCCCCGTGGCGTCAGCCAGCCGCACCTTCATCCGGGTCAACGAGTCTCAGATCCTGCTCTGCTTGCGCCGAGAAGAGTAGTTCTGCCGAGCTCAATCCTCGGGGCACTTGGTCAATAGGGGCGATTCGAGCAATGTCTTTTCCTGCGGAACTTGCACCACCAAGGGCTTCAAAGCGTCGTGCGGTCACCATCACTCGGGTTTCCGCAGCGCCGATCACATCGTTGTAGGCATCGACTGATTTGGCAATCGAACGGCCCAATTTGTCGAGGTGTCCACCCAAGGTGGCGAGTCGCTCATAAATCTCTTGACCTAAGCCTCTGATGGTTTCCGCGTTCTGCGCCAATGCTTCTTGACGCCAGCCAAAACTGATGGTGAGCAACAAACCGACGAGCGACGTTGGTCCACAAAGTAAGACTCGATGCTTCATGGCTCGCTCAAACAAATCAGGATCGGCCTCAAATGCAGCTTGGATGAGGGCTTCACCTGGCACGAAACACACCACAAGGTCTGGAGTCGATGCGAATTGGTCCCAGTAAGCCTTCTTCGAGAGATCGTTGACGTGATTGCTGAGCTGCCGTGCATGGTTGGCAAGGTGCTCACGACGCACTTGCTCAGTCTCCGCCTCCGTCACGTCAAGGTAGGCAGCCAAGGGTGCTTTCGCATCCACGACGATGATGCCGTCACTAGGCAAGGTCACCAGCAAGTCGGGACGCTGCACCCCACCATCAACCCCAACTGAGGCTTGCTCGACAAAATCGCAATGCTCGACCATGCCTGCAATTTCAACTACTCGACGAAGTTGCATTTCGCCCCAGCGTCCGCGCACGTGTGGTTGGCGAAGTGCGGTGACGAGCGCACGAGTTTCGCGTTGCAAACTTTCTTCGCTGCTGCGCAAGGTGGCGATTTGTTCCGTCACCTGTTGATAGGCCGAGATGCGCTTGCGTTCAACGTCTTGCAAATTGGCGTTGTACTGATCGAGGAGTGTTTGAATGGGGCGCAGTTCCCCAGACAATTTCACGTCGCGCTCGTTGAGATCCTGCTTTACCGATTCGGTCACTTGAGTAAATCGCTCGGTGGCGAGATCGACGAGCTGTCGGGACGAATTCACGATGATTTCGTTCTTGATCGATTCCAAGGTTGCGTCGAGCTCTTCTCGCTCGGCTAAGCGTCGGGCTCGCTCGCGCTCAGCGTCACTCAGCGCTGCGTCGCGTTCAGCTTGGAGATGCGCTCGTTCAATAGCCCCCGTGGAATCACGTCGACTCCTCATCACCATGGTCACGAGGACGCCCATAACGATGCCTATTGCCAGCCCTAAGAGCAGCCCAATCGCCATCTGTTCTCTCCTTGCTCTCGCAATCCACCAGACAAGCTACGGCCCGGCTATGACACCAATTGTGCTGTTCGTCCCGCCACGAAGCGGGCATGGTGAGAAGGCCGGTCACAAGCGCCGGTACGCTAAAGAGATGAAGTGGCGATCCAATACCAGTCAAGCGATAGAGCCTCAGGTGGTCTCGGTCACCCCAGCGCATTCCAGCCGAGTCGCCATCGAACGCATCGATGAAATCTTGATTCAGATGTTCGCGCTGGTGGGCGAAGCGATCGCCGGTGCGACGCAATCACTGCTTGCCGGTGATCGACCGACGGCAAAACTCATTATCGAGCGCGACGAACTCGTTGACGAACTTGCTCGCAATGCCATTATCGCGATCAGTAACGAAATCATCGACGAGCAACACAGCCCACAAGAACGACGTGAACTCGTCGCCTTGCTGCGCCTCGTTCCAGAAATTGAGCGCAACGGTGACCTTGCCGAACACATTGCTCGTCGGGCAGTGAGAACCGTCAACACCGAATTCACCCCTCGCATCCGTGGCTTAATTGAACGGATGGGTGAAGTGTGCGCGTCCATTTGGATGCACACCGGCAACATCATCGCCGACCGCTCAACGAGTGAAGCCGCTGCCATTGAAGATCTTGATGACGAAATCGATGAGATTCACGTTGCGCTGATTGGCGAGTTGACCTCAAAGAAAATTTCTCGCATGGTGGCCATTGAACTCTCGCTCATCGCGCGCTTTTATGAGCGCTTTGGCGACCACGCAGTCAACTTGGCTCGCTGGCTCGAAAGCATGGACGGCTCAGTCGTTGAGCCCCCTTCGGTCAGCGCTGACTAGAACCGCTTCTCAAGCAGTACTTCAGCGATCTGCACGGCGTTGAGCGCTGCGCCCTTGCGCAGGTTGTCTCCAACAATGAACATCGAGAGTCCGTTCTCGATACCTTGGGCTCGACGCACCCGTCCCACAAGTGAAGGGTCAATACCTGCGGCATCAAGGGGCGTGGGCAAATCAGAGAGCACCACGCTTGGGGCGTGACTGAGCAGTTCCATCGCTCGCTCTGGGCTCAAGGGTCGAGCAAATGAAGCTGTGACCGCGGCTGAGTGGCCCGTGAATACGGGGACGCGAACGCAGGTGCACGAAACCGGCAGACCAGGGATGTGCAGGATCTTGCGGCTCTCATTGCGATACTTCACTTCTTCGTCGGTTTCGAGCGAACCGTCGTCGAGCAGTTTGCCCGCAATGGGGAGCACGTTATTGGCAATAGTTGCCGGAAACTTGACCGCTGCACTGACGGGTACTGCCGATCCATCTAGAGCCAGCAACTCCGCACGATCTGCAGATTCTTTGATTTGCTTGGCCAACTCGGCAACACCTTCTCGGCCACCACCCGATACGGCTTGGTAGGTGGAAACGATCAGGCCGGTAAGGCCTGCCTCATCGTGGAGTGGCTTGAGCACCGGCATGGCGACCATGGTCGTGCAGTTGGGGTTCGCCACAATGCCCTTAGGGATGACATCAAGGTCTTCAGGATTGACCTCAGGAACGACGAGGGGAACCTCGACATCGTTGCGCCACGCCGAAGAGTTATCGACGACGATGCCCCCTGCTGCGGCGATCGCCGGAGAGAGCACACGAGAAGAGGTTGCACCAGCGGCAGACAGTGCGATGTCGATGCCGGAGAAGTCAGCTCCTTCGGCGTCCTCTACGACAATGTCAGCGCCTCGAAAGGAAAGGGTCGTGCCTGCTGAGCGGGCAGAGGCGAAAAAACGAACATCATCAAGGGGAAAATTCCGCTGCTCCAGAATCTGGCGCATGACGGTTCCGGCTTGACCGGTGGCTCCTACAACAGCAATTCTCATGCACCAAGACTAGGGGGATTTCTTCACCCCATGGCAAGGAGTGCGCTACTTCGAGAGCTCGAATGCGGCGTGCAGAAGCTGGACAGCGGGCTCCACGTGATCTTGGTTGATGATGCAGCTAATTAAAATTGGCGACGTCGAAATCATCTCAATGTTGATGTCGTTGCTTGCCAAGGTTTCAAACATGGTGGCCGTCACGCCCGGGTGGGTCTTCATGCCAGCACCGACAATGGAGACCCGACCGATGGAAGGATCGGAGGTTACGCCAGCAAAGCCCAGTGCTTCTTTGAGGTTCTCCACCGTTGCTTCAGAGGTCGCGAGATCGCCTTGAGGAACCGTGAAGGAGATGTCCGTACTGCCATCTTCTGAGGTGTTTTGGACAATCATGTCCACGTTCACCCCTTCTTCTGCCAAGGCCCGGAACAACCGTGCTGCCACCCCGGGGCGGTCCGGCACGCCCGACACCGTGACTTTCGCTTCTGACGTGTCGTGGGTTACCGCACTGACGATGGCTTGCTCCATGGTTTCATCCTCCTCAACAATCCACGTTCCCGGCTCCCAAGTGAAACTTGAGCGAACGTGAAGGGGTACTCCGTGATTCCTTGCAAATTCAACCGAGCGCAGCATGAGTACCCGCCCACCCGTGGCGGCCATCTCGCTCATTTCATCAAAACTGACCCGAGGAATGCGATGAGCTTCAGGCACGACGCGCGGGTCTGCCGTAAACACGCCCGTGACGTCGGTGTAGATCTCGCACACATCGGCCTTAAGGCCAGCGGCGAGGGCTACCGCGGTGACATCTGATCCACCTCGGCCCAGGGTCGTAATTTCATGATCCGTCGACATCCCTTGAAACCCGGCCACGACGGGCACAAAACCGTCATCAATGGCCTTGCGGAGCCGATCAGGTCGAATTTCGAGAATTTTGGCTTTGGTGTGATCGGTGTCCGTGATGATTCCCGCTTGAGAGCCCGTGAATGAGGCAGCTGCCACCCCAAGGTCAGCCAATGCCATGCAGAGCAAACTCATGGAAATGCGCTCTCCCGTGGTGAGCAGCATGTCGAGTTCTCGTGGAGGCATCACGGTGGAAACATCGTTAGCCAAGCGAAGCAGGTTGTCCGTAGATTTGCCCATGGCCGAAACAACAACCACGACGTCGTTGCCGGCTCGACGAGTGCGTGCGACATGGTCAGCGACAGCGCGAATTCGATCGGCGTCGCCGACTGAGGTACCACCAAACTTCTGAACGATCAGAGCCATGGGTGACCAATCTACAAGACAGGCTGATCCGAGTGAAATGCCTCCGGATGGGGCATTAAGGTATCGCGAATGGCTACCGAAAAGAGAGAACGTCAACGTGCCGCCCGCGAAGAGCGTTTGGCCCGTGAAGCAAAGCAAGCAAAGCGCAAGAAGAGCATCCGTCAAGGCGTGATCATCGCCGTGGTGGCGGTTGTGGTGGTGGGCTCGATTTATCTCTTCACCCACAAATCTTCTTCTTCATCTGCTAGCACGACCACGACGACCAGTGCCGTCACTCCGACGACGTCGGGACAGAACTCCACTGATGCAGCCGCTCAGGCCACCGCAAACAAGATTGCTGTCGCCGCCGGTTGCCCCTCAAGTCCAACTGCGCGCGCGAACACCATGCAATGGAGCTCAGCCCCGGCTATGACGATCAACACGGCCAAGACCTACACGGCCAAGGTTGTTACTGACCTCGGCGCATTCACGATCACCTTGGATGCCAAGACTGCCCCGATTACGACGAATAACTTCGTGTTCTTGGCGCAGCACGGCTACTACAACTGCGTGATCTTCCACCGCGTCATCCCGAACTTCATGAACCAGACTGGCGACCCTCAAGGCACCGGCATGGGTGGGCCTGGTTACACCATTGCTGACGAATACCCAGCCAAGGCAACGCCGCAGTACGCCATTGGCGCAGTGGCCATGGCCAATACGGGCCAGCCACACACGGGCGGAAGTCAGTTCTTTATCGTCACGGGTGCCGAGGGAGAAAGCCTGCCGAATCAATATTCGACCTTCGGGCAAGTCACCTCAGGCATGAACGTGCTTCAAGCGATCGCCGCCCAGGGCGGAACTCAAGCCAATAATGGCTCGCCGCCTGCGGTCTATCACCGCATGCTCAAAGTCACCATCTCCTCGAACTAACGAAAGACCACATCATGACCATCGAATGTCCCAACGTTGACGGATCGTCACCTCGCCAGACCCAATTCGCACAGGAACCACCGATGTGCATTGATGTCACCCACCGCTACACGGCGACCATTGACACGTCAGAGGGCACCATGGTGGTCGCCCTGGATGCCATCAAGGCTCCCCGTACGGTCAACAGCTTTGTGTTCTTGGCTCGCTATCACTACTACGACGGCCTGACCTTCCACCGCATCATTCCCGGCTTCGTGCTTCAGGGCGGCTGCCCTATTGGCAACGGCACCGGTGGACCCGGGTACCGCTTTGCCGACGAGCTCCCGCAAGCGGGTAGCTACTCCATTGGGTCACTTGCCATGGCGAATGCTGGGCCCAACACCAACGGGAGTCAGTTCTTCGTGATTTCGGGCAGCGATGGCGTTCGCCTCCCTCCTCTCTACGCCCACTTCGGTGAAGTCGTCAAGGGTGGCGAGGTAGTAGAAACCATCAATGCACTGGGAAGCCGCAGCGGTGCGCCAACGAAGCCGGTGATCATCAACGCCATCACCATCACCGAGTCGGCTGACTAGCGCAAGCTCAGCCCTTCGGGGACATCGCCAATCCACCGAGCGTTTTCGCTCGTCACCTGCTCACCTTGGACGAGGAGCCATCCATCGTCCCCAAGAGCGACGAGCCCTTGGTGTGGCGCAAGGAGTTCTCGCGTCCGCTGCGCGTGAGCGACAGCTTCTCCGCACAGCACGCTGAAGCTTCGCTCGAGTCCGAGCCCAAGGGTTGGCGCTCCTCCTCGAGGATCCACCATGGGATCGCTGATGGCCATGGCTGATTCTCCGATGGCCACCACGAGTTCTGGAGCGAGCGCTTCGAACGCCGCTGCATCGTGGACAACACTCTTGAGGTGCAAGCCCGAACCCTGACATAGCCACAGCACGGAAGCCGACTCAGGCCACTCCTGGGCATTCCAATCGTGGCGCGAGGTCGCCACCACGTCCTCGAATCGCTCGGCAATTCCCTCGAGGGCTTGATGGGACTCATCAACGGCGCCCTGCACCCCTACAAAGGCTGCGGCCGTAGCCACAACCACCGCCACGTCGTAGGTGGAGGCCATGGCGCTGAGTACGCGTTTCGCCGCTGAACTCGTTGCAGCCAATACTAGGGAGTGACGTCGAGACGGGGGCAAAGCCATGAACCTTGACCCTAGGTCAGCAGGACAAGTTACCGTTTAGTAATGTGAAGCAATGACAATCACCATTGGAATTTTGGGTTCTGGGATTATGGCTACGGGCATCGTGGAATTGCTCGTGAGCCACGACCATGCAGTCATTATGCGAAGTAGGTCGCAAGCTTCAGGCGATGACGCCATGGCTCGTATCGAAGCGAACTTGGCCCGTTTGGTGGCCAAGGAAAAAATTACCGAAACCCAAGCCAAGCAGCGTCGTGACGCCATTACCTTCACGACCGAGTTGTCAGACTTAGGCCAATGCAAGCTCGTCATTGAATCCATCATTGAGCACGCTGCCACGAAGCATGATCTGCTCAGCGAACTCAGTGACTTCCTGTCCGACGATGCCATCATCGCGTCCAACACTTCGACTTTGCCCATTATTGATTTGGCTGTGGCGTCAAAGAGGCCACAGCGATTCATCGGCATGCATTTTTTCAACCCTGCCCCCCTTATGGCAACCGTAGAAGTGGTCCCGGCCATCACTACGGACGAAGACGTCATCGACACGGTGGTGGCGCTTGCTCGCTCCCTTGGCAAAGACCCCGTCGTGGTTAAAGACCAAGCGGGCTTCATTGTCAATGCATTGCTCTTTCCCTACCTCAACGAAGCCATCAAGCTCCATGACAATGGTGTGGCCTCCAAAGAAGCCATTGATTCTGCGATGAAGGGGGGTTGTGGCTTTCCCATGGGGCCCTTTGCCCTCTTGGATCTCGTTGGCCTCGACACCAGCTTGGCCATCATGGATGCGCTCTATGCGGAACACAAACATCCGCAATATGCGGCCTCGCCGCGCTTGCGCCGTATGGTCTCAGCGGGCCTCCTTGGCCGCAAGACCGGCCAAGGCTTCTACACATACGGCTAACGCCCTCAAAGCGCGCCTCACGGCATTCACTAGGGTGGAGACCGATCTATTCCCTGCATGAGGAGCCGAGAGATGAGTGAGTCCAAGCGCGCAAAACCCTGGGTAATGCGAACCTATTCGGGGCACTCCACGGCTAAGGCTTCTAACGAGCTCTATCGCACCAACTTGGCCAAGGGCCAAACGGGCTTGTCCATTGCCTTTGACCTGCCTACGCAAACGGGCTACGACCCCGACGCCACGGAAGCTTCCGGGGAGGTCGGCAAAGTTGGTGTGCCCGTCGCCCACCTTGGCCATATGGCTGAGCTCCTTGACGGCATCCCCGTCGACAAGATGAACACCTCGATGACGATTAACGCGCCCGCCGCGTGGATGCTCGCGCTCTACATCGCCAACGCCCAGAACCACAATGTCGACCCGGCCGTGCTGACAGGCACTACGCAGAACGACATCATCAAGGAATACCTCTCTCGAGGAACCTTCATCTTTGGCCCCCAGCCATCGCTTCGCCTCACGGTTGACACCATTGCCTATACCGTGCGCCACGCTCCCAAGTGGAACCCCATCAATGTGTGCAGTTATCACTTGCAAGAAGCCGGCGCTACGACGGTTCAAGAGCTGGCCTATGCCTTAGCGACTGCTATTTCCATCGTTGATGCTGTCCGCGATTCGGGCAAGGTTGATGCGTCAGAGATCCCCGACGTCGTGGGGCGTATCAGTTTCTTCGTGAATGCCGGTATTCGCTTCGTGGAAGAGACGGCCAAGATGCGAGCTTTCACCAAGATGTGGGACGAGATCTGCGTAACACGCTGGGGTGTCACCGACCCTGCAAAACGCCGCTTCCGCTACGGCGTGCAAGTCAACTCTCTCGGATTAACCGAACAGCAGCCCGAAAACAATGTGCAGCGCATCGTCTTAGAGGCACTCGGCGTCACCTTGTCTAAGAACGCTCGCGCTCGCGCGCTTCAGCTGCCCGCATGGAATGAAGCACTGGGACTCCCCCGGCCTTGGGATCAGCAGTGGAGTTTGCGCATTCAACAAGTGTTGGCCTTTGAAACCGACCTGCTTGAATACGACGATCTCTTCGACGGCAGTTACGTCATGGAAGCCAAAACCAACGAGCTCATGGAGGCGGCGAGAGAAGAACTCGAAGAAGTGTTGGCAATGGGTGGCGCGTTTGAAGCCATTGACGAGCTCAAGGCTCGATTGGTGCGAAGCCAAGCCGAACGCGTCAAGCGCATTGAATCTGGTGAACAGATGGTGATCGGCGTGAACACCTTCACCGAGACGGCCGAATCACCGCTCGTTGACGAGGGTGGCCTCGACGCCATCATGAAGGTTGACCCCGAGGTGGAGACGGCCGCGAGACAAGAAATTGTGGCCTGGCGAGCTCAGCGAAATCAGCAGCTCGTTGATGAAGCCTTGGAAGAACTCAAGCGAGTTGCCCAAAGCAGCGATCCGTCAGACAACATCATGACCGCCTCTATTGCGCTGGCCCATGCCGGTGGAACGGGCGGAGAGTGGGCCAGTGCCCTGCGTGAGGTCTTTGGTGAATACCGAGCCCCAACGGGGGTCACCGGGGGCATCGGGGCCCGTGGGGCCTCCATGGCCCGCGTGGCCGAGCGTACGAAAGCCATGGAGCACGCCACGGGTTCGCGGCCTCGCTTGCTGGTGGCTAAGCCCGGTCTTGACGGTCACTCCAATGGCGCCGAACAAATCGCCGTGGCGGCTCGCGATGCTGGCTTTGAGGTCGTCTACCAAGGCATTCGCTTGACCCCGGCACAAATCGTGGCGGCCGCTCGCGACGAAGACGTTGACGTGATCGGCCTCTCGATTTTGTCCGGAAGCCACTTGGCGCTCGTGCCTGAAGTGCTCCATCAACTCGCCGATGCGGGCGTTGATGCACTGGTGACGGTTGGGGGCATCATTCCCCCAGAAGACGCTGCGATTCTCAAAGCCCAAGGTGTGGCCGCGGTGTACACACCCAAAGACTACGAACTCGCCGAAATTATGGACGACCTCGTGGATCTCGCCGAGCAGCGTCGAAGCGCTTCGTAGTTAATACGGCCGGATACGACGCTGCACCTGGTGGGGTGCAAACCATCGACCCGAATATCGCCACGCGTTAATTCGGTCATGAGACGATTCGACCACGACGGCTGGACGCAGCAGTTGTTCTGCAGCAGCGGTGATAACCGCAATGATTTCCCCGTCAGGCTCAGGACGTGGCGCCAGCGTAAGGTGCTGCTCGCTCACAGCGGCATATTCCCGTGCTTGCGCTTGGGCAACTCTTCGCGCTTCGTCGAGATCATCTCGAGGCTGCGCGTGAGAATTTTGCGTGTTTCAGCCGGGTCAATCACGTCGTCAATGTAGCCACGCTCGGCCGCAATGTATGGGTTGGAGTAGCGCTCGGAGTACTCATTGATGAGTTCTTGACGACGCTCCGTCGGGTTCTCATGGCTCGCGAGTTCGCTGCGGTACACAATCTCAACTGCGCCTTGAGGTCCCATCACCGCAAGCTCTGCAGTTGGCCATGCGTAGGACAGGTCAGCACCAATGGACTTCGAGTTCATCACGACATAAGCGCCGCCGTAGGCCTTTCGCGTAATGATGCTCAAGCGCGGCACGGTTGCTTCGCAGAATGCGTAGAGCAACTTGGCACCGTGGCGAATGATGCCGCCGTACTCTTGGTCGGTGCCAGGCAAGAAGCCAGGAACGTCAACGAAGGTGACAATCGGCACGTTAAAGGCGTCACACATGCGAACAAAGCGTGCGCCTTTTTGTGAACTTTCAATGTCGAGCACGCCGGCGAGCACCATGGGCTGATTAGCCACGATGCCAACGGGTCGGCCACCCACGCGAGCGAAGCCAACCGTGATGGATGGTGCGAATGCCGCGTGGACTTCGAAGTATTCACCGTCGTCGACGACGTCGCGAATCACAACCCGCATGTCGTAGGGCTGGTTGGGACTAGCCGGAATCATCTCAGACAATTCGGGGCAGAGCCGCTCCAAATCGTCGTCGCAGGCGATGCGAGGTGGCTCTTCCATGTTGTTAGAGGGAAGGAAGGACAAGAGGTACTTCACGTCGTCAAGGCATGACTTTTCGTCAGGGGCCACGAAGTGACAGGCACCCGACTTGGCTGCGTGCGCCATGGCGCCACCAAGTTCTTCCAACGTGACGTCTTCGCCCGTTACGGTCTTGACCACATCAGGTCCCGTGATGAACATGTGACTGGTCTGGTCGACCATGAAAATGAAGTCCGTCATGGCTGGTGAGTACACCGCACCGCCAGCACATGGTCCGAGAATGACAGAGATTTGCGGAATGACGCCGGAGCTCAGGGCATTGCGGCGGAAGATGCCACCGTAAGAGTTCAGCGCCACCACACCTTCTTGAATACGAGCACCAGCACCGTCAGCCAGACCAATGATCGGCACCCCGAGGTTCTGGGCCAAGTCCATGACCTTGTGAATCTTCTCGGCGAACACCTCACCGAGAGCACCACCAAAGACGGTGAAGTCTTGGCTAAACACACAGACCTTGCGGCCGTCGATGGTTCCAAAGCCCGTGATCACGCCGTCGGTGTAGGGGCGGTTCTCTTCGAGGCCCATGCCATCGGCTCGGTGGCGAGCAAGCATGTCGAGCTCGGTGAAGCTGCCCTCGTCCATCAGGTAGTCGATGCGCTCACGCGCAGTCATCTTGCCCTTGTCGTGTTGGCGCTTAACGGCCTTTTCGCTTCCCGCGTTTAATGCTTGGCGGCGACGCTCAGCGAGGTCGGCGAGTTTTTGCTTCATCGGCGTGTCCATGGTTCTCCACGCTAGTGCTTCACCATGGCCACCTCGTGTGGTTTTACTGACCCTTGGTCAGTTACCACCCCAGCGGCAGGAATTACTCCTGGACGAGTTCAATCAGCGTTGAAAAGGAAGTCTTGGGGTGTACGAAGGCGACCGTGGTGCCTCGCGACCCCGGGCGGGGTGCTTCGTCGATGACGCGGCCACCCATGGCCTTAATCGACTCGAGGGCTTCTGCACAGTTGGCCACTCGGTAGCCAATGTGGTGCAGACCCTCACCCTTGGTGGCGAGGTATTTAGCGACTGGAGAGCTGTCATTGGTGGGAGTGAGCAACTGAATGTATGAATCGGCCACTTTCAGCAGTGCCTCTTCAACGCCGTCTGACTCCACACGTTCTCGGTGATCAACGGTGGCGCCAAAGGCTTCTTGGTACCATGCAATGGCAGCTTCAAGGTCGTTGACGGCGATGGCAACGTGATCGATTTCTGTCAACAGGTCCTGCGTCATGGTCTCCATCTCCCGATGAGTAAGTGTGTGAGCGTTGAATCGAAGCGTACCGCTCACAGCTTGGTTGCTAAAAATGCAGGCTATGGCTCGTGCCCACTAGATTCAGAGACGCCAGCGCGTGCTGGACTTGTTATGTCAGGAGCATCTCATGGCCGGAACCGTCATCGTCGCTGGAGCTCGCACCCCCATTGGCAAACTCTCAGGCGCTCTGTCGTCTTTGGCTGCAGTGGACCTTGGCGGCATCGCCATTACTGAAGCGCTTCGGCGAGCTGGCATTAGCCCCGAACAAGTTGACCATGTGCTTATGGGACACGTCATTCAAGCGGGCACCCGTCACCTGACCGCCCGCCAAGCAGCGGTGCGAGCAGGTATTCCTCTTTCGACGCCGGCCAACACCATTAACAAAGTCTGCCTGTCAGGCTTGAGCACCATCTACCTTGCTGACCTCATGATTAACGCCGGCGACGCCGACATCGTGGTCGCCGGAGGCATGGAGTCCATGAGTCAGGCTCCTCACATGTTGCTCGGGGCACGCAACGGCTTCCGCTTGGGCGACGCACCTCTCGTGGACGCCATCATGTACGACGGTCTGACCTGTGGCATCGAAGGCCTCGGCATGGGTGAGGCCACCGAGAAGTACAACAAGACCAAGGGGATTACGCGCGAGCGCCAAGACGCTATGGCGGCCAACAGCCACGCCAAGGCGGCAGCGGCCATTGCTTCAGGACGCTTCGCTCAAGAAATTGCGCCCGTCAGCATTCCTCAGCGCAAGAGTGATCCAATCGTTGTCGACACCGACGAAGGTGTTCGTGCCCAGACCACGATGGAATCTCTTGCTGGCCTTCGCCCCGCCTTCGATACAGAGGGGACGATTACGGCGGGCAATGCATCGCAAATTTCTGATGGCGCCTCCGCGGTCATCATGATGTCCAAAGCCAAGGCCGCCGAGCTTGGCCTTGAGCCTTTGGGTGAGTTGCTTGGCTTTGGCCAAGTTGCTGGACCCGACACCTCACTGCTGAATCAACCATCCCAAGCCATCTTGGCGGCATGCGCCAAAGCAGGTATTTCGGTTCAAGACCTCGACATCGTGGAAATCAACGAGGCCTTCGCAACCGTAGGTCTCGCTTCCATTGATGAACTCGGCATCGACGAGCAGCGCGTCAACGTCAATGGAGGTGCCATTGCCCTCGGCCACCCGCTCGGTGCCTCGGGTAACCGAATTGCTCTGACTGCGCTGTATGAACTCAAGAACCGCGGCGGTGGCATCGCAGCCGTTGGCCTGTGTGGCGGCGGCGGTCAAGGTGACGCCGCTGTTTTGCGGAGCTGGTAACTCAGCACTACCTGCGTGTCACCCCTCGAGCTTCGAGCATTTCGCGACTCCGACGAATCCGTTGCCCTGCGCGGTGAAGCAGCACTCGCTACATCACCGGCGCCGTTCCTTCTTGACTATGACGACAGCCAAGCATTCTCAACCTGGGTCGGGAAGATGGCCGCTTATGAGCGAGGCGACGTTCCCGAAGATCGCGTTCGCAGTTCCTTTCTCGCGGCTTGCGTCGATGGGACCATTGTTGGGCGCTTGTCAGTCCGTTATGAACTGAATGATTTCTTGCGAGACTTTGGTGGCCACCTCGGCTACGCCGTGTTGCCTGAATTTCGCAGACGCGGCTACGCAGTCGAGATTTTGAAAGCAGGCATTGCACTGTTGGCGAGCCATGGCATCTCACCAGTGCTGATCACCATTCGAGACGACAACCTTGCGTCCCTTGGCGTGGCTGAGCGTTGTGGCGCCGTGTTCGAATCCAGCGTTATCAACCCCAAGGGTGAACGAATGCTGCGCTTGTGGCTTACCTGATCTCAGGAGCGCTCACCATCGCGATGACGTCGCAACTACGCGGCCCAAGTGTCGACCACGATGATCCTTCAAACTCAAGAATCACGAGCGTCGCTGGTGAAAATGGAGATGCTGCAATTGCTTCATCGCCACTCAGCCAGGTTGCAAGTGCGTGGACCGTTGGATTGTGACCAACGAGTGCGACGAGATCCTGGTCGGCTGCTTGTTCTTGTATGACGCTCAAGCAACCATCCACTCCAGCTTCATACAGTGATGACTCAGGGATCAAGGTGGCATCGGCAAAGGTCACCTCAGCGGTTTGGGTGGTGCGAAGCGCCGAAGAATGCAATACCCACGATGGAAATGCACCGACGTGGATGCTTGGTACATGCTCAGCCATCCAACGGGCCTGAACGTGCCCGTGATCACTTAACGGGCGATCAATGTCGCGACCGCCACGAACTTCAGGCATTGCTTGAGCATGTCTCATGATCCACAGTTCTCGAGCCATGTACTTATTCTCCCCTAAGCATCGCAGCGGTTGTTACCGCCTGACCTAGCGTGGAGCTGTCGTCAATGAACGACACCTGAGAGGACGGACCGTCGTGAGTTACCTTCAAGCCATCATCATGGGCATCTTGCAAGGCGTCACTGAACTTTTCCCGATTTCGAGTTTGGGACACGGTGTGCTGATCCCGGCACTCTTGGGCTGGACCAACTTGGTGAGTTCTCAGACGAAATCCGAATCATTCTTCCTCGCCTTTCTCGTTGGTTTGCACCTTGGTACGGCGGTAGCACTCCTCATCTACTACCGCCGAACCTGGGGGCGCCTCACCGGCGGGTTCATCACCTCGGTGCGGGATCGACAGATCAAGACACCCATGGAGCGCTTGGCGTGGCTGATCATCTTGGGAACGATTCCTGTTGGCATTGTCGGCTTAGCGTTTGAACACAAACTGCGCGTCCAGTTCGCCAAGCCGCTGTCAGCGGCGATTTTCCTCATCATTAACGGGTTTATTTTGGCCGGTGGAGAAATCCTTCGCCGTCGATCACTCGCTGCCGCGAAAGAGACCAAGGGCCGGCATCGTCGCGGAGCCTCCTCAGGATTCCGTCGACTTGCGGATCTTCCCTTGCTGCGAGGTGTCGCCATTGGCAGTGCCCAGATTCTCGCGCTCTTTGCCGGGATCAGTCGCTCGGGTGTGACGATGGTGGCAGGTATTAGTTCAGGTCTCGATCACGAAGATGCCGCTCAATTCAGCTTTCTCTTGGCGACGCCCGTGATCTTGCTCGCCGGCCTCTACAAGATTCCCGACTTGCTCGGACCTAACGGCAACGGCGTTCGCCTGCAGTGCCTCGTCGGGGCCATCTTCGCTGGTGTTGCTGCATTTCTCTCGGTCAAATTTTTGGTGAGATGGTTCGAAACCAGAACCTTGTGGCCTTTCGCGATCTACTGCTTGGCCATTGGCACCTTGGGCGTTATTCGCTTCGCGTAACGCCTTAGCTATTCGTTGAAATTTGTTGCCGGCCCTCAAACGCTCGGCCCAAGGTCAACTCATCGGCGTATTCGAGGTCTCCCCCAACGGGAAGCCCACTCGCAATTCTCGTTACCTTCACCCCGAGAGGCCCTAAGAGCCGAGCGAGGTACATACCCGTCGCTTCGCCTTCCAAGTTGGGGTTGGTGCACACGATGACTTCGTGAATGCCTTCTCCATCAATGCGAGCGAGTAACTCCGAGATGCGCAAGTTCTCCGGCCCCACACCTTCCAAGGGATTGAGCGCTCCATGGAGAACGTGGTATCGACCATGAAAGGCTGCGGCGCGCTCCATGGCCACCACGTCGCGGGGGTCTTCCACCACACACAACGCATCGGTCAATCGTCGGGCATCTGCGCAAATGGGACAGAGCGAGCCAGTTTCTGCGATGTTGAAACACACCTCACACAGCGACGTCTTTTCTTTCACCTCGAGAATGGCATCGGCCAAGCGGCGCGCATCTTCCTCGGGCTCTCGCAAAATGTAGAACGCCACACGTTGGGCAGACTTTGGCCCGACGCCTGGCATGCGGCCCAATTCGTCGATGAGGCGACGCAGACTTGGTGTGTACACCTACGCGTCCTCTTCAACAGCGCCCGGAAAGGCTTCCAAGAGTCGGCTCTCAGCCAAGGTCTCAATCACTTTGGGAGGTGCTTCGACGAGGTCATCGAGATCAATGACCTCTTCTGGCTCCTCCACCACCGGGGCGGCAGTTCGCGCAGGCGCGGTGCTTGGCTTTGACGAAGTGACTTCAATTTCCACCCGAAGCGCAGCGCCAAGCACGGACGCAATTGCGGCTTCTACTGCTTCTCGGCTTTCGAGGCACTTGTTCTTGTGGGTCTCGGTACTCACCCCAATGTGCACCGTGCCCTCGGTGACGCCGATGATGACACCTGACTTGTACATGGCCCGGTCGAGGCCTGATTTGAGCTGACCAATGATGGTCTCCCAAGCTTTAGCAAACTCCTCTTTGGTGACCTCATGCGACCCAATGGTCGGCTTCGGATCTGGGACTTGTGCTGCTGGCTCCCCTTCTTGGACTTCCGGGGCGTCATGCTTAGTGCTCGCCTTCTCTGGCGCCGAGGCCGGAGTCGGTCGCTGGGACTTAGCCCGACTCGGGGCATAGGAGCCAGGTCCCTCGCCGGCGGTGGCGCGACGTTGCCGGACTTCGGCAACCGAGGCTGGCGCCGACGGAGCTGGCGCTTGTGCCAACTCGGTAATTCGACGCTCAAGTCGGTTAATTCGTTCGGCCAACGCGGCAACGTCAACATCCAAATCACTTCGAGCGGCACGCAAAATGGCCACTTCCAAAATGATCTGAGGATCAGGAGCATCTCGCATGTCCACTTGGGCGCGACCGATCAACTCAAGGGCGCGCACGCAGCGTGGACGACCCAATCGTCCTACTTGCTCACTCAGTCGTTCTCGATCAGCCCCGACCACTTCGGCCAAGGTTGGTTCGATGCTGAGCAAGAACGCTTGGCGGAGATCATCGGCAAGATCAACCGCCAATTGCGCAGGAGTCCACCCTGCTTCGTAGAGCCTCACCACAGCCACGAGGCAGGCAGCAGCGTCTTCTGCGACCATTCCCTCAATGACGTCGACCAAACTCGGACGAACGTCACCGCTATCGCCCGAGGCCACAACTTGGTCGAGGGCACTCAAGGCATCGCGAGCTGATCCATGACCCCGCCGCACAGCCATGCCGAGGGCGGCTTCGTCAACACTGAGGCCAGCCGCGGTCTTGACGTCTTGGAGCAAGCCTTCGAGCACCTCACCGCTGAGCAAGCGGAACTCCAAGTGTTGGGTTCGACTCCGAATAGTGGGGGCCACCTTTTGAGGGTCGGTGGTGGCGAGCACAAAAATCACGTGAGGGGGCGGCTCTTCAAGGGTCTTGAGTAGCGCGTTTTCTGCCCCCGTGGTGAGCATGTGGACTTCGTCGACGATGTAGACCTTTTGCCGGCCAGGTGAGCCGAGGGCTGCATGACTGATCAAATCTCGCATCGCTTCCACACCGTTGTTGGATGCAGCGTCGAGTTCAATGACATCCATTGAATTGCCTTGAGTGATGGCAACGCAACTGGCGCACACTCCGCAGGGTTCGCCATCAACCACAGCAAGACAGTTCAACGCCTTCGCCAAAATACGAGCGGTGGAGGTCTTGCCGGTTCCACGGGGACCGCTAAAGAGATATGCATGACCAACGTGATTGTCACGGACTGCACTTCGAAGCGCGCGCACGACATGGTCTTGGCCGCGCAACTCTTCGAAGGTGCCGGGCCGGTAGCGCCGGTAGAGCGAAACAAAGGAATCGTTCGCGCTGGTCATCGGTGAATCGGTCTCGGCCATGCTTGGATGCTACCGGTGGGCTGCATCGCCCGAGGTTGCTCTGGCCAAATCCCCAAA
>CAIKAC010000027.1 GCA_903825305.1 uncultured Actinomycetes bacterium
AATGGCCGATTGCCGCAGCGCTTGCGAAGCAATCTCGAGGCTGCGCGTTCGTTGCTCCAGCACCGACGCGCTGGAGGCTTCGCACTCCTTGCTCTCTTTGTTGTCTCGCCTCTTCCTTCGGCGCAGCTCTTTGTTGCGGCCGGGCTGATGGAACTTCGTTTGCGGCCGCTGACGGCGGTGTTCTTACTCGGTCGACTACTTAGTTATACGCTCTACCTGAGTGCCGCCACCGTCGCCGAGCACCACATGGGGCACCTTCTACGCAATGCGTTCGGATCGGTGTGGTCGGTTGCCGTTCAGTTGGCGTTTCTCGTTGGGGTCCGGACAACTCGCGCAACGAGTCGCGATTCAACTAGTTCGCCGGACGTCCGCGAAGTTCTGAGGCACGTCAACTCGGCACTGGCGTTGTAATCGTGACACTGGTCAGCGTCAACGCGGCGAGTGTCAATATTCGACCCACAAAATCTGAGCCCGCCCCAGGATCGGCCGCCCCGTTGGCAATCACATTGCCGGCGAGCGCGGAGCCAGCACCACCACCGAAGGCACCGGTTGAGATCCAGTAGACATTGTTAGCTTGCGCCCCGTTTACGAGTTTGACGAGTGAGCCCGCGCCGATTCCAATCGAACCAGTCACCTGGAAAACAAAGAGCGATGTGGGGTCACCATGTCCGTCCAACGTCAGGACTCCACTGGCCGCCATATTGAGAGCCCCGCCATCAAAGTAAACCCCTGGAGCGAGCGTCAACCCATTGATGTCTCCGGAGATCAAGGCGTTACTTGGCAGGGCCATCATCTTGTTATAGGACGCTTGAAGAACGGCTAGCAGCGCTGAGGCACTGGATGATTGTTCTCCCGAGGGATTTTCGAGCGCGTTGAGGCCACTAATGCCATCCATAGTTGAGGATGTCTGGGTTATCGCCGTAGCAAGCGTTGAATAGCTCACAAGCGCTTCCAAGATTGCCTCAGTGGTTAATTGATCAACTGCCCTGGTCAGAGAGAAATCTGTTCCCAGCCTCGCCGTGCCCTCGCCGCTGCTGGTTGACGAGAAGGAGGCGAAGGCTACTCCCGGTGTGAGACTTACAATTCCGAGCAGTACTCCGCTGACGCGCCATGCTCGCACCATAGGTAACTTAAAAACCCGACCCACCAATTTGTCCTTGATCTCCTCGCCGCACGAGTCTCTCCATCGCTCTCGCCGTGGGAGCGATGGAGAGGTTACGAATTTTTCAGCAGCTTCAGCTACGCCAGCAGTGACATAATCGCCACTAAAGAATTCGCATGTTGCTCGTGGTTCTCTCTAGTTGGACGCAAACTTCAAATCGATGAGCGCGTCTTTGCAAGAGTCTTGGAGTATGCCCTCCGAAGCCAATGCAACCGAGAGGGTGCTGGTGGCGTCAGGTGAACCATTTGAGTCATTGCCAATCGTTATGGTTCCGCTACCGCTGATAACGAGGTCGCCACTTGACGGGCTCCAATTCGTCACACTGAACCAGCTAGCCAGACAACCCGGAATCGGAATACCACTCGATGTGGCATCACTCGTTCCTGCTTGCAACGCCGGACTTTCGTGAGCCAAGTTGTATGTCGCCACTGCACCCGGAGATGCCGTTGCTACACTCACCGTGACGGCATGAACCGCTTCGTCTCCCAGCGCTGGATTGCTGATTGATATTGCCAGGCGCTGCGCTGGCCCACCGGGTACCAGCAACACTTCGCCAAACGATGCATCACCAATCGTGCTCCCGGGGGGAATCTGCGTGATAACAAGGGGTGTGTCTGAACCGACTGGCGTACTACCTCCGCCCTGACCCGTTGTGCTGAAGTATGCATACGCCACCCCACCTCCAATGATGAGGAGTGAAAATATTGAAGAAGCGGCGATCCGCTTCCGTCCGATAAATCGTTTCATGGTGTTGTCTTTCTTCGTGAGTGATGAGCGGAAACTTCATGTCTGTGCCATGTAGAGACACTGCCGCCGCATTTCGCACGGAGATTGAATCTTCAATGTTTGGGCTGAATGCCTGAAAACAGAAAGTAGACGTACTGATCGACATTGTCACCAGTACCGATTCGCTTCAAAGCGAACTATTGCGTACGATGCGCAACGGCCTAGCGTAAACAAAAATTCCTTAAGTTTTGTTTAACAAGGCTATGCTAGCACGAACTTGGGCCGTAATGACATCGGGTCGTACATTTCGTCTCTTGCTGTTCCGTGATTGATTCACCTAGGTCTTTTCAGACTCGCTTCCCCACGCACTTGGCATGAGTTCCGTGCGCGTAGGGGCGGCTTACCGCTAGTTTCGAGGGCCGTTGCCTAACCGGTTCCAGGAGCGTCGGCGCCACAGGGCCCGCGCACCAAAGAGCACCGTGATGAAGGTGATCCAACTGCCCTGTCCGGACCCCATTCATTGGTCCACCTCTTGTGAGAGAAGCACTGGGTTTTCTTCCTGCCACTTAGTAGCGAATTCAACCGGCGTCATGTAGCCAAGAGCACTGTGTGGTCGGCTCAAGACCTCGAAGCAGTCGCTCACGCACTCAATACCAGACCGAGAAAGGTTCTTGGATGGAAGACACCAGCGGAGGCATTCGACGAGCACCTACGATTACTGCAACAAGCAAGTGTTGCTTCCACCGGT